>JAIXRW010000068.1 GCA_027484985.1 Rhodobacter sp. | reverse complement strand
TCCTCTCCGGCGGTCTCGCCGCCGATCAGCCCGCGGATTCCCGCAAGCCTTGCCGCTTCCTCTACAACACGCGTCGTGAGTCCACCAGCCGCAAGCGCGGCGTGTATCGCACGTTCGCGACCGAATGCCAAACCCAATTCCCCCGACGAAAGGCAACGGATCAACGTTTCCTCGCCATTCGGGGGCCGCAGCTTCGCATTCCCGCGTTCCGACCCGTCACTGGCCTGCACAAGGATTCGCGCCTTGTCCTTCACCAGCCAATCCTTGACCTTTTCATAGCCGGTCACGGCCAATCCCGCCTTGCGCGCCATCGACACGAAATCGACCACACGCCGCGCCAGCTGCCCCTCGATCAGGTCGGCCAGCCCGTCGGGCACCTTTACCGGCTGCCGCGCCGCCCGTGCGAACAGCCCCTTTGCCGCGGCCTTGTCGATCGCCTTGCGATCGGCCGTGACATAGAACCCCCGCCCGGGCAAACGCCCCAGCACATCCGGCACCACATCGCCCTCGGGGCCGACGACGAACCGCACCAACCCGCCCTTCGGCTGGCTGATGCCCGTGACGATGCACTTCCTTTCGGCCTCGTCCCGTTCGTCGGTCTTTCCGCCCCGCGTCATGGCGTCGGGTTCCGAGGCCTCAGGCCTCGGCCTCCTCTTCTTCGGTCTCTTCCGCCGCCGTTTCCAGTTCGGACGGATCGACCCAGCCCAGCATGACCCGTGCGGTCATGATCAGGGTCTGCGCTTCCTCAAGGCTCATCTCGAACTTCTCGAGAATCCCCTCGTCTTTCTTGCGCTGGCCATTCTCGGTGGTCCAGCCACCGGCCAGTTCCCAGTCGGCGCAGGTTGCGAAGTCTTCCAGCGTCTTGATGCCGTCTTTCGCCAGCGCCTCCACCATCTGGGGTGTCAGGCCGTCAAATTCAATCAGGCTGTCCTCGACCCCCAGCGCACGGGCATTTTCCAGCGCCTTGCGGGCCTGTTCCTCGATGTGATCGCGGGCACGGGCCTGCAATTCGCCTGCCGTCGCCTCGTCAAAGCCGTCGATCGACAGCAATTCGTCGGTTTCGACATAGGCCACTTCCTCGAGATTGGTGAAGCCTTCCGAAACCAGAAGCTGCGCCATCATCTCGTCGATATCCAGCGTGTCCATGAACAGCTTGGTGCGTTCGGCAAACTCGGCCTGACGGCGCTGGCTTTCCTCGGCTTCGGTCAGGATGTCGATATCCAGCCCCGTCAACTGGCTGGCCAGACGCACGTTCTGGCCACGGCGACCGATGGCGAGCGAAAGCTGCTCGTCCGGCACCACGACCTCGATCTTGCCCGCTTCCTCGTCGATCACGACCTTGGAAACCTCGGCAGGCTGCAACGCGTTCACAAGGAAGGTCGCCTGATCCTGATTCCACGGAATGATGTCGATCTTCTCGCCCTGCAATTCGTTCACCACGGCCTGCACACGGCTGCCGCGCATACCGACGCAGGCGCCCACGGGGTCGATCGAATTGTCATAGGAAATCACGGCAATCTTGGCACGGCTGCCCGGATCACGCGCCACGGCCTTGATCTTGATGATGCCATCATAGATTTCCGGCACTTCCATCTTGAACAGTTCGGCCATGAACTGCGGGTCGGTCCGGCTGAGGAACACCTGCGGACCCCGCGGCTCGCGGCGCACGTCCTTGATATAGCAGCGGATGCGGTCATTCGGACGATAGCTTTCGCGTCCGATCTTCTCGTTCCGGCGCAGGATGGCTTCGCCACGGCCAATATCGACGATGATATTGCCGTATTCCTCGCGCTTGACGACACCGTTGATGATACTGCCCTTGCGGTCGCGGAATTCGTCATACTGGCGGTCACGCTCGGCCTCGCGCACTTTTTGCAGGATCACCTGCTTGGCCGATTGCGCGGCGATCCGGCCAAGGTCCACCGGCGGAACCTCGTCGATCACTTCGTCCCCGATCTGCGGATCTGCCAGATAGCTCTTCGCCTGCTTCACGGTCAGCTGCGCGTGATGATTCTCGAGCGCCTCGTCCTCGACCACCGTGCGGATGCGGGCAAAGGTGGCGCGGCCCGTCTTGCGGTCGATCTTGACGCGGATGTCCAGTTCGCTGCCGTAGCGCGACTTGGCGGCACGGGCGAGGCTTTCTTCCATCGCCTGGATCACCAGCTCCGGGTCGATCATCTTTTCCCGCGCAACCGCCTCGGCGGTTTGCAGCAGTTCCAACTGGTTCGCAGAAGTAATCGCCATCATGGGCCTCCCGGATTAGTGTCTGGTCTCGGGCGTGTCGGACGCGTCATCTTCGTCCTCCTCGTCGCCCTCGGTTTCTTCGATCTCGTCGAACTGGCTTTCGTCCACGATCCCCGCCGCCTTGCGCTGGCGCAGCATCTCGGCGATCAGCTCGTCGGTCAGGATCAGCTTGGCATCCGACAGCCAGTCGAATTTCAGCCCGATGGTCAGCGGGTTGCCGCCCTCGTCGATCTCGATCAGCACCTCGTCACCCTCGGTGCCCTGCAACACGCCCTTGAACCGGCGGCGCCCGTCGATCAGTTCGGTCGTCTCGATGCGGGCCTCATAGTCCACCCACATGTCGAAATCCTTCAGCCGCGTCAGCGGCCGGTCGATGCCGGGGGACGAGACTTCGAGGATGTAATTGTCCTCGATCGGGTCTTCCACATCCAGCACCGCCGAAACGGCGGTCGAGATGGTGCCGCAATCATCGACCTCGATCCCGCCTTCGGGCCGGTCGGCCATGATCTGCAGGATACGGGTCTTGCCGCCCATCAGACGGATGCGCACCAATTCGAACCCCAGCCCCTCGATCACGGGGCCGACGATGTCGGCAAGGCGACGGTCGATGGCGGTCTTGGCGATAAGATCGGACATGTCGGCTTTCGGAAAACAAAAAAGCGGGCACAGCGGCCCGCTCGCGTGGATCGTTGGCGTCAGGTTTGGACCCCGACTCCGCTGTTGGATGTGCATATACGCCCGCCCCCCCGAAACTGCAAGACCAATCGCAGCACCCGGCCCCGCCGTCGGCAGGGGGGCTGTCTGCCCCCCACGGGCGCGTGCCGCGCCCTCCCCCCGAGGATATTTGGGGGCAAAAAATGAAGCTGCCGTAGCAACATTTTCTGCCCTCAAATATCCTCAGGGGGTGAAGGCCCGGCACGGGCCGAGGGGGCAGAATGCCCCCTGCACGGTGGGGCAAGGATCACGCGGCCCCGTCGCGCAATCCGTCCATCACCCGCACCAGCCCCTCGCTGATACCGGGTTCCGACAGGGCATGCCCCGCCATGGGCACGATGCGCAGCGCGCAATTGTCCCAGCCTTGGGCCAGTTTCCACGCGGCGGTGGGCGGGCAGATCATGTCGTACCGCCCCTGCACGATCACCGCAGGAATATGCGCGATGCGCTTCTTTTCCCGCAGGATCCAGCCGTCTTCCACAAGGAAGCCGCCGTTGTGGAAATAGTGGTTCTCAAGCCGCGCGAAGGCCCGCGCGTATTCGCCCGGGCTTTCGCCCATCATCCCGTCATTGTGGATCGAGGCGAGCGCGTTTTCCCAGTTGGCCCAGATGCGGCCGTATTTCGTCTCTTCCATCAGGTTGCCGGAAAACAGCCGCCGGTGATAGGCGCCGATCAGGTCGTCGCGTTCATCCGCCGGCACCGCATTGGCAAAGCGCGCCCACAGTTCGGGAAAGAACACCCCCGCCCCGCCGCCATAGAACCAGTCCAGTTCGCGCCGCGTCATCAGGAAAACACCGCGCATCACCATATGCGTCACGCGGTCGGGATGGGTGATGGCATAGACCAGCGCCAGCGTGGCGCCCCAGCTGCCGCCGAACAATATCCAGCGGTCGATGCCCAGCGTCTTGCGGATCACCTCGATATCGCTGACCAGATGCCATGTCGTGTTCTGGATCACCGATGCATGGGGCCGCGACCGCCCGCATCCGCGCTGGTCGAACAGGATCACCCGAAACACCGACGGGTCGAAATAGCGCCGCATCGCGGGGCTGCATCCGCCCCCCGGCCCGCCATGCAGCACCACGACGGGAATGCCATAGGGATTGCCGCATTGCTCGACATAGATGCGATGCCCGTCGCCCATATCGATCACGCGCTGATCGAACGGGTCGATCGGCGGATACAAAAATTCGACTGCGCGCTTTTGGCCTGATCTGTGATCCATCATTGCCCTATATAACGCGGCAAGGGCCAAGAACAAAGGCCTGCGAAAGGTGACCGCATGACGACCCATACCACCATAGACCCCGCCGAAGTCGCCAAATTCGAAGCCATGGCCGCCGAATGGTGGGATCCGAATGGCAAGTTCAAGCCGCTGCACATGCTCAACCCCTGCCGGCTTGACTATATCACCAGCCAGATCGCCGCCGAATTCGGCCGCGACCTGACGCAACCCCTGCCCTTCGCGGGCCTGCGCATCCTTGATATCGGCTGCGGCGGGGGGCTGCTTTCGGAACCCATGGCCCGCCTTGGCGCCACGGTGGTGGGGGCCGATGCCGCCCCGCGCAACATTCCCGTGGCGCGGCTTCACGCCGAACAGTCGGGGCTGGCGATCGACTACCGCCACACCACCGCCGAAGACCTTGCCGCCGCCGGCGAACGCTTTGACGTGGTGCTGAACATGGAGGTGGTCGAACATGTGTCCGACCCGCAGGCCTATCTGACCGCCTGCCATGACCTGCTAAAGCCCGGCGGCCTGATGGTCTGTTCAACCCTGAACCGCAATCCCAAAAGCTTTGTCATGGCCATCATCGGCGCCGAATGGGTGATGCGCTGGCTGCCCAAGGGCACGCATGACTGGCAGAAATTCATCACGCCGGATGAACTTTACACCCTGCTTCGCAACGCGGGCCTCGACCCCGTGGACCGCAAGGGTATGGTGTTCAATCCGGTGTCATGGTCGTGGTCGCTGTCGGGCCGCGACCTGTCTTGCAACTATGTGACAACCAGCCTCCGGCGCTGAACACCGGGCGTCATGCCGGCGCCGTCTGTCATCCCCGCTTGCGCGGGGATGACAGCCATGATCACTCACCGTTCGGTCAGCGCCTCGGACCCGCGCCACAGCGGTTTCGTCAGATAGGTCAGCACCGTCTTGCCCCCCGTCATCAGCTCGACCTCGGCCTGCATCCCGGGCCGGATCTGCAAACTCGCCTGCCGTTCGGTCAGCTTCGAAAGGTCCACCCGCAGCGTCACCTTGTAATGCGGGTCGCCATTGGGGTCGCGCGACCGTTCATCCTTGAACGTATCGGCCGAGATAAAGGTCACCTCGGCCTTCAGCGTGCCATAAATGGTGTAATCATAGGCCGACAGCTTGATCGTCGCCTCTTGCCCCTGCCGCACCGATGCGATGTCGGCGGGCTTTACCTTGGCCTCGATGAACAGCTGTTCGTCCAGCGGAATGATCTCGAGGATTTCCTCGCCCGGCCGCACCACGCCGCCGATGGTGGTAATGGCCAGCCGGTTCACAATGCCGCGCATCGGCGCCACCAGCACCGTGCGCGACAGCTGATCCTGCGACAGCCGCAGTTTCTGCCGCAACGATGCCAGTTCGGCCTGCACCTTGGAATATTCCGAGGCCCGGTCCAGGCTGGTCGTCGTGATCACCTCGTTCAGCCGCGCCTCGGCATCCGACTTGGCCTTTTTCGCCCGCGTCACCTCGATCTCGGGGGCCACGTCGCGGTCGAACATCTTTTGCGTCATCTCGAGTTCGCGCGCCGCCTGTTTCAGCACGGCCTCGGCCCCGCTGCGCTTGGCGTCGTAATCGGTCTGCCGCGCCGTCAGCAGCGCGCGTTCCGAGGCCAGCACATCGGGCACCCGCGCCGCCGCATCGGCGGGCACGTCGAAACCGGTCGCACCCTTTTCCTCGGCTTCCAGCCGCAGACGCCGGATATCCAGCGCGGCGATCTGGTCAGTCAGGTCATCGACCTGCGCCTGATATTGCGTGCCCTGCAACCGCGCCAGCGTCTGGCCTGCCTGAACCTCGTCCCCTTCGGCCACGCTCAGCTCGGCCAGAATCCCGCCTTCAAGGTTCTGGATGATCTGCGGGCGGCTCGAGGGCACCACCTGCCCCTGCGCGCGCACGATTTCATCGACCCATGCGAAATGCGCCCAGACCAGAAACACCCCCAATGTCGCCGCAATCAACCAGACCGTCAGGCCCGGGCGGCGGGTCGATTGCGAAAGTGGCGCGTCGAATGTCGTCATGTCGCGGCCTTTGCCAGATGCGCCAGAACCGCCTCGCGCGGGCCATCGACCGCCAGCTTGCCATTCTGCAAGATCACGGTCCGCTGCGTCAGCTGCAAGATCGGGATGCGATGGGTGGCGATCACCGCCGTCCGCCCCTGCAACCACCCGCCAAGGCGCGACACCAGCGTCGTCTCGAGCGTCTGGTCCAGCGCGGCGGTCGGTTCGTCCAGCAGCACCACGGCGGGGTCTTGCAACCACAGCCGCGCCCAGCCCAGACTTTGCCGCTGCCCGACCGAAAGCCCTTCGCCCATCTCGCGGATCTCAAGGTCAAGACCGCGCGGATGGCTGCGCACGAACGGCCCCAGCCCCGCGAAATCGAGTGCGGCAACCAGACGGTCATCATCGCGTTCCAGCGCGTTCATCGTCAGGTTCGACCGCAGCGTTCCCGAAAACAGCCGCACCTCTTGGCCAAGATAGCCGATCTGGCGGCGCAGGTCGCGCGGATGGATCTGGCCGATATCCAGCCCGTCCACCATCACCCGCCCGCCCGTCGGCTCGTACAGCCCCGCAAGCAGGCGCAGCAGCGTCGATTTGCCCGACCCGTTGGCCCCCAGCACGGCCACATGTTGCCCCGGCGGAATGGCCAGCGCGGGCACATCCACCGTGGCGCTTGCCTTCGGGTCATAGCGGAATTCGACCGCGCGCAACTCGAACGCGCCTTTCAGCCGCTCGCGCCGCAGATAGGCGCGGCCCGGTTCTTCCACCTGCGGGGCATGGGCCACGGCCTCAAGCCCTTGCAGCGCGGCCTTGACGTTGGACCACCGCGCCAGCGTGCCCGACAGTTGCGACAAAGGCGCCAGTGTCCGGCTTGTCAGCATCGACACGGCGATGATCGTGCCCACCGTAAAGGTGCCCGCAAACACCTCGTAGGTGCCCACCATGATGGCCAGGATATAGGTCGCCTGCTGCACGCCACTGGCCCATGTCGTAAGCCACGTGGTCAGCAGCCGCTGGTCCGACGATTTCGCCGCCGCCAGCGCCACCAGTTCCGACCACAGGCGCATCACCTTTTCCTCGCCACGCTGCGTGGCCAGTGTCTCGTGTTCGAACACCGCCTCGTACAGCAGCTTGGCCGACCGAGTGCTTGCCCCCTGCGTGGCATGGGTCAGCGCCACCATCCGGCGCTGCAACAGCAGGCCCGGCACCACCATCAGCACCCCGCCCGCCACCAGCACCCAGACAATATTGCCCCCGATCATCGCGACCAGCGCCAGAAAGATGAACAGGAACGGCAGGTCTGCGATCGTGCCGATCGTGCTGGCGGTAAAGAATTCGCGCACCGACCCGAAATCGCGCATCGCCGCGAAGATCGTCGAAGGTTTCCGCTCGCCCGGGGCGGCCTTCATCCCCAGCAGGCGCTGCATCAGCCGGTCTTGCACATCAAGTTCGATCTGCTTGCCGGTCATGTCCATCAGCGCCGACCGCGCGATCCGCAGCGCCGCATCCATCGCAATCGCCAGAAACGCGCCCAGCGACAGCACCCACAATGTCGGCTCTGACTGGTGCGGAATGACGCGGTCGTAAATCTGCAACGAATACAGCGCGATCCCCGCCGCCAGCAGGTTCGACACCAGCGAGGCCGCCGAAACCTCGAACATCGCGCGGCGGTGGTGGCGGAACTCGCTCCAGAACCAGTGCTGGCGGCCCGCCCCTTCGCCATGCCGCGCCTCGATCTGGGCAAAGGGCGCGCGCACCGTCAACAGCCGCCCTGCGAACACGGGCAGGAACTCGGCCAAGGCAATCTCGCTCCGGCGGTCGGGCGCTTCGGGGTCGTGGATCGTCACCGCCGCATCCGTGACCGAAAGCACCAGCACCAGATGCCCGCCCGCCATTTCGGCCAAGGCGGGCAAATCGCCCGCCGCCAGCCCGCGCCGTCTGCCCGATGTCACCGACAGCCCCGCGCAATCGCGCAGCGCCTGCCCCAGCGCCTCAAGCCCCGGCCGTGGCCCTGCCCCCGCCTTGACCAGCGCCTCGGCCAGATCGGCGGCCGGCACCTCGGCCCCGACCAGCGCCGCCGCCGCCGCCGCCAGCCGCGCCCGCGCCGGAAGCGGCCCGTCCTCGCCCTGCGGCATCGGCCTTGGCGCCTGCACCGTGATGCCTGCCCCCCGCGCCGGATGCATATCGAACGAAATCACCTGCGTCGTCACATCGGCGCCCCGTCAACCAGTTGCCCGCGCAGCGCCGCCATCTCGACCTCGCGTTCGGCAATCTCGTAAACCAGCGCCGCCTGATCCCGTTCAAGCCGCACCGCCCCGTCATACTGCCCGACCAGTTCGAGAAGCGAGGCCTGACCCGCCTTGTAGCGTTCGACGAACAGGTCAAGATTGGCCATGGTCTGGCGCAACACCTCGGCCCCCTGTGTCTGGCGCAGGCGCAGTTCGGCAATCTCGCCCTGAAGGGTGGTCAGGCGGCGTTGCGCGGTCTGCTCTGCATCGGCCACCTGCCGCGCCACCAGATCGGGCGTCGCCTCAAGCGCCCGCAGTTTGGCCCCCGTGCCAAAGCCGAAAGTCGCCCCGCCCAGCCGAAGCCCGGGCTTGAAGCCGCCTTCCTCGAAAGACCCCGTCGCCACCAGCCCCGGCAGCGAACCGGCACGGTCGGCCTCGGCCATGGCCAGCTTGCGCGCCCCTTCGCCCTGTGCGCGCAGCACCGCCAGGGGCACGGCAGTGCCCGCGCCCAGCGCATCCAGCCCGCGCAGCCCCGCCAAAGGCCGCCCCGCCAGCGCCGCAAGATCGGCCATCGACCGTTCCGCCATCTGCATGTCACCGGCATAGGTGGCCTGCATTTCGGCCCGCTTCTGGCTGACCACCTGCAATTCCGACAGGTCCGAAAGGCCGCCATCGACCCGTTCCTGCACCATATCCTGATAGGCCGCCATCCGCTCGACCCCGCGGCTGGCAACTGCCGCCTGCGCCCGCGCCTGTTCGGCCGCAAGATAAAGCTGCAACCCCTGCCGCACGCGGTCATTGCGGTCTTCGGCAAGGCTGACGGCCGCCACCTCGACATCTGCCGCAGCCACGGCCCGCTCGGCCCTGCGCCGCCCGTTGTCAAGCAGCGCCTGCTCGGCCACGATCTGGGCTGCCAGCGCACCCAGACTGTCCAGCGTCACCACCGGCCCGATCTGCGGCAACCAGTTCTTGTCCACCGCTTCCTTCTGCAACCGCGCCATCTGCAATTGCGCCACAGTCGCACCGCTTGACCCCGACAGAACCGCCGCCGCCACCTGCCCAAAGGGTCCGGCCGGCGGCACAACCGAACGGCGCGCGCGAAGATCGTCGATCAGCGGAAAACCGGCGGTGCTGCCCGGGTTGGCAAAGGCCTGCATCCGCCCCGCATCCTCGGCGGCGCGTCCCTTGCCGAAAGCCTGCAATCCGGGCGGCTGCAACCCGCCCAGACATCCCGAAAGCAGCACCGCCAAGGCCGGAAACAGGGCAAGGCGCAGCTTTGCCACCCTGTCCGACCCGCGGGGCACACGGCGTTCCATCTGCGCTCCCCGCTCAGATCACCGACCGGTAGATGTCTTCATCAACGTAAAGCGTGGCCCCGCCCAAGGTATAGATCGCGTAAACCTGACCATCCGCGCCGGTATGGCTGCCCACCGCCGTCGCGCCATGCAGCGTCACACGGTCGTCGGCCTCGCCGCGGATCGTCATGGTCTGGTCCGGCCCCGTCAGCGCCTGCAACTGCGCGGCGTTAATCGACATGCGGCCCTGTGTCGAAGACAGGTCCACCGTGCCGATGTCAAAACCCGCCAGCCCCGGACGCGACAGATCAACCACCGTTTCGGTCGTGGTCCGCAGGTAAAGCGTGCTCGACTCGTTGCCTGCACCATCCACATCGCGGATCACCAGATAGCTGCCATCCGGCACGTTTTGCGAAAACAGCGCAAACTCGCTGTCCACAACCTGCCCGTTCACCAGAACCGGCGTCCGCATGGCCCCGCTTGACGGGCTGATATTCACCGCCGCACCTTCCTTACCGACCGAGTGGTAGGTAAAGGTATCGGGCGAATAGGCGGTGAACACCCCGCTCAGGCTGGCACCGCCACCGGCATCGGCCACCCAGCGCGGCGCATCGGGCGCATCGGTATCGACGCCGAAGCTGAAGCTGTGCTGCGCGCGGTTGCCATGCGGATCGACCGCATCCACCAGCGCCACCACGTTTCCGCGCGTGCCGGCGGGCAGTTCCGACCGGGCAAAGGTCGTGGACCACAGCCCATCTGCCCCCGCCGTCACCACATGGCTGCGCCCGTCCACCGTGACTGTCACGGTCGAACCCGCCTCGGCCTTGCCCGCGATGGGCACGCCCGCCGCCGCCTCGGCGCCGTTCAACATGTTGTCCGAACCAAGCCCCAGCGAAACATCGCCCCGCGCAAAGTTGGTCACCACCGTGTCGATGGCGATAGTCTTGCTTTCCCAGCCGGTCTGGTTGCCATAGGCATCCTGCGCCCGCACGCTGATCGTTGCGGTCGCATCCGCACCATCGGGCAGGGCCGAGGCGGGGATGGTGTAAGACCAGCGCCCGTTTTGCGTATTGGCCGGCGAAATCGTGGTCGAGAACTGGCCCACCGTGATCGTGACGAACGACCCCGGTTCAACCGTGCCCTGCACCAAAAGCCCGGCGGACCGTTCGGCCGCGTTCAGTTTTTCGGCATCGCGCGGGCCGTCATTCACCGCCCCCGCCAGATCGGGCGCGGCAAAGGCAAAATCGCGCACCTGCGTATCCACCGCAAAGCTGCGTGTCACCGTCTCGCTGCGGTTGCCCGCCGGATCGATGGCATAGACCGAGATCATGCCCCCCTCGGCCCCGCGCGCAATCTCGCCCGTGGCCAGCGTCAGCGGCAGGGTCCAGCGCCCGTTGGCATCGGCCTGCACCATGCTTTGCTGGCCCATATAGGTGACATAGACGCGCGCATTGGCATCGGCTGTCCCGTCCAGCGTGAACCCGGCCTGCCGCTCGGCCCCGGAGACCACGCCGTCATTCCCGCCCGGCGCCGCGCCGACCGAAAGCTGCGATTGCAGATCGACATTCACGCCCATGCTGGCCGTGGCGGTGTTGCCCGCGCGGTCGGTCGAGGTGACGCTCATCTGCGACATCCCGCTCAGATCGCCCGCTGCCCCTGCGGGCAGGGTCACGTTCCATGCCCCCGTCGCCGCATTGACCGTGGCCGCATAGCTGTGGCCCTGCCAGCTAAGCGTGACTTGCGAACTGCCCGGTTCGGCCTGACCCGTCACCTGGATGGTGCCGCCCTTTTCGACAAGGTTCACCACCCCGTCGCCCAGCACCGCATGGCCTGCCGTGCTGTCAAAACTTACCGCTGTCGTGGTATCGACGATGAAAGACCCCGTGGCCGTGGTCGGGTTGCCCGCCGCATCGACCGTGCTGGCCTGCACCAGATAGGTGCCCTCGGCCAGCGTGCCGCCCGCGATGGCATAGCTCCACCGCCCCTGCGCATCGGCCGTCACCTGCACACCGGCAACCACGCCCGGAATGGTCAGCGTGACCACCGCCAGGGCGGCTGTCGTGCCGCTGACAACCACCGGCTGGGCCTGCTCGACCCCGTTGACAAACCCGTCACCGCCCACCGTTCCGACGCCCAGCGCATGCGGCACGGTATCCAGCACCACCGTATCCGTGATCCGCGTCACGTTGTTGTGGCTATCGGTCGAGGTCAGTGTGACCGCAACCGTCCGCTCGCCACCCGCCACTTCCGACTGGCTGAACGTCACCGACCAGCTGCCATCGGCCGCGACTGTGGTTGTATGCGTCACGCCCCCGATCTTGACGGCCATTTGCGCGCCAGCCTCGCCCGTGCCTTTCAGCGTCACGCCATTGGCATAGGCGGCAAGGTTCTCGAGATCACCCACGCTGCCCGTGCCTTCGGTCACCGCCAGCGGCGGGGGCGTCATGTCCACCACCAGATCCGCCCCCGTCAACGTGACCGAGGTGCTGCCGCTAAAGGTCGCCTGAACCTGATAGGAACCGTCCGGCGGCAAGGCATGGGTCGGGAAGGTCACGCTCCACGTGCCACCGGCGCCGATGGTTGTCGTGTGGCTGCTGGTGCCGATCGTGACGACAACCGTATCGCCCGCCTGGCCCGTGCCGGTGACCTGAACGCTTTGGCCCGACGGGTTGCTGCTGACAACCTGCGTCGTTCCGGCACCATTGATGCCGGGCACAGTCACGACAGCGGGATCACCGCCACCGCCGCCACCGCCACCGCCACCGCCGCCACCGCCACCGCCACCGCCGCCACCGCCACCGTCACCGCCGCCCGAACCGCCGCCACCACCGCCACCGCCACCCGAACCACCACCGCCCGAGCCGCCACCGCCGCCCGTGCCGCCGCCACCCGTGCCACCACCACCCGTGCCGCCACCGCCCGAGCCACCGCCGCCCGTGCCGCCACCGCCCGTGCCACCGCCACCCGAACCGCCACCGCCCGTGCCGCCGCCGCCCGTGCCGCCGCCCGTGCCGCCGCCGTCTGATCCGCCGCCGTCAGGATTGCCGCCGCCCGAACCGCTGCCGCCGCCTGTGCCATCGCCGCCGCCGCCCGAAAGCGCGGCACCGCCCGCAAGCACCGCGCCGCCAACCGCCGCCGCGCCAATGCCGCCACCGGCGCCAAACAGCGCCGGGGCGAAAATGCCCATCCCCGCGGGTTCATCCGTCGCCGCTGCGGAAGCGATCACCGGATCACCCTCGCCAAAGCGCAGATCGTCCAGCGGCGACCATTTGTCGAAATGCGAAACCGGGCCATAGCCTGCGGCCAGATACCCGTCACCCGTATCGGGCAGGATCACCTCGGTGATCATGCTGTCCGTGCTTAGGTAAAGATGGTTGACCACGCCTTCGGGCGCCTCGAAGTAGCCCAGCAGAACCACCGTCCTGCCATCGGCCAACTCGATCACCAGATCGCCATCGACCTGCTGATATGACAGCACACTCGCCTGCGATATGTTCAGGGAAATGCTGTCGCCTGCGCCAACCTGCAAGAAATTGGCCTGTCCGTCACCGGCCACAGTACCCACGGTCTTACCGCCCGCAGCACTGCGGACAGCGAAATCAATCGCTGCACTCATAACACCACTCCGCCTCAAACCCGGACCGTTCGTGCAATCCGGAAATTTTACCGGCCATATGTTTGGCCTATTGCTGCCACAATTACATGGCTTGCCGTCCCAATTCCACACAAATCACTTAAGGATAGTAATTAATGCAAATGTGGATGCCATCTGTGGCATCCCTGCACGGCCCGCCCTAGCGCAGCCGCAGCCCGCCCGCATCGAAATGGAAGGCCCGCGCGGCATCTGGCGTCAGCCACGCATCGGTATCGACAGCATAATCATGCTCGCCAAACAGCCGCACGGTCAGCAGCCCGTGCACATCGCTTCGCACATAGACCAGCGTCTCGCCGCCCAGCTTTTCCACATGGCTGATCTTGCCCGCAATGGCCCCGCCGCTTGGGGAAATCGCCAGATGTTCCGGCCGTATCCCCACCGTCTCGCCCCGCATCCCCAAGGCGCCCGCCTTCAGGAAATTCATCTGCGGGCTGCCGATGAAGCCTGCCACAAAGGTGTTGGCGGGGTTGTTATACAGCTCCATCGGCGCGCCGACCTGTTCCACCCGCCCCGCGCGCAACACCACGATCTTGTCGGCCAGCGTCATCGCCTCGACCTGATCATGGGTCACATAAACCATCGTCGCGCCCAATTCGCGGTGCAGCCGCGCAATCTCGATCCGCGTCGCCACCCGCAAGGCGGCATCAAGGTTGGAAAGCGGCTCGTCGAACAGGAACAGCTTCGGCGTCCGCACGATGGCCCGCCCGATGGCCACCCTTTGCCGCTGCCCGCCCGACAGTTCGGCAGGCCGCCGCTCAAGATAATCGCCCAGGGCCAGCATGTTCGACGCCGTGGCAATCGAGGCATCGATCTTCGCGCGGCTTTCGCCCGCCTGTTTCAGGGCCAGCCCCATATTGTCGCGCACCGTCAGATGCGGGTAAAGCGCATAGGTCTGGAACACCATCGCGATCTCGCGCTTGGCGGGCGCCACATCATTGATCCGCGCCCCGTCCAGCAGCACATCGCCGCCTGTGACATCCTCAAGCCCCGCAATCATCCGCAACAGCGTACTTTTCCCGCATCCCGAAGGCCCGACGAACACGCAGAACTCGCCCTCGCCCACGTCAAGGTCAACGCCCTTGATCACCTCGGTCTTGCCAAACGCCTTGGCGACCCCCCGCAACGTCAACGCGCCCATCGCCGCCCCCTTACAGTTTCACCGGCATGCAGGAACGCACGCTTTCATCCGCCGCGATGCAGATCGCCAGCGATTGCACCGCATCCTGCATGTGCCGCGTCAGGTCCAGATCTTCCTTGATCGCCCGCGCGACAAAGGCCTGCTCGCGGTCGCACAGCGCCTGATGCCCCGGCTCGTCGGCCATGCTGATATCCTCGTCGCCGCGCCCCACCCGATGCACGCGCAGAAGGCTGGTCTTGGTATGGGTGTCGATGTCATCCGACCGCGCAGAATCGGGCATCCTGATCGACACGGCCCCGTTGGGTGAAACCACATCCTTCACGAAGAACGCCGTATCGCTCATCATCGGGCCCCATCCGGCCTCGTACCACCCAAGGCTGCCATCCTCGAACAGCACCTGAAAATGGCCATAGTTATACATGTCGGGCGCGATCTCGTGGCTCAGCCGCAACCCCATGCCCCGCACCTCGACGGGTTTCGCATCGGTGATCTGGCACATCACATCCACATAATGCACCCCGCAATCCACGATGGGCGGCGTGGTCTGCATCAGCGCCTTGTGCACCTCCCATGTCGGCCCGCTCGACTGCTGGTTCAGGTTCAGCCGGAACACATAGGGCCCGCCCAGCGCCCGCGCCTCCTCGATCAGCCGCATCCAGCTTGGGTGGTGCCGCAGGATATAGCCGACGACGACCTTCCTTCCCGTCTCTTGTGCAAATGTGTGCACGCGGTGTGCATCCTGAATTGTCGTCGCCAGCGGCTTTTCCACGAACACATCCGCCCCCGCCGCCATCGCCGCCACCGCGTAATCGGCATGGCTGTCGGAATAGGTAGCAATGCACACAAGGTCGGGTTTCAGCCGCGCCAAAGCCTCGTGATAATCGCCCGAAAGCGGGTATCCCGTTAACTCCTGCGGCAATTCCACGGCCGAGCGGTTGACCAGCCCCACGATCTCGAAATCAGGATTGTGGTGATAGGCCAGCGCATGGCTGCGCCCCATATTCCCCAAACCCGCCACCAGAACCCGAATGGTCATTTCACCGCCCCCGCCGTAATCCCGCGGATCAACTGCCGCGAAAACACAAGATACAGTATCAGCACCGGCACGATGGCCAGCGATAGCGCCGCCAGCACCGCGTTCCAGTTGGTCACGAACTGCCCGATGAACACCTGACTGCCCAGCGTGATCGTCTTCACCTCTTCCGCGGGCGCAAGGATCAGCGGAAACCACAGGTCGTTCCAGATCGGGATCATGGTAAACACCGCCACCGTTGCCATGGCAGGCCGCACCAGCGGCAGCACCAGCGAAAAGAAGATGCGATATTCCGACAACCCGTCGATCCGCCCCGCATTCTTCAGGTCATCGGAAACGCCCTTCATGAACTCGGCCAGAATGAATACCGCCAAGGGCAACCCCTGCGCCGTATAAACCAGCACCAGCGCCGTTAAGGTATTCACCAACCCCGCCGCCACCATCATCTGCAAGATCGCCACGGTCCCCAGCCGGATCGGGATCATGATGCCCAGCGCAAGGTAAAGACCCATCAAGGTATTGCCACGAAAGCGATATTCCGACAGCGCGAAAGCCGCCATCGCCCCGAACAGCAACACGAAGAACAGGCTTGCCACCGTCACCGTCAGGCTGTTCAGGAAGTATTGAAAGAAATCCCCCTGCGCCAAAACGGTGGTGTAGCCCACCAGATCGAAATGCTCGGGCCAGGGCAGCGCCAGGGGGTCGGCGAATATCGCCCGACGGCTTTTGAAGCTGTTCACCACGATCACAAAGACCGGAAACAGCGCGATCAAAGTGTACGCGATCAGCACCGCATGGGCCGCCACACTCCGCCCGACGTTAATCTTCTGCGCCATACCCGCCCCCCTTAGAACTGATAGCGGCGCAGCCGTGTCTGGATGCCGAAAAGGTAAACGCAAACGCCCAGCAGGATGATGCCGAACATCGCCGTCGCAATGGCCGACCCCATGTAAGGATCGCCCAGCTGCAACTGGAAACCAAAGAAGGTCCGGTAAAGGAACGTGCCCAGAATATCGGTGCTGAAATCCGGCCCCGCCAGCGCCCCTTGCGCCACATAGATCAGGTCAAATGCGTTGAAATTCCCCACGAATGTCAAAATCGAGATGATCCCGATACTCGGCAAGATCAGCGGCAGCTTGATCTTCCAGAACTGGCTCCAGCCCGTCACCCCGTCCATCTCGGCCGCCTCGATCACGTCGTCAGGAATGGACAGCAACGCCGCATAGATCAGCATCATCGGTATCCCCACGAACTGCCAGACCGATATCAGCGCCAGCGTGGTCAGCGCATATTCCGCCTTGCCCAGCCACGGCGCGAACAGGCTTTTCAACCCGACGATATCCAGCATCCCCGGCGCGATGCCCCAGATGGGCGACAGGATCAGCTTCCACACGAAGCCCACGATCACGAAAGACAGGATTGTCGGCACGAAAATCGCCGTCCGGTAAAACGCCGCCATCCGCAACCGCGGGCTCGACAACAATGCCGCCAACAGCACCCCGATCGGGTTCTGCACCAGCATATGGATGACGAAGAACCAGAAATTATTGCCCAGCGCATTCCAGAACGCCCCCGACCAGCGCGGATCACCGAACAGCGTGACAAAATTCGCCAGCCCCACGAAAACGCGGTTATCCCCCGCTTCGTTATACAGCGACAGGTTCAGCGTCCCGAACAAAGGGATGATCATGATCGCGGTATAGACCAGCACCGCAGGCGCCAGAAACACGCCGATATGCCAGCGCACGGGCTTGCCCCTCGCCATGCCTCACCCCTTCATCCTTGGGAAAATACTCTCAAGGGGGTCCGGGGGACAGAATGTCCCCCGGCCTTTCCTTGCAGCCTCAGTTGGCCGGCTTGTACCAGCTGTCCAGCCCCTCTTGCAGGCGCTTGCCCGCATCGGCAGGCGTCTCGGTGCCCTTGATCACGTTGGCGGAGGCGTTCCACGTCTCGTTTTCAAGGTTCGGCGTCCCGCGCGACAGGATCTGATAGGTCGAGCGGATCGTCGATTTGCACTTGTCACGCCACGACACGAATTCCTGCGCCAGCGGGTCCGTCATCTTGACCGGGGTGGAATTGAGGCTGAAGAACCCAGGCAGGCTGTTGGCATACAAGTCGGCAAATTCGGACGACCCGACCCATTCAAGGAACTTCTTGGCCTCTTCCGGATGCGCCGACTTGGCATTCATCCCCATGGCGATGTCGGTATGGTCGCTGATGTAGCACTCATCCCCCGCATTCACGACCGGCGGCGGGAAAGCCCCCATCTTGAACTGCGCCTGCGCGTTGAAGCCCGCGATTTCCCATGAACCGGCCGGATAGATCGCGGCACGGCCCAGTGTGAACAGGTTCTGGCTGTCGGGGTAGGTCTGGGCTTCGAAACCGTCACCCAGATAATCCTTCCAGCGGGCAAGCTGCTCATACGGCGCAACCCACTGCGGATCGGTCAGCTTCTGCGTCCCCTTGATCAGCGCCAGACGCCCCTCTTCGCCCTTCCAGTAGTTCGGCCCGATGTTGTTATAGCCCATCGTGGCAGCTTCCCACTGGTCGTTGGTGCCCATCGCCATCGGGATATAGGTGCCGTCGGCCTTGATCTTGTCGAGCGCGGCAAAGAACTCGTCCACCGTGGTCGGCACGGCAAGCCCGAGCTGGTCGAAGGCGTCTTTGTTATAGATGAAGCCGTGGATCACCGATGCCATCGGCATGCAGAAGGTGGCCGCCCCGTCATCGGTCTGCCATGCAGATTTCGCCACGGACGAGAAATTCGCCATCGCCGCCAGCCCCGACAGGTCCGACAGGTTGCCCTGGTTGTACAGCTCGAGGCTGGCATCGAACGGGCGGCAGGTGATCAGGTCGCCCGCCGAACCGGCCTGCAACTTGCTGTTCAGCGCGGCGTTGTATTCCGCAGGCGCGGTGGGCGCAAAGACCACCTTGATGCCGGGGTTCTGCGCTTCAAAGGCCGGAATCAGCTTGTCCTGCCAGATCGTCAGGTCGTCGTTGCGCCAGCTTTCGATGGTCAGCGTCACGTCCTCGGCCTGCGCCGCGCCGCCCAGCAGCGTGGTCGCCAGAAGCGCGAAACGGATGGTTCTTTTCATGGTCATCTCCCGGTTGGTTATCGTTTATCGTTCCAGTCCCGCCAGCGCCGGGCCGATATGCCCGCCGCTTGCATCCAGTGCTGCCCGCGCCGCCTCGGGCGCGGCTCCGGCGGCGATCAGCACCGCCGGTTTCACCGCCCCGCCGCTGTGCGACAGGGCCGCGCGCGCCGCATCCATCCCCGCCCCTGACAGGGCCGAAACGATCCGCGCCGCGCGATCCGTCAGCTTGGCGTTATCCGCCACGACATTCACCATATAGCCGTCATGCACATGGCCAAGCCGGATTCCGACCAGAACCGACAGCATGTTCAGCGCCACCTTCTGCGCCGTGGCCGCCCCCATGCGGGTCGAGCCGTTCACCACTTCGGGCCCCGTCTCGATGCACACGGCGATATCCGACAATGCCAGCAGCGGCGATGCGGGCACATTGGCGAACCCCGCCACCGTCACGCCCGCCGCCCGCGCCAGCCGCGCTACCTCTAGCGTATAGGGCGTGGTGCCCGATGCCGACAGGCACAGCACGACATCGCCCGCTGCCAGCCCCGATGCCCGGAAATCCGCCGCTGCCAGCGCCGGGTCATCCTCGACCCCGCCGGTCATATGCAACAACGCGCCCGCGCCGCCCGCAAACAGCATCGGCGTCTGCGCGGGCGGAATACCGAAAGTGCCCGCAAGTTCCAGACAGTCGGCCAGCGCCATCAACCCCGACGACCCCGCGCCACAATACCCCATCTTGCCGCCGCGCCCCAGGGCCGCAGCCCCCGCATCTGCCGCCGCCTCGATCGCAGCCAATGCCCCGCGCACCTGCGCCAGTGCCGTCAATTGCGCGTCCAGCAACTGCCCCAGCACGACCGATGCCCCACGGGCATGAAGCCCGTCGGAATGCATATGCCTCGCCTCGGTTGCGCGCTCTGCCATCTGATTCCTCCAACCTGCTTTGACAATGCCAAAATAATACCAATTGTAAAGCATCAATCCATTTTGCAGCCGCAGCATGCTATTTCGGCACGTTTCGTCAATCTGCTTCCCATTTGGTATTAGTTTGGTATCCTTAGAAGGCGGAGGATTCGGCATGGCGCTTTTCTTGGGGATCGACGGTGGCGGAACGGGCTGCCGCGCAGCCGTGGCAGATGCCACAGGCCGCATCCTTGGCCAGGCCGAGGCTGGGCCCGCAAACATCGCCTCAGACCCCGACAGCGCCGCCGCCAATATCCTGACCGCCAGCCGCGCAGCCCTTGCCGCGGCGGGCGGGGGCGAGATCATCGCCGCAGGCCTTGGACTTGCCGGTGCCAATGCGGCGGGCGCGCCCGACCGCCTGCGCGCCGTCCTGCCCTTCCCGCGCATCGCGGTTGTCACCGATGCGATCACCACGGTCAAAGGCGCGCTCGGGCTGCAAGACGGCATCGTCGCCGCCCTTGGCACAGGGTCCGTCTTTGCCGTCCAGCGCGGCGGCGCGATCCGCCAGATCGGCGGGCGCGGGCTGGTTCTGGGGGATGAGGGCAGCGGCGCATGGCTGGGCCGCGCCCTGCTGTCAGAAACCCTGCGCGCCGTGGACGGCTACAGCCCCCTTACCCCGCTGATGCACGAAATCCTTGTCGAACTCGGCGGCCCTGACGGCATCGTCGCCCATTCCATCGCCGCCCGCCCGGCCAGTTTCGCCACGCTCGCCCCACGCATCCTTGGCGCGGCCGACCCTGCCGCGCAAACCATCCTTGCCCGCGCCACCGATGACATCGCAGCCGCCATCACCCTGCTGCAAGGCAATGCCCCCGTCCCCGTCACCTTTACCGGCGGCCTTGGCCCCGCCTTTGCCGCCCGCCTGACCCGCTGGCCGCAGCGCCCCGCCCTCGGCACTGCGCTTGACGGCGCGCTTCTTCTGGCAAGGCAGGCCGCGTGATGGAGCATATCTTCTCGCCCCACGGTTTTGACCAACCGGGCGCAGGTCCGCTTTACCTGCAACTCCACCGCCGCATCGCCGATGCCATCGCCAGCGCCCGCCTTAAACCGGGCGACAGCCTGCCGCCCGAACGTGACATGGCCGCCCTGACCGGCCTCTCGCGCGTCACTGTCCGCAAGGCGGTAGAAGGGTTGGTCGCCTCGGGCCACCTTGTCCAACGGCGCGGGTCGGGCACCTTTGTGGCGCCCAAGGTCGAACGTCTGGAACAGGCGCTGTCCCTCCTCACCTCCTTCACCGAAGACATGGCCCGCCGGGGCAAGACGGTGGAATCCACATGGCTGTCGCGCGCGATCCACGCCCCCGCACCCGAAGAGGTGATGGCCCTCGGCCTTGGCACGGGGGCCCGCGTCGCCCGCCTCGAACGCGTCCGCCGGTCCGACGGCGTTCCGCTTGCCATCGAACGCGCCTCGCTCTCCACCGCCTTCCTGCCCGACCCCGAGGCTGTCACCGGATCGCTTTATGCCGTGCTCGAAGCCAAAAGCTGCCGCCCCGTCCGCGCCGTGCAGCGTATCTCGGCGGCCAACCTTTCCCCCCGCGATGCCGAACTGCTTGACGTGCCCACGGGTGCGGCGGGGCTGAAGATCGAACGCATCGGCTACCTGCCCGATGGCCGCGTGGTTGAATTCACCCGCTCGCTCTATCGCGGCGATGCCTATGACTTCGCGGTGGAACTGAAACTCGATCCCGAAAGGACAACCCCATGACCAGCCACATGGCCCGCGAGGTTGCAGAAATTCCCGAAGCCGCCGCCCGCTTCCTTTCGCAATCGCGCCCCGCGCTGCAATCGGCCGCCGCCGCCATGCGGGCAACCGATCCGCGCCTGATCGTCACCGTCGCGCGTGGCTCGTCCGACCATGCGGCGACATACCTCAAATACGCCGCCGAACTGGTGGCAGGCATTCCCGTGGCCTCGGTCGGCCCCTCGGTCGCCTCGGTCTATCGCCGCCCGCTCAGGCTGGCGCAATCGGCCTGCATCGGCATCTCGCAATCGGGCCGCAGCCCCGACATCGTGGAAATGATGCACGCCGCAGGCGCGGGCGGGGCGCTGTCTGTCGCCATCACCAACTTTGCCGACAGCCCGATGGCCACCGCCTCGGCCCACCGCCTGCCGCTGCTGGCGGGGGTGGAACAATCGGTCGCCGCGACGAAAACCTTCGTCACCTCGGTCGTCGCCGCCCTTGCCCTGATCGCCGAATGGCAGGACGATGCCCCCCTTCGCGCCGCCGTCGATGCCCTTCCGCAGGCCTTTGCACAGGCCCTTAGCCTTGACTGGTCGCCCCTTGCCGCCCGCCTGACCCGCGCGCAATCAGCCTATATCCTTGGCCGCGGCCCCGCCTTCGCCATCGCCTCCGAAGCCGCCCTGAAACTGAAAGAAACCTGCGGCCTGCATGCCGAGGCTTATTCGGCGGCCGAAGTCCTTCACGGCCCCTCAGCCATCGTGCAGGCGGGTTTCCCCGTCCTTGCCCTTGCCGTTGACGATGCGGCACAGGCCGGCGTGATCGAAACCGCCGAACGCCTTGCCGCCCAAGGGGCCGATGTTTTCATCACGGGTGCCACCGCCAAGGGCGCCACCACCCTGCCCGCCGTGGCAGGCCTGCACCCGCTGACAGCCCCAATTGTCCTTGCCACCGGCTTCTACGCCTTTGTCGAATCCCTCGCCCGCCGCCGTGGCTTTGATCCCGACACACCCCCCCACCTGCGCAAAGTGACCGAGACGATCTGATGACAACCCGCAGCTATACCGGCGCTGCCCTTTTCGACGGCTGCTGCCTGCACCACGGTGCTGCGCTGAACGTGGCGGATGGCCGCGTGGAAAGCATCGGCCCCGCCACGGGCCCCGTCACCGAACTGCCCCCCGGCATCCTTTGCCCCGGCTTTCTCGACCTGCAAGTGAATGGCGCGGGCGGCATCGCCGTCGATGGCAACATCACGCCCGAATCCCTCGCCGCCATCTGCGCCACCCAAACCGCCCTTGGCGCCACAGGCTGCCTGCCCACCCTTATCACCGATACCGCTGCCGCCACCGCCACGGTCATCGCCGCCGGCATCGAAGCCGCCCGCCGCCAGACCCCCGGCTTCCTCGGCCTCCACCTCGAAGGGCCGCATCTCGACCCCAGCCGCAAAGGCGCGCATGATGCTGCCCTGATCCGCCCGATGACAGATGCAGACCTGACCGCCCTGCTGCACGCCGCCGAAAACCTGCCCGCGCTGATGGTCACGGTCGCCCCCGAATCCGCAACACCCGCGCAAATCGCCACACTGCGCGCCGCAGGGGCCATCGTCAGCCTTGGCCATAGCGACTGCACCGCCGCCACCGCGCTGGCCGCCCGTGCCGACTGCGCCACCCATCTGTTCAACGCCATGAGCCAGCTTGGCAACCGCGAACCCGGCCTTGTCGGCGCGGTCCTGTCGTCAAACCTCTATGCAGGCCTGATCGCGGATGGCATCCATGTCGATCCCGTTACCCTGCGCGTGGCCTTAGCCGCCAAGCCTGACCGCATCTTCCTTGTCTCTGACTGCATGGCGCTGGCCGGAACAGATCTTGCGGAAATGGCCCTCGGCGGCCGCCTGATCCAGCGCCGCAATGGCCGCCTGACACTGGCAGACGGCACGCTTGCAGGGGCAGACCTGACGATCCCCCGCGCCCTTCAGGTGCTGGCCGAAATCGGCATCGCGCCCGAACGCGCCCTTGCCATGGCCACCCGCATCCCCGCCACTCTGATCCGCCGCCCCGACCTTGGCACGCTTCAGCCGGGCGCATTGGCCGACATGGTCCACCTATCCCCCGACTGGACCCTGACAAAGGTCTGGCGGGCAGGACGGCCCGTTTCCTGACCCCCCTTCACCTTTGCCCAAATACTCATCTTCCAGACGGCTACAGGCGCGAGAAGATACGGAAATACAGCCAATCCGGCATCAGCTGCGACAGCCGGAACACCCAGGCGAACGGCACAGGGAAAGACCGCGAAAACCGCCCGCTTCCCATATGCTCGAACATGGCCAGCGCAGCCGCCTCGGGCTCCATGATCTGCGGCATGTTGAAGGCGTTCTTGTCCGTCAGCCGCGTCTTGATGAACCCCGGATTGGCCAGCTGCACCTCGACCCCCGATCCTTCCAGATCGCAGCGCAGGCTTTCGGCCAAAGACACCAGCCCCGCCTTCGACGCGCCATAACCGATGGCCCGCGGAAGGCCGCGGAACCCAGAAAGCGACCCTGTCAGCACGATATGCCCCGCCCCCCGCGCCAGCATGGCAGGCAATACCGCCCCGACCACCCGCGCGGCGCCCGTCAGGTTCACGTCGATCATCGTCTCGACCGCAGCCGTATCCCATTCCTTCGCCGTCATCGGCCAATAGACACCGGCCAGAAACACCACCCCGTCCACCGCGCCGATCGCTTCGGCCGCCGCCTGAACCGATGCCCCGTCGCCCACATCCACCACCACGGCCCGCGCCCGCCCCGGCATCCGCCCGACCGCCCGCGCCAGCCCCTCGGCCGACCGTGCCGACAAGATCACCTCGGCCCCCGCGCGGCTTATCTTTTCGGCCAAGGCAAGGCCCAGCCCCTCGCTCGCGCCGACCAGCCAATAGCGCTTGCCTGCGAAATCCCTCACGCTTTCACCGCCTTGGGCATGGGGCGCATCGTGGCGACCAGCTCGGCCACCTTGATCCCGAACTTGCGGAACTGGCTGCGGTTCATGATCGTGCCATTCTCCATCAGATACATCCAGTCCACCACGTCCAGCACATGTCCGCCCGCATCGGCATCAAGCCGGATGCGATAGCGCAACTGCACCGCAGCGCCTTCGGCCACGCCGCCGCCCGCACCCACCACATCATCCGCCTCGGCCCGGATGCGCCCGTCATTGCCCACCGTCAGCCGCCATTCGCGGTCTTGCACGCGGCCCGAATCATAGCGGAACCGTTCGCGCAGGACGCCACGGTTGCCATCCCACACGCCTTCCATCTCGGCCACGAAGCGCGATGACACCCGCCCCGTCGGCCCGTAGATCACGCCCTCGCACAGGATCGGCCCCGAAAGATGCGTCCGCAGATCGAAACGCGGCGACGATGCCGCCAGATCGGCGGGCTTTTGCGACCGGAACCCGATATAGCGGGGCAGAACGGCCAGCGCCGCCAGAACGAGACACAGAAGAACCAAAAGCTCCATCCGTCAGACCTCCGATACTTGCGTGACGGCCAGCAATCCGATGGCCAGACACTTGAGCGCGCAGGGAACCAGCGCGTAGGCAACCGTCAGCGCCCAAAGCGCGCCTTCGGTGTTCTCACCTCCCGAAACGAACCCCGCCGCCTGTAGCGCGGGCAACAGCACCGCCGCCGCCAAAGCCAGCGACAGCTTTGACACGAAAGACCACAGCCCAAAGGCCGCGCTTTCCCCCGTGCCCAACTCGCCCAGCCGCCGCGCGAACAGCGCGGGCAGCAACACCATATCCGCCCCCAGCGCAGCGCCCGAGGCGACACAGATCACGCCAAAGGCCAGCGTATCCCCGGTGCCCAGCCCCGCCGCCCACAGAAAGGCGGCAATCGCCAGCACCATCCCCGCCAGCAGCGCCCGCTTGGCGCCATAGGCCGCCGCCATGCGCGACCAAAGCGGCGTCGAAACCGCAGCCGCCAGAAAGAACAGCAGCAAAAACCCGCCCGCACTGCCCCCCGCGCCAAGGCGGCTTTCCACAAAGAACAGGAACAGGGTCGAGGTCACTGCCACAGGGGCCGCATTCACCAAGGCCAGCAGCAGCAACCGCCGCGCCAGCGCATCGCGCAGCACGGGCCGGAACAGCGCAAAGGGGTTGGCCACATCCGCGCCCGTCCCGCTCCATTCCGCCCGCATGGCCCAGACAGCCACCAGCGCCAGCACGGCAAAACCCGCCGCGAAACCGGCAAAGGGCCGGTCCATCACCGCGCCCAGCGCCACGGGGGCCACGGCGGCGATGCACACCCCCACCAGCGACCCCGCCTCGCGCCATCCGGCCAGCCGCACATGCCCGTCCTCGCCCAGACGCAAGGCCCGGCCCACGCCTTCGGCATAGAACACAATGGTCAGGAACGAAAACGCCGTGAACAGGCAGGCCAGCGTCAGCGCGAACCACAGCAGCGGCGCCACGGGTGGCACCACGGCAAACAGCCCCAGCATCGCCAGCGCCATCACCGCCGCCGCCACGGCAACCCAGAACCCGCGCCGCGCACGTCCCACCTCGGCCAGCCAGCCCAGCACGGGGTCTTGCACCACATCGAACAACCGCAGCAGCGCCAGCACCCCGCCCAGCGCGGCAAGGCTGACCCCATAGTCATCCACATAGAATTTCGGCGCATGGATATAGATCGGCAGCCCCGCCATCGCGATCAGCGCGGCAAACAGGCTCCACGGCCACAGCCGCGCCGGAACGGGCAGCGCCATCGTTGTCACTGGCTGACCTCGGCTTCCGGTGGCGCGGGGCGGCGGCGGAAAGACACGCCCTTGACCGCCAGTTTCAGCGCCTGCCAGTGGATCAGCGCCAGCACGCGGCGCGATCCGAAGGGCCGACGCAACGCCGCCCACAAAATCGCGCCATTGGTCAGTGCCACACGCGGCCCGATCAGGTTGGTGAACAACCCGCCCGCCCCGTTGGAATAGTCGATCCACACGCCCACCCGCCCCGCGCCGATATCAAAGCGGAAGCGATACCCCCCTTCGACAGGCTGAAAGGGCGAGACATAAAAGATCTTCGTCGCCGTCAGCGTGTCTTCCCGCGTGATCGGCCCCTTGTCATCGCGGTGGCACAGATAGGAATGACGGTCGCCATAGGTATTCGTCACCTCGGAAATCACCGCCACCAGATCATCGCCCTGGTAGCACAGCCAGAACGACACGGGGTTGAACACATGCCCCAGCACCCGCGGCTGCGCCATCAGCAGAATACGCCCCGCCGCCAGCCCATGCGCCACCAGTACCTCGCGCACCCAGACCACGCCACGCCCCGCGCCGACAGGCCCGCCATGATCGGTGTCATGCACGGCAAACAGGCTGGCGCGGTTGCGGCCAAACAGGAACGGCCCCTCGGCCGCCTCGGCATCGAGCAGCAGGTAATCGACCGAATAGCGGAAACTGTTCGCCACCGCGCCCTTGCGGCCGTGGAAGGTTTCGCCCTTGATCAGCTCGACCGGTGTCATGCCGCCAACTGCCGTTCCCGCGCGCCCGACCGCATCGCCTCGACCACATCCACCGCCGATGCGAACCCGTCCTCGTGGAAGCCGTTCTTCATCCACGCCCCCGCGAACCACGTGTTCAGCGTGCCGTTCATGGCGCGAATGTCCGTTTGCGCCTGCAACGCGCCAAGGTCATAGACGGGATGGTCAAAGCTGACCACATCATCGACCAGCTCGTCCCGGATGCCGCCATTGGAATTGAGCGTGACGAAAATCGGGTCATCCTGCGGGATAGGCTGAAGCGAGTTCATCCAGTAGGTCAGGTCGATCTTCCGCCCCGGCCCGCTTTCCGGTTCGACATAGACCCATGACGCCCAGCATTTGCGGTTCTTCGGCATCACGCGCGGGTCGCGGTGCAGGATCGCCTCGTTCGGCTGGTATTTCACCGCCCCCAGCGCCCGCGCCTCGGCGGGGGTCGCATCGGCCAGCATCCGCAGCGTAACGTCCGAATGGGTGGCAAAGATCACATCGTCAAACAGCTCCCACTCGCCGCCCACGGCCCGCACCAGCACCGTCCCCGCCTCGCGTTTCACCGCGGCCACGGGCGCGCCCAGCCGGATATCAACCCCCCGCGCCTCGAGCGAGGTTTGCAACCGCCGCACATATTCGACCGATCCGCCCTTCACCGTGTACCACTGGTGCTGCCCCTTGAAGTCAAGCAGATGGTGGTTCTGGAAGAACCGCACCAGTGCCTCGGCCGGAAAATCAAGGATTCCCTTTGTCGGCGTTGACCAGATCGCGCCCGAAAACGGCGTGATATAGAAATCGCGGAACCATGCCCCCGTGCCCAGCGCCGCCAGCAATTCGCCAATCGTCATGCCGGGCTTTGCCACATCCAGCGCCAGCTTGTTGAAGCGCATCACATCCCGCAGCATCCCCAGAAAGCGCGGGCTGACCGCGTTCTTGCGCTGCGCGAACAAGGCGTCGATCGAGGCAAGGCCATATTCCACCCGCCCGCCCATCACACTTGCGCCAAAACTCATATCGCTTTCGACGTAAGGCACATCCAGCTTGTCGAACAATCCCAGCAGGTTGGGATAATTCACCTTGTTGAACACGATGAACCCCGTATCCACCGGCTGATCGCCCCGCTTGCCGCCCATCTTGGTGCGCGCATGCCCGCCCAGCCGCCCCTCGGCCTCGAACAGAACCACCCTGTCGTTATCGGCCAGCAGATGCGCGGCAGCCATGCCGGAGATTCCGCCCCCGATGACAGCGACACGGCGGGGAACGGCACCAAGAGTTTCGAACGGCATGAACAGACTGCTTTCTTCAAAGGGGTGGTAAGGCTTCTACGCGAGCCGGAACCGACTGGATCAATGTGTAAGATTATCTTTACAGCAGATACTTGACATCGCTTCTGGCCAGATCATTTCGCCCTTCTGTGATCCAAAGAACAGCATGTGGCGTAGAACCTTCATGATGTTCGATGCGTGTCAGGCCGAAAAATCGGATGCGCCTTTGCCCGCGCAGCAATATGCTGCATCTCGACAAAGGCTAAGCGACCGAAGGGATGGGTCTGCCGTGCAGGCGGATGACGAAGGAACGGATTGGGCGGCCCATGTGATTGCGGTGCGCGACCATCAGGACAAGGCGGCCTTTGCCGCGTTGTTCCGGCACTTTGCCCCACGGGTAAAGGCCTTTCTGATGAAGTCGGGCGCCGACGCGGCATTGGCCGAGGAATGCGCGCAGGATGTCATGGCGACGCTGTGGCAAAAGGCGCGTCTTTTCGACCCCGAGCGGGCTTCGGTGGCGACGTGGGTCTTCACCATAGCCCGCAACAGACGAATCGACGCCCTGCGCAAGGCGCGCAGGCCCGAACCCGAAGACCTGCCCTGGGGCCCCGAACCTGAACCCGATCAGGCCGAGGCATTCCAGACGCAGCAAGAAACCGACCGGCTGGGCGCCGCTTTGGCCCAGTTGCCCGCGAAACAACGCGCCCTGATCGAACGGGCCTTTTACGGTGACCTTTCGCACAGCGAAATTGCCACCGAAACAGGCCTTCCCTTGGGAACGATCAAGTCGCGCATCAGACTGGCGCTTGAAAAGCTGCGCCAACAATTGAGTTGAAGACATGACGATACGCCACCACATTTCTGACCAGCTGCTGATGGCCTATTCCGGCGGCAGCCTGCCCGAGGCCTTCAACCTCGTCGTGGCGACCCATGTGTCGCTGTGCGATGAATGTCGCGCACGGCTTGGGGCCTTTGACGCGGTCGGCGGGGCGGTGCTTGACGAAACCGAAGCCGTGGCGATGTCGGATGACAGCCTTGCCGCCTGTCTTGACCGGATCGACATGTTGCCGCAGGCCACCACGCGCAAACCCCTGAAACGCGCGGGTGTGTTCCCCGCGCCTTTGGCCAGCTATTTCGGCGGCGGGCCGGAACGTGTGAAATGGCGCCCGCTTGGCATGGGCGTCAAACAGGCCGTGATCCGCACGGGGCGCGATGCCTCGGCCCGCCTGCTGTATATCCCCGCCGGTCAAGCCGTGCCCGACCACGGCCATCGCGGCCTTGAACTGACCCTTGTGCTGCAAGGCGCCTTCCGCGACGAAAGTGACCGTTTCGGCCCCGGCGATATCGAAATCGCGGACGAGGCTGTCGAACACACCCCCGTTGCCGAACAGGGCCCCGCCTGCATCTGCCTTGCGGCCACCGATGCGCCGCTGCGTTTCAACGCGCTGATCCCGCGCCTTGCACAACCCTTCATCGGCATCTGAAAACTGTAAACCTGACCTGACAGTTTTGCTTGGGCAAAAGCTGTATCTGCGATATGCTGATCGGGGTTGTTCAGGGGTTAAGGTGATGCCCGAAGCACAGGCGCGGGGTGCCGCCGCGAAACAGACGGATGATTGGCACGACCGTCTGGCCGAAGCGGAACGCGGCCAGTTCATCTCGGCCGAGGCGATCGAGGAATGGGTGGCCTCGTGGCTGGCAACGGGCGAATTGCCGCCGCCCGACCCCGATGTGTTCATCACGCGCCTTGGCTGATGCAGTTGGTTTTCCTTCCCTCGGCCCGTGACGATCTTGGCGCCCTGCGGCGGCATTGCGCCCTGCACGGCGGCGCCCCGGCAACGGCCCTTGCACAGGCCCGCGCCGCGCTGACCGGCCGCGTCTTGCGCCGCTATCCCAACGGCCCCCGCCCCGGCCTGCGCGAGGTGCCGCTGCAACAGCTTCCCTTCCGCCTTGTCTGCCGGTTTCAGGATGACCGGATCGAGGTTCTGGCCGTCACCTCAGACGAATAGCCTGACCGCCAGCACCCGCCCCGCCACCCGCGCCGCGCCTTGCGTCAGAACCAGATCATGCCGCGCCAGTGCCGCCCCGTTCACCCGCGAAGGTTCCAAAGCGAACAGCGCCAGCAAACCGCCCGCCGCGATGTCACCCTTGGCCACCACCACCTCGGGCCGGGGCAGGGCCCGCGCCGTCATCACGTTGAAATCGGTCGAAACCGCCCCGCCCGTTTCGGCCCGCAGGGCCACATCTCCGGCGAATGCCACCGGACGCAGTGGCAGACAGTCAAGCGCCACCCCGTCGCCCAGCAGCCGGAACCCCGGCCCTTCCAGCACGGTCAGATTGCGCTCGATCCCCGGAAAGATCGAAAACGGCCCGTCCTCGGCCACCGTCGCCATCGACAGCCGCCACAGCAGCGCCCCGTCCCGATCCACCCTGTGCAATTCGACCGTCACGCCGCGGCCATTGGCCCATGGCACCTGCCGGTAATCCGCAACTGTCTTGTGCATGCCGTTCCCCCCGCGCCAAAGGGTAACGGGCCCGCCCGCGGCGGGCAACGGCCGTCACAACCGGTGATCGCCGCGCAGCATGTCGATATCGCCATGCGGCAAGGGGCCCTGATACAGCCGCTCTTCGTTCCGCGCGATCCATGTCAGGATCTCGGCCACCACGTCATACACATCTTCGGGCACATAATCCGCCACCGCCGCATCCGCGAACAGATGCCGCGCCAAGGCCACGTTGTGAAAGATCGGCACCCCCGCGCGTTCTGCCGCCACGCGCATATCCACCGCCAGCGTGCCCACCCCCTTGCCTGTCACCATGGGCAGCGGCGTCTCGCCTTCCTTGTAAAGCAGGGCAATGGCGATATGCGTCGGGTTCACCACCAGCGCGCTGGCCTTTTTGGCCGCGCCATGGCCATCGCCCATCACCAGTTCCATCGCCACCTGCTTGCGATGCCCCTTCACATGGGGGTCGCCCTCGCTTTCCTTATACTCGCGCTTGATCTCTTCCTTCGACATCATCAGCGATTTGGTATGCGAATGGCGCTGCCAGAACAGATCGGCCACCGCCACGATGACAAAGGCAACCGCCGTATAGAACAGCACCTTGTTCATCACCGCCGTCGTAACCTGCATCATGCAGTCCATCCCGCAGGACACCGCCGAAATAAAGGGCCCGATGGCCTGATCCAGAACGATGTACAAAAGCACCGACAGAAACACGATCTTGATCACGGATTTCAGCAGTTCCACCAACTGCTTGGCCGAAAAAATCCGCTTGAACCCCGCCATGGGCGAAATGCGGTCCAGCTTGGGTTGCAGCGACTGGAGCGAGAACAGCACGCCGTATTGCCCCATATTCGCGGCAATCCCCAGCAGGATGACCGCCCCCAGGACCGGCAGGGTCAGCGCAACGCCCGCATCCCATGCAACCGAAAGCCCCTCGCTCAGCGAAGGGCCGCCGGGGCGGGCGGCATTGTCGGCCACCTGCCCGATCAACAATTCAAGCCGCGCCCAGATGGTCTGGCCCATCGCCACGATCACCGCGATGGTGCCGAACATCGAAATCGTGGTGACCACCTCTTGCGATTTGGCGACCTGTCCCTTTTCGCGGGCATCGCGCTCTTTCTTCGGCGTCGGCAGTTCTGTCTTTTCGCCGCCCTCGCTCATGCCTGCACCGCCTGACGGGTCATAGCTTTATGAACCCCTCGCCCGGCAATCCGGTCTGGCGCAATTCTTCCGCGACCGAGCCAAGGCCCTGACCGCGCCAGAATTCGTAATACAGCACGAAATCGACAAAGCGAAGTTGCACCGCCTCAAGCGTCATGCCCCCCAGATGCAGCACGTCGCGATAGCCAAGGCGCCCGAAGGCATCAAGGCACAGCGCCCCCGCCCCGGTTTCCACCCCTTGCAGATTGGCCTCAAGCAGGCGCCGCAACAGCGCCTCGCGCTCGATCCCGTCGGGCATGTCGAGCGGCGCGAACAGGGCCACGGTCGCGGCATCAACCTCGGTCAGAACAAAGTCGAACGGGCGTGCGAACTGGTATTCCTGCTCGCCCTCGGGGCTCAGGTTCATGCCGACAAGGTCAAGCTGTCCGGCCAGATAATGGATGACGTCAGTGGCCAGCATCGCACTGTCCTTCTGCCCGTCGGTCATTCGTCACGCGGCGTGCCATGGCTGTCTTCCGTCCCGTCTCAGCCATTTGGTCCACGCAAATCCAGATCGCGGATAAAGCCGTCCAGCTTTTGTGAAAACACCTCCCGCAACGGCGCAATCGCCTCTCTCAACTCGGGCGACAGCGTCTTGCCCGACGCTTCCTTGACCAGCACCATAAAGACCGTGTTCGCCGCCGCCCGTCCGGGATTGGTCGTGCCCAAAGACAGTTCGGGCGCGACAAACCGCAAGAACACCGAATCGGTCACCAGCGTCCGAACCGCCTTGTCCTTTTCCACATGGCTCAGGTCAGACCGGTCAATCTCGCGCGCGGCGTCACGAAGGCCGGTCAGCCAGCTTTCCGGCAATTGCCGCGCGATCGAGGGTGTCGTTTCCGTCCCCATCACCCCGTCCATGATGCGCGACGCCAGATCGACCAGCACCTGCACCGCTTCGCCCGTGGCCCGCGACGGCGTGTAATCCAGCCCCGAGGGCGGCACACCGCCCCCACCCAGCGTGGCCATCACCTGCCCCATCGGCGCGCCATCGACCCGCGCCTTCAGGCCCAGCGCCATCTGGGTCGAAAAGGCGTTGCCGTTGCGAAGGAATGTCGTGGGGTCTTCGCGGAATTTGCCGATCTCGCGTTGCAGCGTGTTGCGGCTTTCGGGCGTCAGTTCCAGATCGGTGGTGATCCGTTCGGCCATGGACCGCACCGCAGTGTCGCCCGCCACCGGCTTGGCAACCAGATGCAGCAACTGGGCAAAGCTGTGCAGACCGGCCTTGAACTTTTCCCACAGCCCCGCAGCCTTTGCCCGCATCGGGCCCATGGCTTCGGCCGTGTCCATCATCCGCTTGGCCGTCTTTCCACCGTCGAGCGGCACGTCCTTCCCCTCGCCCTGCCGCACCGCAACCGAAATCTTGCCGCCCTGCTGCGCAAGGATGCCCGACAGTTTCGCATCCAGCGGAACCGTCTGTTTCTCCTCTGAGCTGACGCCCGAGGATCGTGGGCTGTTGGGCCCATCCGATCCTTTGACACTCCAGTTCATCGCACGGTTCCCCGACAAGAGCGGCGGTTGACTTGTTCAGGCAGTCTGCACGGCAGGGGGCGGGGGCCTTGTGTCATATGATAAGCATCACAGATACAAACCGGTCATTTGCGCGCCAAAGGCGGGCTCGGCGTGTTGTTTGACACGCGCCAGCAGGTCTGCCGCGCCGCTTTTGCGCCAATCGGCGACCGCCAGCACAAAGCTTTCGACCGCCTCGCCCAGCACATCGGGCGCCCCCAGCCTGATATCCACGCGCCGCCCCAGCACGACACCGCCGCCCACCGGCTCTAGCGCAAAGCGCAGCCCGCGAAAGCGCCCGTTCCAGACCAGAAGCGCCTCGGTCACCTCTCGCCCGAGACCGGTGCCGAATTCGGGCAGACGCGCCGAAAGCTCGGCCTCGTATTCGTCCACCACGCGCAGAAAGACGGAAAACGCCCCTTCCACCTCAAGCTCGGCAAAACCCGTCGCATCCGGCACGATGGCCTGCATGCCCAGCCGCTCGGCGGCCAGCGAAAGTGCGACATGCATGGTCCGCATCACATCCCTCAATTGATGATCGAGCGGAGAATATCGGTCATCCGGTTCAACGTATCGCTCGCCAATTCATAATTCCGGTTCTTGCCGCGACTGATGCGGTTGATCTCGTCCATCCGCGCCTGGCTGTCGGCGGTCAGCACCTTCGACACTTTCGAAAGGTTCTGCGAAAACAGGTCCCAGTCGGTCTGGGTGTGTTCCTTGAACGCAGCACCCGACTGCATGAAATCGAAGGTCGGCCGCAGGGCGTTGGTGTCTATTTCAAGCGGGTGAAAGCTGTTGGTGTTCTGGCGGGCGGCCACGGAATCGAACATGGCCAACACCAGCTTTGTCTCGTCCGCAGGCGAAGGCAGGTCGTTCAGCGTGGACTTGTCCAGAAACCGCTTGAATTCCTGATCGGTTTCCTTGCGCCCATCGACCGCGCCGAACTTGACCGGATCAAAGGTTTGCAGTGTCTGGTTCACCAGCTTTTGGATCTTGGTATAGCTTTCGATCAGCGCCTTCATCTCGTTCAATTCTTCGCTCTTGGCCTGCGCCTCGGCCTCGGCGGTGTAATTTTGCTGGGTCTGGAACATGAACACCATCATCGGCGTATCCGCGACCCGCACGGTATCTCCGGTCTTGTAGGTGCCGGTGAACACGATCTGCGACGAAGCGGTCATCAGATCGCGGATTCGCAATTCCGACCGCAGGAACACCTGCAAGGCCCGGTTCGCGCCCGCCAGCCCGTCCAGCGAATTGACCGATGTGGTCAAACCGTTCGCCACCGGCGTTTGCGGCGTGATCGACGAAAACCGCTCGATCCGCGTGAACCGCTCTTGCCAGTCCTTCACGATCATCTTCAGCGCATCGGGGTCGAACACCGCCATCTTCGCCAGCCGCAGCCGCAGCATGTCGATCTGGTCCAGAAAGAGGTTGTGATACAGCGACCCCAGATTGGCCGAGGTGATCTCTTCGTTGCGGCGCGTTGCGTCATAGGTCCGCGACGCGGTGATCACCGTCTCGATCGGCCCAAGGATTTCGGTCTCGATCTTTGCACGCGCTTCGGCAACGGTCGCGGGCGGCACAGCGCCACCCGGCTGTGCATCGGCGGGCCACCACCCCTGCGGGGTCGTCAGCAGCGCCCGAAACGCCGGCACTCCGGCCAGAACCTCTTGGTCCTCAAGCGGCATGCGCGCAATATCGGCGCCCATCAGCGTGTTGACGAAATAGACGCGCCGCCCGTCCACACTTAGCACATAGGTCTGGTTCTGGGTCGGATCGGGCGATGTGCCAAAGGTCGTCGCCCGGAAATCGCCCGCCGTCCAACCCGGCGTTTGGTCTTTCAGGAACTGCGCCTGTATCGCCGTGTGCCAGCCCGCAAAACTGGCAAAACTCGGGCTGGCATAATCGGCAGGCAAAGGCAGCGCCTGATTGCTTGTTCCGTCGAATTCGGGAAAGACCGCCGCCCCGTCAAACAGCACCTTTGACGCGAACTGCGCGATACCATTGGCATCGACAAAAGAGTTGCCCTCTGACAGCCGCGCATAGGGGTGCGGGTCGAGCCCCGCCACCCCCCGCCCCGATGCACCGTCAAAGGCCATGCTTTGCCAATAGGTATCGCTTGGCATGGCTACATCCGGCCAATCGACATCAGCATCTCGTTCATCTTGCGAAGGGCGTTGTTGCCCAGATCGAAATGCCGGTTCGATTTCTTCGAATCGTTCTCGATCTCGTTCTGCTTCAGCTGGTTTTTCTGGTTCAGGATGGTGACGTTATCGGCCAGCTGCGTTGACCACTTGTCCCAGTAATCGCGGCGCTGCAAGGTCAGGCTGCCCTTGCCCTCGTTCGTCTCGTCGGTCAGGTACTGCAAGGGGCGCGTGGCGCCATACAGCGTTTCCAGCGGATGCGGCTGGCCCAGATTGCCACTTCCCCACCAATCCTTTGAAAACATGCCCACAATCCGCATCTCGGCCGGGGTCAACCCGCCTGACCGGACGGTGGCATTGTTGTCGCCATACCAGTCATACACGCTTTGCGGCAAAACTTCGGTGCCGGTGCCATCCTGCATTTTCTTGATGACCAGCCCGTCCCCGATCCGGCCATCCCCCACGGTTCCGGCAAGCTGGTACCAGTGAAAGCGCGGGGCTTCGTCATAGAACTTCATGCCTTCGCGGTTGGTGCCCAGCTCGCCGTAAATCTTCATGATGCCGTTATCGTATTCGTACCGGATCTGCGCGTTCTGGTTGTCCTTGGCATATTGCTCGGTGATCACGCCGTCGTTGCGTGCCCCGATGTTCAGGAAACGGCGCTTTTCCTCGGCGTTCTTGGGGTTGAACGCCTTTAGCGTTTCGTTCACCAGCCGCTGGATCACCGCATAATCCGAAAGCAGCCGGTGCAACTGCGACATCTCCTCGGTGCCCGCATCGCCCCGCGCATCCGCCTCGGACTGATACATCAGTTGCAACTGATAGATCAGCTGCGCGGCATCCTGTTTGGGGTCAAAGGTCGAGCTGACCCGCGCAATCGCCTCGCGCCGCAACTGCGCGGTCAAGATCTCGCGCTCGGCCCGCATAAAGGCCTGATAGCCGCTCTTTACCGTTTCGCCATGGTCCGACGAATAGGCATAGGCCACCACATCGGTGTTGACCTTGGCATAAAGGTAATCCCGCTCGGTCCCTTGGAAATAGGTCGTCAAACCGAACTCGTCGCGCAGATAGGAAAACTCCTTGGCGCGGCTGAAGCGTTGCAGAATGGCCCCGATCTCGCGGTCATAACTGGCAAAGGCAACCAGCGTCGCCTCGCCCAGCCGGTTCTGCAACAGCGTCAACTGGTCCTTGAAAACCTTCCTGTCATCGACCGGCATCAGGCTGAAACTGTCCACCGAAGCAAGGGCATCGTTCAACTTCGTGGTGACAGACTTGCCACCTGCGGGCGTGAAATTCTTGCTCACCAACCCCAGCGTCGGCGCCATATAGGTGGTAAAGACCGCATTACCCTCAAGCATGGTGCGGTCGGCCCGCGACAGGCGCTGATACTCGCTCAGCGTCAGCGACATCACGTTACGCACGCTGCGCCCGTCGGCCAGCACGACATAATAGGCATCCGGCCGCCCGCTGGCCGGTATGGCCACCGGCCCGTTCTCGGCAATGTATTTCGCCTGATACAGCGAATGCCAGCTTGAGAACTGGTCGAACTTGTTGGCAACCAGCGCGTCATACTCGGCCTTGCGGACCGTATCGGTGTAATCGAAATTCCACGGATACACACGCTGCGCGGCGGCGGTGAACTCGACCGGAACCGCCCCTGCCGATGTGCCCGGAAAATAGCCGACCGGCCCCACCTGCACATCGCCCACAGTGTCGGCCGTAATCACCGAACGCGGCGGTGCCTGATTGCCGGGGTTGGACCAGAAACCTTCATTCGCCATCGCACACCCCCCTACAGCCGCAATATGTCACGCCGCACCGCCACGGGTTCGGCTGTGCCTGACAGTTCGAAATCGCTGCCAGACGGACCCGCCTGCGCCTCGATCCGCCCGGCCCCCGGCGCCGTGGCGCCAAAGGTGCGCGGCACCAGCAGGGCGGGGTCCGGCATGCGCCCCTCGCGCAGGGCGCGCAGGGCTTCGTGATAGGCCAGCTTGCCGGCGACGTATTCGCCCAGTTCTGTCACCCGCGCATCGAACATCTCAAGATCATCCGAAACCGCCATCCGTTCGATCAGCATCTCGGCATGCACATCGCCCGCCAGAAACGGATGCGTGGCAAGATCGACCATGATCTGCGCCATCTGCCGGAACAGCGTATCCCAATCCTCGGGCCGCACCCGCGCCCGCTCGCGCTCGATCCGCGCGATGGCCTCGCCCAGGTCTCGGACGATGCGCTCTTGCTCGGCCAGCCGCGCGGTCGCGGCGCTCAGCACGGGATCGGGGTCTTGGGTCACACCGGCACCCGCACCCGCGGCTCGCCGGCTTGGGCAAAGCTCTCCGCCGACTGCATCCCCAACCCTGCGGTCAGGCTCCGCAACAGGTCATTCACCACTGCAATCGTTCCGGCCACCAGCCCGGCAAAGGCGATGGCCCGCGACACGGTCGAAGATTGCATCCCGAAGCGGTTCGGCATCGACTGCTCCAGGTTCAGCCCCGCCCCTTCCGTTGTCAGCACCACGTCGGCATCGCGTTCTTTTTCGGCCATCGCCTCGCCCACCAGAACCAGCGCCCGCGCAAGGTTCGACACCAGCGTGTCAAAGGCATCGCCCTCGGTCTCGACCTGCGCGGCATCGCGCGCCATGTCGCCCTCGATTCCGCCGCGCGACGCCATCAACAGCAGAATCGTGCTGTCCACGAAATTCCCCATCGCGGTCTTCGTCTGCGAAATGACCTGCGCGCTCTGGTTTTGCGATTTCTGCGCCGCGTCGATCTTTGCAGCGGCCGTGTCGATAATCGCCTGCTGCGCCGCGATCTGGGGGTTCAACCCATCAATCTGCCGCTGCAACCCGGCATTGTCGAACTGCAACTGGCCGATCCGCGCGTTGTTGGCATCGATCGTTTGCCGGATCACTTCGGTGCGCGCATCGATCTGCGCGATCCGCGTCGCATCCGCCGGTTTCTTCGGGTCCAGCCTTGAACGTTCGGTTGCAAGCGTGTTCCGCTCGGTCGCCAGGGTGCTGTTCGAGGTCTGCAACGAACTGATCGTGCTGTTGTTACCCGCCATTGTCGTTTGCAGCGATGACCTTTGCCCTTCCAGCCCCGCCTTGGTCCGCTCGGCCGAGGTTTTTATGGGCGTCTGCTCGTCGATGATGCCCTGCTGCGTCTTGATATTGGCATTGTTGACGTCAATCGTGGCGCCCCAGCGCACCATCTTGTCAAAGGCGGCCATCGCCACGCCCAGCGCCCCGCGGCTGCTTTCGGCGCGTGCCACATTGTCCATCTTGCTCAGCGCGCCCAGCGAATCCTTCAGGTTCGACGCGATCTGCGCGAACAGAACCTCGATATCCCCCACGCTAGACGGTGCCGAAAGCCCGGCCGCCAGCGACCGTGTCATCCCGCCGAAATCCAGCTGATAGCGCGGCGCAACCTGTGTCGTGCCCGCGGTCTGGCCCGTCGGTGCCGCCGGGTCCAGCGGAACGACCGGCGCGATACCACCGCCCGACGGGTTGATCTGGATTGCCATGCTTCGCCTCCATCCTTTGGCGCAGGCTATGCGCGATTGCGGCCAAGGCCTGTAACGAACGTCACTAGGCCGCCCCGTCCCGCCCGCTGTCCTGCTCGCCCAATCCCTGCCGCAGATAGAAATCCAGCGCCGCGCGCCCCTCGGCATCCAGCGTTCCGTGCAGGGCAAAGGTGGCCCGCGCCTGAAGAAAACTGCGCATCCGCACGCGCGGTTCGGCCTTTTGCCCCTTGCGGTATTGCGGCGGGTCGATCCGGTCCAACTGGGTCAGCGTGGCCAGCACCTCGGCATGGTTGCCCAGCGCATTCTCGACCACCGCCTTGGCCATCAGCACCTCGGTTCCGCGCAGGCCCAGATGCAGCATCGCATCCACCAGAACCCGCGCCTCGTCGAACCGCAAATGCTGGATACGCACCAACACCGCCAGCAGCAGAAAGTCGATCTGCGTGCGCGTCAGCCCGCCGCCCGCATCGGGCGGAGCGGCGGGCAGCAATCCCGGTGCCGTGTCATCCATGGGCGCCGCGCCGGTCCGTTCCGGTGCCGCGCGTCACGCGACGTTGCGGACAATGGCCTTGAGCGTGTCGGACACGGTCTTGAGCACGTTGGTCCGCAGGTTCGTCACCGCCGACCATGTGTTCATCGCCATCTGCATCGCATACATCTTTTCGGTATCCGACAGGTTGGCGTTCAGTTCGATCTCGCGGATATCGTCTTCGATATCCTTGATCTGCTTTTGCAGATATTCCTGCCGCCAGACCATATCGAACCCGTCATAGGTCTTGTATTTCGGGCTGGTGTAAACCGCCGTCGAAGGCGTCAGTTCGCCCTGTCCGGGGGCGGTCTTGCCCGTCAGGTTGATCAGGTCGGCCGTGGTCGTTGCCATGTCACTCTCCGCTGGCTGGAATGTCGATGATGATGCGCTCGGCGGCGCTAATGGCGGTCAGGGCAAGCGTGGCCTTGGCCGCATCGGCCGGTGTCAGGCCCTGCGCGATCTGGGCCGAAATCCCGTCGCGCAGCGCAACCAGCCGCCCGGCCGTGCGCCGCAGCACCTGCGTGCCGTCAGGGCCGAACAGCCCTTCCTCAAGCTCGGTGAATGCCAGACTTTCGGACATGTCGCCCCTCCGTTCGGACCAATATGCCCAAAGACTCGCCGCTACCCCTGTGCCGTATGATACCCGGCTTTACCCTTCCGAAAGGGTCAGGCCCTGCAACCGCTCTTCGTCCAGCACGATGATATGCCGGTCCTCCAGCGCCAGAATCCCGTCATCATGCCATTTGCGCAGCATCTTGTTGACATTCTCGCGCGTGCCCCGCGCCATCGACCCAAGGTCGCGCTGTGTCACCACCGGCCCAAGGCAGCGATACATCTGCCCCCGATAGCGGATGTCATTGCCCATCAGGTCCAGCAGCCGCAGCAGCGAATGTGACAGGCGCTGCATCAGGATCGGCCGATACAGCGCGCGGGTAAATTCGACCTGGTCGCGCAGGCGCCGCGCGATCAGCCGCGCCAGAAACCCCTGCATCCGCGCCGAAACGTCCGACGGGTCATCGACCCATCCCAGCCCCATCGCCACCACTTCCGTCTGCGTTGCGGTAAAGGCGGTATCGACAAACCCGTCATTGTCGAAAATCCCCGCTTCTCCGAACGACCGCCCCGGCGGCACGATGGAATGCAGCGTAACCACCCCGTCTTCGCTGATATAAGATAGCCGCACATAGCCACGGGTGACGAAATAGATGCATTTCGTCGGGTCGTTCTGGAAATAGATCACGCTGTTGGCGTTAAAGGTCTGGGTGCTCAGATGCGGTCGGATAAAATCAAGCGCCTCGCGCCCCAGCGAGGCGAGCCCGATCATCGACATCTTCACATCATTTAACAACACACTGGTTAACCGACACCAGACCATACGCCAAAAAGGCTAGAACAGTCTGCCTTTTGGCTCAAGGCGCATGATTCAGGCGGTTTGCCGCGAACCGCTTGGCAGGCAGATAGTTAACAAATCCGAAAACAACCGCAGATTACCACGCAAAGCGCGCGGGGATCGGTAAAATCCCTTGGAATCCTGTCATTAACATCGCCCCCGCCGCCGTAAACCGGGGGCCGCGCCACCCGCACGCTACAACCCAGACCCTGCCGCCCATTTACGCGAGCGTCCGTTTCGTCGGCTGCCATTTTTGTAACAGAATCCTGAATTTGCCCAATTTCCGTGCAAACCGGCGCAAACAGGTTCCGTTCCGTGCCGACTCAGCGGCTGGCTTAACCGACGATCTGGGGAAAGTCGTTGAACAGTTTCAGGGTGTAATCCAGCATCTGCGCCCCCAGCAGGCCCGACATCGCCACGATCGTCACCGCCACCGCGATCAGCTTGATGGCAAAGGACAGCGTCTGTTCCTGCACCTGCGTCAGCGCCTGCAACAGACTGACCAGAATCCCCACCAGTGACGCCACGATGATCGGCGGCATCGACAGGATCATCGTCAGGGTCATCGACTCGGTCAGGTAGAACATCGCATCGGCCGAAGTCATCGCCGCACCTCATACATAGGTCATGATCAGGCCAAGGATCAGCCGCGACCAGCCATCCACCATCACGAACAGGAACAGCTTGAACGGAAGCGAGATCGTCAGCGGCGACACCATCATCATCCCCATCGCCAGCAGGATGTTCGACACGATCAGGTCAATCGCGATAAAGGGCAGATACAGCAGAAAGCCGATCTCGAACGCCTCGCGCAGCTGGCCCACCACAAAGGCCGGCAGGATGATCGCCAGATTGTCCTTGGTGGCATAAGACAGCAACTCGGGCGGCCAAATCTTCGATGCGGCCTGCACGAAGAACGTCAGTTCCCGCTCGTCCGAATGGCGCTGCAACCATGTCAGCAGCGGTTCCTTGGCCGCCAGATAGGTTTCCTGTACCGCCGCCACACTGTCAAAGCGGTAATTCCCCGAAGCCAGAATGTTGAACGTCTCAACGATCACCGGCGCCATGATGTAGCCCGAGATGATCACTGCCAGCGCGTTCAGCACCATGTTGGGCGGAATTTGCTGCACGCCCAGCGCGTTGCGGACCAACAGCATCACGATGGAAATCTTGATGAAAGATGTGGCCACCACCGTGATGAAGGGAATCATCCCCGCCACCACCAACCCGAGGATTAGGTTCAGCGGATCGATCATCGCCCTTGCCCCGTCACCGTCACCCTTACCGGCATCGCCTCAGCCCTGCCCGTACAGGCTGGCGATCCGCACGGCGGGCTGCCCGTCGATCTGCACCACATGCCCCTCGCCCATCGCCCGCCCGTTGGCCAGAATCCGCACCGATTGCGCCCCGTCCGCCCGCATCGGCAACAATGCCCCCTGCGTCAGGCCCTGCACCTCGGCCAGCGTCATCACACGCTCGGCCAGCACAAAGGAAATCCGCACCGGCACTTCACCGATATCGCCCATCACCGGCATTTCGGCCGCGGGTTCGGCCATGCCGGCCACGGGCAGATCGTCGTTCATCGCAACCTCGCCAATCGTCAAAGTTTCGCCCTCGCCCTGCACGGCAAACCGCGCATGCGGCGCGCAGAACTGCATGCCCCCGCGCGCCAGCAGGATATCGCCCCGCGCCAGCCGCCGCAGACGCGCCAGCGGCAGGTCAGGCCCCGCCCGTCGCAGCGAACAGGCCAACGGAATACCCGCCGCCACCGCCTGCGGCAGCACCGCCCGCCCCGCCATCGGCATCAGCCCCCGCGCCAGCCGCAGGAACACCCGCCGTTCTGCCGCGACCAGAAACACCGCAGGCGCACCCCAACCGGCATCAACCTCGGCCCGCAGCCATTCCTCGCCTGCCATGTCGGCGGGCGTGGCCGGCATGACCGATTGCACATGCAACCGCAGCCCCGTGGCCGCGATCACCTCGTCCAACGCCAGTTCCAGCACGGCATCGGCCAGCGCCACCGGCAACCGCGCCAATCCCGCCGCATCCAGCGCGCCGCCGGTCAAACCGGCGACCGGCAGATCGACCGCCTGCACGAAAACCCGCCCCGCATCGCCCGCCACCGCAAAAATCGCACCGCGTTCCGCAGGCCGCGCCGGTTCGGCCACGCGCAGCACCGCCCGCCCGCGCCCGCCAAGGGCAAACCCTTCGGCCATTGCGGCCAGCAAGGCATTCCACAGCGCCGTCTGGTCCAACCCGTCGGGGAAACCGTCCTTCATGCCCGCCCCCCCGGTCGCAGCGGGTCAAAGACCGGCCGTTCTTCTTCCGCCACCGTCTCGCCATCCAGCAGCAACCGCAGGCCATAGCGGTTCTGCCGCTGCGCCAATTCGCGGCCCAGCTGCGAAAGCTGCGCCCGCATCCCGATCTCGGCCGCCACCGCCGCCTGCATCGACAGCGTCACCTCCATCACATCGCCCACCATCCGCATGGAAACCTGCGAAACGCCCAGCGCATTGGGCGGTAGCTTGACCACCATCCCTTCGCCCTGGCGCAGCGATGCGGCCCCCTCCACCCCGCGCAGATAGCGGTCGATCCGCTCGGCCACCGCGCGCGGCCCGTCCTCGCCGGTCCGATGCACCTGCCCTGCCGCCGCTTGCGCCGCCCCGTTTGCCGCCCCCGCATCACCGGGCACCGGCACAAAGGCCGACAGCGGCAAGGCCACCGGCACGTCAGGCACCGCGTCGTCGGTCTGGCCCTTGGCACGCTGCATGGCGCGGCCAAAGCCTTCGCGCTGGCGCGGATCGGCCCCATGCCCCGCACCGTGGCGCAGCTCGCGCCCCGACAGGTTGAGGTCCACGCCCGTCTCGGCCCGCCCCTGCCCGCGCGGCTGCGATACCGTCACAGGTGGCAAATTCGGTCCGGCACCGTCCACACTCATGCCGCCTCTCCCGCCACGACCTTTGCCTTCGGACGCGAAAACGCGTCCTCGATCTCGATCTCTTCCCGCGCCATCTGCTCGGCCGCCGCCACGGCGACCAGTTCCTCGGTCACCGTCCCGATCTTTTCGGTCTCTTGCTGGCGCATCCGCAACTCCACCCGCGCCGCCTGCAAGGCCTGCTCGCAGCGTTTGGCATGGTCACGCGCGCGGTCGCGCCGGTCTTCAAGCGTCTGGTGGTCCAGATACAGGCCCGTCACCCGTTCCTTCACCTCGTCCAGATCGGTCATGCCGACCGTCTGGCCCAGCACCGGCACGAACAGCCCGCGTTCGCGTGCGGGCAGGCTGGCACGGCTTTGCACCACCTCGTCCTCCAACTGCGCCAGCCGCGCCTCGGCCTCGCGCAGGGTGGCACGCGCCTTTTGCAGCGCCCGCAGCGCCTTGTCCTCGCGCAGACCCTTGACCTTGCCCAGCATGCGGAATTGCCCGATCACCGCGTCAACTCCCGCAGCTTTTCAAGCGTGGCCTCAAAGGGCTCAAGCTGGGTCGTGGGCTGGCGCAGGAAATCGCGGATCGCATCCTGCTTGGCGATGGCCATGTCCGAACGCGGGTCCGACCCCTTCTGGTATTCCCCGATCTTCACCAGCAATTCGACCTCGGCATAAAGCGCCAGCCATTCGTTGATCTTGCCCGCCATCTGCACATGTTCGGCACTGGCCACCTTGGTCATCACGCGGCTTTTCGAGGCCAGCACGTCAATCGCCGGATAGTGGTTCTGCGCCCCCAGCTTGCGCGACAGGATGATATGCCCGTCAAGGATAGACCGCGTCTCGTCGGCCACGGGTTCGTTCATGTCATCGCCTTCCACCAGCACGGTATAAAGCGCGGTGATCGACCCCTTGTCGTTCATCCCCACCCGCTCCATCAGCCGCGGCAGGTTGGCGAACACGCTGGGCGGAAAGCCGCGCCGCGTGGGCGGTTCCCCCGCCGCCAGCCCGATCTCGCGCTGCGCCCGCGCGAAACGGGTCACCGAATCCATCAGGAACAGCACCTTCTTGCCCTGATCGCGGAAATATTCCGCGATCGAGGTCGCCACCGACGCAGCCTTGGCCCGTTCCATGCTGCTTTTGTCCGACGTGGCAACCACGATCACCGATTTCTTCAGCCCCTCGGGGCCAAGATCATGTTCGATGAATTCGCGCACCTCGCGGCCCCGTTCACCGATCAGCGCCAGCACCGTGATATCGACATCGGCACCCTTGACCAGCATGGCCAGCAGGGTCGATTTGCCCCCGCCCGCGGCGGCGAAAATCCCCATGCGCTGCCCTTCGCCACAGGTCAGCAATCCGTCCAGCGCCCGCACGCCCAGCGACAGCGGGTCTTCGATGATCCGCCGCTTCATCGGATCGGGCGGCGACTGATAGACCGGATAGAACGCTTCGGGCACAAAAGGGTCATCCCGCCCGTCCACGAAATTGCCGAACCCGTCCAGCACGCGGCCACGCAGCCCCTCGCCCACCGCCACGCGCTGCACCGTTCCCGTGGGGATCACCTCGGTTGTGGGCGAAACGCCCTGCGTATCCCCGATGGGCGCCAGCAGCGCCTCGCGGCCCAGAAAGCCCACAACCTCGGCCGCAAGCCGCAACCCCGTTTCGCGGTTGTGCAGTTGCACCAGCTCTCCGATCTGCACGGCGGGGGCATTGGCGTGGATGATCGTTCCCACCACCTTTTTCACCCGCCCCGTCACGCGATAGGGCTGGAACTGTCCGGCATTGGCGCCCAGCCGTGGCACCATGGCGGCAATCCGGCGCGCCAGAACGGCGCTGCGCCCGTCCTCCGGCTCTTCGCCCGTGGGTGCTGTCCGGTCCAACACGGTCATGCCCCCCCCATCTTGCCGCGCAGCAACAGCCCAAGATCGGCCAGCGTCTGGTCCAGCACCGAAGTCACCACCCCCAACTCGCTTTCCAGCCGCACATCCGGCGCCTTCAGCGCGGCATCCGCGATCACGTCGATCAACTCGATCTCGGGGTAATCCGCCTTGAAGCCGGGCAGCGCGGCCCGCACCTCGGCCTCGACCGCGGGTGCCACATAAAGCTGCACGCGCTTTTCGCTTCGCAGCGCCGCCATGGCCGACCGCACGGTTTCCAGGGCCAGCGTCCGGTCATCGAACGAATGAACGATGCGCCGCACGCATCCGGCGACCAGTTCGGCAAGCTCGGTCTGCAACCCGTCCAGCCGCTGCTCCAGATCCTGCCGCGCCGTATGCATCCACGCCGCCGCCTCGGCCCGCGCCTCGGCCAGCCCTTCGGCATGACCGCGCCGCCTTTCGGCGTCATGCGCCTCTTGCGCCGCCGCGATGATCGCCGCCGCCTCGTCGCGTGCCCGCGCGACGATCAGCGCCGCATCGTCCAGCGCGCGCGCCGTTTCCGCCGGAATCACCCCATCCACATCGGCCAGCGCCAGACCCAGCGCCCGCAGCGAATAGACCCCGCTCATGGCATGGCCCCCTGCAATACCAGCACAGCCCGCGCCGCCTGCACCTGCCGCGCATCCAGCGCCACAGGCCCCGCCACCTGCGGACAGCGCAACCGGAACAAGGCGAACAGCGCCTGCCCCTCGCAGGCGATCAGCGATCCGCACAGCGCAAGCCCGCCCGCCACCGGATCATCCGCATCCGCCAGCGAAAGCCCGGCCAAGGGCCGCGCGAACACACCCGCCCGCCGCTGGGCGAAATCAAACGCCTCGGGCCCCAGCAGATCGGCAAACCGCTGCCGGTCCGACCGCAGCACCGCCTGCCGCAACCGCTCGGCCACCAACGCCGCACCGAACAGCCGCGCCGCCCGCTCCAGCACCGCATCCGGCGCTGTCAGCAGCCCCAGCGCCAGCGCCTTGCCTTCGTCGCGTGCCACGCCCGCGAACAGCCCCGCCGCCAGCGCAGGCCCCCCCTGCGCGACCTGACCCGCCAGCCAGTCGTTCAGCACCGGCCGCAGCCGCGCCGAACCGGCCATGGCGGCCTGCAATCCGGGGTCGATCCCCGTCTCGCCGCGATACCAGCGCGCCGGATCGGCCAGCCAGCCGGCAAAGTTCAGGAATGCGGGGCGGTCAGCCTCATCCAGCGGCACGGGTCAGCCCTTCTGTCCGGCGGCCCGTCATGACGCGGCCTCATCGGCCTGCGCCACGGGGCGACGCGCTTTGCCGAACCGTTCCCATGCCAGCCATCCCGCCGCACCGATCCCCGCCAAGGCCACCGCCGCCAGCCCGCCGAACCACGTCCAGAACATCCCGACCGAGGTCATGTGCACCTGCACCCCCGGCAACACCGCCCGCAGCACCGCTTCACTGCGCGCGGCCTGCGCCGCAGGCGGCCGCGTTTCAACCAGCGTCACGCTGACCGCATCAAAGGTCAGCCCCTCGATCGAGTTCGACACCAGCCGCCGGATTTGCGGCGTCAGATATTCCAGATCATAGCCTTCGCGGGTGCGGATAAAGACCGCCGCCGAAGACGGCTTTGCCACCTCGCCCAGCGCGGGCGCCTCGGGCATCACGATATGCACGCGCGCCACCAGAACCCCGTCAATCTCTTGCAGGGTCTGCGCCACCTCTTCGGACAGCGCATAGACATAGCGCACCCGCTCTTCAAACGGCGAACTCACGATGCCCGATTTGGCAAAGACCTGCCCGATCGATTCGCGCGCACTGCGCGGCAATCCGTTCGCGCTCAGAATCTCAAGCGCGCGCTGCACCTCGGACGCATCGACCTGCAAGGAATAGCCTTCCTTGCCGGCCGCCTTGCTTGCCTCGACCCCGCCATCCAGCAGGACACTCATCATCTCGTTGGCTTCACGCTCGGGCAGGTTGGAATAGATCTCGGTCTTGCACGCGGCCAGAACCAGCAGGCACGACAAAAGCACGGCGCGGCGCACAGGGCCGGTCAGGAACAGGCGCACGGCGGATCACTGCCCTTTCATCAGGCTGTCAAGCGCCTGTGTCGATTTCCCCGCCAGCTTTGACGTCACATCCACGACCAGCGAAAACTCAACCATCTTGGCCTGCAAATCCAGCAATCCCAGCGTGTCGAAGGCATTGGTGTTGCCCGATGCGCGGTTGATCGTGCCCAGTTCGGCATCAAAGATGCCGCGCAGCTTGCCCAGCCCTTCCAGAATGGCCGTGCCGGGCCCGGCCGTTTCGGCATCGGTGCTCAGCTCTAGCCCTTGAACCGCGCGATTGGCGGCATTGGCCGCATCGGCGGGCGTCTGCGCGTCGGTGGCGGTTGCGGCATTGCCCAGCTCGGCCACCCGCACCGGCGGGTCAATCTGGGCAGGACGCTCGATCATGCCCGCCCGTTCCAGCGCCTGCTGGAAACGGTCGATCTCGCCCGTCGCGGGCTGCAACGGCACATTGCCGACCTGCCCGGTATCCAACGCACTCCAGACCTGTGCGCCTGTCGTCGGCGAGATGCTCATCTTCTACCCTCCGTACCCGTCACCACCACCACCGGGCATCATGGCCCGGCAGACCCATCAGGCCGAAACGGCCGCCTTCGCGATCTCGATCACCGGCCCCTCGGCCCGCATGAACCCCAGATCGACCAGAATTTCCTCGCTCAGCCGCCGGTCGCCCGCACGGGCATGCACCAGCGCCCGAAAGGCCAGCACCGCCTCGGTCTGCGGCGCGGCGCGCAGGATATCGCCCGCAGGCCCCGGCCGCCCCGCCGCCAGTTCGGCCAGCGCAGCACCCACATGGCCCGCCTCGGCCTCGGGGCGCAGGGCCTGGATCGCGGTGAAAATCGCGGCAGCCTCGGCCAAACGGCCACGACCGATTCCCGCAAAGCCGATCTCGGCCATCAGCCGGATGTCATCTGACGCCACCGAAAACCCCAAAACCGCGCTCCCTGCACCTGTTCTTCCCGTTTCTGGCACAGCCTGGCCCGCGCGCATGTGATAACCGATACCCCCGAACGCGCCACAAACCGCCATGCTGACAGTTGACACGGCCTGCGGCGGCACCCCTGCGCCCGCGGGTTCCGGTCATTCCGGAAGGACAAGGGATTTCACGCGTGCAAGCATTCCTGACCAAGATGTCAAAGCGGCAAGACCTCGTGCTTGCACTTCTGCTCATCTGTATCGTGTTCATGATGATCATGCCGCTGCCCACGGCACTGGTCGATGTGCTGATTGCCATCAACCTGTGCCTTGCGGCGATCCTGCTGATGGCGGCGATCTATCTGAACGACATCGTGGCCTTTTCGGCCTTTCCGTCGATCCTGCTGCTGACCACGCTGTTCCGCCTTGCGCTGTCGATCACCACCACCCGCCTGATCCTGTTGCAGGCCGATGCGGGCCATATCGTCGAAACCTTCGGCAACTTCGTGATCGCGGGCAACCTTGTCGTCGGGATGATCGTCTTTCTTATCCTGACCATCGTGAACTTCATCGTCATCACCAAGGGGTCGGAACGCGTGGCCGAAGTGTCGGCCCGCTTCTCGCTTGACGCCATGCCCGGCAAACAGATGTCGATCGACAGCGACATGCGCGCAGGCCTGATCGACCTCGACACCGCCAAGGCCCGCCGCGCCAAGCTGGAAAAGGAAAGCCAGCTTTACGGCTCGATGGACGGGGCGATGAAATTCGTCAAGGGCGACGCCATCGCCTCGATCATCATCATCTTCGTCAACCTCATCGGCGGTATCATCGTCGGCACCACCCAGCACGGCATGACCACGAACGAGGCGATCAATATCTACGCCCTGCTCACCATCGGTGACGGTCTGGTCAGCCAGATCCCCGCGCTGTTCGTCTCGATCACCGCCGGTTTCATCGTCACCCGCATCAGTTCGGGCAAGGATGACGACCTTGGCACCGATATCGGCGCCCAGCTGATGAACGAACCAAAGGCGCTGATGATTTCGGCCGTCATCCTGCTCGGCTTTGCCGTCGTGCCCGGTTTTCCGACCCTTACCTTCCTCATCCTTGCGGCCATCGTGGGCCTTGGCGGCTGGCACATCCAGCGCCGCCGCCGCGCCGTGGCCGACGATGCCGAAAGCCGCACCATGCCCGCGCTTGCGGCCGCCACCGCGCCCGCCCTGTCAATGCCCAGCTTTCCCGCCAATGCCGATGAACCCGTCGAAAAGGTGGACCCCGTCACCTTTGCCCTGACAGTGCCGCTGATCGTCGATATCTCGTCCAGCGTCCGCACCTATATCCAGCCCAAGCGTCTGGATGCCGAGGTGGCAAAGGTCCGCCGCGCGCTTTACTTCGATCTCGGCGTGCCCTTCCCCGGCGTTCATCTGCGCCTGAACGACACGCTGGAAAAAGACCAGTACCGCATCCTCGTCAACGAAATTCCCGTGGCCGTCGGCACCGCCCGCCCCGGCTTTCTTCTGGTGCGCGAAACGGAACAGAACCTCGACATGTTCCAGATCCCCTATGAACGCGGCGAGGATTTTCTGCCCAACGTCCCCTCGCTCTGGGTTCCGTTCAAACACGAAGCGGTGCTGCGCAACGCGGGCATCCAGACCTTCACCCTGCCCTCCATGCTCACCTACCATCTGGCCCACACGCTGAAATCCCACGCGGGCGAGTTTATCGGCGTGCAGGAAACCATGTATCTGATGAAGCAGATGGAGGCGAATTTCGCCGAACTCGTGCGCGAGGTGACGCGCACCCTGCCCGTCATCACCATCGCCGATGTCCTGCAACGCATGGTCACCGAAGACATCTCGATCCGCGACATGCGCACCATCCTCGAAGCCCTCGTGGAATGGGGCCAGCGCGAAAAAGACCCGATCCTGCTGACCGAACATGTCCGCTCGGCGCTGAACCGCTACATCACGCACAAATTCTCGGGCGGGCAAAGCGTGCTGTCGGCCTATCTTCTGTCCAAGACGGTCGAAGATGAAATCCGCGGCGCCGTGCGCCAGACCAGCGGCGCCTCCTACCTCGCGCTCTCTCCCGAATCGCACCGCAAGCTGATCGCCGCGCTGCGCGCCACGATCGGTGACCTTAGCCGCCACGCCATGAAACCCGTGGTGCTTGCCCCGATGGACATCCGCCGCTTCTTCCGCAAGATCGTGGAACGCGAATTTCCCGATCTTGCCGTGCTGTCCTTTCAGGAACTGACCGCACAGGTGAACGTCCAGCCCCTCGAACGGATCGAGATACGATGACCCCACGGGCGGCGGCGCTGTTATCCTTTGTCGCGGCGGTGCTTTACGCCACGGGCCTTGCGCTTCTTGGCCCCGATGCACCTTGGGCAGGCCCGTTGCGCAACCTTGCGGGCGCGCCGGTGGCGGCATGCCTTCTGTTCCTGCTGTCCGACCGGCTGCCCCGCCTTGGCCCCGTGGCGCGGATGGTCGCGGCCTTCTGGCCGCTTGTGGTGGCGACCCTGCTGATGTCGGGCGGCGGGGCGCAGATCGGCGCCTTTGCGCTTTGGCCCTTTGTCGCGGCCAGCCTTGCGGCGGGCATGTCGCTGATGCCGCTGCTGCCCGAACGGCAGGCCAGCACGCTGGCGCTGTTGCCCTTTGGGGCTGCGCTGTCGGGCTGCCTTGGCACCGGCCTGCATCTGGCCGCGCCCGCCGCAGCGCGGTTGTGCCTTGCCACGCCCTACCACTTTGTCATCTTCCTTGCCTTCTGCGTGGTCCTTGTCGCCCTTGCCGATGCCGCCACCACCGCGCTGCCGCCCCGCCGCCAGCGCCTGATCCGCGCCCTGATCGCGCTTTTGCCGCTGTTGGGCTTTCTGGGCACCATCGCGGGCATCATCGAGGCGCTGGCCAGCCTGCCCGACCTGTTCACCCCCGGGGGGCGAAACGGCGCGGCGCTCGATCCGGTCCTGCGCGGCCTGTCCACCGCCTTTGAAACCACGCTGATCGGCCTTGTCTTTTCGGCTGCGACGGGCTTCCTGCTGACCCTGCTGGCCGACCGCGATGACCGCACCGGCTGACCCCGCCGACGATGCGGGTGACGGCGGCGCCGGCACCGCCGCCTCGGACCTGTTCTTCGGCCTTTCGGCCATCCTGATCGTGCTGATCTGCCTTCTGTCGCAGAACCTGCAACACGCCCTTGCCGAACAGACCCGCGCCGCCACCGCCGAAACCGGCCGCGCCCTGATCGCCGCCGCCACGCAAAGCGGGCTGCGCCTTGCCATCGCCCGCGCGGGCGGGGTCGATCTTGTCAGTCCCGGCGCGGCCCCGCTGACCCTGCCCACCGATGCGCTGCTGGGCGCAGCCCTGCGCGACTGGGCGGCCCGGCCCGGCAATCCGACCGTCATCATCACCGCCGATGCCACCGACAGCGCCTTTCTGATCGACACCGCACTGGCACAGGCCGGACTGACCGGCTACAGCCGCATCCGGCTTGCCGCGCCCTGCCTGTCGCCGCGCTTCACGCCCACAGGCCTGTCCTGCAATGGATGACGGCAGCGGCGGCATCGATGCGGTCATGGCCGATCTTGGCGCCAATCTCGTCACCGTGCTTGTGATCCTTCTTGTCGCCATCGGCACGCTTCAGGGGCGCCCGCCCGCCCCCGTGCAGGTTCTGGCACAGCCCGCCATCCCGCTGTCGGGCCATGCGCAAAGCGACCTGCTTTACCTGCGCCTGAACCCCGATCCTGCCGTGCTGTTGGTCGAACTTACCGCCAGCGGGGCGAAGATCGTCACCCCGCAGGGCCCGCGCCCGCTGGCGCAGCATCGCGGCCCGTGGCCTGCCCGCAGCCTCGCCTTCGTCTTTTCGCCCCGCCACCACGCGCTTGTGGTGGAAACCGCCCGCCAGAACGGCAGCGCGCTGCAAGAACTGACCGTGCCCGATGCCCTGCGCGCGCCGCCCGAAGGCGCGGGTTCGGGCTTTTCCACCGCCTTCCTGTCCCTGCCCCGCGCCACCGGACCCGAGGCGTTCCGCCCCGCCCTGCTGCGCCTTCTTACCCAAGGCCCCGGTCAGGCGGCCGATGGCGGAACCGGCGAAGCGGGGGGCATATCCGCCACCCTTGCCCACCTGTGGCGCGGCCTTGTCCTTGTGCTGAACCTGTCGGCTTTCGCGCTGTCGGTCTGGCTGCTGCGCGGCCTGTATCGCCGCCTGCGGCTACAGCTTTAACCGCTCGCGCCCCCGCCCGCCGCGGGGCGGGCGCCGCCCGGTTTCATCGCGCAACACCAATTCTTCCAACAATTCCCGCTGTTCGGCCGTCAGGTCAAAGGCCATCTGCAACCCGCGTGTCAGGGTATCGAAGGCCACACCAAGGAACGAGAACAAGCCCAGCAACAGGTCTTTCTCTTCCTGCACCGTCTTTGCCAGCCGCTTCTTCACCGTCAGCAAAAACCCGAAGGCCGCCGCCATCTTGGCCAGATATTCCGCCGCCTCTTCGGGGTTCATACCCGCCAGGTCCGCACCCGCCGCCCTGACCGCCTGATCCGTCACCGCCTGATCCAGCCGCAAGGCGGGCGGCCATTGCGGGATCATGGCGGCGTTGAAAATCACCAATGACGCCGCCGCCCCCTGCGCGCCCGTGGTCAAGGGAAATCCGCCCCCGCCCTGCGCCTCGGCCAGCGCAACGGCCAAGGCCGCCGTCAATGCCTGCGGCGCGGCCATGCCCCGCTCGGCCCCCGTGGCCGACCGCAGCGCGGGCAATTCCCCCGCCGTCAGCATGGCAACCGGCGCCAGTTCGCGCGTGTCGCCCCGCGCAGGCGCAGGCCCGCCACGCGGCGCATCGGTCCCCGCCGCCGCCCGCTCTGGCGCGGTCAGGTCTGGCGCAGTCTGGTCTGGCGCTTGCGCCACATCCGCGCGTGCCACCTGCCCTGCCGCTCGTGCGCCGCCATCCGGCAACACCGGCCTGCCCGCCACAACCGCCCCGCCTTGCGCGGCCAATCCCTCGGCCATGGCCGCCGCTGGCACCACCACAGCCCCCGATCCTGCCGTCACCGCACCCTCGGGCAAGGCAATGGCGGGCACCGCCGGAACAGACGCCCCCGAAACAGACGGCGGCATCGCCGCAACAGGCACACCCGCGCGCGCTGCCGCACCCCCTTCAACCGTTTGGCCACCCTGCGCCCCGTCAGGCGACACGCCCGCCACCGGCGCGGCCAAGCCCAAGGCCCCCCGCTGCCCAAGGCCGCCCTGTCCCGCAGCACCCTTCGGTTCCGCCGCCACCATCGGCTCGGCCACCGCAGGCGGTGACGCGACGGGCATCGGCGCGGTGTTAGCGCCCCCTGCCGGCCGCATCACACCGGCAGGCACCGCACCCTCGGCCACCGGCGCGGCAGGCGGCCGTTCCGCCGCCGCCTCTCGTGGCCCCGCCGCAACCGCACCGCCAGCAACCGGCGCACCCATATCCACCCGCGCCGTCGCACCGGCCACATCCGGCACCGGCCCCGCCACGGGCCGCGCTACCACCGCCCGCACCGCACCGGGCGTTGCCTCAGCCACAAGGGGCCCCACCGGCGCCGCCTGCGCATCCGACGGCGCGACCAAAGCACCGCGCAGAACCGCCCCGCCTGCGCCAGACCCACTGCCCTGCCCGGCTTGCGGCACGATCTGGGCCATCGCCTCGGGCACACCCGCCGACAACGTGGCCAACAGCGCACGCGGCGGCGCAAGCCCTGCCATCAGGCTGGGCGGCCCGCGCAACGCCGCAGGCTGCGGATCGCCCGCCAACGGCAGGGCACCCGCCTCGGGCCAACCGGCCGCCGCAGCCGCTGCTTGCGGGGCCGCCGCCGCAGTAGGCGCCGCCGACCGCGCCGCAGCCTCAAGCGGGGGCAAATCCCAGACCCCGAATGATTTCGCAATCTCGGCAGCCGCAGCACTGCGCAGCAGGTCAAAGACCCCGCCAACCCCGCCGCCGCCGCCCCCGCTCAACCCGCGCCTCGCGCCGCAAGTGCCGCAACCAGCCGCTGCGCCTCGGCCGCCATACGGGTTTTCAGCCCCGTCTCGGGCAGCGCGGCAAAGGCGCGCATCAGCGCGGCAGCCTCGGCCAGCCGCCCCTCGGCCAAATCCAGCTCAGCCTGATGATACATCACCGCAGGACAATCCGGCGCAATCTCGCGCGCCGTCGCAAAAGCCAGCCGCGCCGTCGCCAGCGCATCGGTCAGCCGCAGGCAGATGCCAAGGCCCAGCCAATGGTCCTTCACCCCCGGCGACAGCACCGTCAGCGCCTGAAACAGCGCCAGCGCATCGGTCACATGCCCGCCATTGAACCGCACATGCGCCTGCGCATACAAAAGCTGCGCCGTCCCCTCGGGCAGGCCCAGCGCGGCACCCATTTCTTTGCCATCCAGCAATCCGCGAAACACCGCCACCAGATCGGCATGTCCGCCCTGCGACAGTTCGGCCAAGGTTTCGCCCAGTTCCGCCCGCCCCGTGTCGGACAGACCCTCCATCATCCTGCGCGCCAAAAGCGAGGCCGTCATTGCGCCGCCGCGCCCCCCGGGGTGCCCGCCCCGCCAATCAGCACCCGCAACTTCTGCGCCGCAGCCACCAGCGCCGGCTGTCCCACCTCGCGGCCCAAGGTCTCGACCTGCCCCAGATCCTCCAGCGCCAGTTCCGGCTCGCCCAGCCCCAGACAGGCCCGTGCCGATAGGAAATAGCCTTCGGGGCGGCGCGGTGTGCTGGCCACGATCACCGATGCGCTTTGCAGCGCCAACGGATAATGCCCCAGTTCCAGCGCCACCTCGGCCAGACCATGGTGATAGGCAGGGTTCATCGGGTCCAGCATCACCAGATGGCAAAAGCCGTTGAACGCCCGCTCATGGTCACCCGCCTGCAAAGCCTCGGCCGAGGCCAGCGCCGCGCCATACAGATCCTCGCGCTTCAGGCCCAGCTTCTCGACCACCGGCCGCTCGACCAGCAGTTCCATAACCTCGGCTTGCAGCGCCGCCATTCGTTTGCCTTGCATCCTGTCCGTCCCCTGTTTCCGTCCCTCCCGCCCCTCAGGGCTGGAAGATCACGAATGCCCCCAACCCGTCGCCATCATCGGCGCGGCCCCGCCCCGCCATCGGGTCGGGCGTTGGCCAATCGCCGCGCGCCCCGCCCGCCGCCGCCAGATGCGGCAGGGCCAGCGTCCGGATCTGCACCACATCCTGCAACGCGGCGAATACCTCTTGCCGCCGGTCGTTGCGGATCAGCGCCACCGCCCGAAACGCCAGCGGCCTGCCGCTGCCCGACTGCATCGCCCGCAGGCGCTGTTCATCCGGCGCGTCATCGACCACCAGCGCCGCGCGGTTCACCATCGACAGCCCCAGCGTCAACCGCAGCAACCGCCGCAGCCGATCCGTCGCGGCATGCGGGTCTTGCTGCAAACTGCCCACCCCGATCGACAGGGTAATTTCCGTCCCGCTTGGCGCCCGCGCCACGGTGCACACCGCGTCATCCAGCTCGAAACTCTCGCTCTCGGCCGGATCGGCAGGCGCGGGGCCAAGCCCAAGCCCGCCGAACAGATGGTCAAGAACCCGCCGCAGATCGGCCGCCACGCCCCGCGCCCCTTACAGCCGCGACGCCGAGGCCATCAGCTCGACCTCGGCATCGTTCATCTTCTGGATGAACTCCAGGGCCGACCGCAGCAGGTCATCGACCGAATCCATAAAGGCCTTCAACTGGTCGGCATCGGCCTTGGTATCTTCGGCCTCGGCCGCCATGTCCTGCCCTTCCGCCTCGTCCATCTTGGCCGAAGCGCGCAGCGACCCTTCGATCGCCTCGCTGATCCCCCTGACCACCGTGGTCACGGCATTGGTAATCTGCATCAGCTGATCGGCCGTGCTATTGGCAAGGCGCGAGGTGGCTTCCGAAATCTTTGACATCGATTTCAGCTCGGACAGCGTGCCCGACAACTCGCTCAGCAATTTCGGATCGCTGACTTCCTTCATGATGTTTTTCAGGTTGTCAGCCTGCTTGCCAAGATCGGCCGATTCCTTGGCCGCCTTGAACCCGCCCGCCGCTTCCTTGCCGATCTTTGCCGCCCCGATCAACGAAACCGCCGCCGTCACGACCGAAAGCACCAGTGACACCACCGCTGCGGCCATTTCCTTGGTCGCCGCCTCGCGCGTTTCGGCCGCCTGCCCCTTCATCTCGGCCTTGGCCGTGTCGCGCGCCGCCAGACGCTGGTCCAGCGCCGCCTGCCGTTGCAAGCCGCTCATCTCGATCATCAGCGCGGCCAGTTCATCGGGGTCGCGCAGGCTTTTGATCAGCTTGGTCAGCGCCTCCTTGGCCTGTTCAAGCTCGGAACTCCCGACCGAACTCAGCCGGTTTGCCGATAGCCCCGTATTCGTCGGCGGCGAAAACAGACTGCTCAGGGGAATCGTGGGTATCCCCGACTTGGTGGTGGGCGGCAGCACGCTGCCACCCGTATTCGTGCCACCCACACCGCTGCCGGTATCCTGGATTTTCTTTGTGCTATCGGTCGAATCGGCCTTGCCACTGTCATAGCTGCCGGAGGTGTAGGTCGGGTTCTTGATCGTCAGATCGCTCATGATACGTCCTCTTGGCTCGGGCGGGGACTAGCCCGCGAATTTGGTGTTCGACATCGTATCGCCCGCGTCGTTCAGCATCTGGGCAAAGCTATCCATCATCTGGTTCACGTTCTGGTTCACCTGCATCAGCAGCGTCAGCGCCATGTCGATCATGTCGTCCAGCTGCTGCATCAGCGCCTCGATCTCTTTGCTGTCGGCCTGACTTTTCTTTGCAGATTCAGTGGCTTTCGCCGCTTCAAACTTCATACCGGCGCTGCCAACCTGCATCCCGGCATCCGTTGCCGCGAGGGCGGCTTGTGAAACCTTCACCGCCATGGCGGCAAAGGCGCCCATCAGTTCCTTCATGTTCCCGACAGGGTTCTTTGCAATGGTCACGATCAACCCCACGATCATCGCGGCCATGAACACCCCGTCCGCCGCGGCAACCGCCTTGTCGTCACCCCCCGCCGCCTTGACGATCGACCCAAGGATACCCGCCCCGTCATTGGCCTTGGCCACGGCGTTGTTGATCATCATCGCCAGCATGATCGCACCGGTTGCGATCAGCATTCCGCCCGCGCCGCCAAGGATCGACAACACAGCCCCCAGCACCATCTGCGCGATGGCGGCCAGCGCCTCGAACACCATTTTGAGGATGTCGAAGATGTTGCTGGAATTTTTCTTGGCCTCGGCCTCGTCCAGCTTTTTCTTCGACTCTTCGATCTTGGCCTGATTTTCCTGAATTTGCAGCTTTTTCGACGCCATCTCGTTATCGGCGCGGCTTTGTTCGGCCTTGCCTGTCACTTCCTTCAGCGTCGAAACCACCTGCGCCAGCAACACCTCGAAATCCGAACCGGGCTCGGGCGGGGCCATGGTGCGCGTCATGTCGATCAGCCTGTCCAGCTTTTCCTTCATGGCGGGCGGCAAGGTGTAATTGCCCATCAACCCCGGCGAAACCTGCCCCGTCTTTGGCGCGACAACGGCGCCCACATCGGCCGTCTGGTCATTCTGGATCTGCGGCTGGGTCGTTATATCGGTGCGCGAAGTGACCGTCGTCATGCCTTCATCTCCTGTGTTGCCATGGCCAGCCGCTGTTTCGCCTCGTCGGTCGTCTGCGCGTCGCCATGGCCGTTGGCACATTCCGCCACGGCCAGTTTATAGGCCTCGACCGCGCGGTCCCGCTCGCCCCCGGCCAACCAGCAATCGCCCAGCCGGAGGTAGCCGACCGGATTGGTCGCATCGAGCGCAAGGAACATCAGGAACATATCCGCCGCCACAGCGTGGTGGCCTTGGGCGAACAGCACCATTCCGGCCATATAGATATTGGGCGTGTGCAGCGGATCGACGCCCACCAGATAGGTGAACACATCCTGCGCCGCCGCGTAATCGCCCGCCAGAAACTTGCGGTAGCCCAGCGTATAGATCACCTGCAACTGTTCGCGTGTCAGCCCGATCGCCTGTGCCGGCGTCAGCCCGTCCATCGCCGCCAGAACCCGCGGATCCTGTGCCACCCCGGTCGCCTTCAGCGCCTCGAAGGCCTGCGTCATCGCTGACTGAACCGCCTCGTCCGCGCCTGGTTTCGACAACATGTCAATGATACCGGACATCTGCCCCCCGCTTCATCCCGGCGCGAATGCGCGCCTGTCCGTTCAACCCTAACCGGTCCGCACCCCGCCCCGAGTGCCGTAAAGCACAGCCCCTAGAAGCCAAGGCTTTCGTAAACCTGCCGCAGGTCGTTCAACGACCGGTCCAGCATCGGCAGATCGAACCGGTCTTCCTCGATGGCGATCACCAGCACGGGCTGATCCGTCGCCGTGATCCCCGCCTGAATCATCCGGCCGTCCGGCAAGGGCCCCGCCACCGCCGCCAGCCGCGCTAGCGGCACCACCCCGTCCAGCACCGTGCGCCGCGTCACCGAAACCAGCACCGCATTGCCCGCCTCGTCCCGCGTCACCGAAAGCCGTCCGGTTTCGGAAAAATCGAAACCGAAACTGCCATCGGCATTTTCGCGCGCGGGCAGTCCCAGCGTTCCGGCGAATTGCGAAACCGTGGCCTTCGCCGCATGTCCAAGCTGTGCCATCGCTACCCGCCAAACGCCTTTTCTTCGGTTTCGACCACGCGGTCAGACAGGTTCATCAGCAAGCGCGATTGCTGTTCATGCGCCGTGACCGACGGCAGCACCGTATCGGGCAGCGCGGCATGCTGGCCGCGCAGCAGGTTCACCACCAGCACCGGCACTTCGGGCGCCTCGCCCTCGAACCCGCGCAACAGGGCGTTTGCATCGCTGAATGTGGGCAGCGTCATCCCGCTGAAATGCAACAGGCGCGATGCGATCTCTTCCCCGCTCGGCCGCGCGCGCCCCTCGGGCGGCGGATAGGTGCGGTCCAGCTTGATCACCGTGTCTTCCGATGCCTTCAGCACCGTCCGCAGGTTCTTGAGCTTGCTCAACTCGGTCATCACCGATCCCAGCTGCACCGGATCGACCGATGGCCCCGCCGAGGCCAGATCGTTCCCCGCCACCTTGAGGAACGAGTCGATCACATCGTCGAACTTCTCGGTCAGGCTGAACTTCCGCAGCGAATCGAACACCGATCCCAGCCGCGGCTGCGGGTCGCGCAGCAATTCGCGATAGCTTTCGCGATAGGCCCCCGGATCGGCGCCGAAACGGTCGCCCATCTGATGCGCCTCGCGCCCCGCCGCCAGCCCCGCGCGAATGTCGCGCAGCGTCTCGGGCGAGGCGAATTCGCTCCGCAACTGGTCAATCGCGGCCAGAACGGCGGGTGCTGCGCCCGTGGCCATCGCATCCTGCCGCAACCGCTCTAGCGCAACGGCCTGATGCGTGACATCGCCGTCATAATCGGCCAGCAGCTTTCGCAGGTCATCCGCGGTGATCTGGCTGTCACCGCCACTGCCGCCGCCCGAAAGCGACATGTCCTGAAACTTCTGCAACTTGTCCACAAGCTGCTTGTACTTGTCCTCGCTCGGCATGCCGGGCAACTGGTCAAGATAGTCAAGGATGCGCGACAGCGCGTCCACATCCGTGGCCGCGCCGCGCCGCGCCTTCATCTTTTCCACATCCGGCTTGCCGCGATGGGCCACGCCCATGCCCAGCTCTTCCAGCGCGTCGGTCAGGTCAGACTGGTCGGGTGCCACCTGAACCGATTCATTGGTGCGAACATCCTTGCCCATGGCATTGGCCATGATCTCGTTGCCCACGACCGAGGTCGAATTGTTCACCGCAATCTGGGTGCGGATCACTTCCTGTGAAGAGCTGATGCTCATCTGCCATTCCCCCGCAACAGCGCCGGACTGGCCCAACCCTACCAACTGCACGCCCGGCGCAGGTGACAAACGATACCCGCAAAAGGCGAAACCCCCGCCCGTGCCGCCGCCGCCCTTGCCAGCCCGCCCGCACCTGCCCCAATCTGCGGGCATGAATTACGCCGGTATCCTTTCGCTGTACGAGGTGATGAAAGACCATCTGATGGCCTATCTGATGGCGCTTCCGCGTTTCTACGCCTTCATCGTCGCCAGCCAGCTTCTCAGCCCGACGGTCATGCCCCGCCTTGCCCGCAACGTGGCGATCCTTGTGCTGTGCATGCCGCTTGTCCCGCTTTTGCGCCCCGATGCGGCGGTGTTCGCCGGCAGCCTGCCGCTGTTCATGCTGTATTTCGTCAAGGAATTCGCCCTTGGCTTCATCCTTGGCTATCTGGTGTTCTGGATGTTCTGGGCGGTGCAAAGCGCGGGCACATTGATCGACAACCAGCGCGGCACCGCCATCGCCTCGTCCATCGACCCGCTGCAAGGGCACGAGGCATCGCCCCTTGGCATCCTGTTCTCGCAGGCTTTCGTGACCTATTTCTTCACGCTCGGCGGGTTTCTTACCCTGCTCGGGCTGATCTACAACAGCTACAGCCTCTGGCCCGTCCGCGCCCTGCTGCCCATCGGTGATGCCAGCTTCCCCGCCCTGATCTTTGCCGTGCTCGACCGCGGCATGATGCTGTGCGTGCTGCTGTCGGCGCCCATCGTCATCATCATGTTCCTGGCCGAATTTGCGCTGGCCCTTGTCAGCCGCTTTGCCCCGCAGGTGCAGGTGTTCATTCTGGCCATGCCGATCAAAAGCGCCATCGCCATGCTGATCATGCTGTTCTACCTGCCCATCCTGATGGGCCACGCGGTGGGCGAACAGTCCACGGTCAACGCCTATTTCGACGCCTTCTATGAAATCCTGCGTCAGGGCGCCGCAACGCCCTGACCACCGGCCCCCGCTAGTTCGCGCCGATCTCCAGCCGCAGCCTGCGGGTGATGTCCTGCATCTGTTCATCCGTGCGCGATACCCGCGGCGTGATCATCACCAGCAATTCGCTGCGCGTCTGCGTGTCCTTCTTGCGGTTGAAGGCATTGCCCAGCACCGGAATCCGCCGCACCACCGGAATACCGTTCTCGGTCGTCTCGGTCCGCTCCTGGATCAACCCGCCCAGCAGCACCGACGCCCCCGATTGCACCACGATCTGGCTGGTGATGCTGCGCTGCGCGATCACCGGATCGGTGCCCGCCGCCGTTTCCACACTGCGCGCCGACGACACTTCCTGCGTCACCTCAAGCAGGACCGAGTTATCCGGGCTGACCCGTGGCGTCACGCTCAGGATCACGCCGACATCGCGCACGTCGGTTTCTTCCGTCACCGTGACAGTGCCGTTGGAATTCGATGTTTGCGACGCCACGGTATAGGGGATCTGGTCCCCCACCGACAGGCGCGATGTTCCGCCATCCACCACCGTCAGATAGGGCGACGAGATCACGCGCACATTCGTCACGCTTTGCAGCGCCGAAATCACCATATCGATGCTGGCGCCGCCCGCCGTGGTGCTGAACTTGCCCGCAAAACCGCCGCCCCCGGGCGAAGCGGCCCCCGTCGTGTCCGACGACCGCACGGTGATGCCGCTTGATTGCAAAAAGGCCTGCACGCCGAATTGCAGCGCGTCATTGATATCCACTTCCACGATGGTCGCCTCGATCGCCACTTGCGAAAGCGGCACGTCCAGCGTTTTGACCACCTCTTGAATATGCTGGAACTCGGCAAAGGTGGACCGCACCAATAGCGCGCGGTTGCGGTCATCGGCGCTAAAGGTAATGCCCTCGCTCGCTGCGGCGCGCTGCTGTTGCTGTCCGCCCGCCTGCCCGCCCGCGCCCGCCTGCCCGCCCGCCGCCTCTCCGCCCCGCGTGGTATTGATGAACCGCGAAGGTGGTATGGCGATATTGCCTTCGCCATCGGCATTCGTCGTGGTCTGCGGCAAGGACGGGCGCGGCGCCTGTGCCCCCGCCGGATTGGCACGGTCGATGGCCGCCGAAACCACGTTGGAAAGCTGGCTGTCCGACAGTTTCGCCGTCGGCCCCGCCCCGACCGAGGTGGAATCCACCAGCCGGTTCAACTGCGAGGCAAGGTCGGACGGGTTCAGATACCGCAACTGGATCATCCGCACCTTGGGCGTATCGCGGTTCTCGACATCGAACTGCCGCACCAGCGCCTGCACTTCCTTGATCAACGAAGGCTGCGATGCCATCACCAGAATCCCCGGCACCGTCTCGACCGGCACCAGAATCAGCTCGTTCAGCCGCTTTTCATACACCTGCGACAGCAGCGCCGTCACCGCCTCGGGCGGGGCGCGCCGCAGCGGCAGAATGGCCATATAGCCAAGCTGGTTGTCGCCCATCAGCGTATTCACCAGCCCTTCGACCGAATCGAACTGCCCCGGATCGCCGTTCAGCATCACCCCGTTGCCTTCATCGACCAGCGCCACGGTCGTCCCCGGCGGCAGGATGGAATTGACGATATCGGCCAGATTGTCCGGCGCCTTGCGCCGCAGCCGCAGCACCTTGGTCTCCTCGCCCGAACTGGACGACGCGCTTCTGATTCCGGTCAGCGTCTGCAATTCCTCGGGGCGGCCGATGTGATAGACGCCGTTGAAATACTGGATCAGATATCCGTTGCGGGCCAGAATATCGGCCAGCACCTCGATCACCTGCCGCTTGGTAAAGCTTTCCTCAGACCGGAAGGTCACGCTGCCTTCAAGCCCGTTGCCCATGTTGTAATTGACGCCAAGAATCCCCCCCAGCACCCGCTGCACCACCGAAGTCAGCGGCTCGTTGTTGAATTCAAGCGTGACCGTCCCGCCATCCATCGGCCCCTGCCACTCGCCGCCCAGCACGCGGGTGGGGGGAATGGGCTCGATCACCACGCCGCGCCCGCCCACCTCGGCATAGTATTCGCCCCGGTTGGAATCGATCCCGCCGGGCATCTGGTTGGCCGCCCGCGTGTCGATGAACCCCGTCGGGTCGCGCGACGTGTCGCCCGCCAGCCGCGGGTTGGCATTGCCCGAAAACGTGGTCGCACGCAGGTTTTCCTTCGAGAAGAAATTGATCTTCTGCGCCTCTTTCGCCGTGGTGATCAGCTCGGCCTTCGTTTCGGGATCGCGCACCACCACCAGCGCCTTGCGCGGGGCCGAAACCTGCGGACCGCTGGCATCATCACAGGCCGAGACGAACCCGAACGCGGCCACCGCGACCAGCGCCATCACCCTGCGCGGCCACGCATGCCACATGTCGCGCACCCGCGCTCTATGCTCAGGCCGCTTGATCATCCAAACCATGTCCGTCCCCGCTCGACTCTCTTATCAGGGGCGACACGCCTTTGGTCGCCACCCCAATGCCTGTAGCGCCGCCCCCGCACCGGAAACGGCCCCCGCACCGCTTGGACCACACCACGAAACAGCCCCGGCCAGAGTGCCGTTTGACACGTTCCATGCCACGCCCAACCGCTACATTCGCGGCAAAGGTCTGTGTGGCACTGCCAAACGACCGCACCCCGCAGCCCGGCCAGCCCGGCCTGCGGATGGCAAGGTCCGGCACACGGATGGAACGGGGCAGAACGGCGAATGGCAGACGCGCAGGGCGACAACATCCTCAAGGTGCTCAGCGGCAACCAGTTCGGGGCCGAGGTTACGCTATCCGACGGCACCTATTCCTTCGGTTCGGGCGATGATGCCGACATCCAGCTTCTCGACGTCTCGCTGCAACCGCTGCACGGACGGGTCCGCCTGCGCGACGGCAAGATCGAAATCCGCGCGATGCAGGGCGATTTTTCAACCGCTTCGGGCCTGTCGGTCGCACGCGACGATGACACTTGGCACGAAATCGCCCAGATGGATGCCGTCTCGGCCGGCCTGTCGAAATTCGTCATCGCGGGCAGCGGCGCGAACTGGTCCAGCCTTGTGCCCGCCACACCGGCGCAGAAACCCCGCAAACCGGCCGATTTCGGCCTTGCCGGCCGCACCTTCGCCGCCCTGCCGCGCCGCGTTATCTATGCGGCGGGCGGGGCTGTCGCCCTTTTGGCGCTTGTGACCATGCTGGGCGGCAATGGCGGCGATGCCGCCCAGCGCGGCGGGGCCGAGGCGACCGCCGCCGCCATGACCGACCTGCGCGCCGCCCTTGCCGCCATGCCCTTCGCCTCGGGCGTGAAAATCGACGAACGCGCCGACGGAACGCTGTCGATCGAAGGCTATGTCGAAGATCAGGTCGAACGCCGCGCCATCCAGAACGCTTTCGATGCCTCGGGCCTGCCCGGCGCGCTGCGGGTCTTTGTGCGCGAAAACCTGCGCGCCGATGTGGCGGGCACCATCGACAGCATGAAAGTGCCCGCCACCTTCGCGCTCGACGATGCGGGCAACCTTACCCTGCGCGGCACCGTGCTTGACCCCGCCGCCGCCGCCCGCCTGACAGACAGCATCCGCACCGGCGTTTTCGGCCTCGCCTCCGTCAAATCCGAGATGCGGACCGCCGATGAAATCCTGTCCGATCTGCGCGGCATCGCCCGCGATGCCGGTCTTGGCAACCTTGTGATCTTCCGGCTCGACGGTCTGGTCGTCGAAGCGACCGGCATCGTCCCCCGCGACAAGGTCGATAACTGGGTCGGCCTGATCGGTGCCTATTCGCGCCGCTTCGCCGCCGAAATCCCGCTGCGTTCCTTTGTGACGCTCGACCAGCCCGCCGCCTCCGATACGGCCCCCGTCATCATCGGCTCGGGCCCTGCCGCCGCCGCCGAAACCGGCCGCGTGGTCGCCCCCGAAACCCTGACGGCCCCGAACGAGATTGACGCGCGGTCGCTGTTTGCGGGCCCCCCCACCGGCCAGCCCGTCCCCAGCGGTGCCGCCGCCGCACCGGTGCGGCCCGCCATTCCGCCCAACCTTGCCGCGGCCCTTGACCAGCTGGCGCGCGAACGCCCCGAACTTTACCGCAGCCTGTCCGACACCATCGCGCAGGGCCGGATGCCCGATGCTGCGCTGCTACAACAGATCATGTCGGCCCTTGGCGGCCAGATGCAAAGCACCGCCTCGGGCAGCGATGGCGTCCAGCGGGTCGAGGTTGTGATCCCCGGCATCGGCGCGATCGGCACGCTTGATGAACTGGCCGCCCAGATGCGCGATGCCCTCGCGCGGCCCGCAGCGCCTTCTGCCACCGCACAGGCCACAGCCCCGCTTGGCGCGGCCCCCGTTGCCGCAACCCCGCTTGCGGGCGCCCCGATCCTGCTGGCCGCCCCCGCCGCCGCACAGGCCCCGGCCCCGGCCCCGCAACCCGCCGCCGACCAGCCCGCTGCCGCGCAAGCCACCGCGCCGCAACCGGCCCAAACCGCCGCAATCGCGCCCCAGCCCGAACCAACACGGCCCGCCGCAACTGACCCCGCGCCCGCCCAACCCGCGCCCACGCAGACTGCCGTGACGCAAACCGTTGCCGATGCCGAAACCCCGGCCCAGCCCGCACCCGCGCAGGCCGATGCGGCCGATGCCACCCCCCCCGTGGCACCCGCCATCGCCAGCACCGCGCCCGATGCCCCACCCCAGCCTGCGGCCAGCGCAGCGGCGGCAACCGAAGCGCCCGCGCTTTTGCCCGCTGCCGAACCCGAAGGCACCAGCAAACAGGGCCTGCCCTTCTTTTCCCTGCCCGGCGGCGAATCCGCCGGCCTTGACCGCATGATGGCCGAGGCCGATGCCGTCATGGCCCCGACGGGCGCCACGGCGCCCGCCGTCAAGGCCGCGATTTCGCCCAATCTCCTCGCCCTTGTCTCGATGCAGCACGAACAGCTGCAAATGGGCCGCACGCTGATGCGCCTGCCGCGCCCGCTATCGGCGCTGCCCTATCCGGTCGATGAACCCGTGACATGCTGGACAGGCGGCAAACTTACGCCCGAAATGCTGCCAGCCGCGCTGTTGCTGCTCGACTCGCTCAGCCTGTCCAGCGAAAGCGATATCACCACCATCGCCCCCGATTTGCGCGATGTGATCATGGAAACCGCCCTGTCCCCTGCCCGCGTCCGCGCCTGCCTTGACCGCACCCGCACCGATTTCGGCCAGATGGTGGGCAACAGCTCGACCTTCCTTGCCGAAACCGCGCGCAATCCCGATTTCGTCGAATTCCTGTTCCGCAACGTGCCGCGGTCCGACCTGCCCGTTGTCGGCGCCAGTCTGGAAGGCGACCGCTATATCGAACTGCGCGATGGCCGCAAACTGCGCGAAGGTGCAGCCCCCGATATCACCAGCCGGTTGACCGCCATCGGCGATCTCGGCATCCTCGTCCGAACGGCCGATGGCACCCGCATCCAGACCTTCGGCCCCGATCTGGGCTGGCGGGTGGTCGATGCCTGCGCCACGCCCGATTGCAAAGGAAAGTGATGGGCCGCACCTCTCAGCTCAATGGCGCCAGCGTCGCGCTCGAACTTCTGCCCCGTCAGATCGACGGCACGGCGATGCCCGCGCTTGCGATCACGCTCACCGTTCCGCCCCTGCCGCAGGGCGCCCCGCCCGAACAGGCCCGCGCGGCCCTTGCCGCCGCCGCTCTGGCCAGCGGCGCGCTCAGCCTGCCGCTCGGCCCCCTTGCCACCCTTGCCACCCTGCCCCAGGCCGCCGGATGCCCCTCGCTCGCCGCGCCCGCCCCGCAGGACGAACTGGCCGCCGGCCGCCTGCCCGAGGCGCTGGGCGCCCTGCTCATGGCCATGGTCACATCGGCAGACCCGATCGACCCCGCCGCCCTGTACCAGATGGCGCTTTGCCTCGCCTCGCTCACCCGCAGCGCCGAGGCGGATGCCGTCCTTGCCCTTGTCCAGCCCACGGGCAAACCCCATCCCGCCGTGCTGGCCCTGCGCGGCTATCTCGCCTTCCAGCGCGGCGATGGCGATGCAGGCCGCAAGGCGCTGGCCAGCGCGGCCCTGTCCGCCCGCGGCGTGCCCGCCCTGCGCGGCATCCTCCACTTTACCCAGCATGTCCTGCTGACCCAGCAGTTCGGGGGCTAGACCATGCAAAGCGGTCGCATCGGCCCGCTGAATTCCGGCCTTGCCGATATCACCCGCTGGCGCAACAGCGACGAGGCGCACCTGCCTACCGGCCAGATGGTGCGCCTGCCCTTCGTGCCCGAACAGCGCGCGCTTGATGCGATCCTGCGCCGCGAAACGCTGGAAGAACGCCTCGCCGGTTTCGTGGTGCCCGACCGGATCTCGCCCGAACTGGGCGAACCCGGCGCAATCCGCAACGCCCGCCTTGCCGCCCGCGCGCGCTTTGCCGGTCTTGCCGCCCGCGCCACCCCCCGCGCCGCCGCCGCCCTGCGCGCCGCCGCCGACCTTCTGTCACAGGAATCCGATCTTGATGACGAGGTGCAGACCGCCCTCGCCGCCCTGTTGCGTGCCTGACCTTCCGTCACCGGTCACAACCGCGCCGATGCCGCCATGATGCGGCTTTACCCTATTCGGCCACGCTTGGCCCGATCAGGGGCGCACCCGCCTGCGCCCCCAATTCCTCAAAGTCGAAATTGTCCAGCCGCCGCGCCCGCTTGGTCGCCTTTTCGGTGGAAATCTTGATTTCCTCGATATCCTTCGCCGCCTGCCCGAAATGCCGGTCAAGGTTTTCGACCCGCGTTCCCAACCGCTCGACATCGCCATAAAGCAGCGCCAGCTCCTTGCGGATCGCCCCCGCCTGTTCGCGCATCCGCGCATCCTTCAGCACGGCGCGCATCGTGTTCAGCGTGGCCATGCAGGTGGTGGGCGACACGATCCACACCTTCACCGCAAACCCTTCGCGCACCACATCGGGGAAATTGGCGTGCAATTCCGCATAAACCGCTTCCGAAGGCAGGAACATCAGCGCCCCGTCCGCAGTTTCCCCTTCGATGATATACCGCTCGGCAATCGCGCGGATATGCACGCGCACCGCCCCGCGAAACGCCCGCTCGGCCTCGGCCTTGGCCTGCGGCGTCTCGGCCCTCCGCAGCATCTCGTAGGCTTCAAGCGGAAACTTGGCATCAATCGCAATCGGCCCCGGCGGCTTGGGCAGATGCACCAGACAATCCGCTCGCCGCCCGTTCGACAGCGTGGCCTGCATGGTGAAACTGTCCGAAGGCAGCGCCTTCAACACAATGTCATGCAACTGTATCTCGCCAAACGCGCCCCGCGTCTGCTTGTTCGACAGAATATCCTGCAAACTCAGCACATTGCCCGACAGCTTTTCGATATTGGCCTGTGCCTTGTCGATGGTTTCCAGCCGCTGCTGCAATTCGCCCAAAGACCGCGCCGTGCGCGTGCTGGTGCCTTGCAGGTTCTCGATCATGTTGCGCTGCACCTCGGCCAGCCGCTGCTCCATCAGCTTCAGCATGGCCGACTGGCTAACCGCCTGCGCCTCGGATACATGGTGCAGACCGCCTGCCAGCCGTTCTTGCCCGTCCGACAGGCTTTGCACACGGTCCGCCAGCCACGTCACCTCGCGCAGCACGGGTTCGGCCATCCGTGCCGACCGCATCACCACGCGCAGGATCAGCGCCAACAGCAGCAGCAGCACCAGCCCCGCCACGGCGCCCAGCACCACGGGATCGGTCCAGGCATAGGTCATTCCGGCGATCGTAATCATCTGCGTCCGAACAGCCGCTCGATATCGGCCAGTTGAAGTTCAACATAAGTTGGCCGCCCGTGGTTGCACTGGCCCGAATGGGGCGTGGCCTCCATCTCGCGCAGCAGGGCGTTCATCTCCTCGGCCCGCATCTGCCGCCCCGACCGCACCGAACCGTGGCAGGCCATCCGGCTTAGCACCGCTTCGATCTTGGCCTGCACCAGCTGGCTTGTGCCCAGATCGGCCAATTCGTCCAGCACATCACGCAGCAGCGCCGCCGCCGACACCGTTCCCAGAATGGCCGGAACTTCGCGCACCGCCACCGCCCCGCCGCCAAAGGGTTCGATTCCAAGGCCAAAGCGCCGCAACTCGCCCGCGAATTCCAGCAACCGCGCGGCATCATTCGCCGACAATTCGACAATCTCGGGGATCAGCAGCGCCTGCGCCACCACGCCCGCCTCGGCCATCTGCCGCTTCAGCCGTTCGTAAACCAGCCGCTCATGCGCCGCGTGCTGATCGACGATCACCATTCCCCGCGCGGTCTGGGCGATGATGTAATTCTCGTGCACCTGCGCCCGCGCCGCGCCCAAGGGCCGCGCCTCCAACGCCTCGCCCACCTCTGCCACAGGCTCGATCCGGGCCGAGGCTTCTTCGGCAAACCCGCCCAAGCCGCCCTGCACCGGATCAGGCGCCTGAAAGGCAAAACTGCGGCCCAGCGCCGCACCCGAAGGCCGGTCCATCTGGTAAACCCGCGCAACCCCCTGCGGCGCGGTGAACGCGGCAAGCGTGGCACCGGCCACCGTCGAACTGGCGCGATGCGCCCCGCCCGACAGCACCGTCCGCAACCCCGTAATCAGCAAAGACCGCACCGCATCCGGCTCGCGGAACCGCACCTCGGCCTTGGCGGGGTGCACGTTCACATCGACCCGTTCGGGGTCGCATTCCACATTCAGCACCGCCGCAGGGTGGCGGTCGCGGCTCAGAAAATCGAAATAGGCCACCCGCAGCGCGCCCAGCAGCATCCGGTCCAGCACGGGCCGCCCGTTGACGAACACGAATTGCTGCACCGAAGACCCGCGCGAATAGGTGGGCAGCGCGGCATATCCCGTCAGCCGCAACCCCTCGCGTTCCACATCCACCCGCAGCGCGTTGTCGATGAACTCGGCCCCCAGCACACCGCCCACGCGCGCGGCCAGCGCATCGAAGAAATCGCCATTCCCCGCATCGGCGCGAAACACCACACGCCCCTCGCCGCCCTCGCCCATATCGCGCAGGGTGAACCCGACCGCGGGTTCGGCCAAGGCCAGCCGCCGCACCACATCGGCAATCGCCGTCGCCTCGGCGCGGTCCGACCGCAGGAATTTCAGCCGCGCGGGCGTGGCATAGAACAGGTCGCGCAATTCCACGACCGTCCCCTTGGTCAGAGCCGCAGGCCGCACCGGCCCCATCCGCCCGCCCGCCACCGTAATCGTTGCCGCCTCTCCCCCCGCCACGCGGGATGTGATGGTCAACCGCCCGACCGACCCCAGCGAAGGCAGCGCCTCGCCCCGAAAGCCGAAGGAATGGATGTTCAGCAAATCCGACCCGTCGATCTTTGACGTGGCATGACGCGATAGCGCCAGCGGCAGATCATCGCCCGTCATGCCGCAACCGTCATCGGTCACGCGGATCAGCGTTTTACCGCCGTCGGCATAATCCACCGCAATCCGCGTGGCGCCCGCATCCAGCGCATTCTCGACCAACTCCTTCACGGCCGAGGCGGGGCGCTCTACCACCTCGCCCGCGGCGATGCGGTTGACCGCGGCCTCGTCCAGCTGTCGGATGACGGGACGTGCTGATATCTTGGGTTCAACTGCGTTCATGCACCCATATGTAGCACCCCCAAGCTCTGCGGGCCACAGATTCGCACCCGCGAAAAATCTTCATCCGAAGATTTTTCACCCGAAGAATTTTCGCCGAAAATTCTTCGTCTCAGTCCGAAGATGCCACGCCCTCTGGCTGCCCGACCACGATGAACCGCAGGTTTTCGGGCACGAACAGCGCTTTGGCCACGCGGTTCGCATCCTCCAGCGTCACGGCATTCACCTTGTCGTTCCGCGTCTTGGGGTAATCGCTCGGCAAGCCGATCAACTGCATGTTGACCATGATCGTGGCCAAAGGCCCGTTCCCGTCGAAGCGCAACGGATAGGCGCCCGTCAGATAGGTCTTGGTCGCCGCCAGTTCCGCGGCAGTGATCCCCGCGCGCCCCAGCTTGGCCCATTCGGCCTTGATCACCTCGATCGCATCCTTGACCTTGGCATTAGGAATTTGCGACTGCCCCGCCAAGACCTCGGCCCCGTCATAGGCCGCAAGCGACGTGCCGATGCCATAGGTCAGCCCGCGCTTTTCGCGCACTTCCGTCATCAACCGCGCCGAAAAGCGCGATCCGCCCAGAACCTCGTTCAGGATCGTGGCGGCAAAGAAATCGGGATCGTCCCGCTTCATCCCCTGCTCGCCCCACAGCACCACCGATTGCGGCCCCGGATAGTCGATCACCGTCGTCCCGCCGGTCAGGTTGAATGGCGCCCGCCCCGCCAAGGGCGCCCCCGTTTCGGGCAAACCACCGAACAGCTGATCCAGCATCCGGCCCAGATCGGCAGCCGAAATATCCCCCGCCGCCGCCACATACAGCCGGTCCCGCGCAATCGTCGCCTTGTGCGCGGCCAGCAGGTCATCGCGCGTCAGGGCTGTCACACTCTCTTCCGTCCCCTCGGGCGCGGTGGCGTAGGGGTGGTCGCCAAAAGCCTGCCGGTTGAACTCTTTGCCCGCCATATCGCCGGGGTCTTTCGCGCTAGACCGCAGGTTCGACAGCACCTGCCCCCGCACCCGTTCGATCGCATCGGCGTCAAGGCGCGGCGCGGTGATCGCCTGCCGCAGCAGATCGACAGCCTTGTCGCGGTTCTCGGTCAGGAACTGCGCCGAAACCGAAACCGTATCCTGATCCGAACTGAAACTGAACGAAGCCGCCAGCGCATCCCGCGCCTCGGCAAAGGCGACCGAATCCATGTCGCCCGTGCCTTCCTCGATCAGGGCGGTCATCAGGTTCACCGCCCCGCGCTTGTCCATCGGCTCGACGCTGCTTCCCCCGCGAAACCGCACCTCAAGCGCGGTAAAGGGAATGTTGTGGTCCTCGACCAGCCACGCCTTGATCCCGCCGGGCGAGGTGACTTCCTGAATATCCACCGCCGCCCGCGCCGGAAGCGCCAGCGTCACGGCAACCGCAAGGGCCGAAAGGAAACGGATCATGCTCATTGCGCGGCCTCATCGGTTTGCAGATATCCGGTCACGGCCTGTCGGCGGTCCAGCACCTCGGCCGCCACGGCCTTGACATCGTCAATGGTCACGGCGGCCAGCACATCGGGCCATGCCTTGATATCCGCGACCGTCAGCCCCGTCGCCAACCCTTCGCCATAGCGCTGCGCCATGCCTTCGCTGTCATCGCGGGCATAAATGTCGGCTGCTCTGATCTGGGTCTTGATCCGTTCGAACGCCTTTGGGTCGGGCCCGTCTTTCAGGAACTGCGCCAGCACCTTGTCCACCTCGGCCTCCAGCGCCTCAAGCGTTACGCCCGGCACCGGCACGGCCACCAGCGTAAAGGTCGTGTCATCCAGCGAACTGCCATCATACATCGCCCCCGTATAGGTGGCCTTGGGCGCATCGCCATATTGCAACGCCCGCGGCAGGACCGATGTTTGCCCGTTCCCGCCCAGCAATTCGGCCAGAATGGTCAGCGCAGCCGCCTTTTTCTGGTCGCCCGCATCACGCTCGGGCGCCAGATAGATGCGGGTGAAATAGGGCTCTGACACCCGCGCATCGGCAAAGCTGATCCGCCGCTCGGCCCGCTGCGGCGGCTCTTGCGGCCGTTCACGCGGCCCAAGCCCGGGCGCGGGCTTCAGCGGGCCGTAATACTGCGCGGCCAGCGCCTTGACCTGATCGGGCGTCACATCGCCCGCCACCACCAGAATCGCGTTATTGGGCGCGTAATGCGCCTTGTAATAGGCAATCGCGTCTTCCTTGGTCAGCGCCTGCATCTCGTGCTTCCAGCCAATGATCGGAACGCCATACGGGCTGTTCTGGTACAAGGCCGCCCGCATCTGTTCGCTCAGCAACGCGCCGGGGCTGGTATCGGTGCGCTGGTTGCGTTCTTCGATGATCACATCCCGCTCGGGCAGCACCACATCATCGGTCAGCTGCAAGTTTTCCATCCGGTCGGCTTCCAGCTTCATCATCAGCCCCAGCCGGTCGGCCGCCACGCGCTGGTAATAGGCGGTGTAATCCCAACTGGTAAAGGCGTTGTCATTGCCGCCCTGCGCCTCGACCGTGTCGGAAAACTCGCCCGGCGCCACCGTCTTGGTGCCCTTGAACATCAGATGTTCCAGAAAATGCGCGATCCCCGATTTTCCGGGCGCCTCATCCGCGGCGCCGACGCGGTACCACACCATATGCACCACAACCGGCGCGCGGTGATCCTCGATCACCACCGCCTCCAGCCCGTTGGGCAGGGTAAAGCTGGTCACATCATCGGCCCAAACCGCCTGCCAGTGCAGCCCCATGCCCAACAGCGCCGCAAACGCAACCCTGACGCTTCTGACCATCTGCGCGATCCTCCCGCTCTGTCGCGGCCAAGGTGCGCCGCGCGGCGGGCAGGATCAACCCGCCCCAACGCGCTTGTGACCGGCGCTTACTTCTCGCCAGCCTTGGGCGGCGGGGCCGAAGGCGTGCGCGCCCCCGCCTTGCGCCAGCGCCACAGTTCAGCCTGCTGGTCCAGCGCCATCCGCTCATAGGCCTTGAAATAGACGTTGACGTTCAGGATGCGTTCCAGCAGCCGCCCGTCATTCTTGCGCCGCCAGGCAAGGTCTTCCTCGGCCAGCGTCTGGCGAATGTCGCCCGTCACGCCATAGCGCCCGGCATAGCCGTAAAGCCCGCCATCCCCTGCCGGAATCCCGCCCGCATCGCGCAAGGCCCCGCCCAGCGCGGCAATTGCATCGGCTTCGGGCGTTGGGTCGGTCAGGTTGGCACCACCGGGTGTCGGTTCGGGCAGCGCCGTCAGGTCCTGGGGCAGGGCCAGCGCCTTGGGCGGCAGGATGCCAAACTCGTCCGGCCCCTGCGATGCCGACCGCAGGTTCATCAGCGACGGTGCCTTGTCGGCCTTTCCACAGGCCGAAAGCGTCAGCACAGCCGCCAGCGCGACCATGAAAACCCCCCGTGCTGCCTGCATTTTCGCCTCCGTCCCGCCTTGGTGCCCCGTCTTAACCCATCCGGCGGGGCGCGTCACGGGTCTTTCCGCCCCGTCCCCCGCCGCAACCTGTCACGCAGCTTTCCACGGGCGGCCTTGCGGTCTGTCGGGGGCGGACCGGAAAACAGAACCAACCCCAGCGCGCCGGCAAAGATCGCCACATCCGCCACGTTGAACGCATAGGGATTCTCGATCCCGCAGCAGGACATGTTCAGAAAATCGGCCACCGCCCCATAAATCACGCGGTCCACCACATTGCCCAGCGCCCCGCCGATCAGCAGCCCCGCGGCAATCTCGGCGCGGGGTCCGGCCGCCTCGCGCCGCACCCAAAGCCAGACCCAGCCCGAAATCGCCAGCGCCACGGCAATCAAGACCCAGCGCATCACATCGGCATCATGGGCGAACAGCCCGAAATTGATTCCCTGATTCCACGCCATGCGGAACGAAAGATAGGGCGACAGCACGTCGATCCCGCCGCGCTCGATCAGGTTCAACCCGTGAACCACGGCCAGCTTCGTCGCCTGATCCAGCAGGAATGTCCCGCCTGCCACCACGCCCGCCAAACGCATCGCCTTGCCCCCGTTCAATGCCGGAAATGCCGCATTCCGGTAAACACCATCGCCAGCCCCGCCGCATCCGCCGCCGCGATCACCTCGTCATCGCGCATGGAACCGCCGGGCTGGATGATCGCCGTCGCCCCCGCCTCTGCCGCCGCAACCAAACCGTCTGCAAAGGGAAAGAACGCGTCCGACGCCACGACAGACCCCCGCGTCAACGGCGCGGCCAACCCCAGCGCCTCGGCCATGTCCTGCGACTTGCGCGCCGCGATGCGGGTGCTGTCGATCCGGCTCATCTGGCCTGCACCCACACCCACCGTGGCCCCGTCCTTGACATAGATGATGGCATTCGACTTCACGTGCTTGGCCACCTTCCACGCGAACATCAGGTCGGCCATCTCGGCATCGGTCGGCGCGCGCTTGGTCACCACCTTCAGGTCGCGCAGGTTCAGCGCCCCCGCGTCACGGTCCTGCACCAGAAACCCGCCCGCCACCTGCCGAAACGCCGTGCCCGCCGCCCGCGCATCGGGCAGGCCACCCGTGGTCAGCAACCGCAAATTCTTCTTGCCCGCAAAAATCGCCCGTGCCTCGTCACTCGCCCCCGGCGCAATGACAACCTCGGTGAAGATCTCGACAATCTTCTCGGCAGTCGCCGCATCCAGCGGAGCGTTCAGCGCCACAATGCCCCCAAAGGCGCTGGTGCGGTCGCAATCATAGGCCCGCGCATAGGCCTCGGCCAAGGTTGCCCCCACCGCCACGCCACAGGGGTTCGCATGCTTGATGATCGCACAGGCCGGCGCATCGCCCGCGAACTCGGCCACCAGTTCAAAGGCCGCGTCCGTATCGTTGATGTTGTTATAGGACAATTCCTTGCCCTGCCACTGCCGCGCCGTCGCCACCCCCTCGCGCTTTGATCCGTCCACATAGAAGGCCGCGCCCTGATGCGGGTTCTCGCCATAACGCAACCCCTGCGCCAGCTTTCCGGCAAAAGACCGATAGCGCGGCGCCTTTTCCCCGATCTCGCCCGCCAGCCAGTGCGACACCGCCGCATCATAGGCCGCCGTCTTGCCATAAGCCGCCAGCGCCATCTTCTGCCGGAACGCCATTGTGGTGGCCCCGTCATGCGCGGCCAACTGGTCCAGCAGATGCTGGTAATCGGCAGGGTCCGTCAGCACCGTGACAAAACGGTGGTTCTTCGACGCCGCCCGTATCATCGCAGGCCCGCCGATATCGATATTCTCGATGCAGGTCACGTGATCCGCCCCCTTCGCCACCGTCTCCTCGAACGGATACAGGTTCACGATCAGCAGATCGATCGGCTCGATCCCGTGCGCGGCCATCGCCAGCAGATGCTCGTCATCATCCCGCAAGGCGAGCAGCGCGCCATGCACATTCGGGTGCAGCGTCTTGACCCGCCCGTCCATCATCTCGGGGAAACCGGTCACATCCGACACATCCCGCACCGCCAGCCCCGCCGCGCGCAACATGCCCGACGTGCCACCGGTCGAGATCAGCTCGACCCCCCGCGCCGCCAGCGCCCGCGCCAGGTCCAAAAGCCCCGTCTTGTCAGATACCGAAATCAGCGCACGACCGACGGGAACAAGGTTTGGCATGGCTCAGGCCTCCTGCAATGACAGCACTCAAACCGGAACCGGCATCTCCTCGCGGTCCAGATCGCGGATGGCCAGCGGAGTATCCTGTGCCTTGGCCAAGGTCCAGCCGATCCGCGTGTCACCGGCCCCCGCAACCCCCGAAAGGACGATTTGCTGTGCAGGCCGTGGCTGCAAACGCCCTTTTTCCAGATAGACCGAAGGTTCCAGCCCCAGCTTGCCCCGCCCGTCATGCCGGAACACCCAGATCTCGCCACTCTTGAGCGCAAGCGAAACCGCCGTCCCGCCCAGATCGACCCGCGCATCCACCTCGGGATGCAGATGGAACCGCAGACAGAACGGCACACCCTCGGGCCGCGCCGCCATTACCTGCGCCAGCCGCTTGCGCTCGCCCGGCGTCACCGCCTCCAGCGTGTCGGTCCCCGTCAGCCGCCGCCCCGATGCGTCCAGCGTCAACACCCGCCCATGCACCAGCCCATGCGTCACCGCCCAACCCGTATGCGATACCGACAGATGCTGCCCCGCCCCGTCCTGCGCCATCTGCGGCCCCGTCACGCCCGCCCGCTCGGTCAGATCGCGTCCCTCGCGCCCGATCCGCGATGACGACACGCCCTCCAGCGACACCGTCGAATGCGATGCCGTCGCCCGCCCCGCCAATTCCCAATCCGGCCCGAAGGCCCGCCCCGATCCGCAATTCACCACCAGCGCCCGCCGCCCCGATGTCAGCTCGAAGGCCAGCGTCGAGGCATGCGCCCCCACCCCCGCCCGGCCACCGGGGGGCGGCGCCACATCCACCAGAACCGTGGTCCGCCCCGCCGCAAACCGCGCATATCCCATCGCCAGCGCGGGCAAAGGCCCCACCCGCACCCCCGATGCCGCAAGCGCCATGTCCAGCCGCCCCTCGGCCCCGCGCGCCCCGCCATGGAACCGCGCCAACCCGCCATCGGCATGGCGCAGCGCCCGCAGCGTCGGCGCAATGCGCGCAATCGCCGCCGCCATGTCGTCCGGCACCGCGCGCCCCGCCTCGACCAGCGCCATCGCCGCCCAGATCAGCAGCGTGAACACCTCGAGCAGGTCCTCGGGGTTGCGCGTCGCGACCCCGCCTTCGGCATCCACCTCGCGCTGGCAATCGCGGGCCAGCGCCGCCACCCCCTCGGCCAATGGCCCCGCGTCAATCCCCTCCAGCGCCAGCCCGGCCACCACCAGCCCCGCCAGCGCCTCGAATCGCGGCAGCCCTGGCGCGGCCTTGCGCCCCTGCCGCGCCAGATAGGCCACCTGCGTGGTCAGACAGCGGAAATAGGCCTCCTGCGCCGCCCGCCCCTGCCCCTGCAACAACAATACCGAATGGTTCACCCAGCGGATCACGCGCCGCCCGGTCAGGTCGGGCGTCCAACCCGCCCCGCGCCCCTGCCCCTGTGCGGCAATCCATTGAAAGGTCCAGTCCTGCGCGCATTTGCGCGCCGCGCCGTCCCCCACGGCGGCCAGATCGTCCAGCCAGCCAAACCCCTGCGCCTCGGCGCCAAACCCCTCGCGCGCGGCCACATCCCAGATCGACGCGCCCTTCGCTTCGATCAGCCGCCCGCCATACTGGAAATTCCCCGCGACCAGCTGCTTGCCGCGCGCGAACAGCCCGATGCTCTTGGGTTCCGGAACCGAGGCGAACCCCGTCGCCGCCCGCATCCGCCGCGCCCGCCCTATGGCAAGCCGGTTCTCAAGCCTGTGCCAAATGCCACCCGACATCGCGCAATCCCGCCTCTTTCCCGGCCCGGATTGTGCGCCCCCGGGTCCAGCCCGATCCTAGCGAAGAAACGCCCCTCCTGTCACCCGACAAGCCTGTGACAGACCGGCAAAAAGAAGGGGGGCCTTCTGCCCCCCACGGGCCGCGTTCCGCGCCCCTCCCCCCGAGAGTATTTTCACAAGGATGAAGCTGCAAACACCCCGTTAAGGTTAACGCCTGCCCCTTCACCTTTGCCCAAATACTCCGGGGGCGCGGGGGCCGGCCCCCGCTCTGCCCTCAGGCCAGATGGTCCACCCGCTCCAGATATTGCGCCAGCCCCTTGATGCGCTCCATCCATTTGGTGATCAATGCGGGGTCATGCGGTGCGGCATGCACACCCGCCCCCAGCTCGCCCGACAGCACCGATTCCACAGCCAGCGACACCGGAACCGACACCAGCCGCGCCATCGCGGTGCCCGCATCGTCGCCCCAGGCATCCATCGACCATTCCTCGTGCCAGACGGTCGCCCCGTCCCGCTCGGCCTTCAGGCTGACGAACAGCACCACTCGGTCAGGTTCGCCCGCGTCATAAGAGTTTTTCGCCCAGAACTCGGCCGCCATCTCGGCCAGCCGCGCATCGCCCGCGGGCCCTTCCAGCGTCTCGATCTCGCGGAACACCGGCGCCCATGCCTCGGCCCAGCCTTCCAGCCGGATCGTGCCACGCACGAAATCCTTCACCTTCCACGCCGGATCGAACCGGTAATCCTGCATGAAGGGATAGCTGTCGCGGTTCGGATAAACCTCGAAATTCTCGGGCACCGGCAGCGCCGCCTTGTAGGGCGTGATCGCATCCCAAGGGCGGTTCACCCTGAACTCTGCGAAATTCTTCAGCGACCGTGACGGCGACCGCAGCGCCTTGAGCACGCCCAGCGGCGACCAGCTGAACTTGTATTTGAAATCATTGGCAATCTTCGGCACCCCCCCGCAGTACGAGGTGAAAGACAGCACGTTGTCAGGGTGACAGGCGCCTGAGGCCCGATACCGCGCCACCAGATCATGCGCCATCAGATGGTCGATGCCGGGGTCCAGCCCCACCTCGTTGACGCTCGCCAACCCCTTGGCGCGGAACTCGGCGTCCAGCGCCCGCATCTCGGGCGCGATATAGCTCGACGATGCGAAATGCGCGCCCTTTTCCAGACAGACCTTTGCAATCCCCACATGCTGGTCGGCGGGCAGCATGGAAATCGCCACATCCCCGGCCTGCAACGCCGCAGCCAGCGCATCAAGGCTATAGGCGCGGATATCCTGCGTCAGGTCGCCCACCGCGTCCCGCGCCTTTTCCACGGTGCGGTTCCACACCACCACCTTGTGCCCGCCCGCGATCAGCCGCCGCAGCCCCGGCACCGACGAAAGCCCCGTGCCGCACCAATGAATCGTCATGTTCTCGCCCCTCCCGTCGGGGCCGCGTGCCCCGCAAAAATCTTCGAAGATTTTTTGCAAATTCCTTCGAAGGAATTTGCCTTTTTCCGTCACAGCGTGGCGATATGGCGGTCGTATTCCACCTTCGCCCGCCCCCAGACCCCCGCGTCCAGATCGCCCAGCGTCAGCAGGCTCGGCAGCAACTGCGCCGCATAATCCTGCGACGATTCCACCGGCAGCAGCGACGGCAGGTTGTCGATCGCGGTCACGTCGAGCGGCGGATTGGCGGCCACCCGCAGCGCGGGCGCATCCCAGTCGGTCGCGCGGTCATACACCTTGATGGGCGAGAAATCCGAGGTCGGATCGCAGGCGATATCGCCGATCACCGTCAGTTTCCGCGCATCCGTCTTGGCACTTGCCGGAACAAACACGGGGCAGCCCGGCCGCGCAAGAATACAGTTCAGGAAAATCTCGTGCTGCAACACTTGCGGAAACGGCCCGCCGCTGGCGGTTTCGGCCATATCCCACTTGGTCACCGCAACACCCATCTGCGCGCACAGGTCAGATGCCCCCGTGCCCACGCGGCCCAAGGCCCCGATGACAATTGCCGCAGGCCGCCCCATCCCCGCCAGTTCCCGGTCCAGATCGGCAATCAGCGCCGCACGGCCGGGATATTTCGCCACCGCCCCCGCAATCGCCCCCCGCTGCTGCGCCGCCCAGACCTTCAGGCTGACCGCCGCCCCCGCAAACCCGGCCCAATAGCCAAAGGCCGCCACCCGCCGCCCGCTTCCATCGACCAGATATTCCAGATCATAAAGCGTGCCCCCGCCCGCCTTAAACCGCCTCAGCAGTTCGCGCCCCGCAGGCTGGCCCTTATAGGCATGGCCGAACATGATGTGGCGGTGCCGAAGCGGCGTGCCATCCTCGGGCAGTTCCTTCAGCCCGAAGATGATCGCATCGGCAGGCGCCTCGGGCCACAGGTTTTCGGCCACGATCTCGCATCCCGCCGCCTGATACCCGTCAATCGGAATCGCCCGCACCGACGACCGTTCGACCGATACCCTGATCCCCGCCTTGACCAGCGCCGCCGCCCCCTCGGGCGTCAGGCCCACACGTTCCTCGTTGGGGCGCTGCTCGGCCCTTACCCACAGATGCGTCATCGGTTGCTCTCCGTCTTTGGCGGAAACGACTAGCAGATTGGCCGACAGGTTAAAGCCCCGTCACCAACTGGCCTTACCGAACGGCATCACAGATCAAAGCTGGCAAAGACCGGCACATGGTCGCTCGGCTGCTCCCAGCCGCGGCAGGGGCGCAGGATGCGGCTGCCATGCGCTGCCCCGGCAATATCGGGCGTCGCCCAGATATGGTCCAGCCGCCGCCCCTTGTCGGCCGCGTCCCAATCGGCCGACCGGTAAGACCACCACGAATAAAGCAACCCCTGCGGAATATCCTGCCGCGTGATATCGACCCAAGCCCCCGCATCCTGCACCTGCCCCAGATGCTCGACCTCGATCGGCGTATGGCTCACGATCTTCAAAAGCTGCTTGTGCGACCACACATCATCCTCGCGCGGCGCGATGTTCAGGTCACCCACCAGAATTGACCGCTCGGGCCGCTCGGCATGGAAATGGTCCCGCATCTCGGTCAGGAAATCCAGCTTCTGCCCGAATTTCTCGTTTTCGGCGCGGTCGGGAATATCACCCCCTGCCGGAACATAGCAATTGTGAATCACCACCCCGTTCGGCAACCGCGCCGCCACATGCCGCGCATGGCCCAGCGTGGCGAAATCCCGCGCCCCCACCTCCTCCAGCGGCAGCTTCGAGATGATGGCAACCCCGTTATACCCCTTCTGCCCCCGCGCAACCATGTGCGTGTAGCCCAGCGCCCGAAAGGCCTCGACCGGGATCTTCTCGACCGGGCTTTTGCATTCCTGCAAGCACAGCACATCCGGCACCTCTTCGGCCATCAGCCGCGCCACCAGCCCCTCGCGCAGGCGGACGGAATTGATGTTCCAGGTGGCAAGGGTGAACATGGCGCGTTGTCTCCGGTCAGTCGCGCCCCGTCCTAGCACAGCCGCGCCCCGCGCAAACCCCGCCTTGGGCAAAAAAAGCCCGGGCACGCAGGCCCGGGCCAAGTCCAACAGGGAGGAAGCCCTTGTTTACCACGGATTCGTATCAAATCGATTAACAAAAACGGATGCCGACCCAGCCCAAAGTCTACCTGTGGATGTAATGAAAAAAAGGCCGGGCACAAAGCCCGGCCAGTTCCAACAGGGAGGGTGCCGTGTCATAACCCCGACACGGCAAGGGGAACTCTCTGCAACGTCTGATCCCTATATAGGCATCGATTCCGGCAACAATAAGGCCTCAGGCCACCAATCTGTATCCGCCGCTTTCGGTAACCAGCAAACGCGCGTTTGACGGATCGGGTTCGATCTTCTGCCGCAACCGGTAGATATGGGTTTCCAGCGTATGGGTCGTGACCCCCGCATTATACCCCCAAACCTCATGCAACAGCACGTCACGGGCAACCACAGATTGTTGCGCCCGATACAGGAACTTCAAGATATTGGTTTCCTTCTCGGTCAATCTGATTTTCTTTTCCTTCTCGTCCACCAGCATCTTCTGCGCGGGCTTGAACGTATAGGGCCCCAGCTGGAACACGGCATCTTCCGATTGTTCATGCTGGCGCAATTGCGCCCTGATCCGCGCCAACAGGACCGGAAACTTGAAGGGCTTGGTCACATAGTCATTCGCGCCCGCATCCAGCCCCAAAATCGTGTCCGCGTCCGAATCATGGCCCGTCAGCATCAGCACGGGGCATTTCACGCCCTGTTTCCGCATCCGGCGGCACAATTCGCGCCCGTCCGTATCGGGCAGGCCGACATCCAGAATCACCAGATCGTAAAGCCCGGCTTTTGCCTTCTCCATGCCCTCGGCACCGGTGCGCGCCTCGAACACGTCGAAATCCTCGGTCATCACCAACTGCTCGCTCAGCGCCTCGCGCAGGTCGTCATCATCATCGACAAGCAGGATCTTCCGCAGCGTGGCCATGTGAACCTCCCTTTTGGGTTGGCCAACACATGCGCCCGCCTCGCTTTTGCGGCAAGATATGCAACAAAACCCTCACGCGGACGTGTCGCAGGGCGGCGCTATGTTTCAATTTCCCGCGCCGCCGCCTAGATATGCGGGCAGGAGAACCCCTGATGCCGCTGCAACCCACCATCATCGAACGCCTTGCCCGTGCGCGGGGTGATTTGCGCATGGGCGTTCCCGTGGTGCTGACGGGCGAAGGGCAGGCCATGCTCTGCACCGCCATCGAACCCCTCACCGCCGACCGTCTGTCTGCCCTGCGCGCGCTCGGCCCGCTGGAACTCGCCCTCACCGCGCGCCGCGCCGAAACGCTCAAGGCCCGCGCCTATGACGGCGATCTGGCCCGCATCGCCGTTCCCGATGACGCGGGCACCGGCTGGCTGCGCGCCCTGGCCGACCCCGCCGATGATCTGCGCGTGCCGATGAAGGGGCCGCTGCGGTCGTTGCGCGATGGCACGGCCACGCTGCACCGCGCCGCCCTGCACCTGGTGAAATCCGCGCAGCTTCTGCCCGCCGCGCTGCTGGTCGCCATCCCCTCGGGCCTTGCCCTTGCCGACGAACACCACCTCACCCTGCTGCCCTTGGCCGACATCCTGCCAGAACTGGCCCGTTCCTCGCCCCTGCACGATGTGATCCATGCCCGCCTGCCGATGCAGGCCGCACAGGCAGGCCGCCTGCACATCTTCCGCCCCGAAGACGGCGGAACCGAACATTACGCCATCGAAATCGGCCGCCCCGACCGCAGCGCCCCCGTGCTGGCCCGCCTCCATTCCGCCTGTTTCACCGGCGATGTGCTGGGCAGCCTGAAATGCGATTGCGGCCCGCAACTCAACGCCGCCCTCGCCCAGATGGGCGCGGCAGGGGCGGGCGTGCTGCTTTACCTCAATCAGGAAGGGCGCGGCATCGGCCTTGCCAACAAGATGCGCGCCTATTCCCTGCAGGACCAAGGGTTCGATACGGTCGAGGCAAACCACCGTCTGGGTTTCGAGGATGACGAGCGTGACTTCCGCCTTGGTGCATCCATCCTGCGGCAGATGGGCTTTTCCGCCGTCCGCCTGCTGACGAACAACCCGCGCAAGATCGCTATGATGGAAAGCTGCGGGCTGACCGTCACCGAACGTGTGCCGCTTCAGGTGGGCCAGACCGCACAGAACGCCGCCTATCTGGCCACCAAGGCCGCGAAATCGGGGCACCTGCTGTGAAACCGTCCGACCTTGTCGTCACCCGATGGGGCGCGCGCTTCATGGGCCGCACCTTCCCCTGTTCCATCGGCAAGAACGGCACCACCAACGCCAAGCGCGAAGGCGATGGCAAAACCCCGCTCGGCACGCACCGTTTTGTCGGCATGCTCTACCGCCCCGACCGCCTGTCACCCCGGCAATTGCCCGACTGGGCGCTTCCCTTCGGCCCGTGCGACCTGTGGTCAGACGATCCGCGCGACCCCGATTACAACCTGATGGTCCGCGCCCCGCATGACTACAGCCACGAACGGCTGACGCGACCCGACCCCATGTATGACCTGATCCTGCTGACCGACTGGAACTGGCCCTACGCCACGCCCGGCCACGGCTCGGCCATCTTCGTGCACACATGGCGCCGCCCCCGCCACGGCACGGCGGGCTGCGTGGCCTTTGGCCAATCCGACCTGCTTTGGATCGCAAACCGCATCCGCCACGAAACCCGCCTCATCATCCGCCCCTGACCGCTTTTCAAAACGCTTTGGAAGCCTTATGTTCCCCCAAAAGGGGAGGGTCCAGCCATGGCCAAAGCGCCGTCCGTCACGGATGACGACATCTTCGCATTGCGTCTGGCACGCTCTGCGCCCGACCTGTGGCCCATGCTCGATGCGCTTTACGGCACCCGCCCCGATTACGCCGATTTCCGCGCCGCCCTGCTGGCCAGCCTGCAAAAGGCATGGAAGGCGCGGCCGGCCGATCTCAAACGCCTTGATCTCCAGCGCGATCTGGAACCCGACTGGTTCCTGCGCCCCGATATGGCGGGCTATGTGTTCTATATCGACCGCTTCGCCGGAACGATCCCCAAGGTATTGGAAAAACTGGACTATCTGAAAGACCTTGGCGTCACTTACGTCCACTTCATGCCCTGCCTGAAACCCCGCCCCGGCGATTCTGACGGCGGCTATTCGGTGATGGATTACCGCGCCATCAACCCCGCCTATGGCACGATGGATGATTTCGAAGCCGCCGCCCGCACCTTCCGCGAAAACGGCATCTCGCTCTGCATCGACCTTGTGCTGAACCACACCGCCAAGGAACACGCCTGGGCGAAAAAGGCCGCCAAGGGCGATGCGAAATATCAGGATTACTACCTGATGTTCGACGATGACACGCTTCCAAAGCGGTATGAACAATCGCTGGTCGAGGTGTTTCCCGACAACGCCCCCGGCAATTTCACCCATTACCCCGAATTCGGCAAATGGGTCTGGACCACCTTCAACGAACACCAGTGGGATCTGAACTGGGCCAACCCTTGGGTTTTCCTTGAAATCACCGACATCATGCTCGCCCTCGCCAATCGCGGGGCCAGCATCCTGCGCCTTGATGCCGTGGCCTTCATGTGGAAACGCATGGGCACCCGCTGCCAGTCGGAACCCGAGGTTCACATGATCCTTCAGGCCCTGCGCGCCGCATCCCGCATCAGTGCCCCCGCCACGATCCACTTGGCCGAAGCCATCGTCGCCCCCGCCGAAATGCTGCCCTATCTCGGCCGCGGGCAGCATGACGGGCGCGAGGGGAATCTGGCCTATCACAACAGCCTGATGGTGCAGTTCTGGTCAGCCCTTGCCACCCGCGACACGCGGTTGATGTCGCACGTGCTTGCCACCCACTTCCCGCCGAAACTGACCAACGCGACCTATGCCACCTATATCCGCTGCCATGACGATATCGGCTGGGCAGTGACAGACGAGGATGCAGGCGCGCTTGGCCTGTCCGGCCCCGCCCACCGCGCCTATCTGTCCGATTTCTACGAAGGCTCCTTCCCCGGTTCCTTCTCGCGCGGGGCCTTGTTCCAGCATAACGAAGCCACGGGCGACAAACGCATTTCCGGCAGTTTCGCCTCGCTTGCCGGGCTGGAATCGGCGCTCGAAAGCGGCGATGCCACTGCCATCGACCACGCCGTGAACCGTATCCTCATGGGCCATGCGATGATCGCGGCCTTTGGCGGCATCCCGCTGGTCTATATGGGCGACGAATTGGCCCTGCTAAACGACCGCAGCTATCTGGCCGTGCCCGAACACGCGCATGACAGCCGCTGGATTCACCGCCCCCGCATGGATTGGGCACTGGCCGAAACCCGCCATGGCGGCGACAGCCCCGCCGCCCGCGTCTTTGCGGGCACCCGCCACATCCTGCACCGCCGTCGCGCCACCGCCGCCCTGCATGCGGGCAACGCCACCCGCATCATCCCCTGCGACAGCCCCCGCATCTTTGCCTTCACGCGCGAAACGCCCACGGGCAACCTGTTGTGCCTGTTCAACTTTTCCGAAAGCTGGGTAAACCTGCCTGTGGGCTGGCTACTGGCGCAGGGCATCCGCAACCTGCATGACGAACTGTCAGACCACCCCGTCGCGGTGCATGATGGCCAGATCGCCCTGCCCCCCTTTGCCCGCGCATGGATCAGCTAGCATAGGTCCGCGCGCCGAAAATGGCCGAACCCACCCGCACATGGGTGGCACCCGCCGCAATCGCGGCCTCGAAATCGCCGCTCATGCCCATCGACAGGCCTGAAATCCCGTTCCGCGCGGCCATTCCAGCCAGCATGGCGAAATGCGGCGCCGAATCCTCGCCCTCGGGCGGAATACACATCAGCCCCTGAACGGGCAGGTCCATGCCACGGCAGGTTGCCAGAAACGCATCCAGATCATCGGGCAGCACGCCCGCCTTCTGCGGCTCGGCCCCCGTATTCACCTGCACGAACAATTCGGGGCAGCGCCCCCGATCCTGCGCCAGCCGTGCCAGCTTTTCGGCCAGTGACGGGCGGTCCACCGTATGGATCGCATCGAACAGCTCGACCGCGACCTTGGCCTTGTTCGTCTGCAACGGCCCGATCATATGCACCGCCACCGCGCCGAACCGCGCCCGCAGGTCGGGCCATTTGCCCGCCGCTTCCTGCACATAGTTTTCCCCGAACAGACGATGCCCGCCCTCAAGCACCGCCTCGACCCGCTCCAGCGGCTGCACCTTTGACACCGCGATCAGCCGCACCGCCCCCGCATTGCGCCCCGCTGCCCGCTCTGCCGCCGCGATCCGTGTCGATATGTCCGAAAGCGCCATGCCATCCCCCGCCAAACCTGCCGCGAACATAGCGCGGCCGCGCGGCGATGCCACGCCCCGCAGGGCGCGAAATGCAAAAGGGCGGGCCAAGGCCCGCCCTTTCACAATCAGGTTCTGAAAGATCAGAACGAGAAGGTCACGCCGAGGTCGTAGTTCATGGTGTCGGCGGTCACGTTCTGGACGATACCGCCAGCAACGGCAGCGCCGCCGCCGAGGTCGTACGAACCACCCAGACCATAGGCCTCAGCGCCGCCGAGTTCCAAATCGTCGGTGTAGAAGGCGGTGGCAGCGATGCCCGACACGGTGTAACCGGCCGAAACAGCGAACTGGGCGCCCGAGATGGTGCCCGAAGCCTTGCCATACAGAGCCTGCAGCGACACGCCCGAGAACGTGGTGGTGCCCTTCACGACGGTGTGCTTGGTGCCAGCGCCGTTGTCTTCATAGCCCAGACCAACGGTGAAGGTGTCGGTGGCGTATTTCGCACCGATCGACTGCGCGCCCACGGCGTTCGCCGGGTTGGTGACCGACAGGTAGCCGGTGAAGGCGCCCGACGAGTACGAATACAGGGCGGTCGGGTCCTGGGTGCCAGCGCCAGCGCTGATGAAGGTCGACTCGTTCAGGTCGCCAAGGCCGGTGTAGCCAACGCCAGCAACGTGGCCGGTCGCGTTCTGGGCAGCGCCATCGACGTCACCCATTTCCAGCTTGCCGAAAGCGCCCGAGATGAACACCGAACCAGCGGTGCCCGACGAAGCGCCGACAGCGTTGTCAGCGCGGAACGAACCGCCGAACGCCAGGCCGCCGTCGGTTTCGCCAGCCAGCGAGAACTTCACGCGGGCGCGGCTGTTGAACGACAGGTCGCCATCGGTGCTGACAACGCCCATACGGCCGTCGCCCGACAGGGTCACTTCAGCATGTGCAGCAGCGGCGCCGGCGACAAGCACGGTCGACGCGAGCAGGAACTTTTTCATAGGAACTCTCCTTACGGCTAAATATCTCCGATGGCTGGCAAAGTAATCCGCGTTTGCCCTCAGGGTGAACCCCAAGGTTGTCTTTCGGTGCAAAACGGCGCCCCGTGGTGCAACATCGCCACACCAAAGTGTAACGCTGCACCACCTTTTGACTCTGCCACTTCCCGCGCAACCCCCTAAGGGCAAACGGAAACCTTTGGCAAATGCACCCCCGGTCCCGCCCCGCGCCGCCCATCGGGCATCCTGCCCCGCCCGCAATCGGCGGCAGCCGTCAGTCCTCGAAACGGGCAAAGCGCGCCGCAGCCACCCCGCCCCCGGCCCTGCCGTCGCGCATCAATTCGCGCCAAAGCGCATCATGGTCCAGCGCCGCCAGCCCGCGCCGCGACTCGGGCCGCAGCCGGAAATGGCTGTGCAGAATGGCAACCGGCACATCCAGGTTCCACCCGCTCCCGGGAAACGGGAAGCAATGCGTCCCGATCATCGGCTTGATGTTGACCTCAAGCACATAGGGGTTGCCCTGATGGCTGACCATGATGTCGATGGCACAGTTGCGCGACGCCACCGCCTTGGCCGCTTGCAGCGCGATCTGCCGCAGCCGGTCGGGCATGGTGTCGGTGCAGACATGGAACTCGCCCTGCGCGTCGGGAAAAGGCGTGGTCGAAAGCCGAACCTCGCGCCCCGCTTCGGGCACCGCGTCCCAGTCCAGCTTCTGCATCAGCAGCGCAAGGTCGATCTCGGCCATCGGCGGCTTGCGGTCCACGACAAAGGGGTTGCCCGCCCGCTCGGCCTGATGCCGGGCATAAAGCGCGCGCAGCGTGGTCGTCCCGTCCCCGGTCACATAGGGCGGCACATAGCCATAGGCGGCGACCACGCGGTCATCCACCACATAAACACGGTGTTCCCGCCCGCGGATATGCTGCTCGATCACATAATCCACCGTCGGGTTCATCCGCAGCACCTCGGCCGCCTGTTGCGGCGTCTGGTCCAGCTGCGCCCCATTGCCCAGCGATCCTGTCACCGGTTTCAGCACAAAGCGTTGCACCCCGGCCCGCGCCAGATCGAACAGCAACTGCGGCTTGCGCGCCGAAACCGCCCCGCCCACGGCGGTATCAATATTCTTGCGGTGTAACAGCGCCTTGGTCGCCACCTTGTCGCGCGTCACATCCGCCGTCGAACGGCTGGCCGTATCGGCCAAGGTGGCGTGAAAGAAATGCCGCTTGCGCCCGTTCGACACGGCATAGAACACCGGCGTGTCAAACTGGTCGGGAAACAGCGATTGCCGCGTCCCCGCCTCGGCCTGCGACAGGTAAAAGGTCACCTCCAATCCGTGTTCCAGCGCCGCCACCGCCATCAGAAAGGCGCTCGCCTCGTGCCGGCGCAGCTTTCGCATCACCTCAAAGGCTTCGGGTTTGGTGAAATCCATGGCAAATCCCCCGGCGCATAAGAAAAAAGAGCGGGCCGAAGCCCGCTCTTTTCCGTTCCGTAACCCGTCGATCAGAACGAGAAGTTCACGCCAAGGTCATAGGCGGTCGTGTCCGACGCTTTCTCGTGGGCGATGCCACCGGCCAGCGATGCGCCGCCGCCCAGATCATAGGTCGCGCCAAGGCCATAGCCTTCGGCGCCGAACGGGCCAATGGCCGAATCGTCGGCATAGAACGCGGTCATGTTGACGGCATCCACCGCATAGCTGGCCGAAACGGCGTATTGCGAATTCGTTTCCGAGTTCGCTTTCAGCTGGCCGTACAGGGCCTGAAGGTTCACGCCGCCAACCGTGGTCGAACCCTTCACGACGATATGCGTAACCGGGCCCAGGTAGTAGTCCAGCGATTCATAGCCCAGACCCAGGGTGAAGGCGTCGGTCGTGTACTTCACACCCAGCGCCATCGCGTCTTCGTTGTTGCCCGGGTTGGTGACCGACGCATAGCCGGTGACCGCGCCCGAGGTGTACGAATACAGCGCCGTCGGGTCGGTGGTGCCGGTAAAGCCGTCAAACACACCGCCAGCGCCGATAAAGGCCGACTCGTTCAGGTCGCCAAGACCGGTAAAGCCCACGCCAGCCACGTTGCCGGTCGCAGCCTGCGCGGCGCCATCGACGTCGCCCATTTCCAGCTTGCCGAACGCGCCCGAAATGAACACCGAACCCGCAGTGCCCGACGAAGCGTTGCCGGCATTGTCAGCGCGGAACGAACCGCCGAATGCCAGACCGCCATCGCTTTCGCCCGACAGGCCGAACGAAACGCGGGCGCGGCTGTTGAACGCCACTTCGCCATCGTAGCCGACAACGCCCATACGGGCATCGCCCGACACTTTGACTTCGGCAGCAGCAACGCCGGCGGTGGCAACCAGCATGGTGGTCGCAAGCAGGATGTTCTTCATATCGTCCTCATTTTTCTTACCCCGATCCCGGTGATCCCGGGCTCGGTATGGGGGGTTAATCTTTATTACCGCAGTCGATTGCAACGCCACCTCGTTAAATGACGTTAATGTCACAAACCGTGGTGCAACGCGGCCACAGTCACCCCCCAAAACCCTGAACCAAGGGGATAAGACACCCATACGCTATGATGTATTCTCATAACTTCGGGTCAGTCCTGCCTGACCCCCACCAAGCCCGGAAAACAAAAAGAGCGGGCACAAGGCCCGCTCTTTCCGTCGTAACCGATCCGTTGGATCAGAACGCGAACGACACGCCGAAATCGAACGAGCCATCTTCCTGCTCGCCATTGTCCTGGCCAACAACGTAGCCGCCAACCAGCGTGGCACCGCCACCCAGATCATGGCTGACGCCAACGCCATAGCTGGTGCCGGTGAATTCGTCAGCGTTGTCGTGGTAGCCGTCCGTCAGGAACGCGGTGACCGTGGTGCCTTCGGCAATGCCGTAGTCAACCGACAGGGCATACTCGCTGTCGTAGTCGGTGGCCTGCGCCAGCTTCAGCTTGACAGTAGCGCCCGACATCGTTGCCGACACGAGGGCCGAGATCTGGCTGTCGTATTCGCTGTTGGTTTCGTAGCCCAGCGCAACGCTGTAAGCGTCAGTAGCGTACTTCACTGCAACCGAAGCGAACTCGAGGTCGCCGTCCAGCTGGCCGGTGCCTGCACCAAAGGTCAGGCCGCCGGTGCTGTACGAATACATCGCGCCGGTCAGGTCCTTGTCCAGCCAGGTGATTTCGTTGTGGTCGCCCAGACCGGTCAGGCCAACGCCCGAAACTTGGCCGACCAGCGCGTCAGCGGCGTTGCCGGTGTCGCCCATTTCGATCTTGCCGAAAGCGCCCGACAGCGAAACCGAACCAGCGGTGCCGCTTGCGGCATTGCCAGCATTGTCGCCACGGAACGAAGCGCCGAACGCCAGACCATTGTCCGACTCGCCCGACATCGTGAACTTGACACGAGCGCGCGAGGTCAGCTGCACATCGCCGCCGCTTTCCGAAATCACGCCCATGCGGCCGTCGCCCGACAGCGAAACTTCAGCAGCAGCGAAGCCAGCGGTGCCAACCAGAACGGTCGTCGCAAGAAGAATTTTTTTCATGTTTCCCTCAAAGTCTGTTGGACCCGACCCATGGAACCCGAGGCGGGTATGTAACGTTCATCTTTCTTGCCAAATTCGTTTGCAACGCCGCCATCTTAACAATTCTTAACGCAACGGACCGTGGTGCAACTCGGCCACAGTCACCCCCTCGCGCTGCTATCGAAGGGTGATTTTCGGTCCGCTCTCGGGTGACAAAAACCCGCCTTCCGGCCATTGCCGCACGCCATGGAAGAAGCAGGCCCCAGACCCGCCATACCACCCCGGCCACCCCCGCCCCGCCCGGCCCTGCCGAATCGCAGTCGCGCCGCGATCCGGGAAAAGCCTTGGCAGGCCGGGGCGGCTGGGCTAGACAACCCCCATTGGCAAAGGGGGTAGGAATGGTCCTGCATCGCGTGGCTCGTCTGGCTCTCGTCGGCGGCGTCCTTCTGGCTCTGGCGGGTTGTGGCAACGGTTTCGGCGGCATCTTCCGCAGCGGCGGCGCATCATCCGCCGCCCAGCAGGATCAGAAAGCCCGCGCCGATGCCCAGCGCGCCGCCCTTGCCCGCGCCAGCGGCGAAGCCACCAACCGCTCGACCATCTGGGATTTGTTCAGCAATTCCGCCGATCCCAACACCACCGTCGAAGTGAACAAGTATCTCTGGAACGCCTCGCTCGACGTGCTTGATTTCCTGCCCGTCGAATCGGTCGATCCCTTCACCGGCGTCATCGTCACCGGCTACGGCACGCCCCCCGGCGGCAGCCGCGCCTATCGCGCCACGATCTATGTGCAAGACCCCGCGCTCGATGCCCGCAGCCTCAAGGTGGCGCTCCAGTCACGTGGCGGCGGCGCCGTCGCGCCCGAAACCGTGCGCGCGGTGGAAGACGCCATCCTGACCCGCGCCCGCCAACTGCGCATCCAGGACAGCAAGCTCTGATCTGGCAGTCGTGGCGGGAACCATCCCCGCCCCCAGCCGTTGCCCCAACGCAAAGCCAAAGGCGTCTTTGCGCAATCAACATCATCACCCTGCGGCTGGTCATCACCGGCGGCGGCAACCGGCTGGGCGTCGTCTCGGGCAATGGCGTCACCGTCCGGCGCGACACCCCGCGCTGACACGCTACTCACTGGACCTCGGCGCACCTGCTTCCTATAACCGCGCCCGCAGGATACGCCGGGGAACAGTTGATGTCGCGCTACGAACCAAGCCAGACCGAACCGAAATGGCAGGCCGCATGGGATGCCGCCGGCACCTTCACCGCACGGCGCGATCCGGCCAAGCCGAAATACTACGTGCTGGAAATGTTCCCCTACCCGTCGGGGCGCATCCATATGGGCCATGTCCGCAACTACACGATGGGCGATGTGGTCGCCCGCTACAAAGCGGCCAGCGGCTTCTCGGTCCTGCACCCGATGGGCTGGGATGCCTTCGGCATGCCCGCCGAAAACGCGGCCATGGAACGCGGCGGCCACCCCAAGGACTGGACCTATGGCAACATCGCCGACATGCGCGCCCAGATGAAACCCTTGGGCCTGTCGATCGACTGGTCGCGTGAATTTGCCACCTGCGACCCCGAATATTACGGCCAGCAGCAGGCCATGTTCATCGACATGATGGAAGCGGGCCTTGTTTACCGCAAGAACGCCGTGGTGAACTGGGATCCGGTCGATATGACCGTGCTTGCCAACGAACAGGTGATCGACGGTCGCGGCTGGCGCTCGGGCGCTTTGGTCGAACGCCGCGAACTGACGCAATGGTTCTTCAAGATTTCCGACTATTCCGAAGAACTGCTCGACGCGCTCGATACGCTGAAAGACTGGCCCGAAAAGGTGCGCCTGATGCAGGCGAACTGGATCGGAAAATCCCGCGGCCTGCAATTCGCCTTCAAAACCGTGAACGCCCCCGCAGGCTTCGACACGCTCGAGGTTTACACCACCCGCCCCGACACGCTGATGGGCGCCTCTTTCGCCGCCATCTCGGCCGACCATCCCCTTGCCAAGGCGCTGGAATCCGACCCCAAGGTCGCGGCCTTCGTCGCCGAATGTCGCAAGGGTGGCACCAGCGCGGAAGAAATCGAAACCGCCGAAAAGATCGGCTTTGACACCGGCATCCGCGTCAAGCACCCGCTTGACCCCGCATGGGAACTGCCCGTCTGGATCGCCAACTTCATCCTGATGGATTACGGCACCGGCGCCATCTTCGGCTGCCCCGCCCATGACCAGCGCGATTTCGACTTTGCCACCAAATACGCCCTGCCCATCAAGCCCGTATTCACCGCCGAAGGCGGGGCCGAGGCAACCCTGACCGAAGCCTTCGTCCCGATGAAATCGGAACGCGTCCGCTACATCCGCGCCTTTGCAGGCAATGAGACCCAGACGGGCGAAGAGGCCATCGCCGCCGCCATCGCCCATGCCGAATCCCACGGCTACGGCACCGGCGTCACCAAATTCCGCCTGCGCGACTGGGGCATTTCCCGCCAGCGCTATTGGGGCTGCCCGATTCCGGTCGTCCATTGCGCCACCTGCGGCGTGGTCGCGGAATCAAAGGCCAACCTGCCCGTCCGCCTGCCCGACGATGTGACCTTCGACATCCCCGGCAACCCGCTCGACCGTCACCCGACATGGCGCGATTGCACCTGCCCGAAATGCGGCGCCCCCGCACGGCGCGAAACGGACACGATGGACACCTTTGTGGACAGCTCGTGGTATTACGCCCGCTTCACCGCACCCCGCGCCACCACCCCCACCGTGGCCGAAGACGCCGCCTACTGGATGAACGTTGACCAGTATATCGGCGGCATCGAACACGCGATCCTGCACCTGCTCTATTCCCGCTTCTTCGCCCGCGCGATGCAGAAAACCGGCCACCTGCCCGCCAAGGCGATTGAGCCGTTCAACGCGCTCTTCACCCAAGGCATGGTCACGCACGAAATCTACAAGACTACCGATGCCAACGGCCGCCCCGTCTATCACCTTCCCGAAGACATCATCCGCAGCGAATCCGGCGCGACATTGCGCAACGGCACGGTGGTCGAGGTGATCCCCTCGGCCAAGATGTCGAAATCCAAGAAAAACGTCGTCGATCCGATGAACATCATCGCATCCTTCGGGGCCGATACCGCCCGCTGGTTCGTCATGTCCGACAGCCCGCCCGAACGCGATGTGGAATGGACGGCATCGGGGGCCGAAGCCGCGCATAAACACCTGTCGCGTGTCTGGCGCATCGCCCATGACCTGACCACGGCAGACACGGCCCCGAACCCCGCCGAAGACGCCGCCCTTGCCAAAGCCACGGCCAAGGCGGTGGACGAAGTCACCCGCGGCATCGAAGGCTTTGCCTTCAACAAGGCCATCGCCAAACTGTATGAATTCACCAACACGCTGGCCCGTTCGGGCGCAGGCGCTGCCGCCAAACGCAACGCCATGCTGACCATGGCGCAGCTTATGCAGCCCATGACCCCGCATCTGGCCGAAGAGGTGTGGTCCACCCTCGGCGGTGCGGGGCTTGTGGCGCAGGCCCCGTGGCCAAAGGCCGACCCCGCCCTGCTGGTTGACGATTCCGTCACCCTGCCCATCCAGATCAACGGCAAACGCCGCGCCGAAATCACCGTTCCGGCCGATATGCCAGCGACCGAGGTTGAAAAGATCGCCCTCGCAGACGAAGCTGTGATCAAATTCCTCGCGGGGGCACCCGTGAAGAAGATCATCGTCGTCCCGGGGCGCATCATCAATGTCGTTGCCTGACCGCCGCCAGTTCCTGACCCTGCTCGCAGCCCTGCCCCTTGCAGGCTGCGGCTTCACCCCCGTTTACGGCCCGAATGGCGCAGGCACGCGCTTGCAGGGCCGCGTCTCGGTTGCCACCCCCGTCAGCCGCGCCGATTTCCAGCTTGTCACCGCGCTGCAAAACCGGCTCGGGGCCACCGGAACCGCCGCCTATGACCTTGGCTACAGCGTCACCACCACCGTCGAAAAAGGCGGCTATGTGAATGGCAACGAAATCACGCGCTACACCCTGCGGGGCAATGCCACCTATACCCTGACCGACCGCGCCACCCGCGCCGTGCTGGCCAAGGGCATGGTGCGCGATTTCACCTCGTGGTCGGCCACAGGCTCGACCGTGGCAGGCATCGCCGCGGAAGAAGCCGCCTCGGAACGGCTGATGCAGCTTTTGGCCGACGATATCGTCACCGCCCTTCTGGCCCGCCTGACATGATCCTGCGCGGGGCCGAGGCCAGCCGCTATTTCGCCAAACCCGACCCTGCCAAGACGGGCCTGCTGATCTTTGGCGCCGATGCCATGCGCGTGGCCCTCAAACGGCAAGAGGTCATCGCCGCCCTGATCGGCCCGCAAGGCGAGGCTGAAATGCGCCTGACCCGCATCCCCGCCGCCGACCTGCGCAAGGATGCCACGCTTCTGGTCGATGCCATCAAATCGCAGGGCTTCTTCCCCGGCCCCCGCGTCGCCTTTGTCGAGGATGCGACCGACACGCTGACCGCCACACTGACCGCGGCCCTGTCCGACTGGCGCCCCGGCGACGCGCAGATCGTGGTGACAGCGGGCAACCTGACCGGAAAATCCAGCCTGAAATCCCTGTTCGAAAAACATCCCGCCGCCTATTGCGCGGGCCTTTACGACGATCCCCCCACGCGCGAGGAGATCGAGGCCGCACTGGCCAAGGCCGGTCTGACCTCCATAGACCGCGAGGCGATGGCCGACCTCACCGCCCTGTCGCGCAGCCTTGATCCCGGCGATTTCCGCCAGACACTCGACAAGATCGCGCTTTACAAATACCGCGACCCCGCGCCCCTGACCCCCGCCGAAGTCGCCGCCCTCGCCCCCGCCACCATCGAGGCCGAGGTTGATGACCTTGTGATGATCACCGCCGAAGGCCGCCACCACGACATCGCCCCCCTGTTTCGCAGGCTCGAAGGTCAGGGCACCGGCGCCGTCACCCTGTGCATCGCGGCGATGCGCCATTTCCGCGCCCTGCATACCGCCGTCACCGATCCGGCAGGCCTTGCCTCGGGGATCGCCCGCGCCCGCGGCGTGCCCTACAAATCGCGCGAAGCGATGCAGCGCCAGGCCGGCAACTGGGGCGCCCGCAAGCTGGAAGATGCCATCGCCATCCTTGTCGAAACCGACCTGACGCTGCGCTCGGCGTCGCGCGCGCCGGCGATGGCGCTGATGGAACGCGCGCTTCTGCGCCTTGCCATGCTGGCCCAGCGCCGCTGACCACCCGCGCAGATTTTTCTCCGAAAAATCTGCCGCCCCCCGCCCGAAGGCGGCGCCTTGCACCCGCGCCCTCGCCATTGCCGGGGCGGACCGGTAAACCTGCCGGAACGCCAGACAGGACCGATACCATGCCCGCGATATTTGCCAAATTCGGCCCCGTCATGGCCGCCCCCCACGCGCCCGAGGTGTTGCGCGCCGCAATCGGGGCGGGGCTTGGCCTGCTGGTCTGCGACATCGCCCTATCGGTGCTGTCGGGCGGCGGGCTGGCGCATCTTGCGCTGATCGCGCCCTTCGGGGCCTCGGCCTTCCTGATCTTTGTCGTGCCGAACAGCCCCTTGGCCCAGCCCTACAGCGTGGTTGCGGGCAACACGCTGGCCGCGCTTGCCGCGCTTGGCACCGTCGCGCTTGTCGCAAGCCCGCTGGTCGCGGCGCCGCTGGCCGTGGCGCTGGCCATTGCGGCGATGGGGGCCACGCGGTCCTTTCACCCGCCCGCCGGGGCGGTGGCGCTGGCCACCGTGATCGCTGCCCATGGCCCGCAGCCGCCCGCGCTGGCCTTTGCCATCACCCCCGTCGCCGCCGGTTCAGCGCTGCTGGTGGCCACCGGCATCCTGTGGAACCGCGCCACCGGCCGCGTCTATCCCTTCCGCCAGCCCGCGCCATCGCCGCACGGCACCCGCGATGCCGCGCCCGAACGCCGCCTTGCCCTTGCCGCGCCCGACCTTGCCCATCTGCTCGACCGTCTGCGGATGACCGCGAATATCGGCGTCGAGGATCTGGCCCGCGTCATCACCGCCGCCGAAACCGAGGCCGCCGCCCGCCATCTGGGCGGCCTGACCGCCGCCGACATCATGTCGCGCGATCTTGTCACCGCATCCCCCGATGCCCCGCTGCACACCCTCGCGCAGGAATTTCGCACCCACCGCTTCAAAACCCTGCCCGTAATCGGGGGGGGCCGCTTTCTCGGCCTGCTCGACCAATCCGCGCTGTTGGGCCTGACCGATCCCGCCACCACAGCCACAGCCCTGATCACCCCCGCCCGCGCCGCCGCGCCGGACACCACCGCCGCCGCCCTGATCGACCTGTTGTCCGATGGCCAACAGCAGGCCGTGCCAATCCTTGAACAGGGCCGCCTTGTCGGCCTTGTCACCCGCACGGACCTGATCACACTTCTGGCCGCCCGCCTGCGCGAACCGGCTGGACAGGCCGGCCCACCCGTGGCCTGATGGCGCCATGACCTCTGCGATCCTCCGTCTGCATCACGATTGCGCCGCCCTTGGCACGCGGCTCTTTACCCTGTCGGTGATCGACCGCGCCGCCGCCCTGACGCGCCGCGCCTATACCTCCGACCCTGTGGCCTATCCCGCCCATGGCACCAAACCCATGCCCGACGATGCGTGGTTCGCCCATTGCGTCCGCGCGGGGCAGCCCTTTGTTGCCAACAGTCCCGCCGCGTTCAAGGCCCTGTTCCCCGACCACGCGCAGATCACCGCCATGGGCCTTGGTGCGGCGCTGAACGTCCCGCTGCGGCGCGACGGTCTGGTCGTGGCCACCGTGAACCTGCTGGCCGAAACCGGCCATTTCACCCCCGAACGGCTAGAGGCCTATCTGGCCCTGTGCCACGGCGCCGAAGCCGCGCTATTGTCCGACCCCGCGCTCGCCTGACACCCGCGCCGCCGCCCGCCCGGCCCAGCGCCCGGTGGCAAGGCATCCGGTCAGCAGATAGCCGCCCGTCGGCGCCTCCCAGTCCAGCATCTCGCCACAGACAAACACCCCCGGCCGCGCGCGCAATTCCAGCCCGTCGGTCACCGCCGCCCGCGTCACCCCGCCCGCGACCGAAATCGCCTCGTCCAGCGGGCGCGGCCCGGCCAGCGGCACGGGCAGCGCCTTGACCGCCTGCGCCACGGGCAGGCCCCGACCGAACTCCATCACCAGCGCCACCGCCACCGGCGCAAGGCCCAGTTTGCGCAACCGGTTCGCCAGCGTCTCGCCCGACCGCATCGCCGCCAGCCGCGCCCCAAGCTCGGCCAGCGCGACATCGGGCATCAGGTCCAGCCGCAGCGCCCCGCCCTCGCGCAGGGCGCGGCTGACGGCATAGATGCCGCCCCCTTCCAGCCCGCGGTGCGACACCACGAACTCGCCCCGTTCGCGCACAGCCCCCACGCACAGCGCGGCCCCCTTCACCGGCTGGCCGAACACCCGCGCCATATGCGCCGACCATGCCACGTGAAAACCCATATTGGCAGGCTGCCACGGCGCGACAGCAACCCCCGCCACGCGCAGCCACGGCACCCATGCCCCGTCCGACCCCAGCCTTGCCCAGCTTGCCCCGCCCAGCGCCAGCACCGTCACCGCAGGGTGCAGCACCACGGCCCCGCCGGGCGTATCGAACCCGAAGCCATCCCCCTGAAACCCCGTCCAGCGCCAGCGCGTCCGCGCCTCGACCCCCAGCCCCGCCAGCCGCGCCACCCAGGCCCGCAGCAAGGGCGACCCCTTCATCGCGCGCGGAAACACCCGCCCCGACGATCCGGTGAACACCTCTTGCCCCAGCCCGCGCGCCCAGTCCTGCACCGCCGCGGGGCCGAACGCGGCCAGCATCGGCGCCAGCCAACCATCGCCATAGGCAGCCAGAAACCGCGCCCCGTCCTCGTCCTTGGTGATGTTCAACCCCGATTTGCCCGCCATCAGGAACTTGCGCCCCAGACTGGGCTTGGCCTCGGCCACCACCACGCGCCGCCCCGCGCGGGCCAGCTCTTCCGCCGCCATCAGCCCCGCAGGCCCGCCCCCGATCACCAGCGCATCCATCTTGCCCCCGCCCATCCGCGTGCCATCATCCGCCCATGCAGCCCGAACCGCCCCTTTGCCCGCTCTGCCTGCGCCCCATCCCGCCGGATGTGCCGCAAAGCCTGCACCATCTGGTCCCGAAACTGAAAGGCGGCAAGGGCGGTCCCACCGTCCTTCTGCATCACATCTGCCACAAGGAAATCCACGCCCGCTTTTCCGAAGCTGAACTTGCCCGCCACCTCAACACGCCCGCGGCCTTGCGCGCCGACCCGCGCCTTGCCGGTTTCCTGAACTGGATCGCAAGGCGCCCGCCCGAATTCACCTCGCGCGTGCCGAAACGGCGTTAGAACAGCGCCTTGATCGCCGCGCCATGCGCCCCTGCCGCCAGAGCAGGCCCGCACAGGGCGCGCGCTGCCGCCATCGCATCCTCGGCCACGGCATCGACCAGCCCCCAAGCCTGCGCCTCCCCGGCCCCGATCCGCGCCCCTGCCAGCAGGATCATCCGCGCCCGCGACGGGCCGACCAGCGCCGCCAGCCGTTTGGGATCATCGCGCTGCGGCAGATAGCCCCGCGCCATGACAGGGTAAAAGAACTCGGCCCCCGGCACACAGACCCGCAGGTCGCAGGCCAGCGCAAGGCCAAAGGCGCCCCCCGCCAGCGTGCCGTTCAGCGCGGCCACCGTCAGGCCCGGAAACCGCGCCAGCGCCCCCGCCGCCTGCGACCAGACCGGCGAAGCGCCCAAGCCCTGCCCCATCTCGCCAAGGTCCGCCCCGGCCGAGAAAACCCGCCCCGCCCCTGTCAGCACCAGCGCCGGCACGCCCTCTGCCGCGGCCTGCCCGACCGCATCGGCCAAGGCGGCCAGCATCGCGGCGGTCAGCGCGTTGGCCTTGTCCGCGCGGTCCAGCACCAGAACGCGCAGCCCCCCGTCATCGCGAACGGAAATCACAGCCCCACCGCCGCCCGCACCGCCGGATCGCGCAAACTGACATCCGCCCCCAGCCACCCATCCGCCGCCGGTCCGCACATCCAGACCAGCGCCTTGGCGGGCCATTCGGCGGGAATATGCACCATCGGGTCCAACTGGCTGACAGGGTTCACCCCGCTCAACCTGATTTTCACCTGCATGTCGGTGGCCACCGTCCCGGGCGACAGGCCCAGCACGCGGATGCCGTGCGCCCCCTCTTCCAGATGCGCCACCCGTGTCAGCATCAGCGCCCCGGCCTTGCTGGCGCAATAGGCACCCCAGCCCTCCAGCGGGTTCACCGCCGCACCCGATGACACGGTGATGATCGTCCCCGCCCCCTGCCGCCGCATCACCGGCAGCACCGCCCGCATGCCGTGAAACACCCCCGACAGGTTGATCGCCATGGTCTGCGCCCAATCGCCTGCATCGGCCTCGGCCAGCCGCGCGATGGGCTCGATCACGCCCGCATTGTTCACCAGCACGTCGATTCGCCCCCAACGGTCGCACAGATCGGCCACGGCCCGCTCCATCGCGGCCCAATCGCCCACATCGCAGCGCAGCGCCAGCGCCCGATCCGCCCCGATCGCCGCGGCCAAAGCGCCGATCTCGTCACCCGACCGCGCCAGCAGCGCCACCTTCGCCCCCGCCGCCGCGAATTCCCGCGCCGCCGCCGCCCCAATCCCCCGGCTTGCGCCCGTGATCACAACCACCTTGCCCTTCATCCGTCCCCCTTGCGCCCTTTGCGCCGATTTGGCCCGCCACGGCGCCGCTATTCCCTTGACCATCCCCCATCGCCACGGGATGCTCTTTCCATACATTTGCAGTCACGAGGTCTGTCATGACTATCCGTTTGCTCGCGGGCTCGTCCGCGCTTGCCCTTTGCCTCGCACAGGCGGCATCGGCCGATGTCACCCCCGCCCAGGTCTGGCAGGACTGGCTGACCCGCAGCCAAGCCTATGGCCAGATCCTCACCCCCGGCAATGTCGATGATCAGGGCGACACGCTCACCGTGACCGATCTTTCCATCGGATATGACCAGAACGATGTCAAAGCCTCGGGCAAGATCAAGGAACTGCGCTTCGCGGCCAAGGGCGACGGCACCGTCGAAATCACCCTGTCCGACAGCATCCCCTTCACCATGACCCTGCCGCCCGAAACCGCTGGCGGCGATCCCACCACCCTCTCGCTCCAGATCGACCAGCCCGGTCTCGTGATCACCGCCGCAGGCGACGAAACCGAATCCAGCTACGATTTTGCAGGCCCCACCGCCACCATCACCCTCACAGGCGTCGAAGGCGTTGATCCCGCCGCCGTCGATGTGACCGCCAGCGCCGTCCTGTCCGGCCTTGCGGGCAAATACATCTTCGGCCCCCAGACCGACAAGCGCCCGATCAATTCCAGCTTCTCGGCCGACAGCCTGACCGTCAAGATCGCGGGCAGCGACCCCGATCCCACCCCCGGCACCGATGGCGCCGCCGCCGGTCCCAGCTCGGGCAGCTTCGATCTGACCATGGCAAACCTGACCGGCACCACCAACGGCATCCTGATCGATGCCGCCGCCATGGCCGACATGGCCGCCGCCCTCAAGGCCGGCTTCGCGACCGATGGCAGCTTTACCGCAGGCAAGACCAGCTATGGCATCGACATCACCGATGCCACCGGCAACACCAAGATCGCGGGCTCGGCCGATGCCATGGCGCTGTCCTTCGCCATGAACGACCAGCGCCTGCAATATTCCGGCAGCGGCACAGGCGTGACCACCACCATCACCTCGCCCGACCTGCCCTTCCCCGAACTGGCGCTGACCTACGCCGAAACCGCCTTCAACTTCCTCATGCCCGTGGCCCCGTCGGACAAACCCGCCGATTTCGCCCTGCTGACCAAGCTTGTCGATTTCACCGTTTCCGATGCGGCATGGGACATGTTCGATCCCGGCAAACAGCTTCCGCGCGACCCCGCCACCATCGTGATCGACACCAAGGGCACCGCCACGCTGAAAACCAGCCTCTTTGACAGCGCCGCAATGGAAGCCGCGGGCGATACCCCGCCCGGCGAATTGAACAGCCTCGACATCACCGACCTTCAGGTCAAGGTCGCGGGCGCCGAACTGACCGGCAATGGCGCGCTCACCTTCGACAATACCGACACTACCACCTTTCAGGGCATGCCCGCCCCGACCGGCAAGATCGACCTCAAGCTGACCGGCTCGAACGCCCTGATGGACAAGCTCGTCGCCATGGGCCTTGTGCCCGAAGACCAGCTGATGGGCTTTCGCATGATGCTGTCGATGTTCGCCAATGCCACGGGCGATGACGAACTGTCCTCGACGCTCGAATTCAAGGACAAGGGCTTCTTCGCCAACGGCCAGCGCCTGCAATAACCCCGCCTGCCGCCACAGGCCCCCGCGGCACCGCCCGCGGGGGCCGCGTCTTTTCCTTGGCCCGCTTGCAGCGGCGGCGCGGGCAGACTACCTCGTTGCGGCAGCCCCCTTCCGGCAGCCTCCGATAGGACAGCCCATGACAGCCCAGCTTTCCGACCTCACCGCCCGCCTGCTCGACGCCGCCCGAAAGGCGGGCGCCGAAGCCGCCGATGCCATGGCCGTCTCGGGCACCTCGGTCTCCATCGACCTGCGGCAGGGCGCGCTGGAACAGGCCGAACGGGCCGAGGCCGTCGAAATCGGCCTGCGCGTGCTGATCGGCGGGCAGCAGGCCTGCGTCTCGGCCTCCGACCTGTCGGATCGCACCATCGCCGCCTTGGCCGAACGCGCCGTGGCCATGGCCCGCGAAGCGCCCCACGATCCCACCGTCGGCCTTGCCGACCCTGCCGACATCGCCCGCAACTGGAACCTCGCCGCCCTCGATCTGGCCGATCCCGCGCCCGAACCCGATGCCGCCACCCTCGAACAGGATTGCCGCGCCGTGGAAGCCGCCGCCCTGTCGCGCGGCGGCATCACACAGGTCGAATCCTCGGCCGGCTATTCCGCCCGCGCCCTGCACATCGCGGCAACCAACGGCTTTTCGGGCGGCTATGCCCGCACTTCGCGCTCGCTCTCGGCCGTGGCCTTCACCGGCACCGGCACGCAGATGGAGCGCGACTGGGCCGGCGAATCGCGCACCTTCCAGTCCGACCTGCCCGATGCGGCAGGCATCGGCAGCCTTGCCGCCGAACGCGCGCTGGCCCGCGCAGGCGCCGTCAAACCCGTGACCGGCACTTACCCCGTGCTGTTTGACGAACGGGTAGCCTCCTCGCTCATCGGCCATCTGCTTTCGGCCATCAACGGCGCGGCCATCGTGCGCGGCGCGTCATGGCTGCGCGATGCGCTGGGCCGTCAGGTGCTGCCCGCAACCCTGTCTGTCATCGAAGACCCGCTGCGCCCCCGCATCGGCGGCTCGCGCCCCTTCGATGCCGAAGGCCTGCCCACCGCCCGCCGCGCCATCGTGGAAAACGGCATCCTCACCGGCTGGACACTCGATCTCGGCACCGCGCGCAAACTGGGCATGGCCAGCACCGCCAGCGCCTCGCGCGGCACCTCCTCGCCCCCCTCGCCCAGCACGACGAATATCGACCTGACCCAAGGCGCCTCCAGCCTGCACGACCTGCTGCGCGACATGGGCACCGGCCTTTACGTTACCTCGATGATCGGCTCGACCATCAACCCGACCACGGGCGACTATTCACGCGGCGCGGCGGGGTTCTGGGTCGAAAACGGCGCCCTCTCGCATCCGGTGAACGAATGTACCATCGCGGGCAACCTGCGCGACATGCTCTTGCGCCTTGTGCCAGCCAACGATGCCCGCGCCCATCTCTCGACCCGCGTGCCCTCCTGCCTCATCGACGGGATGACCCTTGCGGGAAGCTGACGACGACCTTGCCTTGCTGGTCCAGGCCGCCCGCATCGCGGGCCCGATCGCCCTGCGCTACTGGAAGCGCAACCCAAAGACATGGGAAAAGGGCGAAGAAGGCCCCGTGACCGAAGCCGACATCGCCGTGAACGACGCGCTCCAGCAGCACCTGCGCGCCGCCCGCCCCGCCTATGGCTGGCTGTCCGAAGAAACCGCCGATACCCCCGACAGGCTGTCACGCGACCATGTCTTCATCCTCGACCCGATCGACGGCACCCGCGCCTTCATTGCGGGCGAAGACAGTTTCAGCCACGCACTGGCCATCGCACGCGGCGGGGTGGTGACGGCCGGCGTGGTCTTCCTGCCCGCCCTCGACCGCCTTTTCGCCGCCACCGCCACCGGCCCCGCCACGCTGAACGGCCAACCCATCACCGCAAGCACCATCACAGGCATTGCGGGGGCAACCCTGCTGACCCCAGCCGCCAACCTTGCGCCCCGCCACTGGCCCGGCGGCGTGCCCGACCTGAAACGCGCCTTCCGCGCCTCGGTCGCCTACCGCCTCGCCCTCGTGGCCCAGGGCCGCTTCGACGGGATGCTGTCCTTCCGTCAGGGCTGGGAATGGGACATCGCGGCAGGCGCCCTGCTATGCCAGCGCGCGGGCGCCACGGTGTCGGATGCCAAGGGCAACCCCCTGCGCTTCAACCGCCCCGATCCCCGCGCCGACGGCCTCATCGCCGCCGCCCCCGCCCTTCACACCGCCCTGCGCGCCCGCCTCTGACCGCATCGCGCGGCGTTCCGCCGCAAGCCATGCCCTTTGCCCCGCGCTAAGCGCGCGGGCAAAAGGCTGAGGGGGCGTTCCGCCCCCACGGGCCGCGCCAGGGCGCGCCCCTTCCCCCTGAGGATATTTGAGCGAATGTGAAAGCGCAAAACCGTCCGCTCCTTCACATTCGCCCAAATATCCTGCGGGGGAGTCGCGGGAACCGCGACGGGGGCTGCACAAGCCCCCTCTTCGCCCGAGCGCGCCTTGCGCGCGAGACAAAGGCGTGCGGCGGAACGCCGCTCCGTTTGGCAAGGCAAAGGGCCGCCCGGTTTCCCGGACGGCCCTTGGGGCAGGCTGTGGCGTGCTTACTTCTTCGGCGGCACGAAGCGTTTCGAGGTGTCCTTGGCATCGGCCCGCACCGCTGCCGGTTTCGGCCTTGCGCCAAAGGGCTTGGCCCCCGCAGGCTTGCCACCGAAGGCGGGTTTGCCCTTGAAGGGCCGCGCCTCGGCGCCGCCCTCGGGCTTGCCGCGATAGGCCGGTTTGCCCTCGCCCCGCGGGGCCCATTCCGCCCGCGGCTTGGCCGGAGCCTCGGACCGTTCGCCATAGGGTTTGGCCGCAAAGGGCCGGTCGCCATGGGTTTTCGATCCCGCCGCGCGGCCCGCGCCTTCCGGCCCGCCATGCGATTTGAACCCTGCCGATTTGCCGGTTTCGGCCTTCCAGCGGGGTTTGCGGTCCTCGGCCCCTGCCGCGTCACGCGGGGCATAGGGTTTCTTCTCGCCATAGGCCGCGCGCGGGGCATAGGGCTTTTTCTCGCCCTCGGCACGCGGGGCATAGGGTTTCTTCTCGCCATAGGCCGCACGCGGGGCATAGGGCTTTTTCTCGGCCGTATCCCGCGCCGCATAGGGCTTTTTCTCATAGGGCTTCTTCTCGCCATAGGCCGCGCGCGGCCGCTCGGCGGGCGCTTCGGCCGGCGGGGCGGTATCCACCGGCGACCATGCCGCGCCGTCATCCTCGACCACACGCGGCGGTTTGCCGGAATAGCTTGGCCGTGCCTCGCGCGGGGCAAACTCGCGCGGGGCGGGGCGTTCTTCCCGTGCCGCACGCGGCGCGGGGGCACGCCGCTCGGGCTTGCCCGCGCCAAAGGCGGGCCGCTCGGGCCGTTCCAGCGTGGGTTCGCCCTCGATCCGGCTTAGCACCAGTCCGGGCTCGATCTCGACCGATGCCGCGAACCGCCCCGCCACGGGGGCGGCAATCTGCACAAAGGTCACATCCTGCTGCACGCGGATCGCGCCGATCCCGTCCTTGGTGATGCCGCCCGCTTCACAGACCTTGGGCAACAGCCAGCGCGCTTCCGCCCGCCCCGTATGCCCGACTGTCAGCTGGAACCACACGCTCGGCCCGAACTCGCCCCGTTCGCGCGGCGCACTGGCAACCGGCGTGACCGCATCCGACAGCACCTCGGGCGCCGACCGCCCCTCGCGCCACAGCCGCACGAAACCGGCAGCCACCTGTTCGGGGCCGAACCGTTCCAGCAGCTGCGTCACCATCACCGTCTCGTCGCCCGCATCGGCGGCCAGGGCTGGGTGCTCCAGCAGGCGCACGTCATCCTTGGCCTGCACCTCTTCGGCCGACGGGGCCTTGCCCCATTCGGCGGCAACCTTGGCACCCTGCAACAGGCGCTGCGCTTTCTTGAAATCGGCCGGCGGCACGATCAGCACCGACGTGCCCTTCTTGCCCGCCCGCCCCGTGCGCCCCGACCGGTGCAGCAGCGTTTCCGAATTGCTGGGCAGGTCGGCATGCACCACCAGCTCCAGCCCCGGCAGGTCGATGCCCCGCGCCGCAACGTCGGTGGCGATACAGATCCGCGCCCGCCCGTCACGCAACGCCTGCAAGGCATGCATCCGCTCGGTCTGGCTCAGCTCGCCCGACAGCGCCACGGCCTGAAAACCGCGGTTCGCCATCCGCGCCAGCAGGTGGTTCACATTCACCCGCGTCTTGCAGAACACGATCGCGGTCTGCGCCTCATAGAACCGCAGCACGTTGAAAATCGCATGTTCGCGGTCCCGCGCCTGCACCGACATGGCACGGTATTCGATATCGGTGTGCTGCTTCGCCTCGCCCTGCGCCACGATCCGCAGCGCATCGCGCTGGAAGGTCGCCGCCAGCTTTTCGATCTCTTTCGGCACGGTGGCCGAAAACATCATCGTCCGCCGCTCTTCCGAAGCTGACCCGAGGATGAATTCCAGATCCTCGGCAAAGCCAAGGTCAAGCATCTCGTCCGCCTCGTCCAGCACCACCGCCTTGACCCCCGACAGGTCAAGCGACCGCCGCTCGATATGGTCGCGCAAACGCCCCGGCGTGCCCACGACGATATGCGCGCCACGGTCCAGCGCCCGCTTTTCGGTGCGGTAATCCATGCCGCCCACGCAGGATGCGATCATCGCCCCCGTGCTGCCATACAGCCATTCGAATTCGCGCTGCACCTGCTGCGCCAGTTCCCGCGTCGGTGCCACGACCAGCGCCAGCGGCTTGTCGGCGTAAAGCAGCTTGTCCACGCCGCCCAGCACCTCGGCCGCCATGGCAAGGCCAAAGGCCACGGTCTTGCCGCTGCCGGTTTGCGCCGACACCAGCAGGTCGCGCCCCGCCAGTTCCGGCGCGATGACGGCAAGTTGCACGGCGGTCAGGGCTTCATAGCCCTTGGCCGAAAGGGCCGCGGCCAAAGGCGCGGCAATATCCAGATCGTTCATGTCTTTTCCCGAAGGGGGGCGTCTTCGCGCCCGTGAAGCACCAAAGTCCGGCACCTCTCTCCCCTTCGCGTGGCCGGCCTCCTCGCCGCCACGCACCGGATGTCTCGGGCCGTAACAGATTGCGCCCTACAGGATCGGGGCGGCTTTGTATACAGGCATGATCCGCAGGGTGGCGTTAATGTGCCTGTCGCGCCCCCCGCTTCCCGCAAGGCCAAGGGCAACCAGCCGGTCCGGAACGCCCATGCCCCGCTTCCCCGCCGTGCCCCTTGGCCTTTGCGCCTTCATCGCATTTGCCACCCCCGCCAGATCCCCGCTTTCGCGGGGATGACAGCCAGACACGTGTCAGTCGGGCGGAAAAGGAAACGCGACCCGCGTTTCCCCGCCCGCAGCACCCCGCCGCAACAAGACCGACTGCCACGAAAGACGACATAGGCCAGCGCCCGACCCGGCGGGCGAGAAGCGCCCGCCGATGGCGGGGCGGGCGCTGGCCGGTGGCTTTGGGCCACCGGCCGGATGGTTGAACCCGCACCGCGCGGCACAGGCACGCGCCTGTGCCGTGCCATCGACATCACCCCCCCCGCCACAATGTCACCCCCCGCCCCCTTCCCCCCCATCCCCGCACCCGTTACCCTGCACCGCGTTACCCCGGCCCTCGCTCGGAGCATTCCATGACCCAACGCCTGCACCTTGTCTTTGGTGGCGAACTTGTCTCGCCCCAGAAAAACGTCTTCAAGGACGTCTCCCAGATCCACATCGTCGGCATGTTTCCCGACTACGCCACCGCCTTCGCCGCCTGGAAGGCCGAGGCGCAGCGCACCGTCGATAACGCCCACATGCGCTATTACATCGCCCATATCCACCGCCTGCGCGACGAAGCGGCGGCAGGGTCCGCCACCGAAGAACTGGGCGCGTAACCCAGCCCCATGGCCTATTCCCTTGGCCTCACCCTCTACAACCTGTCGAACCGGCGCGATCCCGGGGCGCAGGCCGAACGCCCGCCCCGCCCTGCGGGGCGGCTGGTCTGGCTGCATGCGCCCAATCCCGAAATCGCCCGCTCCATGCTCGAACTCGCCCGCCGCCTGATCGAGGATGACGGCCTTCCCGTCCTGTTCACTTGTCCGGCCGACATCGCACCCCGCGCGGGCCTTGTGCTGCAACCGCCCCCCGCCGACACCCCCGCCGAAGCCCGCGCCTTCCTTGACCATTGGCGCCCCGAAATCGCGCTGTTTTCCGAAGGTGAACTGCGCCCCGTCCTGATCCACGAATCCACCGAACGGCGCATCCCGCTGCTGATGGTCGCCGCCCGCAGCCCCTATATCCTGCGCGAACGCGATGGCTGGTATCCCGGCCTCGTCCGCGGGTTGCTCGCCACCTTTCGCAACGTGCTGGCCATCGACGAAGCCTCGGCCCGTGCCTTCCGCAAGGCGGGCGCCCCGCTTTCCACGGTCGAGGTTCTGGGCAAGATGGAAGAGGAATCCGCAGCCCTTCCCCATCTCGAAGCCGAACGCGAATCGCTGGCCCGCCTGCTCGCCACCCGCCCCGTCTGGCTTGCCGCTTCCCTCCCCGAGGCGGAAGAAACCGCCGCCATCGCCGCCCACCGCGCCGCCCTGCGCCTTGCCCACCGCCTGCTGCTTATCATCGTCCCCGACGATCCCGCCCGCGCCGAACCCCTTGGCCAGCGCATGGAAGAAACCGAAGGCTGGACCGTCGCCCTGCGCTCCAAGGAACAGGAACCCGACCCCGAAACCGAGGTTTACATCGCCGACACCCCCGATGAATACGGCCTGTGGTATCGCCTTGCCCCCATCACCTTCATGGGCGGCAGCCTTGCCGGTCAGGGCTGCCTGCGCGATCCGCTCGAAGCGGCGGCCCTGGGTTCAGCCATCCTCTATGGCCCGCGTCCGGGGCGCTTTGGCACCACCTTCGGCCGCCTTGGCGCCGCCCGCGCCGCCCGCGCCGTCGGCAGCGCCCCCGATCTGGCCGAGGCTTTGGGCGACCTGCTTTCCCCCGACCGCGCCGCGCGTCTGGCACAGGCGGCTTGGGCCGTCACCTCTGACGGGGCCGAGGTGACCGACCATATCCACATGCTGATCCGCGCGATCATGGACGGCGAATGATGCGCCCCCCCGCCTTCTGGTTCACCCCGCCCGACCACCCCGCCCTTGCCGCCCGCCTGCTGGCCCCCTTGGGCTGGGCCTATGCCGCCGCCACCGCTGCCCGCGTGGCGAAACAGGGCTACCGCGCCTCGGTCCCCGTCCTCTGCATCGGCAACCTCAACGCGGGCGGCACCGGCAAAACCCCCACCGCCATCGCCCTTGCCCAGCGCCTGACCGACCGTGGCCACAAACCCCACATCGTCAGCCGCGGCTATGGCGGCACCGCCACCGGCCCCCTGCGGGTGAATGAGGCGAAACACAAAGCGTCCCTCACGGGCGACGAACCCCTGCTGCTCTCGGCCTTCGCCCCCACATGGGTCGCCAAAGACCGCGCCGCAGGGGTGCAAGCGGCGGAAAAGGCAGGCGCCACCGTCATCCTGCTCGATGACGGTTTCCAGAACCCGACCGTGCAGAAAGACCTGTCCCTGATCGTCGTCGATGCCGCCACCGGCTTCGGCAATGGCCGCTGCCTGCCCGCAGGCCCCTTGCGCGAACCCGTCAGCGCCCTGTCCCGCGCCCAGCTTCTACTGTCCATCGGCACAGCCGAGGCGCAATCCCGCTTCGCCGCGCAATGGCCGAACCTGCCCCTGCCGCGCCTGACCGGCGAGCTTAAACCCCTGCAAATGGGGATGGACTGGCACGGCACCCGCGCCATCGCCTTTGCGGGCATCGGCAATCCGGCGAAATTCTTCGCCACCCTCCGCGCCGCCGGGGCCGACCTCATCCGAACCGTGGCGCTGTCCGACCATCAGCCCTTTCCGCCCGCACTTTTATCGCGCCTCGAACTCGAAGCCAAAGCCCGCGGCGCGCAACTGGTAACGACCGAGAAAGACGCCGTGCGCCTTCCCGCCGCCTTCCGCCCGAAAGTGTTGGCCTTCCCCGTGCGCCTTGCCGTGGCCGACTGGTCAGCCCTCGACGCCGCCCTGTCAAAGCTCGGCCTTCAAACCGCGCCCTGATCCTCGCCCAATTTCGGCGCGGGCCGCCCCAGCGCCAATCCGGCGTCCGAGAACGTAAACGGCGACCGCACCCCCGGCACGCCCCCCATATCCAGCCGCATCCCCCGCGCAATCACCTGTGGGTCGGCAAACACCTCGGCCATGTCATTGATCGGCCCCGCCGGAACCCCCTGCGCCTCGCAAGCGGCCAGCAGATCGGCCTTCTTCCAGCGCAAGGTCGCTTGCGTAATCCGCGCCGTCATCGCCTCGCGGTTGGCGATCCTGTCAGCATTTGTCAGGAACTCGGGCGCCTGCGCCATATCCTCCAGCCCCAGAATCCCGCACAGCTTGCGGTATTGCCCGTCATTGCCGGTGGCCAGAATGATCCAGCCATCCGCACAATCAAACACCGCATAGGGCGCAAGGTTCGGGTGCGCGTTGCCCATCATGCGCGGCGGCTTGCCTGTCGCCAGGTAATTCATCGACTGGTTCGCCATGATGGAAACCGCCACATCCATCAGCGCCATGTCGATATGCTGGCCCCGCCCCGTCACCCCGCGCTGCACGATCGCCGCCAAAATCGCGGTAGCCGCATAAACGCCGGTGAACACATCCGTCACCGCCACGCCCACCTTCTGCGGCTGGCCATCGGGGGCGCCTGTCACGCTCATCAATCCGGCCATGCCCTGAATGATGAAATCATACCCCGCCCGATGGGCATAGGGCCCCGTCTGCCCGAACCCCGTGATCGAACAATACACCAAACGCGGGTTCACCGCCGACAGACTGGCATAGTCCAAGCCATACTTGGCCAGCCCGCCCACCTTGAAATTCTCGATCACCACATCCGCATCGGCCACCAGCTGCCGCACAAACGCCTGCCCCTCTGCCGTGCGGAAATCGCACACCACCGACCGTTTGCCCCGATTGGTCGCATGGAAATAGGCCGCCGACCGGTCGCCCTCGCGTTCAATGAAAGGCGGCCCCCATTGCCGCGTGTCATCCCCCTCGGGCGCCTCGACCTTGATCACCTCGGCCCCAAGGTCCGCCAGCGTCTGGCCAGCCCAGGGGCCAGCCAGAATCCGCGCCAGTTCGACGACCTTTATCCCCGCCAGCGGTGCCGACATCACTGCGCGGCAGCCAACGCGTCATCGACGATCTTGGCGAATTCCTCATAGGACATTTCGCCCGAATGTTTCGCGCCATTCACAAGGAACGTGGGCGTCCCCTCGATCCCGTCCTCCTTGAAGCCCTTCTCGAAATGCGCCACCAGCGCCTCGGCCTGCTTGGCATCCTTCAAGCACACATCCAGCGCGGCATCTTCCATCCCGACCGACCGCCCGATCTTGCGGATATTCTCGACCGTAACATTCGGGTCTTCCGAAGCGGCCCATTCTTTCTGGGTGGAAAACAGGATATCCACGATCCCGAAATAACGCAGCTCACCCCCGCACCGCGCCATCATCGCGGCCCACAGCCCGTAGCGGTCAAAATACACTTCCTTATAGGTGAAATGCACCTTGCCGGTATCGATGTAATTCTTCTTCAACTGCTCCCAGACCGTATCATGGAACCGCGCGCAATGCGGGCAGGTAAAGCTCGCATATTCCACGATCTGCACCTTCGCCGCCGGATCGCCCAGCGAGAAATCCTTGACCTCGACCGCATCCGCCGCAGGCGCGGCGGTGGTCGCGGTATCCTCGGCATGGGCCAGCATCGGCATCAGCGCCACAGCCAGCGCGGCAACAAGTTTTTTCAGCATCTCTACAACCTTTTCATGTCTTGCGACGAGTTAAGATGTTTCGCCCAAGGGCTTCAAGGGCCGCCCGCAATCCCGCATCCCCGATCGGCGCCGCCGTTGCCGCAGCCTGCGCCACCACCGCCGGATCGGGCGCCTTTTCCACCTTGGGCGCGGGGGTAAACTCGGCCTGCCCCTCGGCAAAGCCTGTGGGGGCGGTCTGGGTCAGCGAAACCTTGGAAATCGCGGCATAGCCATAAACCGCATTCACCCGATCGATGATCTTGGGCACCTGCATCTGCACCATCGGCGCATGGGCCGAAGCCACCAGCACCGTCAGCGTCGCCCCGAACCCGTCACGGGAATAGCCGATCTTCACAGGCCGCGTCATGCCCGCCAGATCGTCGCCCACCACCTCGGCCCAATGCGTCAAAAGCCGCGTCACCGCAAAGCCGCGGCTTTCGCCCGCCGCGCGCACAGGCTCGCGCACCAACCCGAAGGTCGGCTCGAACCCGCGCATCCGGCGCGAAGGGCTGGGCTGATAGATCGGCGCTTTGGTCATCTGGTCCTTTCGCGTCTTGCCCCTATTCTATGCCGCAAGGGGCGGCCCTTCGCAAACACCCGTCCCTGACAAGGCATAAAGAATGCGTGACAGCACCGCGACCGACCTCTCCGCCCTGCTGCTCGACTGGTATGACAGCCATCACCGCACGATGCCGTGGCGCATCCCCCCCGCCGCCCGCCGCAGCGGCACAAAGCCCGACCCCTATCGCATCTGGCTGTCCGAGGTGATGCTGCAACAAACCACCGTCGCCGCCGTGCGCGACTACTTCACCCGCTTCACCGCGAAATGGCCCAGCGTGGCCGACCTCGCCGCCGCACCGGATACCGATGTCATGGCCGAATGGGCAGGCCTTGGCTATTACGCCCGCGCCCGCAACCTGCTCGCCTGCGCCCGCGCCGTGATGCGCGACCACGGCGGCATCTTCCCCGCCACTTACCAAAGCCTTCTCACCCTGCCGGGCATCGGCCCCTATACCGCCGCGGCCATCGCCGCCATCGCCCATGACGAACCCGCCACCGTGGTTGACGGCAATGTGGAACGCGTCATCTCGCGCCTGCGCCTTGTCACCACACCCCTGCCGGCGGCCAAACCCGAACTCACCCGCCTCGCCGCCGAACTGACACCACAGGAACGGGCGGGCGACTATGCCCAAGCCATCATGGACCTCGGCGCCACCATCTGCACCCCGCGCAACCCCGCCTGCGGCCTCTGCCCGTGGCGCGGCCCCTGCGCGGCCCAAGCGGCAGGAGTGCAAGCCGACCTTCCCGCCAAATCGCCCAAAGCCGCCAAACCCACCCGCACCGGCACCGTCTGGATCGCCCGCGATTTGAACGGCGCATGGCTGACCGAACGCCGCCCCGAACGCGGCCTTCTGGGCGGCACCCTCGGCTTTCCCGGCTCAGACTGGGATGGCGCAGGCGGCCCCGCCCCCGCCACCGCCGACTGGCGCATGGCCGGTCAGGTCCGCCACACCTTCACCCATTTCCACCTGATCCTGTCGGTCGAAACCGCCCGCCTGCCCGCAGGCACCAACCCCGCCCGTGGCGAATGGATACCCGCGGCCAGCTTCCGCCCCGCCGATCTGCCCACCCTGATGCGTAAAGCCTATACCGCCGCGTCCGTCTTTCTTGGCGGCGCGTAACGCACTAGACTTGTGACCGTGTACCCGTAAGGCCCCCGATGCAAAGACCCGCGACCGAACTCCGCCACCTCAAGAACGCGCTGCCCTTCTGGCTGTCGCTCGCCCTGATCCCCGTGGTCATGGCCGGCGCTGTCTGGGGCTCATGGGTCACGCTGCTGTCGCCCCTTGCCGCATGGGGCGCCTTTTCCCTGCTCGACGCCCTGCTCGGCCATGACGAATCCAACGCCGACCCCGCCGCCACCGACAGCGACCTCATCTGGTATCGCGCCATCACCCTGCTCTGGGCCCCGCTGCAAGCGGCCGTCCTCTTCGGCACGATCTACTACACCACCCGCGCCGACCATCTGGGCACGGCGGAAAAACTCGCGGTGTTCTTCGGGATCGGCATCCTGTCGGGCACCGTGGGCATCAATTACAGCCACGAACTGATGCACCAGAAATCGAAACTGGAACGCTGGCTTGCCGATATCCTGCTGGCCATGGTGCTTTACAGCCATTTCCGGTCAGAACACCTGCGCGTGCACCACCTTTGGGTCGGCACCCCCGCCGATCCGGTAACTGCCCGCTACAACGAAGGCTTCCACCGCTTTTTCCCCCGCGTGCTGGCCGAATGCCGCCGCTCGGCATGGAAGGCCGAAACCACCCTGCTCGCCCGCCGCAACTTGGCCTGGCACCACCCGTCAAACCCCTATTGGCGCTACTGGGCGCTCCAGTCCCTCGCGCTCGCCCTCGCCCTCGGGCTTGGCGGCATCGAAGGGCTCGCCCTCTTCCTGTTTCAGGCCCTCGTCGCGGTCTGGCAGTTGGAACTGGTCAATTACATCGAACATTACGGACTGACCCGCCGCCACCTTGGCGCGGGCAAATACGAACATGTCCTGCCCCGCCATTCCTGGAACGCCGCGCACAAGGCGTCGAACTGGCTGCTCATCAACCTGCAACGCCATTCCGACCACCATTACAAACCCGACCGCCGCTTTCCCCTGCTGCAAAACTACGGCGCGGAAGATGCCCCCCAGCTGCCCCACGGCTACCCGCTGATGACCCTTGCCGCCCTCGTCCCGCCGCTCTGGAAACGCATCATGAACCCCCGCGTCCGCGCATGGCGAAAGGCGTTCTACCCCGACATCACCGACTGGAAACCCTATAACAAGGCGCTCAATCCCCGCCCCGACCTGCGCTGACCGGTCTCAGCCCACAGCGCGGCAGGCGGCCAGATACATCCGCGTGGTGCGCTCGATATGGGCACCCAGCCCCACCGCGTCGATCTCGCAACTTCCGCACAGCCGCCGCTCGATGGCGGTAAAGCCCAGCCACAGGCCCAAAAGATCGCGCGCCGCCTGATCGGGGTCGCAGGCGCCAAGCTCGCCCCGCGCCACCGCCTCGGCCATGACCGCACCCAAAAGCCCGATCACCCGCCCCGGACCCGCCGCGAAGAAACGGCGCCCCATCTCGGGGTTGCGCTGCGCCTCAAGGCTGATGCACCGGTCCATCGCCATATGCGCGGGGTCCGTCATCGCCTCGACCAGCCGCTGCCCGAAACTTACCAGCCGCTCTTCCAGCGTGGCGCCTTCCGCCTCGGCCCGCGACAGCGATAGCGCCAGCCGCCCCGTCTCGCGCGTGACGATGGCATCAAGGATCTTCGACTTGTCCCCGAAATTGGCATAGACCGTCACTTTCGACACGCCCGACTGCGCGGCAATCGCCTCGATCGGGCAGCCGTCAAACCCGCGCTGGGCAAACAACACCTGCGCCGCGTCAAGGATCGCCTCGCGCTTCTCCAGATCCTTCGGTCTGCCCGGCATCCGCAGCGCCATGTCGCCCCCCCCGCCGCATTCAGACGGCGCGGCAAAGGCTAAGCCCCGGTTCCATCCATGACAAGCCATCTCGACCTCTCCTGTCCGCCAGCAAAAAGGGGGGCTGTCTGCCCCCCACGGGCCACGCCTTGCGGCGCGCCCCTCCCCCCGAGAGTATTTTGACAAGGATGAAGCCATCATCCTGCTTCACCTTTGCCCAAATACTCCGGGGGGTAGCCCGCAGGGCGAAGGGGGGCAGCGCCCCCCTTCCTTCCCTGTCAATTATCGGCTTGCGGCTGCAAGGCCACCAGATCGGCCAGCGAATAGCCGTCCGGGTTCACCCCCGCCAAGGCTGCCAGCATGGCCTTGCCCTCATGGGCACCACCCGCATTGGCCACCGTCACGGAACCCGCAGCACCCGCCTTGCCAAGGATATAGGCCACCGTTGCGGGCGCATTTTCGCGCTGCGCGTCCAGCAGTTGCTGCAATTCCACCGGCGTCAGCCCCGCACCCTGCGGGCCCGCTTGCGCCTCAAGCTGCGCCAGCACCTCGGGCGCGACCTGCCCTTCGCTGCGGTTCGCGCCCGAAAGGTAGAAGTTCACCGCCCGCTGGTCGTTCTCACGCTGCGCCGCGATGATGTTGAGCAGTTCCGACCGGCTGTACTGGCCGGGCTGCACGCCCGCCGAAAGCGCCAGCTGCGCGTCGCCCGGCCCGGTCGCAACCAGCGTGGACGAAGCATTGGCCGCACCGGCAATGGCGGCGATGGCAAAGGTCGAGGCGATCAGAATGTTACGCATGGTATTTCCCTTTCCTGGGAGATGTCGGTTCAAAGGCAAGCACCCTCCGGCCCGCCCCTGCGGGGTCGGCATTCTGTCCGGCGATGCGTCTTGGGTTCAGTCCGTCCGGCCTTGCGGCCGCATCTGGGGCATTGCCCCGGGGAGCATTCGGGTCAGGTCGCTTATCTGTGCCGTCTCATTGCGGCCTCCATCGGTCATTTGCGTCTGACACCAAGGTATAGTGAACGCTGCCGTATGCAATAACATTGTGAACGACATCGTTCACATATTTTTGCACAAGCGTTCCATCCCTCCCGCGCAGACGGAAAATCGAACCGAAAATCCCGGAACCGCGCGGCCCCGGCCCGCGTTAACGCCCATGCGCGTTTCCGTCCCGATCTGCCCCGATGGGCTGCAAATCGACCGCCCCCGCCAATGAAAAGACCCCGCCATGATCGCATGGCGGGGAGGCGCACCGCAGGCGGGCTGCGGCGCAGGCGTTCCATGAACCTGAAAATCAGTGGCGGCGGCCGCCCGTGTCGGCTTCCATCTCGGCCCTGATCTGCTGGCGCAATATGTCGATGGGAACCATCTTCCCGTCTTTCTTGAAATGCCAATAGGTCCAGCCGTTGCAGCTTGGCGCGCCCTCGTAATGCGCGCCCACCTGATGGATCGACCCTTTCACATCATTGCCGACCAGCGTGCCATCGGCCCGCACCTTGGCCTTGAACCGGTTGCCAAGCGAATAAAGCTCTTCCCCCGGCCGCAGCATGCCGCGTTCCACCACCTGCCCAAACGGCACACGCGGCTCGGCCCGCTTCGATCCGGTGATCTCCAGGGCCGAGGCATCGAATTTCCGCACCCGCCCGATCCGCTCGGCCGCTGCCTTGCGATAGGCCTCTTCCCGCTCGATCCCGATGAAATCGCGCCCCAGCATCTTGGCCACCGCCCCCGTGGTGCCCGTGCCAAAGAACGGGTCCAGCACCACATCGCCGGGGTTCGTGGTCGCCAGCAGCACACGGTGCAACAGCGCCTCGGGCTTTTGCGTCGGATGCGCCTTGTCGCCGTTTTCATCCTTCAACCGCTCGTGCCCCGTGCACAAGGGCAGCACCCAGTCCGACCGCATCTGCACGCCGTCATTCAGTTCCTTCAACGCCTCGTAGTTAAAGGTGTATTTCGACCCTTCATCACGGCTGGCCCAGATCAGCGTCTCATGCGCGTTGGTCAGGCGCTTGCCCTTGAAATTCGGCATCGGGTTCGACTTGCGCCAGATCACATCGTTCAGCATCCAGAACCCCGCATCCTGAAGCGCGGTGCCGACGCGGAAGATGTTGTGATAGCTGCCGATCACCCAGATCGCGCCATTCGGCTTCAAAAGCCGCCGCGCCGCCCGCAGCCAGCGCCGCGTGAAATCGTCATAGACGGCAAAGCTGGAAAACTGGTCCCAATGGTCATTGACCGCATCGACCTTGGAATTGTCGGGCCGATGCAGATCGCCCTTCAATTGCAGGTTATAGGGCGGGTCCGCAAAGATAAGGTCCACGCTCCCCGCAGGCAGCGCCTCCATCACCTCGATACAGTCACCCGAAAGAATCTGGTTCAGCGGAAGCGCGGGCGCTTCAGCCGTCTTGCTCTTGGTCATCTTTGCCTCATGTGATCGGCTCTTTTGGCCGTCTTATTGGCATCCAAGATGAGTCAGACGCGATTCGCCGTCAAATTCTTTTTTGAATCAATCACTTACAGATATTTCTTGATACAATATATTGTGCACGGGCTTGAACGAACGTCTATGATGTGGGGTCACACCAAGATTTAGCAGCGCCTCGATATGCTGTTTTGTCGGGTATCCCGCATTGCCCTCCCAGCCATAGCCGGGGTGCTGTTGCGCCAAATCCACCATGATCCGGTCGCGCGTCACCTTGGCCACGATCGACGCCGCCGCGATCGAAACGCACAGGCCATCGCCTTTCACAATCGCCTCGGCCCCGCAGAACAGGCCCTTGGGCACCATATTGCCGTCGATCAGCGCATGGTCCACCTGCCGCGCCAGCCCGCGCAAGGCCCGCTCCATCGCCAGATGGCTCGCCCGCAGGATGTTCAGCGCGTCGATTTCCTCGACCGATGCATGGGCCACGCAAACCTCGGCCACCGCCATGATCTCGTCATGCAGCGCCTCGCGCTGGGCCTGCGTCAACCGCTTGGAATCGTTCAGCCCCTTGGGAATCCGGTCGCGGTGCAACACCACCGCCGCCGCCGTAACCGGCCCCGCCAGCGGCCCGCGCCCCACCTCGTCCACCCCCGCAACCACCCGCAGCCCGCGCGCATATGCGGCGGTCTCATAGGCGAAATCGGGCAAGGCGCGGGCGTCCATACCCTATGGCTAGCCCAAGCCACGCCCCGCCGAAAGCGGCAAAACCGCGAAAAAGGGGGGCGAAAGCTGCTCACCCTTCCGCCCCCCCCGTGGCAGCGCGGATCGGGGGCGACCGCGCCACGGCGCCGCCCCATCCGTCACGGGCACCACCTGCGCCAAACCCTGCCCCCCGCCCCGCCTGTCGCGCAATAACACCGGCCCGCTATCCGATAGCGCCGCCACAAACCCTATCCGACATTGAATATCCGCCCGACTGGGCGCAAATTGGCCCCAGTTGCGAAAGGATGCCTCGGATGACGCGCCTGACCCTGATTGCGGCCCTGCTCCTTGCCCTCGGCGGGCCGGCTTCCGCCGATTGCTTTGCCGATTACAAAGCCAAGCAGGATGATCCGCTGCGCCTGCATTACGGTGTCGCGCAGGTCAGCGATGATGCCTGCGCGTCCGACATCGCACAGGCACAGGCCGAACTGGCCCCCCGCCTTGCCGATGCGGGCTGGACGCTTCTGAATGTGTTGTCAGTATTCGGCCCCGAAGGGCTGGGGGAAAGGAAAGCGAGTGCCGGAGACTATTTCCTCCGCTTCTGAAAGCCTCAAGGCGGGCAACCGCGTCGTCGCTTTCGGCATCATGGCCATCGTGCTGATCCTGCTCGGCGCGGCGGTGTTCCTGTTCCTGTCGCTGCCCGACGCCAACGCCTTCAACGCCCGCGTGGAACGCCTGTTCGTCGAAAATAACGACCTGACCACCTATGCCGATATCAAACTGCTGGAAATCCTCGCCCAATCCGGCACCGCCTTTTCCGAGGTGCTGGCAAGCTACCGCATGGTGATGTTCGTCCTTCTGGCCTTCTCGGCCGCGCTGCTGCTGGCCGCCCTCGTCTTTCTTGTCACCATCATCGCGCTGAACCGCCGCATCAGCGCCATCCAGCGCTCGGGCATCCAGGTGGCAAGCCTGCTCATCAGCCGCGAAGGCCGCGCCGTCTATATCAACGACATGGAATTCACCCTGACCGAAGCCGCGCTCGAAACCATGGCCGTGCTGGCCGAAGCCCGGATGGATGACGAGGTGCTGACCGGCGCCCAGATCGAGGCCGTGATCTCGGGCCGGGCCGAGGCCGACTGCGACGAAGCCGCAGGCGCCACCCGCATCAAACGCCTGCGCGACGCACTGGGCAACCAGATGGTCAGCGAACTGCTGGTCAAAACCATCGCCCGCCGCGGCTATGTTCTGGCCGTGGGCAAGGAAGCGATCCGTATGGTGTGACCCCGTCAGGGGCTTGCGCAGGGGGGGGTCTGGCCCTAAATAGCGCGCCTCTTGGCTTCCTGACGGACGGGTGACAGCGCAACTGTCATCCCCGCGAAAGCGGGGATCTCCTGTCACCGCCCCGTCACACGGCCATGACACGCAAAGCGCAGCGCCTGAACAGGCTTTTGGGGAAGAATTGGCCATGATCCAGACACCGTTCTACCTGATCGACCGGTCAAAACTGGCGCGCAACATGGCGATCATGGACGAGTTGCGCCACGCCTCCGGCGCCAAAACCCTGCTTGCGCTGAAATGCTTTGCCACTTGGCCGGTCTTCGACCAGATGCGCGACCATATGGACGGCACGACCTCCTCCAGCCTCTACGAACTGAAACTGGGGGCCGAAAAATTCGGCAAGGAAACCCACGCCTATTCCGTCGCATGGGCCGACCATGAGATCGCCGAAGCCGTCGCTTGCGCCGACAAGATCATCTTCAACTCGATCAGCCAGCTTGACCGCTTCGACAACCAATCCGCCAGCATCGCACGCGGCCTGCGCCTGAACCCGCGCTTTTCGACCAGCGGCTTCGACCTTGCCGATCCCGCCCGCCCCTTCAGCCGCCTTGGCGAATGGGACGCAGGCAAGATCGAACAGGTGATCGACCGCATCAGCGGTTTCATGATCCATTACAACTGCGAAAACGCCGATTTCGACCTGTTCGACCGCCAACTGACCCGGATCGAGGATGAATTCGGCCCCCTCCTGAAACGCCTCAAATGGGTCTCCCTCGGCGGCGGCATCCACTTCACCGGCGCGGGCTACCCCGTCGCCCGCCTCGCCACCCGCCTGCGCGCCTTTTCCGACCGCTTCGGCGTGCAGGTCTATCTCGAACCCGGCGAAGCCGCGATCACGGGTGCCGCCTCGCTCGAAGTCACCGTCCTCGACACCCTCGACAACGGCAAGAACCTCGCCATCGTCGATGCGAGCGTCGAGGCGCATATGCTCGACCTCCTCATCTACCGCATCGCGGGCCGGATCGAGACGGCAGGCCCCCACCACTGGCAAATCTGCGGCAAATCCTGCCTTGCGGGCGATGTGTTCGGTGAATTTTCCTTCCCCGAACCGCTGAAAGTGGGCGACCGCCTCTCCATCGCCGATGCCGCCGGTTACACCATGGTCAAGAAAAACTGGTTCAACGGGGTCAAGATGCCCTCGATCGCCATCCGCGAACTTGACGGCTCCATCACCCTGTCGCGCGAATTCGGCTATGCCGATTTCGTCGGAAACCTTGGTTAATGCCCTTTCGGGCACTTCCCTCTGTCCTTGAAGGAGACGGTTCGAAGTGAAACGCAATGTCCTGATCATCGGCGCCGGTGGCGTGGCACAGGTCGTGGCGCATAAATGCGCCCAGCATAATGACCGCTTGGGCGACCTGCACATCGCCAGCCGCACGCTTTCCAAATGTCAGGCCGTGATCGCCTCGGTCCACGAAAAAAAGTCGATGAAGACCCCGGGCAAATTCGAAGCCCACAGCGTCGATGCGATGGACAGCACCGCCGTCGCTGCCCTGATCCGCGAAACGGGCGCGCAGATCGTCATCAACGTCGGCTCCTCCTTCGTGAACATGTCGGTGCTCGAAGCCTGCATCGAAACCGGCGTTGCCTATATGGACACCGCCATCCACGAAGACCCCGCCAAAATCTGCGAAACCCCGCCATGGTATGGCAACTACGAATGGCAGCGCCGCGACCGCTGCCGCGCCGTAGGCACCACCGCCATCCTGGGCATCGGCTTCGATCCCGGCGTGGTCAACGCATGGGCACGCCTTGCGGAAGATGACCATTTCGACACCATCACCAGTATCGACATCGTCGATATCAACGCAGGCAGCCACGGCCGCTGGTTCGCCACCAATTTCGACCCCGAAATCAACTTCCGCGAATTTACCGGCACCGTCTATTCGTGGCAGCAGGGCGCATGGCAGTCGAATTCCATGTTCGAGGTCGGCCGCGTCTGGACCCTTCCCACCGTGGGCGACCAAAAGGCCTATCTCACGGGGCATGACGAGGTGCATTCCCTCTCGGCCCGCTACCCGCAGGCCGATGTCCGCTTCTGGATGGGCTTTGGCGATCATTACATCAACGTCTTTACTGTCCTCAAAAACCTCGGCCTCCTGTCCGAAAAGCCTGTGAAAACCGCCGAGGGGCTAGAGGTCGTCCCGCTGAAGGTCGTCAAGGCCGTCCTGCCCGACCCCGCCTCCCTCGCCCCCACCTATACGGGCAAGACCTGCATCGGTGACGTGATCCGCGGCGTTAAGGATGGTAAAGAAACCGAAATCCTGATCTACAACGTGGCCGACCACGCCGAGGCTTATGCCGAAACCGGCGCCCAAGGCATCAGCTACACCGCAGGCGTCCCCCCCGTCGCCGCCGCCCTGCTGGTGGCGAACGGCACATGGGATGTGGGCGGAATGGTAAACGTCGAGGAACTCGACCCCAAACCCTTCCTCGCCCTCCTCAACGACATGGGCCTGCCCACCCGCATCAAAGATGCGAACGGCGACCGCCCCGTGACGTTCTGAGGCGACCGCGCACCACCTGTCATCCCCGCGCAAGCGGGGATCTCCTCCAACCCCACCACATGGAATGACCGTCAGGTCGGGCGGAAAAAGGAAACGCGCACGCGTTTCCCCGCCCGCATCGCAGCGCGTCACCCAGACCGCCAGCGACGCAAGACCACAGAGGCCAGCGCCCGACCCGGCGGGCGAGAAGCGCCCGCCACGGGCGGGGCGGGCGCTGACCGGTGGCTTTGGGCCACCGGCCGGATGACGGAACCCGCAACTCATGGCACAGGCACGCGCCTGTGCCAAACCCACACTCCCGTCATCCCCGCGCAAGCGGGGACCTCCCTCAGGATAAAGCGCCCCGATCCCCGTCAGCCATGCCCCAAAAGATCCCCGCTTTCGCGGGGATGACAGCCATCGCCATTCCTGAAAATCCGGTAAACGCAGCGATTCCCGCGTCTGCATGCTTTGTGCATAGCCGCCGCGCCAAACTTCCTGCCAAATTCCGTCAGGACGTCACGCCACCAGCCGCCCCTCGGCAAACCCCGTGATCCGCGCCTCGACGATGCTGCCCTCGGGCTGGTCGGCCCCGAACACCACCTCGGTGAACTGCTCGGTCCGGCCCATCCGCGGCCCTTCCATCAGCACCCGATGCACCGCCCCGACCTGGCACCCCAGATGCCGCGCCAAGGCCGCATCCCCTGCCGCCCGCAGCCGCGCCGCCCGCTCCTTGACCACCGGCCCCTTGACCTGCGGCATCCGCGCGGCAGGCGTTCCCTTGCGGGGGGAAAACGGGAAAACATGCAGGAATGTCAGCCCGCACTCCTGAACCAGCTTCAACGACTGCGCGAACATCTCTTCGGTCTCGGTCGGAAATCCGGCAATGATATCAGCGCCATAAACCATGTCTGGCCGCAGCTTCCGCGCCTCTTCGCAGAACCGGATCGCGTCATCCCGCAAATGCCGCCGCTTCATCCGCTTGAGGATAAGATCATCCCCCGCCTGCAATGACAGGTGCAGATGCGGCATCAGGCGCTTCTCGGTCGCAATCGCCCCCATCAGCGCCTCATCCGCCTCGATGCTGTCGATGGAAGAAATCCGCAACCGCTGCAAATCCGGCACCAGCCGCAAGATCCGCATGACAAGATCGCCAAGCCGAGGCTGCGCGGGCAGGTCCGCCCCCCAGCTTGTCAGGTCAACGCCCGTCAGCACGACCTCAAGAAAACCCTTGTCCACCAAGCGCTTGATCTGCTCGACCACCACCCCCGCAGGCACCGAACGACTGTTCCCCCGCCCATACGGGATGATGCAGAACGTGCAACGATGGTCACACCCGTTCTGCACCTGCACATAGGCCCGATGCCGCCCGAACCCGTCGATCAGATGCCCCGCGGTTTCCCGCACCGACATGATGTCATCGACCTGAACCCGCTCGGTTTGTCCAATCAGATCAGGGGCTTTGATGGCGGCCCATGTCTCGGCCTGCATCTTTTCCGTATTGCCGATGACCTTCGTCACCTCGGCCATGGCGGCAAATGTCTCGGGCTCGGTCTGCGCAGCACATCCCGTCACGATCACCGCCGCACCGGGGTTTTCGCGCGCCAGCCGCCGGATTTCCTGCTTGGCCTTGCGCACCGCTTCCGCCGTCACCGCGCAAGTATTGACGATCACGGCATTTTCCAGCCCCGCCGCCGCCGAAAGCTCTTTCATCGCTTCCGTTTCATAGGCATTCAGGCGGCAACCCAGCGTGGCGAAAACCGGCGCGCTCATCGATGCGCCGCCAGAAATTCGGCCGTCAGGAACCCGTCGAACACATGCGCCACAGGCCCCGTCATCCAGACGCCATCCTCGCGCCAGTCAATCTCCAGCCGCCCGCCATCCGCCTCGATGAACACCCGCCGCCCGGTCAACCCGCGCAAATGGGCCGCCACCGCCGTGGCACAGGCCCCCGACCCGCAGGCCAGCGTGATGCCCGCCCCCCGCTCCCACACCCGCAGGCGCAGATGGTCGGGCGCGACGACCGAGGCAAACTCCACATTCGTCCGCTGCGGGAACAGCGGATCATGCTCCAGCGTCGGGCCAACCCCTTGCAGATCAACAGCTTCCGCATCCGGCACAAAGAATACGCAATGCGGATTACCCATCCCCACCGCCACCGGATCGCCTGCCAAGGGCAGGTGCAGCGTATCCACCGCCGATGCCACAGGCACCTCGTCCCACCCCGTCTGCGGCTGGCCCATATTCACCGAAACCAGCCCGTCCGCCCGCCGCACGGCCCGCAGCCCGCCCCGCGCCGTGATCAGCGTCACCGCATCGGTGCCCAGCCCCCGCATCACATAATCCGAAACACAGCGCGTGGCATTCCCGCAGGCCCCCGCACGGCTGCCATCACTGTTCCAGAAATCCAAGCCGAAATCCGCACCGTCGGCATCCCTGATCTCGGCCAGCTGATCGAACCCCACACCACGGTTCCGGTCGCCCAGCGCCCGCGCCAGCGCAGGCGTCGTCACCGCCTCGCCCCCGCGCGAGTCGATCACCACGAAGTCATTGCCAAGCCCGTGCATTTTCAGGAAGGGCTGGCCAGAGTGTCCAATCATCCCGGTCATGACCGCCATATACGCCCCGCCCCGCGATTTTGCCAGAGCCCCGCGATTTTGGCCTTGACCCCCCCGCCCCACGCCCTTAATCAGCGCCCCGTGGGGCCGGTAGCTCAGTTGGTAGAGCAGCTGACTTTTAATCAGCGGGTCACAGGTTCGAATCCTGTCCGGCTCACCACTTCATCCTTGAAAAGATGACCTAAATGACCGCTTTGGCGGGCATCGGGTCATCCTTTTCGGGCCCCTTGGCCAAGCGGTCCTTGCGGCGCAGGGCGGGCTGTTCCAGCCAGCGCCAGCTTGCCGCGGCAAGCGCCAGCGACACCAGCAGCCAAAGCACCAGCCGCAGCAGCTTTTCCCAGCCCTCGGTCAATCCGGCAACAAAGGGAACATAGCGGTTCAGCGCCTGCGGCACGAAATAGTGGAACACGTAAAGCCCATAGGAAATCTGCCCCAAACCCACCAGCCACCGGCTTTTCAACCAACCCAGACGCGCCGGATCGCCCGCAACCGCCGCCACCGCCGACCCCGCAGCCAGCGCCACCACGGCGGGTTGCACAACCCATGACAGCCACAAAGGCTTTGCCAACCCCGGCCAAGGGGCGCTTGCCGCAACCGCCATCACCACCAGCGGCCACAGCACGGCGCCATGCCCGAACCTGCGCCACAGCCCTGCGCGCACCGGCCCGTGCAGGCACAGCGCGATCACTGCCCCCAGCGCCAGCGCATCGGTCTGCGCGGGTAAAAGCACGTTCAGAAACGGGGTCCCGCCCGCAACGATCAACCCGCGAAACAGCGGCGCCGCCACCAGACAGGCCAGAACCAACGGCCAAAGCCAGCGTTTCGGGGCCAGCACCACCAGCGGAAACCACAGCAGATAAAATTGCTGTTCCACCGCCAAGGTCCAGAAATGCCCCGCCCCCGTCCAGTTCCGTTCCAGCATCACCTGCACATTGGACAGATAGGACAGGTGCCACACCCAATCCTTCCGCATGCCCGCAATGCCCAGCAGGGCGGCCACCGCCACCGCAACCCCGAATGCCGGCAAAAGCCGCAGCGCACGGTTATAGAAAAAGCGCCGCGCCACGGCGGCAGGCGCGTCGCGGTCGCGTTCGCCCAGCAGGATGCCCGTGATCAGAAAGCCCGACAGCACGAAAAAGATACGCACCCCCGCCGAACCGGGCGACCAGCTTCGCACCCAGTCGTTGAACGTGAAATGCTCGGCCAACACCAGAAGAACCGCCACCCCGCGCAGCCCGTCGAACTGCGTGATATGCCGCCGCGCCCCGCCCGTCACGGCACCGCCCGCCTGTGCCGCAGCGCCTCGGCGGCAAAGGCTGCCAGGCCGCGCAACTGCGCCCGCGTCACCGATGCCCAGGACAGGCCCACTTCGGCATCGAAACAGGGCCCGCCGATCCGCTCGATCAGGGCCGACCGCAGGGTCCAGACCAGATGCTTGGCCAGCCACGGATGGCGCCAAACATGCTTGGCCAGAATGGCACCGTTTGCATAGGCATAGTTGCGGTTCAGGCGGTCCACCTCGGCAAAGCTGCGTCTGCCATGGAAATGATGCACCACCATATCCGGCACATAGCGGATCAGAACGCCCGCATCATGGGCGCGGATCAGATAGTCGGTATCCTCTCCGGCGCGGAACCGCCCGCCCGCGCCGAACCGCGTGTCGAACCAGCCGATCCGCCCCGCCGTGGCCCGTGGCAAAAGGAAATTGCATCCTTGGATGAACCCACCGGGGTGCAGGCCGGTATGAAAGGTCTGCACCGCCACCTCGTCCTTGATGGTAAAGGGCAGGTCATCGCTGTCGCCCAGCTTGACGCGCCCGCCGATCAGGTAATCGTCCACCCCCTGCGCCGCCATGGCCGCGGCATGGCGCAAGACATCGGCCATGTAACCGGGTACAAGCCTGCAATCGTCATCGACAAAAACCAGCAGCCCGCCCCGCGCCTGCGCCATGCCCACATTGCGCGCTTCGGACAACCCACCTTGGGCCAGCCGGATCAGGCGGCACCGGCCCTGCCCTGCCTTTGCCACCGCATCGGCCGGCAGGGCCAGATCCGCGCGGCTGCCATTCTCGACCAACAGGATCTCGGCCCCGATCCCCGCCGCCAGACTGGCTGCAACAGATCCAAGACAGGCCAAGGCCTGCCGCGGCCGGTCGCGCGTGCAGATCACCACACTGACAACCGGATCAGGCCGCCCTGTCGATGGCGTGTTCGTTTCCGGCGACACTCTCTATCCTTCTTGCCAAATCACGGATGCGTTCGAACTCCGGAACCACCCGCCACACCGGGCGCGACCGCAGCCGCCGCCGCAGTTCGGCCCCCTGCTCGAACAGGGCGAAACCGGCCGCGACCGGCATGGTGCGCGCCGACCGCAGCAGCACCTGCTCGCGCCGCCGGACCGAATTCCAGCGCCCCGCCCCGTCAACAAAGCCATGGGCAAGGTCATGGCGGCCCGCGCGGCACAGATGCGCGTAAAGGAAGTAAAACGTCGTCGTCACCCCCATGGCAAAGGCCGCCGCCTCGGCCTCGGGCTGGGCGGGCGCGATCCGGTCCAACCGCAAGATCAGCTCGGCCGCCGCCGCAACGCTTTCAGTCGTCAGGGTCGTGGCAATGGCCTCGAACCCCGTTCCCGTCACTTCGGGGTAATGTCGGCCAAAATTCTCGGACAGTATGGCGATATGCGTGGCCACCATCTGCCCCATGCGCTGGGCCGTCACGCTGTGCGGATGCAGCCGATAGGCCAGATGCGGCGCGGCCGTTTCGGCAATCTCGGTTTGCGCGGCCAACCTGCGGAACAGGTCGAAATCCTCGGCGCAGGGATAGGCAGGGTCATAGGCCAGCCGCCCATGCCCCAGCCGCGTGCGCCGGAACATCACGGTCGGATGGCGCAACGATGTGACGAACCGCCCCAGCACGGCCCGCTCGCCCCGCCCTGTCAACAGGGCGGGTGGCGCAGGGTAGGCACGGTCAGGCGCAAAGATCGTGTCGAAATTCGTCCCGCACAGCCCCAGCGCCTGATCCGCCCCAAAGGCCTTTAACTGCGCGGCGATCCGGTCGGGATAGGCGATGTCGTCGGCATCCATCCGCGCCACGAAATCGCTGTCCGCCAAGTCCAGCCCCTCGTTCAGGGTGGCAATCAGTCCTCGGTTCGGCCGCGACAGCACCGAAACCCGCGCATCCAGCTCGGCCGCCGCCGCCAGCACCCGCGCCGACCCGTCCGTCGATCCGTCATCCAGCGCGATGATTCTAAGGTTGCGATGCCGCTGCAAAAGCAGGCTTGCCAGCGCGGGCGCCAGATAGGCCCCGGCATTGTACACCGGCAGAATGACCGAAACCTTGGGCATGATGCTCCCTTGGGCCACGAAACGGCGCGACCTGATCCTCGGTTCGCTTAATCGCCTGCCCGCCCCAAGGTTCCATGGAACCGGCGAAAGAATTGCCCGTTATGCCACCGACCAACCGGCCCGGACAGGAACCATGCTGCGCCTTCACCCCACACTCTCTCGCGCCTTGGCGCCTGTGCGGCAGGTCTTGCCGGTTGTCGTGCTGCTTGGTCTTGTCGCCACCGCACTGGAAGGTTTCGGCATCGGCATGCTGATCCCGTTGATCGAGCTTGCCACCCGCGACAGCGCCGCCAGCGCCGCCCTGCCCGGCCCGCTCGCGCGGATCGCTGGCCTTGCCGATGGCCTGCCCCCGGCCCAGCGGGGCGCATTGTTCGGCGGGCTGATCTTTGCGCTGATCACGCTCAAGAACCTGGTCGCCTATGCCAATGGCGCGCTTCAGGCCTGGATTTACGGCCGCTGCGGCCATGAAATCCGCCACCGGCTCAGCCAATCCCTGCTGGCCGCCGATCCGGCCTTTTGCATGACCGTGCCATCGGAACGCCTGCTCAACGCCGTTTCAAACGAAAGCTGGCGCGCCGCCGATGCCGTGGCCGCCCTGCTTTCCGCACTGGTCGCCATCGCCGCCACGCTGATCTTCGTGGTCTTTCTGCTGCTTTTGTCCCCCCAGCTTACCCTTGCCGTTGTCGCGGGGCTGGTGGCCCTGCACTTTGCGCAGGAACGTCTGTCGCGCCATTTCCTGCGACTTGGCCGCCATGTGACCGAACTGAACCGTGGTCTTGCCGGACGGATGCTGCATCTGATCGGCGCTTGGCGGCTGATCCGCCTATACGGGCGCGAATGGGCCGAGCTTTCGCGCTTTGATGCCGCGTCCGATTCCGTGCGACAGGCGGGCATGCGGTTGCAATGGCGTCAGGCCGCCGTGGGCCCGCTGGTCGAAATCGCCTATGCGGCGCTGTTCCTCGGGGTGATCTACCTTGCCTTCCGCCTTGGCATCACCTTCGGGCAGGCCGCCGCCTTCACCGTCCTTCTCTACCGCATGCAGCCGCAAATCCGCGCCATTCAGGGCGCCATCGCCGCCATCCGCGGCTGGACCGGCAGCCTTGACGAGGTGAACTGGCTGCTTGACGCACCGCCCCCACCGCCGCGTATCGTTTCGACCAGCCGCCAACCGCCCCTCACATCGGGCCTGCACTTCGACCATGTCACCTTCCGCTACGGTGACCGGCGCGATACCGTGGCGCTGGATGACGTCAGCTTCACCCTTCCCTTCGGTCAGGCCACCGCAGTGATCGGCCGGTCAGGATCGGGCAAATCCACGGTGGCCAACCTTGTCTGCGGCCTTCTCATTGCCGGACAGGGCCGCATCCTTGCGGGCGATACCGACATCGCCACCCTTCCCCCCGCCGCATGGATGCGCCGCATCGCCGTTGCCAGCCAAGACCTTGAACTGTTCGACGGCACGGTGATAGAAAACATCCTGTACGGCTCCGATACCGCCAACCCCCAAGATGCCCGCCGCGCCGCGACCGAGGCAGGCGCCGATGGCTTCATCCGCGCCCTGCCCGATGGCTATGACACCCGCGTCGGCAATCGCGGGGCCGATCTTTCGGCAGGCCAGCGGCAGCGCGTCACCCTTGCCCGCGCCCTGCTGCGCGACCCCGACATCCTGATCCTGGACGAAGCGACCAACGCCATGGACATGCTGTCCGAAGCAACCGCGCTTGACCTTGTGCAAAGACGGCGTGGCCGCGGCATCACCCTTGTCGTGACGCATCACCTGTCCTCGATCCGCGTCTGCGACGGCTACCTGCATTTCGATCAGGGCCGTCTGGTCGGGCAGGGCCGCGCCTCCGACCTGTCGGAACAGCGCATGGGCAGCCTGCTCAGGGTTGTCCACGGCTGAACCTTGCAAAACGCGCCGCGCGGTGCCTTGATGCGCGCCAAACCGGCGCGGGGGCGGAACCATGGGTGTTTTCTTCGGGGCAGGCGCTGCGCTGATGGCGCTGTGGCTGTGCCTTAGGCTGGTGCCGCGCACCTTTGGCCTTGCGTTCTGGCTGGGAAAGACCGGCTTTACCGCCGCCGCCGCCGCCACGGTGCTTTACCTGATCTCCAAGGGAACGCCCTGAATGGCACCGACCGGTTTGTTCCAGAGTGACCGCAGTTTCCGCCTTGCCCTGCCTGTCATATCGCTGCTCTACCTCGGCACGCAGGCGCCGCGCATCCGCGACCTCTTCGCCACCGGCAGCGGTCTTTCCCCCGATGATGCCATGCGGATCGTCGGGCTGCGCGACCTGTTGGGTGGTCAGGGCTGGTATGATCTGGTGCAACACCGCGTCCTGCCACCCGATGGCCTGTCGATGCACTGGTCGCGCTATATCGATGCGCCGATGGCCGCGATCCTTGCCCCGCTTCAGGCCCTCGTCGGCCCCGACACGGGCGCGCGGCTGCTGGCAACGGTCTGGCCGCTGGCGATGGGGCTGGTCTTTCTGCTGCTGACCGCTTGGCTGACGCGCCGCCTGTTCGGCAATCAGGCCGCCATTCTGGCGCTGCTGGCCGTGGCCTATTACGAACAGCTGTCCGGCGCGGTCTTTGGCGCGGGCGCGACCGACCACCATTCCGCACAGGTCAACCTGATGCTGGCCCTTGCCGCGATGCTGGCCCTGCCAGACCGCCCCCTGTCGCGCGGGGTGGCGGGCGGGCTTCTGGCGGCCCTCTCGCTTGCAGTCGGACTCGAGATGATCCTTGCCATCGCGCTGGCAGGTGCGATCCTTGTCGCCGCATGGACCATGGGCCGACAGGGCGCCGCGCACCGCCTGCTGGGCTTTTCCGCCGCCATGGCGCTTGCCGCGCCGCTTCTGATGGCGGGTCAGATTTCGCCCGCGCTGTGGCCCGTTGCCGTATGTGATGCACTGTCGCCGCCGCTTCTGGCCGTGACAACCGCCGCCTTCCTGTGCAGCGCCGCGCTGGTCACGGCGGGGCGGCGGCTGCACCGCCCCGCAACCCGGGGCGTGGCAATCATCGCCACAGGCGCCATCACCACAGCGCTGCTTTACCCGTTGATCCGCCCCTGCCTTGCCGGCCCCTACACCGCCATGTCGGCCGAACTGCAACAAACCGTTCTTGCCCAGATCGAAGAGATCAAGCCCGCCAGCTTCTTCCTCGCCAACGATCCGGCGCGCGCCATCATCCTGTTGCTGCCCTTCTACATCGCCACCCTGCTGTTCACCCTGTCGGTTCTGGCCCGACGCGGCCAAGGCGTGGCCCTGCTTGCCTTTGTGCTGGCGGGCGCGATCCTGTCCTTCTGGCAGGTCCGGATGCTGACCATGGGCATCCCGCTTGTCGCGCTGGCCTTCGGGGCGGGCGGATCATGGGCGCTGTCACAGGCAGGCACCGCCCTGCGCGTATTCGGCGCCCTTGCGATCCTTGCCACCCTTGGCGGCAAACCCCTCACCTCGGCCTATCTGCACTTTACCGCCGATCCGGCCAAGCCACCCCCGGTCCGCGCCGCGCTCAGCGATGATTGCGCCACCATCGACGCGCTTAAACCCCTTGATGCCGCACCTGCGGGCATCATCTTCAACCCGCTCAACCTCGGGCCGCTGATCCTGCTGTCCAGCCATCACAGCATCACCTCCGCCCCCTACCACCGCAGCCCCGATGCCTTTGCCAACGGCCTGCTGCCCTTTGCCAAGGACGAAGCGACCCTGCGCGCCGCAATCAGAAAAACCGGCGCCAATTACCTGCTGGTCTGCAAGGGCGATGTGATCGGCCCGCCCGACAGCATCGGATCACGCCTGTCCGCAGGCGCCACGCCGCCTTGGCTGGCCGAGATGCCCGTGCCCTCGCCCCATCTGCGCCTGCTGCAGGTGCTGGAATGAAACTCGTTTCCTTCAACATCCAGTACGGTTTTGGCGCCGATGGGCGCTATGACCTGCCCCGCATCGGGCCCGCCATCGCAGATGCCGATATCATCTGCCTGCAAGAGGTGGAACGGAACTGGTCGCGCACGGGGTATGACGACCAACCCGCCCTGATATCTGCCATGCTGCCGCACCATCACTGGGTCTATGGCCCCGCCTTCGACATGGACGCCTCCATCGTCACGGCGCAGGGCGTAACCAACCGCCGCCGCCAATTCGGCACCATGATCCTGTCGCGCCTGCCGATCCGCTGGTCGCGCCTTTGGCCCCTTCCCAAACGGCGCATGCTCGACCCCCTCAACACCCAGAACGCCGCACTCGAGGCGATGGTGGTGGCCCCCTCCGGCCCACTTCGTATCCTGTCGCTGCACCTCGCCCATGTCGGTGTGGCCGAACGCCTGGAACAGATCAATTTCCTTCTGTCCCACCACGCCCGCGCAACCGCCGAGGGCGGGCCGTGGAGCGGGACCGACGACGAACCCGCCCGCAACTGGACCGAAGGCGAAGCCGAACCGCCAAACCCGGCCCGCGCCATCTGGATGGGCGATTTCAACTGCGAACCCCACAGCGCCGAATACCGCCGCCTGACCGGCGAAACCCCCTACCACCCCGGCGCACGCTATGCCGACGGGTTCACCGATGCCGTGGCCGCCGCTGGCCAAACCCCCGGCAGCCTGCACACCCATGTCAAGGTCATCGCAGGCGAAACCCGCCTGCGCCAGCTTGACCACTGCTTCGTAACCCCCGACCTCGCACCAGCCGTGCGCCGCGTCAGCGCGGATACGGATTGCCCCGCATCCGACCACTTCCCCCTGACGGTCGAAATCGACCTTTAACCCTTTCGGATCGTGTCGCCGGGCTCCAGCGTCGGGAACAGCTCGATCACCTCGCCCCCGATCACGCCATCATGCTTGCCCGCAATGATCGCGGCCGCCTTGCGGCCAATCTCCAACCGGCAGGCATCCATGGTCGCCAACCGGCGCGGCAACCCGTCCAGCAGTTCAACCCCGTTGAACCCCGCCAGCCCCACACGCCCCGGCACGTCGATGCCCTGTGCCAGACAGTAAAGCAACCCGCCCGCGCCGATCATGTCATTGGAATAATACAGAAAATCAATGTCGGGCGACCGTTTCAACACCGCTTCCGTCATCTCGCGCCCCTTCAGCAGCGCCGACCCGCCCGAATAGAATTCACGATCCGCCAGTTCCAGCCCTGCCCGCGCCAGCGCCTCTTCAAAGCCCTGCAAGCGTTTGCGCGCGCGGTGGTCATGCGGCATCATCGTGCCAAGGAAGGCAATCCGCCGATACCCCGCCGCGATGATCGCCTCGGCCATCTGCCGCCCCGCGCGGTTGTGTGAAATGCCCACCGCGCTATCCACCGCCGCGCCGTCGATATCCATGATCTCGACGATCGGTATCCCCGCCTGCGCCAGCATGGCGCGTGACGCTTCGGTATGCTCCAGCCCTGCGACGATCATCCCCGAAGGCCGCCACGACAGCATCTCGTAGATCACCGCCTCTTCCCGCTCGGGCGAATAATTCGTCACCCCCACCACGGGCTGCAATCCGGTATCGTCCAGCGTTTCGGAAATGCCCGAAAGCACCTCGGGAAACACCATGTTGGAAAGCGACGGGATCACCACCCCCACCAGATTGACCCGCTGCGATGCCAGCGCCCCCGCAATCTTGTTGGGCACATAGCCAAGGCTCCGCGCCGCCTCAAGCACCCGTTCGCGGGTGCCAACCGACACATCGCCCCGGTTCCGCAGCACACGGCTGACCGTCATCTCGCTGACCCCCGACGCCTCGGAAACGTCCCGCAAGGTCAGGGTGCGCTTCGGGTCGTGGCTGGGCGGTCTGCTCACTGTCATCATCCTGTCAGAAGGCCTGTGCCACAGTGTTAGCGGCAAACTTGGCCCTTGTCCAAGCCTGCCCGATCCGCTATTGTTACCGCTAACAGCCGCCCGATCGCGGCTTTCGGCATCCTGCGCGTCCTGCAAGCTCTCAACCCAGACGCAACGGACCACAGGGGGAGTGGTGGGCCAAAATTCACTCCCCCTATCTTCCCTCTCCTGTTGCAAGAAACCAGCTTTCGCCGCATTAAGGATGCGCGTGGCCCCGTAGCTCAACGGATAGAGCGTCCCCCTCCTAAGGGGAAGGTTGCAGGTTCAAGTCCTGCCGGGGTCGCCACGCAACCCCCAAAGCGAAACGGGGGCCATCGCCCCCGCCCGTCAGAAATCCAGGTTTTCCACGTTCAGCGCGTTCTGCTGAATGAACTCGCGCCGCGGTTCCACCACGTCACCCATCAGCTTGGTAAAGATGTCATCGGCTTCCGCCATATCGTCGATCTTTACCTGCAACAGCGTGCGCGCATTCGGGTCAAGCGTGGTTTCCCACAGCTGTTCTGGGTTCATCTCGCCCAAGCCCTTGTAGCGTTGCAGCGAAAGCCCCTTTTCCCCCTCGGCCAGAACGGCGCGCAGCAGGTCCATCGGGCCATAGATCACCTGCTCGCGATCCTTGCGCACCAGCGATCCGGGGTTGCGATAGTATTCCCGCTGTTGCCCCGCGATAGACGACAACCGCCGCGCCTCGCCCGACCGCAGCACCGCCCCGTCCAGCGTCCGCAGCTCTTCCACCCCGCGCAGCACGCGGCTCAGGCGGATGCCATGGTCCTGCGTGATCCGCCCGACCCAGCCCTTTTCATATTCCGCCGCCACCTGATCCAGCCGCTTGGCCACCAGATCGGCCACCGCCTGCAAATCGGCATCCGCGCGGCCTTGGTCAAAGGCCCCCGCAATCGCCGCCTGCTCCAGAATGTTCTTGGGGTAATGCGTCGGGAACGCATCGAGCACCCGCCGGAACTGCCGCGTTCCGTCCAGCACGCGGGCCAGATCGTTGCCCGCAATCTCTTGCCCGTCATTCAGGCGCAAAACCGCGCCATCGATGCCCATCTCGATCAGGTAATCTTCCAGCGCCGCCTGATCCTTCAGGTACACTTCGGATTTGCCCCGCGCGACCTTATACAACGGCGGCTGCGCGATATAGAGATACCCGCCTTCGATGATCTCGGGCATCTGGCGGAAGAAGAACGTCAGCAAAAGCGTGCGGATATGCGCGCCGTCCACATCGGCATCGGTCATGATCACGATTTTGTGGTAGCGCAGCTTTTTCACATCGAACTCGTCCCGCCCGATCCCCGTGCCCATGGCGGTGATCAGCGTCCCGATTTCCTGACTGCCCAGCATCCGGTCAAACCGCGCCCGCTCGACGTTCAGAATTTTCCCGCGCAACGGCAGCACCGCCTGATTGGCGCGTGACCGCCCCTGCTTGGCCGACCCGCCGGCCGAATCCCCTTCGACAAGGAACAATTCCGACTTCGCCGGATCGCGTTCCTGACAATCGGCCAGCTTGCCCGGCAGGCTTGCCACATCCAGCGCCGTCTTGCGCCGCGTCAGATCGCGGGCCTTGCGCGCCGCTTCCCGCGCCAAGGCCGCCTCGATGATCTTGCCGACAATGATCTTGGCATTGGCGGGGTTCTCCTCGAACCATTCCGCCAGCTTTTCGTTCACAAGGTTTTCGACCGCAGGCCTCACCTCGGAACTTACCAGCTTGTCCTTCGTCTGGCTCGAAAACTTCGGGTCCGGCACCTTGACCGACAGCACACAGGTCAGCCCTTCCCGCGCATCATCGCCGGTGAAATCGACCTTTTCCTTCTTCGCAATCCCCGAAGACTGCGCGTAATTGTTGATCGTCCGCGTCAGCGCGCCGCGAAAACCCGCCAGATGCGTGCCTCCATCCCGCTGCGGAATATTGTTGGTGAACGGCAGCACCGTCTCGTGGTAGCTGTCATTCCACCACATCGCGACCTCGACCCCGATCCCGCCGCGTTCCCCCACCATGTAAATGGGTTCGGGCATGATGCTGCTTTTCGACCGGTCCAGATATTTCACATATTCCCGAACCCCGCCCTCATAGAACAGCTCGGTCCGCAACGGCTCGGCGGGGCGCTCGTCCTCGACAATGATCCGCACACCGGAATTGAGGAAGGCCAATTCCCGCAGCCGGTTCTCCAGCGTCTTGAACTGGTAGTCTAGGTTGCTGAACGTCCCTTCCGGAATGTTCGACTTGGCCGAAGCCAGAAAGCGCACTTCCGTGCCGCGCATGCCGGGGGCGGGGCCCACCTCGTGCACATGCACCACGCAATCGCCATGCTCGAACCGCGCGCGATATTCGGTATCGTTGCGCCACACCGTCAGCTCCAGCCATTCCGAAAGCGCGTTCACTACCGAAACGCCCACGCCATGCAGACCGCCCGACACCTTATAGGCGTTGCCACCTTCATCGGTGTTGTTGAACTTCCCGCCCGCATGCAGCTGGGTCATGATGACCTCGGCCGCCGAAACGCCCTCTTCCTGATGGATATCCACCGGAATCCCGCGCCCGTTGTCGCGCACCGAAACCGAACTGTCGGCATGTATCTTCACGCTTACGGCAGTGGCATGGCCCGCCAGCGCCTCGTCGATCCCGTTATCCACCACCTCATAGACCATGTGGTGCAGGCCCGACCCGTCGTCGGTATCACCAATATACATGCCGGGCCGCTTGCGAACGGCCTCTAACCCTTTGAGAACCTTGATAGAATCGGCGCCGTATTCGGCGGGCTTCTTGGCGGCTTCGGCCATGCGTCGGTAACCCCGTGATTTGCCCCCGATTTATACTAGGGACTGCGGGCAATGTCACGCAAGGGACACAAGATATTGCGTCAAACGAAGGGTATCACCAGCCCGACCAGCACCAGCAGCACGCCCGACCCAAGGTTCAGTTTCCGCACATTCTCGGGGCTGGAAAGCAATTGCCGCGCCCGGTCCAGAAACAGCGCAAGGCACAGGTTCCCCGCCATCGGCACCAGCGCCGATATGGTGATGATCGCGGCCACATCCGGCCATGTCAGATGCGCCAGATCAAAGAACCCGGGCAGCGCACCCATGTAGAACAGCATCGCCTTGGGGTTGCCGAACACCACCGCTAGCCCCACCGTAAACCCGGCCCAGGCCCCCGGCCGCGTCAGGCGGCTGTCGGCATCCGGCGTGGCCGCAGGCTTGCGGATCAGCATCACCCCCATGCCGATGAACACCCCCGCCGCAACCCAGCGCAGCATGGCAAGGAAATCGCCGTAAACGCTTTCGATCCATGTCAGCCCCAGAATGGCCGTCAGCGGCCAAACCAGATCGCCCAGCGCCACCCCCACCGCCAAGGGCAGCGCCGCCGCAAACCCGCCCGAAAGCGCCCGCGCCGTCAACGCCACCCAAACGGGCCCGGGAATGGCCCAAAGCGCGGCCATACCGCCCGCATAGATCAGCAACTCATGGATCGAAACTGACATCACGTCTCCGGCAAGGTAAGCGACCCGTCCCCAGCCAGCGGCCAGAACGGATTCATCGCCACCTCCCATACATGGCCATCAGGGTCAGCCCAATAGCCCGAATAGCCGCCCCAGAACACCTTTTCTGGTTTTTTCAGCGCCACAGCCCCCGCCGCCAGCGCCTCGGCAAAGGCGGCATCCACCTCGGACTCGGTGGCGAAATTCTGCGCCAGCGTCATGGCCCCCGTCCCCAGCGCCGCCCCCTCGCGCCCCTGATCGGCCGCCAGCGCAGCCCGCCCGAACAGCGCCAGCGCCTGCCCGTGCATCTGGAAGAACGCAATGCCCTCTTGGCTTTCGCCATGCTCGCGCCAGCCCAGCCGCGCATAGAACGCCCGCGCCGCCGCCAGATCGTCCACCCCCAGCGTGATCAAAGTCACCCGCTGCCTGTTCATGCCATCACCTCCGAAACGCCACCCTGCTCACGCACCACCAGAAACTGCGCCCTGCCGCCAAGGCTGTCGAACAGGCCCGCTTCCGTGCCCGTCATCATCGCCTGTGCATCCAGTGTGCATATCTCGTCATACAGCGCGGCCCGTCTTTCGGGGTCAAGATGGGCCGCCACCTCGTCCAGCAGCAAGATGGGCGCAACCCCGATATCCTGCGCCAAGGCCCGCGCATTCGACAGGATAAGGCTGATCAGCAACGCCTTCTGTTCCCCCGTCGAACATTGCCCCGCCGGAACCCCCTTGGCCGCGTAAGTGGCTGATAAATCGGCCCGATGCGGCCCCACCAGCGTCCGCCCCGCCGCCATGTCGCGCCGCCGCCCCTCGGCCAGCGCGGCTGCCAGATCCTCGGGTTCCGCCTCGCCCTCGGGGCCCGTCAGCGCCAGCTCGGCAAAGGGAAACACCGTCTCGGCCCCCTCCTGCGCCGCCGCAATCCGCGCCAGCGCCGCCCGCCGCCGGTCTGTCACCAACCGCCCGCTCGCCGCCATCTGCGCCTCCAGCGCACCATACCAACCAGCGTCAGAAACCATATCTTTCAACAGCTTGTTGCGATCACGCATCGCCTTTTCATAAGCCAGCACCGCCTCGGCATGGTCAGGAAAAAAGCTCAGCACCATCCGGTCCAGAAACCGCCGCCGCCCCTCGGCCGCCTCGATCCACAGCCGGTCCATTGCCGGCACCAGCCACAACACCCGCAAAATGCGCCCCAGCGCCACCTGCGGCGCGGCCTTGCCGTCGATCCGCACCTGCCGCCCCTCGGCCCCTTCGGCAAAGGTCTCCACTTCATGCGGCGCATCCAGACCCCGCACCGCCGCCGAAATCTTCCAGCCAATCGCCTCGGGCCGCCGCACCAGATCTTCGGGCGCCGCCCGCCGCAGCCCCCGCCCAGGCGACAAAAGCGAAACCGCCTCAAGGATATTGGTCTTACCCGCCCCGTTCGCCCCCGAAATCGCCACGGGCCGCCCGTCAAACACCATCCGCGCCGACTTATGGCTGCGGAAATGCGAAAGGTTCAGGCCAAACACCGACAGCCCGCCCAAACCCGCCTCCATTTTCTGCCTTCAAATATCCTCGGGGGTGCGGGGGGCGAGCCCCCCGCTCCGCCCTGTCAGACGCGCATCGGCATCACGACATAGACCGCGCTCATGTCATTGCCTTCGCGCATCAGCGTCGGATCGCCCGACGAATTGAACAGGAACACCGCATTTTCGCGGTCCACCTGGCTGGCAATCTCCAGCAGATACTTGGCGTTAAAGCCGATCTCCAGCCGCTCGTCGCCATAAGCCACGGCCAGTTCCTCCTCGGCCGCACCACTGTCAGGCGCGTTGACCGACAGCACCAGCCGGTCCTCGTCCAAAGACAGCTTCACCGCCCGCGACCGTTCCGATGACACGGTCGCCACACGGTCCACCGCCTTGGCGAATTCCGACGCATCCACTTCCAGCCGCCGCGTGTTGCCAGTGGGGATCACGCGCGTGTAATCGGGGAAAGTGCCGTCGATCACCTTGGATGTCAGCGTGATCGCGGGTGTGGCAAAGCGCACCTTGGTTTCCGATACCGAAACAGCAATCGTCGCCTCGTCATCATCCAGCAGCTTGCGCAATTCGCCCACCGTCTTGCGTGGCACGATCACGCCGGGCATCGCCGCCGCCCCTTCTGGCAGGGCGGCATCGATCCGCGCCAGCCTGTGCCCGTCGGTCGCCACGCAGCGCAGCACGGCGCCGCCCTCGGCCGTCGCGGTGTGCATGTACACGCCGTTCAGGTAATAGCGCGTCTCCTCGGTCGAGATGGCGAATTTCGCCTTGTCGAACAGCCGCCGCAGTACCGGCGCGGGGGCCGCGAAATTCGTGCTGTATTCCGATGTTGCCATCACGGGGAAATCCTCGCGCGGCAGCGTGGCAAGGCTGAACGTCGAACGCCCCGCCGTAATGGTCAGCCGCCCCGTCGCGCCATCTTCCGACAGGTTCACCAACGCCCCGTCCGGCAGCTTTCGTACGATCTCGTGCAGCATCACCGCCGAAACGGTCGTCGCCCCGGCGCGTTCAACCATGGCAGGCGCACGGTCCACCACCTCGATATCCAGATCGGTCGCCCGCAGACTGACCTGGTTCCCCTCGGCCTCGATCAGCACATTGGCAAGGATCGGAATGGTATTGCGGCGTTCGACCACCGATTGCGCCTGCGAAAGCGCCTTCAGAAGCGTGCCGCGTTCAATCGAAAGCTTCATCGTCCATCCCATCCATTCTTGCCCCGGCGCGCCCCGATGACACGCCCCGTCCGGGGAGTGTGAAATTAGCGGCTTTCCGGCCTTTCACAAGCGTCTTGGCATGTCTTTGGCGTCCGGGTCGCCGAAAAACCACGCTATTGGCAGGGTGTGACAATCCGAAGATCATAGGTCGTCTTGCCGACCATGCCGTCCTTGGGCACCTGCGCGGTCAGCACCACCACCAGATCGCACTCTTGCGTGCGGATGGTCCATTCATCGCCCCCATCCGCCGCCGTGCCACTGTTCAATATCGCGCCGATCGGCGCCTGCCGCAGCGCATCGGCAACCGCGCCGTCCGACAGGATCGTCCCGATCTTTTCGGCGCTGTCATAAAATCCCGACAGCGCCGCAAGCGCGGGCGAAGCGGCGAACATCGCCAGAACACACACCACCAACCTCATCGCCCGTTACCCCTGCAACTGCCGCCGCAACATCTGTAGGTCGTCCGAAAGCTGGCTGTCGGTCGCCATAAGCTCTTCGATCTTCCGCACGCCATGCATGATCGTGGTGTGATCGCGCCCGCCGAACCGCCGTCCGATCTCGGGCAGGCTGCGCGGGGTCAGTTGCTTGGCCAGATACATCGCAATCTGGCGCGGCCGCGCGATGTTGCGCACCCGCTTCGGCCCGATCATGTCGGACAGGCGGATGTTGTAATGCTCGGCCACCTTGCGCTGGATTTCCTCGATCGTCAGCTTGCGGTCGCTGGCCCGCAGAATATCGGCAAGGCAATCCTGCGCCAGTTCCAGCGTGATCTCGCGGCCCACAAGGCTGGCAAAGGCGAACAACCGCGTCAGCGCGCCTTCCAGCACACGGACATTGGTGGTGATGCGATGGGCCAGGAATTCCAGCACACCATCGGCAATCACCAGCCCGCTATACTGCGTGCGGTAATGTTCGACCTTCTGTTGCAGGATGCCCAGCCGCAATTCGTAATCGGTCGGGTGCAGGTCCACCACCAACCCGCATTGCAGGCGCGATTTGATTCGGTCCTCCAGATCCTTGATCTCGCCGGGCGCGCGGTCAGCCGAGATGACGATCTGCTTGTTCTGGTCCACCAGCGCGTTGAAGGTGTGGAAGAACTCTTCCTGCGTGCTGTCCTTTCCGGCGATGAACTGCACGTCATCCACCATCAGCACATCGACCGACCGGAAGATTTCCTTGAAATCCATCACCTGCCGTTCGCGCAGGGCCTGCACAAAGCGGTACATGAACTGCTCGGCCGACAGGTACAGCACCCGCAGATGCGGCTGGCGGGTCTGCAATTCATGCGCGATGGCATGCATCAGGTGCGTCTTGCCCAGCCCCACGCCGCCATAAAGGAACAGCGGATTGAAACTGACAGGTCCGCCCTCGGCCACACGGCGCGCGGCGGCATGGGCCAGTTCGTTCGGCTTGCCCACCACGAAACTGTCAAAGGTAAAGCGGGCATCCAGCGGGGCGCCGGGCATGTCCTCGGCCTCGGCCCGCGGTTTTGGCGCGGCGCGTGCGGCCACCTTGGGCGCCGCGGCCGGCGCAGGCTTTGCCGGCGCCCGCACGGCGCGCGCCGCACGGCCCACAGCAAATTCCACCCGGTCCACCCCAAGCCCCGAGGTGTTCAGATGCGAAAGGATGTGATCGGCGAAATTGCGCGAAACCCAGTCCCCGAAGAAACTGGTCGGCACTTCGAAACGCGCCACTCCACCCCCCAGATCGCGCAGCGTCAGCGGCTCGATCCAGGTTACATAATTGTTACGCCCAACGCGTTTGATCAGTCCTTCGCGAACCGATCCCCAAGTGTCATCTGCCATTCCATCGACCCGTCTGCCGCGGCGCTTCTCAAGCGGGGAAGGTTCCCCTGCGCCTGTTTTGTTGTTTCACTACCCACACCCCCCAAACAACACTTCAGACCGGCACAAGGCCACCTTCCGACAGGCCCCAACGGGCCCCACCGAACGGCAATACCAACCCCCCAAGGTCGGAAAAACCGCTCGGCTTCCGGCTTGCGGCCGGACAGACTGCCCATCCCTGCACCGGCGCAAACCGGTGCCCGGCACGGGCGTCAGCTATGTGTTCTGCAACGCGTGCAGACAGCACAACCCAGCGGCTGCAAACTGTTTTTTTATTCGGGCCGATCAGGGCTTGGCAGCTTTGGCAGACCCGTTGTTCCAGTTTGCGACCGCGTCATGTCCCCCAGACGAAGTGAATCGCATGGGGACGGTAGCAAGCCCGTGAACGGGTCCGCAACCGAACTTCGCGCTTGACAGAAACTTGTCGCAACCGAATCCAAACGACTGTGCATTTACGCCACGCACCCGCGATAGCTAGCCTGTCGCAGCGGGGCGGATACTGCCTTTCGGGGGGGGGTGATCGGGGTATGGAAAAAGGGCGCAGCCCGCTTGGCCACGCCCTTTCGATTCCGTCCGATTCTCTGTCGCGCCAATCAGGCCGAGGTGGTGGTCGCCAGCACCTTCACCCGGTGCGCCAGACGCGAGATCTTGCGCGACACGGTATTGGCATGCAGCACGCCCTTCGACACGCCGCGCTGCAATTCGGGCTGGGCATTCTTCAGCGCTTCGGCCGCAGCGGCCTGATCGCCCGAAGCCAGCGCTTCCTCGACCTTGCGCAGGAAGGTGCGGATACGCGAACGGCGGGCTTTGTTGATCGCATAGCGCGTTTCGGACTGGCGGGCGCGCTTTTTGGACTGGGCAGTGTTTGCCATCGGGCTGTTTTTCCTAGGGTCTGTCGTTTCAATTCGGTTGCGAAATAGACCCAAGGCTCCCGCCTGAAGATACGGGAATCATCTTGCCAAAGCGGGCCCACGCGCATGTGCTGCGGCCTTTAGGCCATTTCACCGCGAAAGGAAACAGGAAAATAAGGGGCTCAGCGGTCGCGGAACTGCGGTTCGCGCTTTTCCAGAAAGGCGGCCATGCCCTCTTTCTGGTCCTCGGTGGCGAACAGCGCATGAAACGCCCGCCGCTCGAACAGCAGCCCCTCGCGCAAAGACCCCTCTTGCGCGCGGTTGACCGCTTCCTTGATCGCCATCGCGGCAAGCATCGATTTCTGCGCGATCTTGGTCGCGGCCTTCATCGCCTCGGCCATCAGGTCCTTGGGCGGAACGACACGGCTGACCAGCCCTGCCCGCTCGGCCTCGGCCGCGTCCATGAAACGGCCCGTCAGGTTCATGTCCATCGCCTTGGCCTTGCCAACAGCCCGCGTCAGGCGCTGCGTGCCGCCCATACCGGCACAGATGCCAAGGTTGATCTCGGGCTGCCCGAACTTGGCCGTATCGGCAGCGATGATGAAATCGCACATCATCGCCAATTCGCACCCCCCGCCCAGACAATAGCCCGCCACGGCGGCGATAACCGGCTTTCGCACCCGCGCGATCGCCTCGGCCTCGGGACCGAACAGATCGTCAAAGAACACGTCGGTATAACCCTTGGCCGCCATCTCGCGCACATCGGCACCGGCGGCGAATGCCTTTTCCGACCCCGTCAGCACGATACAGCGCACCCGCTCATTCGCCTCGGCCGCCGCCAGCGCCACCGCCAGCTCCTGCATCAGCTTGGTGTTCAGCGCATTCAGCGCATCGGGCCGGTTCAGCCGGATCGTGGCAATGTAATCCTCGACCTCGACAAGCAGCGTCTCATAGGCCATCGCGTCCCCCGGATGAATACCGCGCGAGTCCTAACAGCAACCCGACCGATGGCAAGTCACCTCTGACAGGACGGGCAATAGAACGATGACCGCCCCGACTGCACGATCCTTGCCACGGTCGCGCCGCAGCCAGCGGTCGCGCAGGCTTCACCCTCGCGCCCGTAAACCTGAAAACTATGCTGGAAATAGCCCAGTTCCCCGTCCGCCTGCCGGTAATCGCGCAAGGATGATCCGCCCGCCGCAATCGCCTCGTCCAGCACGGCGCGGATGATGGGCACCATCCCCGCCACCTCGCGCTTGGTTAGCTGTCCCGCCTGCCGCGCCGGATGCACCCGCGCCCGATACAGCGTCTCGCACACATAGATATTGCCCAACCCCGCCACCAGATGCTGGTCCAGCAGCGCCGCCTTGATCGGTGTCTTGCGGTCCTTCAACCGCTCGGCCAGATACGCCTCGTTGAACGCATTCCCCAACGGTTCCGGCCCCAATACGGCCAGCAGCGGGTGCGCCCCGGCCCGCGCGGTGGGCATCAGGTCCATCGCCCCGAACCGCCGCGCATCGTTGAACGTAACCCGCGCCCCGCCTTGCATGTCGAACACCACATGGTCGTGCTTTTCCGGCGCGGGGTGGGCGTGATGCCATTCCCCCAACGTCTCGCGCCCCGCATCCGGCGCCGAAATCAGCATCCGCCCCGACATGCCCAGATGCACCAGCAGCGTCTCGCCCGTATCCAGATCGGCCAGAATGTATTTCGACCGCCGCCGCAGGCTAACTACCCGCGCGCCAGTCAACCGCTCGGCCATCCGGTCGGGGAAAGGCCAACGCAGATCGGCACGGTTCACCGCCGCGCGTTCGATCACCCGCCCCTCCATCACCGGAACCAGCCCGCGACGGACGGTTTCAACCTCGGGCAGTTCGGGCATCGGCGCGGTCCTGTTACATAGGGGCGCATTGCAGCGCCGGACATCGGCCCTATAAGAAGGGGGCAAACCAAGGATCGGCAAGGGCAGATGAACGACGACACCCCGCAGGGCACCACCCATTTCGGGTTCCAGACCGTGGACGAGCAGGCCAAGGCCGGCATGGTCCACGGCGTCTTCACCCGCGTCGCCAGCCGCTACGACATCATGAATGACCTGATGTCAGGCGGCGTCCACCGCCTGTGGAAAGACGCGATGATGGATTGGCTTGCCCCGCGCCCCGGCCAGCGCCTGCTCGATGTGGCGGGCGGCACGGGTGACGTGGCCTTCCGCTTCCTCAAACGCGCCCCGGGCTCATCTGCCGTGGTGCTCGACATGACCGAATCGATGCTGATCGAAGGCCGCAAACGGGCCGAGGCCGAACATCAGGCCGACCGCCTGAACTGGGTCGTGGGCGATGCCATGGCCCTGCCGCTGCCCGCCAATTCCTTCGACACCTACACCATCAGCTTCGGCATCAGGAACGTCACCCGCATCCAGGACGCGCTGGATGAGGCTTACCGCGTCCTCAAACCCGGCGGCCGCCTGATGGTGCTGGAATTCAGCCACATCCCCAACGCGATGATGCAAAAGGCCTACGACCTTTATTCCTTCAACGTCATCCCCGTCATGGGCCAGATCGTGGCGAATGACCGCGACAGCTATCAGTACCTTGTCGAATCCATCCGCAAATTCCCCGATCAGGAAACCTTTGCCAGCATGATCCGCAAGGCGGGCTTCGGTCAGGTCAAATACCGCAACCTGACGATGGGCATCGCCGCCCTTCATTCCGGCTGGAAGCTCTGATGCGCGGACCGCACAATATCTGGCGGCTCATCCGCACTGGCGCCACGCTGGAACGCACCGGCGCGATGGATGTGGTGCTGGAAGCCTTCCGCGCCCCGCCCCGCCTGCGCATCCTTGCCCGTGTCGTCGGCTGGCCCTTCAAATGGCTTGGCCTGCGCGGCGACCCGGCGCTTCCGCCCGCCACCCGCGCGCTGACAGCCCTTGGCCCCGCCTATATCAAATTCGGCCAGATCCTTTCGACCCGCCCCGATGTCGTCGGGGAAGAACTGGCGCAGCAGTTGAAATACCTGCAAGATCGCCTGCCCCCCTTCCCCACCGCCATCGCCAAACAGATGATCGCGGCCGAACTGGAAGTGCCCGTCGATCAGGTCTTTTCCGAATTCTCCGAACCCGTCGCCGCAGCGTCCATCGCACAGGTCCACCGCGCCCGCCTTGCCGAAACCGGCGAGGAAGTCGCGGTCAAGGTCCTGCGCCCCGGCATCGAACGCGCCTTCCGCACCGATATCGACGCTTTCTACCTCATCGCGCGCACGATCGAGATCGTCGCCCCCGCCTCGCGCCGCCTGCGCCCCATGGACGTCATCGCACATTTCGAAGGCGTGGTGATGGGCGAACTTGACCTGCGGCTCGAATCCTCGGCCGCTGCCGAATTTGCCGCCAATACCGAAAAGGACGAGGGCTTCCGCGTCCCCAAGCCCATCTGGTTCCTGTCGGGCCGCACGGTGATGACGCTTGGTTGGGCCGAAGGCTTCGGCATGAACGACAACGCCGCCATCGACGCGGCAGGCCTTGACCGCAAGGTGCTTGCCGCCCGCGTGCTGTCGCTCTTCCTCAACCACGCCCTGCGCGACGGCTATTTCCACGCCGACATGCACCAGGGCAACCTCAAGGTGGGCGCAGACGGCGCGATCATCGCCTATGATTTCGGCATCATGGGCCGGATCGACGAATATACCCGCCGCGTCTATGCCGAAATCCTGATGGGTTTCATCCGCAAGGATTACCGCCGGGTGGCCGAAGTGCATTTCGAAGCAGGCTACGTCCCCGCCGACCGCGATATCGACGAATTCGCTCGCGCCCTGCGTGCCGTGGGCGAACCGATCTTCGGCATGGATGCCAGCCGCATCTCGATGGCCCGGCTTCTGGCCTATCTGTTCGACGTGACCGAACGCTTCGGGATGGAAACACGCACCGACCTGATCCTTCTGCAACGCACGATGGTGGTGGTCGAAGGGGTCGCCCGCAGCCTCGATCCGCATATCAATATCTGGCAGGTCGCCCGCCCCGTGGTGGAAAGCTATGTGGCCAAGAATATCGGCCCCGCCGCCCTGCTGCGCGATCTGGCGCAAACCGCGCGCATCCTGTCGCGCTTTGGCCCGAAACTGCCGCGCCTCGTCGAAGCTGCCCTTATCGCGCAGGCCGACCGGCCCAAAGTGCTGGTCAAACCCCGCCGCCGGTCGCGCTGGTATCTGGTCCCTGCCGCCTTCGTCATCTTTGCCGCGGGCATCGGACTGGGCCAGTTCCTCTAGATCGCGGCCAGCTCCAGCTTCAGCGCGGCGGCGTAATCAGCGTCACCCCGCGCCGCCTTCCACGCGCAATGCGCGGCGATTCGCCATCCATAGATCCGCCGCATCGCCCGCGCCCGCGCCACGGTTTCGGCATCGGGATAGGCTTGCAAAAACGCCTCGGCCCGCGCGGCCGTGATCGGCTGACCGGTGTAAAGCCATGTCATCGCGGGCGACAGAAAGGTGCAGATATCCTCGACCGGATCGCCCAGCGCAGGGCATTGCCAGTCGATCAGCAAGGGCCCGCCCGCCTTGGCCAGCACATTGCCCGCCACCGCGTCGGCATGAATGGGAACCGCCGCAACAGGCCCAAGCCCCGGATCATCGGGCGCATCCGGCATGAGATGAATCTGCCGCGCATCTGCCAGAACGGCGGCACTGCCATTCGGCGCCCGCCTGAAACTGTCCGCCCGAACCGTCATCCGGTGCAGCCGGTGCAGCAATCGGGCAACCGGCGCAGGGTCGCCCGTCACCGGCGCGCCTGCGACATGGTCGTAAATCAGCCAGTCCTTCCCCGCCGCCCGCAAACATGGCGCCAGCCCCTCGGGCGCAAACAGCCGCAGGGCCAGCGCCTCGGCGGTGGGATCATTGGGGAAAAGCGGTGTCGCGGCATCCAGATCGTAGCGTTTCACCGTGAACCCGCCCACGCGCCACAGCCTGTTCGTCCGGCCACCCGTCATGGGCAGCCATGCCGCCCCCGCAAGCGCGGGGTCAAGCCGCAGCAGGGCAGCATCGGGCGTGTCGGGCATCGTCTCCATCCGCCCATCGCTTACCCGCTTTCACCGCCCGCGCAAGCATCACGCCGACCGAAGCGCCGTCACATCCGTCGCCTTCACCTCGATCCCGCCATCCAGCACCAGAATCGCCCCCTCGGGCCCGCGCCGCGCCTCGACTATCCGCGCATAGCTTTCCACCGGATCGGTCCTTATCACCGTGTCGTCTGCCATGCTTTGCACCTCTAGCCGATAGGTGCCGGTCGGCAGCGGATTGCCCGCCGCATCCGCCCCCAGCCATTGATAGGGCTTGCCATCCAGCGGAATATCCTCGCGCGCGACAACATCGCCCTTGGCCGATTTGACCACCAGCACCGCCCGATCAGCCATCGCCGCAGGCTGCGGCGACAGGGTGACAGGCTTGCCCTCATACCGCACCGGTGCGGCCACCCGCGCCTCTTGCCCCACCCAACCGGCCAGTTGCGCCATGGCCGAAAGACTGCCCTGTGCCGCCAGATCGCCCAGCAACTGGTTCGTCTTGACCTGTTGCTCGACCCCCGAAAACGTGGCCAGCTGCACGGCATAATCCGCGCTTTCGATCGGGTTCATCGGGTCTTGATTGGTCATCTGCACGGTCAGCATCTTCAGAAAGGTATCAAAATCGGCGCTGATCGCAGGTTTTGCAGGCTTTGCCGCCACAGGCGGTGTCGGGCTGATCTCCATCGTCTTCTCCTGTCATATCCGCATATCAAGGCCCGCATCGCGGCCCTTTCGCGCAGGCTTGCGCGCAGGCTCGACAGGGTTTGCCCCCGTCGCCAGCCAGCCCATCGGCCGCGCCGCCCGCTCTTGGCCGCCCGCGCCCGCCCCGCCCCCGGCAAAGGTGAATGACGCGGCGGCAAAGCCCGCCTGCCGGAATTCGCGCTCCAACTGCTCGGCATGACGCCGCAGCAGATCGAGTGTTTCGGGCCGCTCGACCGTCAGCGTGACATGCACGCCGTCGCCCTTGCCCTGCATCTCGAACCGGACCGCACCCAATTCCTCGGGCGATAGAACCAGCGTCACGGGGTCATCGGCAAACCCCTGCGCGGCGGCGACAATCGCTGGCGCCACCATGGGCGGCAGGGTGGCTGGCAGCCCAAGGGCAGGCGGCGCGGCATGGCCCGCCGCAACGGGTGCCAAGCCGACCGCGCCGGGCACTGGCTGCGCCATGTCGCCAGACACCATGTCAAGGGCCAGCGGCACCTTGGCCACATCGCCCGTCGGCATTTCCGTCTGCATCACCTGTGCATCCACCACCCATGCCCCCGCCCCCTTGCCAGACGCAGCCACACGCGGCAAAAGGGCCGGACCTTCAGGCGCATCAGGCGTGGCTACGCTTGGCAACAGACCTGACACCCCCGCCCCGACGTCTGCGATTGACACGGGAACCAATGCCCCCGCACCGACCCAAACCACCGGCGATGCGCCCTCGGGCCGCGCGATCGCCTTCGCCTGTCCCGCGCCAGTTGCAGCAGGAACCGGCGGCGCAGCGGCCATGGTAGGCCCATCCGGCCCATCGGCCCGGTCCACCCGCAGTGGCGCAGCGTCAACCAGCCCATGTGCAGGCATGGCAGGCCCCTCTGGCCTGATCAGCCCCTCTGTCGGCAAACCATTGAACGCGCCCCGTGCCGGCACAGCCTCAACCATCGGCACGGCCAGCCCACCCGCCACCCACGCGAGCACGGTCGTTTCGGACTTTTCGTCCCCTTCCCGGCGCATACCATCACGCTCTGCCTGCGCTACGGGAAACACGCCACCCATCGCCGCGCCAACCCTTTCCGGAACGGCGATCACCTGTGGTTCGGGAAGCGGCTGGTCGCCCCGATGCATCTGTACCGCCGCCGAAGCCCCCTTGGCAGGTTCCACCGCCCGCGCAGCCGCGCCTTCTGCCTCCAACGGGGGGGCCTGCCCACCTGTGCCTTCGGCCCAGACATCCCGCGCCACCAACAGACTTGCCTTGCCCTCGGCCTCGGCTTGGGGGGTAGCCTCTGCCGGCGCCGCAACCAGGCCGCCCAACCAATCACCCGCTTGCGCACCAGCAAAGACAGACACGGCAACGGGATGCACTGCTTCCGGCGCCAAAGGCATTTGCACCGCCCCGGCCCCGCGCCCGACAACAGGCACAGGATCGGCCACCGGCCCATCATCACTCAAACCATCCGGCGCATAAGACAAAGGCACCGCCCAAACCCCGCGCCTAACCGCAGGCTCTGGCGCCAGTCCCCGCCCGCCGTCGCGCAATCCATCCGGCGCATCAGACGCACGCACCGGCGCCAGCTCCGGCCCGCCATCAATCAAACCATCCGGCACGGCCAGCCAGGGCAAATCAGGGCCGTCCGGTATCACTGGCGCGTTGGCCATGGGCGGTTCCTTCTGCCCCTCGGTCGCGATCACATCGCCTGCCACCGCGTCACCCTGCGCGATGGGCACAGCATCCGGCGGCCTCATCGCCACCTCGGCCACCAGCGCAGCCGTCACCTGCCCGAGGCTGACCCAAAGACCCGATTCCGCCCTCGCCTCCTCGGCCTTGCCGACCTCGGCCAGAAAATCCCCGTCGGTTCCGGCAATTTGCCCATCATCATCCGCCGCACCGTCGGGCAGAGCGGTCAACGCAGTCGGGGTAGCAAGAATCGTTGCGATCATGGGGTGCGGCCTTCTGTCCGGTGGCCCAACATCGCGCGAACCCGTTTCGAAATTCTTTACCGCCCCGCGCCATCCTTGCCCCGTTCCAGAACGGAGTTGACCCATGCTTGCACCCCTTACCCCCCTTGCCGCTCCCTCGCCCCTGCGTCTCAAGGCGGCCGAGATGGAGGCTGCCTTCCTGTCACAAATGCTGGGCGCAGCCGGTTTCGGCGCGGCAGCCGAAGGCAGCTTCGGCGGCGGCATCGGTGAAGAACAGTTCGCCTCGTTCCTGCGCGACGCGCAGGCACGGTCCATGGTCGCGGCGGGGGGAATTGGCCTGACCGAATCGATCTTCCGCGCCTTGGGGGGGCAAAATGACGCCGCTTGAACAGGTGCTCGACGATCTCTCCGCCGCGCTTCGTCATGCCGATTTCGCGGCCCTCGGCCCGATTTCCGCAAGGTTAGAGACGGTTTCCCTGCCCGCCGAACCCGCCGCCCTGCGCCGCGCCGCGCGTGCGGGCACGCTGAATGCCGCCCTGCTGGGCGCCGCCGCCAGCGGCCTGCGCGCCGCCCGCCGCCGGATCGAGGCGCTGCAAACCGGCGACCGCGTTTCAACCTATGACCGTCAGGGCATCAAGACGACCCTGCCCCCGCGGTCCGATCGCACCAAACGGGTTTAGCTGCAATTTTCAGAACTTCCCGCTTGGCATTAGCAAAGGCTTAGGACGACGCGGGTTCACTGTCCCTGCATCCCAGACGGGATGGCGCGGTTCCCCCGCACCGGCCAGAAGCCGCCCTCACCACCGCTGGCGCCGAACCGCGCCGCCATGAAGGACGCAAACATGTCTTCGATCCTGACCAATTCCAGCGCCATGGTCGCGCTGCAAACGATGAAAACCATCAATGCCGGGCTGGCCCGCACCCAGTCCGAAATCTCGACGGGCAAGACCGTCGCCAGCGCCAAGGACAATGCCGCCGTCTGGGCCGTGTCCAAGGTGATGGAATCCGATGTGGAAGGGTTCAAGGGCATCTCCTCCAGCCTGTCGCTCGGTTCCTCCACCGTGGCGGTGGCGCGTCAGGCCTCGGAAACGGTGACCAAGCTCTTGACCGACATGAAGGGGAAGATCGTGGCCGCGCAGGAAGACAACGTGGACCGCTCGAAAATCCAGACCGATATCGTCGCCCTGCGCAAGCAGATCGAATCGGTCGTGGGCGCCGCCCAGTTCAACGGGCTGAACCTTGTGAACGGCAGCCAGACCAGCGTGGATGTCCTCTCCTCGCTCGACCGGTCCTCGACCGGCGTGACCGCCTCGTCGATCACCGTCACGGCGCAAAACCTTTCGACTGGGCAATATGCGGCCAACGATGTGTTCAACGCCAGCACCGGCGGCACCATCTCGGCGGCCGGCGATACGTTTGTCCTGTCACTCGACAGCGCAGGCGGGTCGGATGACATCACCATTGCCGATGGCACCAACAACTGGGCCGCGGGTGACAAGATCACCATGCGGATCGGGGACAAGACCGCCTCTTACACAGTGTCGGATGCCGATATCGACAGCGGCAACAACACCGTGCCCGACCTGATCGCCGTCGGGATGAAAAACGCCATCGACGCGCTCAAGATCGGCGGGCTGACCGTCGATTTCGACAGCGCCAATGCAGGCCAGCTGACCTTTACCAATGATGGCACCACCGACCTGACCGTCAGTGGCCAATATCGCAACGCAGGCTCGGGCGGGCTGGGCGCGCTCAGCTCGGTTGACGTGTCCACCGCGAATGGCGCGGCCACGGCGCTGGGCAGCATCGAAACCATGCTCGGCACCGCGATCGATGCCGCCGCGGCCTTCGGTTCGGTGGAAAAGCGCATCGGCATCCAGTCCGATTTCGTGGGCAAGCTGACCGATTCGCTCAAGGCCGGGATCGGCACTCTTGTCGATGCCGACATGGAAGAGGCCTCGGCCCGCTTGCAGGCGCTTCAGGTGCAGCAGCAGTTGTCCACGCAGGCGCTTTCGATCGCAAACCAGCAGCCGCAGAACCTGCTCTCGCTGTTCCGCTGAAACGGCAGGGGCCGGCGCGTCCGGCCCCCCTCACCCCTGAACCCCCATTCCAGCGGAGCCCCGAATGACAGCACAGCTTCTGGCGCGGCGGGCCTATGCCCGGCCCGACGTCACCGCACGCAACCCGCGTGCCGTGGAATACGATCTTCTTGCCGCCTGCACCGCCGATCTTTCGGCCGCATGGCAACGCCGCGATACCGAATTTGCCATCCTCGCCCGCGCGCTTGATGCCAACCTCCGGCTGTGGACGGTGCTGGGCGCCGATGTGGCCGATTCCGGCAACAGCCTGCCCACCGCGCTGCGGGCGCAGCTTTTCTACCTGTACGAGTTTACTGCCGAACAGACCCGTCGCATCCTTGACGGTCGTGGATCGGTGCTGGTGCTGGTGGACATCAACACCGCCGTCATGCGCGGCCTGCGGGGCGAAGGGGGGGCACCATGACGGGGCTTGTCCTGAAACTCGGGCCGCACGAACGGGTGCTGATCAACGGCGCCGTCATCGAGAATGGCGACAAGCGGTCGCGTATCGCGGTGATGACGCCCAACGCCAACATCCTGCGCCTGCGCGATGCCATCCACCCCGAAACCGCCAACACGCCGGTCCGGCGCGTTTGCTATCTGGCCCAACTGGTGCTGACCGGCGATGCACAGGCGGCCGATATCCGCCTTCAGGCGCTGCGCAGCATCGAACAACTCAGCCAGGTCCTGACAGATCCTGACAGCAGGGCCCAGTTGACGCTGGCCTCGCAATCCGTGTTGGCCGACGAATACTACCCCGCGCTCAAGGCGCTGCGCGCGCTTCTGCCGCGCGAAGAACGGCTTCTTGCCGCGTCTGTGGCATGACCTTTTCGCCAGTGCTTCCCGCAACCGGCGCGCTGGGGTGGAGCTTTCTCAAGCGCACCGCGGCGGCCCAGCAGGGGGCACTGGCGAAATCGCCGGAAATCCAGCGCGACGCGGCCTATTTCCGCGACCGGATCGGCAAGATCGACACCGCCGACGATCTGGTCGCAGACCGCCGCCTGCTGCGCATCACGCTCGAGGCTTTCGGGCTCGAGGCCGATCTTGAAAGCCGCGCCTTCATCCGCAAGGTATTGTCTGACGGCACGCTCAAGACCGGCGCCTTCGCCATGCGCCTGTCCGACCCCCGCTACAAGGCGCTGACCGAAGCCTTCGGTTTTGGCGATTTCCCCGTTCCCAACACCAAACTCTCCGATTTCCCTGACCGCATCCTTGCCCAGTGGCAGGAACGCCGGTTCGAAACCGCCATCGGCCAGCAGAACGGCGACTTCCGTCTTGCCCTGAACACCCGGCGCGAACTGGCCAAGCTGGCGGCAGGCAGCGGCAGCGAAACCGCCAAATGGTTCCGCATCCTCGGCAACCCGCCCCTGCGAAAGGTCATGCAAACCGGCCTCGGCTTGCCCGACAGTTTCCCCAAACTCGATATCGACCGTCAGGTCGCAACCATGGACAGCAAGGCCGCCTCGGTTTTCGGCACTTCGGGCGTGTCGCAATTCACTGATCCTGCCAGGATCGACGATCTTCTGCGCCGCTTCCTCGTCCGGTCGGAACTGGCCCAGCAATCCGCCCAGCCCGCCGCGATCGATCTTTTGTCACAGGCGCGCCGCCTGTCCCGCCGCATCTGACGCCGTCATCCCTGCGACAGGATCGTCCACAACCGGCCAAAACTGCCATCCACCCCACCGCCGGGCGCGGATTCGGCCAGGAACCCGTCAAGCAGCGGATAAAGCCGGATCGCGCGGTCGGTCAACGGGTCGGACCCCGCCGCATAAAGCCCCGATTGCACCATCAGTTCGGCGCGGTCCCACGCCCCCAGCACGCGCCGCGCATCTGCAATCAGCGCATTCTCCTCGGCCGTGGCGCAATCGGGCAAAGACCGCGACACCGACCGCAAAAGATCAACCGCAGGATAGCGCCCCCGTTCGGCAATGCGGCGGTCCAGCACCACATGCCCGTCAATCGTGCCGCGCAGAATATCGGCCACCGGCTCTTCCATATCCGACCCCGCCACCAGAACCGACAGGATCGCGGTGATATCGCCCGCCCCTTCGGGCCCCGGTCCCGCCCGTTCAGCCAGCCCCATGATCGCGTGTGACAGGGATGGCGGATAGCCCCGCAGCGCCGCTGTTTCACCCGCGGCCAAGGCCACTTCGCGATGCGCCTCGGCATGGCGCGTGATGCTGTCAGCCAGAAACAGAACATGCGCCCCCGCATCGCGGAAATGTTCGGCCACCGCCATAGCCGCTGCCACGCAGCGGCGCCGCACCAGCGGCGATTCGTCCGATGTCGCGGCAACGACGACAGCGCGTGCCATGCCCTGCGGGCCCAGCACATCCTCGACAAATCCGCGCAACTCGCGCCCGCGTTCGCCCACCAGCGCGACGACGACGACATCGGCATCGACCCCCTGCGCCAGCCGCCCCAGCAACGATGATTTGCCCACGCCAGACCCCGCGAACAACCCGATGCGCTGGCCCCTGACCAGTGGCAAAAGCGTGTCGAACACTGCCAAACCAGTTGAAAGCCGCGCGCCCAGCCGCTTGCGCCGCGCGGCGGGAGGGGGTGGCGCGTGATAGGGCCGCGCCACGAGTCCGGGAAACAGCGGGCGGCCGTCCAGCGGGCGGCCGTCAGGGTCGATCACCCGCCCGATCCATGCGGCATCGGGCGCGATGGTTCCGGCGCCCAGATGCGCCACCTCGTCCCCCAGCCGCACGCCTTCGGGGGCGGAATCGGGAAACAACGTCACCCGCTCGGCTTCTAGCCCGACCACCTCGGCCAGCCGCCCGCCCACGCGCACGCGGTCACCCAGCGCGGCAATCCGGCACAGGCCGCTCGCCTGCACCGTGCCCGCCCCCAGCGCTGCCACCCGCCCCAACCGGCTGACCGGGTCAATCGCGGCAATGCGCGCACAAAGCGGGTCAAACAGATCGGGTCGCATCACAAACTCCTGTCTCGCTTCAACCCTTCCTTAGCGATTCGCCCTTAAGCCTTGGTGAAGTTGGTCGAGGGAGAAGCCCGAGATGTTCGAGAAACTGGAACTCACCCGCATGGCGCAGGCGCTGGCCGCCCATGCCGGCGCACGGATGGGGGTGCTGGCGCAAAACATCGCCAATGCCGATACCCCCGGATACAAGGCACGGGATCTGCCCGATTTCGCCCGCGTCTATGCCAGCCACGAAACCGCCGAGGCAGCACCCATCGCAGGCGCGGCCGACCCCAACGGCAATTCGGTGTCCTTGGGCGACCAGATGGTCCGCTTGGCCGATGTGCGCCAAAGCCATGAAATGGCACTTGCCATCTACCGCTCAACCTCGGGCATCGTGCGGGCCGCGCTTGGCCGCGGGGGGCAGTGATGGTCTCTCTCGTCACCGCGCTGCGCGCCGCCGCCTCGGGGATGGAGGCTCAATCGGCCCGGCTGCGCCATGTGTCCGAAAACATCGCCAATGCCGATACGCCCGGCTATCACCGCAAGACCATCGGCTTTGCCGAAATGGCCGAAGGTCAGGTCGCAACCAGCCCCGTGCGGCTTGATTCCGCACCGCTCGAACGGGTTTACGATCCGGGCAATCCTCTGTCTGACGATACAGGCCACTATGACGGCTCGAATGTCGATCTGGTGGTCGAACTGGCGGATGCGCGCGAAGCGCAGCGCAGCTATGAGGCGAATCTGAAACTGTTCGATCAGGCGCGGCAAATGACGCAAAGCCTGTTCGATTTGATCCGCCGATAGGGTCGGGGGGTCCAGAATGGATATCCGCTCGCCCATTGCCGCCAGCCTTTACACCCAGGCCAAACAGGCCACCTCGCCGGTCACCCGCGCGGTCGAAGAGTTTACCGACCGCATCGACAAGGGCGAGGCGACCGCCCGCAGCGCCCTGACTGGCGGCGCCGACCCCCACGCGCTGGTCGAGGCGCTGGCTTCCTCGCAACTGGCCGTCGAAACCGTGGCCACCGTCCGCGACCGCGTGGTCGAGGCGTATCAGGAAATCCTCAGGATGCCGATATGATGACCGATGCGCTGCTCTATGACCTGCTGCGCGCCGCGCTCTGGATCGCGGTGCAGATATCGGCGCCGCTTCTTGCCGTTGCCCTTGTGGCAGGGGTGGTGATCGGCCTGTTGCAGGCGCTCACCTCGGTGCAAGAGGCGACAATCACCTTCGTGCCAAAGGTCGCGCTGATGATCGCGGTGTTCTGGGTCGCCATGGGCTTCATGACCGCCCGTCTGGTCGATTTTTTCACCGCGGGGATCATCCCGATCATCACAGGGGGCGCCTGATGGAAGCCGGGGGTTATGTCACGCTTACCCGCCAGTCGGGCCTGATGCGCGAAATGCAGGTCGTGGCGAACAACATCGCCAACCTGTCCACCGCCGGTTTCCGCCGCGAAGGCGTGGTGTTTTCCGAATATGTCGCCAACGGCGGCGATAGCGGTTCGGTCTCGATGGCGCGGGCCAATGCGCGCGTGGTCGATCTTGGGCAGGGCGGCCTGTCACAGACCGGCGGCGCCTTCGATTTCGGGATTGAGGGTGACGGCTTCTTCCTTGTCGCCACACCCGATGGCCAAAGACTGACGCGCGCGGGGTCGTTCACACCCTCGGCCGACGGACAGCTTGTCACACCTGACGGAAATGCCCTGCTTGATGCGGGCGGCTCGCCCGTCACCGTTCCGCCCGGCCAGATTGCGCTGGCCGCCGATGGCACCCTGTCGGCCAACGGCCAACCCTTTGCCAAGATCGGCCTTTGGGAACCCGTCGATCCGCTTTCCCTGCGCCATCAAAGCGGCACGCTGTTCGATGGCGGCGCCGTGCAACCGGCCGAAGGGGCCACGCTGGTGCAGGGAGCGCTGGAAGACAGCAACGTCAACCCCGTCAGCGAAGTGGCCCGCATGATCGAAGTGCAGCGTGCCTATGAACTCGGCCAAGGCTTTCTCGACCGCGAAGATGAACGCATGCGCGGCACCATCCAGACATTGGGGCGATAGATGAAGGCTCTCCAGATCGCGGCAACCGGCATGGCGGCGCAGCAGATGCGCGTCGATGTGGTGTCAAACAACCTCGCCAACATGTCCACCACGGGCTACAACGCCCGCCGCGCCGATTTTGCCGACCTGATGTATCAGCAGATCGCCCGCCCCGGCACCATCACAGCCGAAGACGGCACGATGCTGCCAACGGGCATCCAGCTTGGCATGGGCGTGCGCCCCGCGGCCGTTTCGGTCGTGCTGTCGCAAGGCTCGCTGACCCAGACGAGCGGCGACCTTGACCTTGCGATCGAAGGGCGCGGCTATCTCGAGGTGACATTGCCCTCGGGCGCCTCGGCCTATACGCGCGACGGCGCGCTTCGCCGCAGCGCCGATGGCCAGATCGTCACTTCGGATGGCCACCCCGTCGCCCCGGGCCTGACGATCCCCGACAATGCCCGCAGCATATCGGTCAACGGCAATGGCGAGGTTTACGCCTATTTCCTGAACCAGACCCAACCCCAGCTATTGGGCCAGCTGACCCTTGCCACCTTCGCCAACGAAAAAGGGCTCGAGGCGATGGGCGCCAACCTCTATCTCGAAAGCGCGGCTTCGGGGCCTGTCACCATCGGCACGCCTGGCGGCGAAGGCTTCGGCACCCTGCGGCAGGGTTATCTCGAAGACAGCAGCGTCGATGCCGTGCGCGAAGTGACCGAACTGATCAAGGCGCAGCGCGGATACGAACTGAACGCAAAGGTACTTACCGCCGCCGACCAGATGCTGTCGGCCACCACGCAGGTGCGGTAATGCTGCGCTGGCTGTGCCTTTTGCTTCTTGCCGCCAGCCCCGCGCTGGCCGAAAGCCTTGTCGCCACCCGCCTCATTCTGCCCGGCGCAACGGTGGCCGCAGCCGATGTGGCGCTGGCCCGCGCCGCGATTCCCGACGCGCTGACTGCCCCCGATCAGGCCATCGGCCAGACCGCACGGGTCGCCATCTATGCCGGGCGCCCGCTGTTCGCTGCCGATCTTGGCCCCGCCATCAGCGTCACGCGGAACCAGTCGGTGACACTGCGCTACGACACCGGCGCGCTTGTCATCACCGCCGAAGGCCGCGCCCTCGGTCAGGGCGGCGCGGGCGACACGATCCGCGTCCTCAACACCGCGTCAAAGACAACCCTTTCCGGCCGGATCATGCCCGACGGAACCATTGAAATAGGAAACACCCCATGCGCTGGTTGCTGATTCCCCTTGCCCTTGCCGGTTGCGCGCGGATGGAACAGGTGGGCCGCGCCCCCGCCTTTGAACCGCTGGAAGGATCGAACCAGCACCACGCCATGTATTCCGCGCCCTTCCCCGTGTCGTCTGACCAGAACGGCCCCACCGCTGCCTCTTCGCTGTGGAGCGCCGAGCGCGGCGCCCTGTTCGGTGACAGCCGCGCCGCGCAACGCGGTGATATACTGACCGTGGTGATCGAAATCGACGACTCGGCCAAGATCTCGAACAGTTCGGGCCGCAACCGCAGCGGCGCCGAAAGCATGTCGATCCCCTCGCTTGTCGGCATTCCGCAGCGCATCGACGCCCAACTGCCCGACGGCGCCTCGATGGCCGAGGCCGCCGATACAAAGTCGAAATCCAGCTATCAGGGCGATGGTTCGATCAGCCGGTCGGAAAAGCTTACCCTCCGCGTGGCCGCGACTGTGGTTGAAAAACTGCCCAACGGCGTCTTGCGCATCGAAGGGCGGCAAGAAGTGCGGGTGAATTACGAACTGCGCGAATTGCTCTTGTCGGGCTATGTGCGCCCCGTCGATATCTCGCGCCGCAACGAGATTACTTATGACAAGATCGCAGGCGCCCAGATTTCTTATGGCGGGCGCGGCCAGATCACCGATGTGCAGCAGCCGCGCTATGGCCAGCAGGTCGCAGATATCGTGCTGCCCTTCTGATGAAAAAGCTGATTTTCCCCCTGCTTGGCCTTGTGGCCCTGCTTGCGGGCGGGGCGGCAGGCTATGTCTTGCGCCCCCACCCCGAAACCGCCGAGGCCGACCCCGAAGAACAGGTCACTCCGCCCGATTATGTCAAGCTCAACAACCAGTTTGTCGTGCCCGTGCTTGACCAAGGGCGCGTCGTGTCGATGGTGATCCTGTCCCTCAGCCTTGAGGTTACCGCCGGAACTTCGGAAAAGGTCTATGAAACCGAACCGAAACTGCGCGACGCCTTCCTTCAGGTGCTGTTCGACCATTCCAATGCCGGCGGCTTTCGCGGATCATTCACGGATGGGGCCAACCTCGTGCTGTTGCGCCGCGCCCTGCTCGAAGCCGCCAAGGGCGTTCTGGCCGACGCTGTCTCGGATGTCCTGATCGTCGAGATGGTGCGTCAGGATAGCTGATCACGCAACTTGCCCAATGCCTCGTCCCGCGCGAGCGCGCGGCGGGCGGCATCGGTTTCTGCGGCGATCCGCTCTTCGTGCCGCGCAATCTCGGCCGTCAGCGCCGCGCGCCGGTGGCCGACCCATTGGCCATAGGCCGCCTGCGCCTGCAATCCGGCCGGATCGTCGCTTGGCAAAGCAACCAGCCCTTCGCGCAGCGCCATGGCCGCATCGCGCCGGGCCACAGCCTCGGCCAAAAGCGCCAATTGCCGCTCGCGCAGCAGGCCGGTCAGCGTGACAAGCCGCTCGATCCTGTCGCGCGTCATGTCCGCCCCCCGCGCGCACGGCGGCGCATCGCCTCGGCAAAGCGGATCGCGGCGGCCACGGCGCGGTAATGGTCTGGGCGGATCGGCTCGCCCAGCTTGACGGCGGCATGGATGGCACGCGCGGTGGGCGGATCGCGGTGGATGGGCACACCATGCGCCGCCGCCCGCGCCCGGATCGCGGCGGCCACCTCGTCCACCCCTTTTGCCACGCAGATCGGCGGTTGCCGCCGCGCCCGGTGCCATTTCAGCGCCACGGCGTAATGCGTCGGGTTGACCACAATCACATCGGCCGTTTCGACATCTTGCAACATGCGGTTCAGCGCGATTTCCTGCCCCTTCTGGCGGCGGTGCTGGCGGAAATGCGGATCGCCCTCGGATTCCTTGTGTTCGTCCACCATTTCCTGCCGCGACATGCGGTTGCGCATCCGGTGGCGCAGCACCTGCCACAGGTAATCCGCGGCACCGAACACGAAGGACAGACCGAAAACCAGCGTCAGAAACCCCAGCAAAAGCGAAAGCATCAGCCCCAGCCCCTGCGCCGGCTCCAGCGCCATGGCCGAGAACAGATCGGCCGCATGCCGGACCAGAAACCACGCCAGCAGCACCCCCGTGACCACCAGCTTCAACGCGCTTTTGCCGAATTCGACCCATCCATCCAGACCGAACTTCTGCCCGAACATCCCCACCGGATCGATGCGCGACAGTTTGGGCGCCAGCTTTTCGGGCGCAAAGACCCATCCGCGCTGGGCAAACAGCGCCAGCACAACCGCAGCCCCGGGCAAGACGAACAGCGGCAGCAGCGGGGCGATCATCCCCCCCATCGCCAGCCCGATGAAGGAAGCCCCGCTCGACAGGGCCTGCGGTGCCAGCCGGTCCGCCTGTGACAAAAGCGTTGCCGCCCCGCTGGCAAAGGCGCCCAAGGCAGCCGCGCCAAAGGCGAAACAGCCCAGAACGAAACCGCCATAGGACGCCGCCACCAGCACATCCTGCGACCGTGCGATCTCGCCCCGCTTGCGGGCATCATCCAGCCGCTTTTGCGTGGGGTCGTGCGGCTTGTCCTCTTGCCCGCTCATGGCGCAACCGGATTGTGCAGGGTCGCATGCAGCGCCTGCAACCAGACAGGCAGCAGCAGCGGCGTGGCCAGCGCAAGCAGGCCAAGCGCCCCCAAGGCCAGCGCAGGCGCCCCGATGAACGACACCATCAACTGCGGCATCGCCCGGTTGAGCACGCCCAGCGCCACATTCCACAGCGTCGAGGCAATGACGAAAGGCGCCGCCAGCGCCAGCGACAGCGACAGCGCCCTTGCCCCCTGCGCCGTGCCCCAGCGCGCCACATCCTCGGCCAAAGGGATTCGTCCGGCGGGAAACAGGTCGTATGACAGGATCATCAACTCGGCCACCCGTACATGCAGCCCGGCCTGCACGGCCAGCGCCAGTCCGGCCATGGTGAACAGCGTTGCGGCCACCGGCTGCGGTTCGGCCCCTGCTGAGGCGAACAGTTGCGAAAGCGATGCCGTCTGCGCCGCGATCGTGCCCGCCATCTGCAAGGCCAGCACCAGCAACCTCAACGCCAGCCCGATCAGCAGCCCCGCCAGAACCTCGGCCAAGGCGGGCAAAAGCATCGGGCCAACGCCATGCCGGTCCATCACGGCAGGCCCCACGATGGCGGTGAAGGCCAGCGCAAGCACCAGCCTGATCCGCGCCGGAACCGACTGTTCGCCAAAGGCCGGCAACAGCGCCATCACCGCGCCCACCCGCAAAAAGGTAAGCATCAGTGGCCGCAACACCCCTTCGGCCAGACCGGACAGGGCGGCAAGCTCGGCCATCATGCGGGCACCTGCCCCACCAGCGCGGGGCGCACCTCGGGCGTGATCTCCTCATAGGCCAGCACCGGCGTGGCCAGCCCCTTGGCCGCAGCCACCGTCCGCAGGAACCGCCGCCGATGCGCCTGCGTCACCAGCGCCGCCTGTGTGCCCCCTTCCGCCAGCCGCGCCAGCCGTTCGGAAAGGCCATTGGCCAGCCGCGCAAAGAGGTCAGGCGGCAGCGCCACATCCTTGCCGCCATGCGCGCCTTCCATCTGGTATTGCACGAACAGCTTTTCCCAATCCGGCGCCAGTTGCAGCAGGGGCACGGTCCCGTCCTCGCGCTTCAACTCGGCTGTGATCTGGAATCCCAGCCGTTGGCGCACATGGTCGGCCACCGCCTCGATCCGCCCCATGCTGCGCCCCTCGGCAATCGCCTCGAGGATCAGCGGCAGGTTCCTGACCGAAACCCGCTCTTCCAGCAGCAGGCGCAGCACACCCAGCAACAGGTCATGAGGCACCTTGTCGGGCACCATCTCGTCCAGCAGGCGCCGGTTCGCCTGGGCACGGTCCGGGTCGGACACATTGGCAAATTCGTCCAGCAACCGCCGCAACCCGCGCAGCGACAGCAGCCGCGACAGGTTCGCGCGGATCGTCTCGAGCAGATGGGTCGCCAGAACTTCGGGGGCCGAAACCACCGTCAGTCCAGCCAGCGCCGCCACTTCCTGGTGATCGGGGTTGATCCAGCGCGCCGCCGCCCCGAAAACAGGCTCGCGCACATCCAGACCGGGTGGCGCCGACACACCATCATTCAGCAGCACCAGCACGCGGTCGGCAAACAGCCGGTCGCGCACCCGTTCGACGCCTTGGATACGGATGCGATAGCTGCCCTGCGGCAAGGCGGCTTCGTCCGTCAGGCGGATCTCTGGCAGGATGAAGCCATAGCTTGCTGCCACATGGGCCCGCATATTGCCCACCCGCGCCTCAAGCCCCGTCGCGGGATCAAGCGCCATGGCCACAAGATCGGGCGCGAATTCGATATGCAATTCGTCGAAATCCAGCATATCGCCCATCGGGCGCGGGCGGGCCGGTTCCATCCGCGCGGGTTCCACCGGTGCGGGCGACGGGCGCGATCCTTTCCACGCCATATAGGCCAGCACCGCCGCACCGGCCAGAAACGGCACGACCGGCAAACCCGGCACCAGCGCGAACATCGCCAGCAGCGCGGCCACCGTGGCCAGCGCCGCCGGAAACCGCCCCAGTTGCGCAAAGAACGACACATCCGCGCGCCCCGTCGATCCGCCCCGCGCCAGCAGCAGCGCCGTCGCGACCGAGATCACCACGGCAGGTATCTGTGTCACCATCCCGTCGCCGATCGTCAGGATCGAATAGGTGCGGAACGCCTCGGCCATGGGTAGGCCATGCACCAGCGTGCCAACGGCCAGACCGACCGTCAGGTTCAGCAGCGTGATCAAAAGCCCCGCCACCGCATCGCCCTTGACGAATTTCGACGCCCCGTCGAGCGATCCGAAAAAGGTAGTCTCGGCCAGTTCACGCTCGCGCCGCGCCTTGGCCTCGGCATGGTCGATGGCACCGGCGGCCACGTCGGCATCAATCGCCAACTGCCGCCCCGGCATGCCATCCAGCGCAAAGCGCGCGCCCACCTCGGCCATGCGGCCAGCGCCCTTGGTGATGACGATGAAGTTCACGATCAGGATGACCAGAAACACCACCAGCCCAAGCACCACATCGCCGCCCATCACGAAATTAGCGAAACCCTCGATCACATGCCCCGCCGCATCGGTTCCGGTATGGCCCTGCGCGATGATCAGCTTGGTCGATGACACGTTCAGCGCTAGCCGCAGCAAAAGCGAGGCAAGCAGGATCGTCGGAAAAGCCGAAAAATCCAGCGGCCGCTCGATGAACAGCGTCACTGTCAGCATCAGGATCGCCAGCGCAAAAGATAAGGCCAGCCCAAGATCAAGCAGCCATGCGGGCACGGGCAGCACCATCATGGCGATCACCGCCATCAACGCCAGCGCCAGCATCACCGTGGGCCGGAACAGTTGGGTCACGGGCGGCAGCGTCATGGCCCCACCAGCGGCAGCGCCAGACCCACGGCCGCGAACAGCGATCCGCGCCCCAATGGCGCCCCCCCCTGCAACAGCGGAAAGCGGTTCACGCGCCTCAGCGTCGGCAGCATCGCGCCCCCTTCGGTTTCGGGCAGCGTGACGGGCGTGTCATCCGCACGCATCAGCGCGGCCACACGGTCGGCATAGCCCGCCCCGCGATCAGGGTCGCGCGAATGATAGGCGGCCACAGCCAGCCGCCATTCACCCGCCTCGGCATACAGTTCTTCCAGATAGCGCGCCGCATAGCGTGCATTGGTCACGGGATCGAGCATTTCCTGCGCCGAACCGAAGGCCGCGCCATGCCAGCGGGTGTTGATCTGGAAACATCCCACATCAAGGCTTTCGCCCGCCGCGATCAGCGCATCGATCCGCTCCAGCGCCGCCTCGGGTGTATCGAACCATTCACCCTGCCCGGCATGGTTGATCGTCCATGGCCATGGCCCATAGCCGCCATCCCGCTTGGTGTTGGTTTCGGCCCGTGTGATCGCCGTTAAAACAGCCAGCGGCACGCTGCTTTCCTCGGCCGCCTTGAACGCGGCAACATCGCAGGTCGTGTCCGCCATCGCAGGCAGCGCGGCAAACAGCAATATCGGCAAGATCCGCTTCATCCAGGGCCCCTTCTAGGCGTTCGCAGGCCAGTCTAGCGGGCGAATCTTTCCAGCCCGTTAGCGCGGCACCTACGGCGCTTCGGGCGATGGAACGCCCGACAGCAGCGCCTCGACGGCAAGCCGCGTGTCATCCGCACTGGCCACCAAGGCACGGCTGCGCGCCAGCGCCGCGGGCGGCATCGCAGGCGCCGCAAGACTGCCCGCCACCTTTGCCCAAAGCGGGTCTTCTGCCCCCGAAAGCGCTGTCCAGTCCCCTGACAGCCGCGCCGCGCGCGCGGCTTCGGCCGCGTCGCCCAGATCAAGAAAGGCACGGGCAGCGGCTGCGGCATCAATCTGCATCAGCGCCTCGGCCCGCACCTTGCGCGCCGCTTCGTCCGATGCGATGCCCAACGCGGCCAGCGCCCCGTTGGCATCGCCCAGCGCCAGCGCAGCCCGCGCCTCGACCACAGGGTCGCCCCCGCCATTCCACTGCCGCGCCGCCTCGGCAAACCCCAGATCGAGCAACCGTTCCGCCACCTTCAGCCGCGTTGCGGCGGGCAGATCAGCGGGCAGGTCGGCACCTACCCCCAAGGCCTGCGCCAATAGCGCGTCATCCGGCCCGTTCAGCGACAGCAGACACCACAGGTCGGCCTGCGTCGGCCAATCCATATCCGACTGGAAGGCAGCCGCATAATCGCCTGCCAAAGCCCGCGCCAGAACCAGCGCCCGCTCCAGTTCCGGCCGGGTTTCGGCATCGGCCTCGCGCAGCATGGCCTCGATCGTCGTCACCTGCGCCTGCGTGACGGGCGCCACCGTCACCGCCGCAAAATCGATCTGCAACCCGATCACCTGCGCCGTCAGCGGGCCCGGGTCTTCCAGCAGACGGGCCAACAGGTGGTCGGCCGCTTGCGTATCACCCGCACGCAGGGCAAGCCGCGCCTGCATCAGCAGGGTGCGCCGGTCGGCATCGCTGGCAGCAGGCCGCAGCAGCGCGTCCGATAGGGCCTGCGCCGTGCTGGCATCGCCCGCCGCCATGAACCGCTCGGCCAGTCCGGGGCCAAGTTGCTGGCGCAGATGCGGCGGCAGCGCCGAAAAGGCCCGCAACAGCGCGCGGGTCTCCACTTCGCCCACGGGAAGGGCCGGATCGGCCAGCGTGGCCCACAGCGCGGCAGGGCTGTCGCACCCCGCCAAACCGCTGAACGCCCCACCGGGATCGGTCTCGCCATCGACAAGGCGCGACAGGCTTGACCAAAGCGGTCCCTCGGCCTGCGATCCGCCAAAGGCATGCACCAAGGCCCGCGCCTCGGCTCCGAAGCCGAGGAACAGGTAAAACTTGACCGCCCGCGCCAGCGCATCGGGTTCGGTCCGGTCAAACTCGCCCGTCAGGCTGGCCGTGGCATCCGCCATCTGCTCGTGGATCGGTCGGCCATCGCCCCAATCCTGCACCGCAAGCGCGCCTTCGTCCGGGCATTGCAACCCTTCGGCTGAAAGGTTCGGTTCGGGGGCCGAGGCCGGTCTGGCCGCGATGCCGATCCCGAGCGTCACCTGCGCTATCGGCGGCGGCTGTGCCCCCGACTGCGCGGCAGGCAGGCGCTTGACCGGATCGACCAGCCCCTGCGTCGCGGCCCGCGCCATGCCTTCGGCCAAGGCCACCTGCAAGGCCCGCATCTCAACCGCGCCCTGCGCCCCGGGTGCAACGGGCAATCCGCCCCGCCCGCCCAGCGGCGGCAGCAGCGCCGTTTCCGCAGGCGCATCCCGTTGCCCAAGACTGCCCCACCGGTTGCCAAGCGCGATGTCGCGCCAGTCCCACGGCGCCATGGCCGCCGCCACCGCCACCGAATCGCCGGGCGCGGTACGGCCGGTCAAAGGCGGCAGGGTCGCACCGCCGATAGCCGCCTCGAACCCCCAGCCGGGCGGGGGCGGGCCATCCTGCACATCGATCACCACGACATCGGGTCGCAGCGCAAACGGAAAGGCATGGCAGGCACAGCCCACCCCCAGACGCAACGCCCCATTTGCTGGATCGGCCCAAAGCGAGGCAACCCGTTCCCGCCCGATCCGGTCGAACGCAGCCGAAAGGTCATAGGCGGGGGAATCGCCCGTCACGCGCAATTCATACCCGTCTTCGGTGCGGCCCACCTGCCAATCGACCGCGCCGGGAAATTGCAGCACAACCCGCGTAAACCCGTCATGTTCGCCCGTCGTGACCCGCACGGCGGCAGCAGCGGCCGGACCGCCCAGCATCAGCGCCAGAAAGACAACCAGCCGGATCATGCCGCATCCGTCCGCAGCGCCCGCAGCGCCTGTTCGAGATCGGCAAAGCTGGGCCTTGCATCATGCGGCGTGTTCTGCCGCCCCACCTCGATGCAGATATTCGCCGGATGGCTGTGCAGATTGGCCACCAGAACCTCGCGGATCAGTCGGTAGAACTGCGCGTCCTGCTCGACCACCGCCTTCAGCCGCGCGGCAAAGGGGCCCACGATGCCATAGGCGATGAACACGCCCAGAAAGGTTCCCACCAGCGCCCCGCCGATCATCTTGCCCAGAATCTCGGGCGGCTGGTCGATAGACCCCATGGTCTTGATCACCCCCAGAACGGCCGCCACGATTCCCAGCGCGGGCAAGGCATCGGCCATGGTCTGCAAGGCATGGCTGGAATGCATCGCGTGATGCGTGGCCTGTTCGGTCCGCTTGTCCAGCACCTCTTCCACCTGATGCGGATCGTCATAGTTCATCGATCCCGCGCGCAGCGTGTCGCAGATCAGGTCGGTCGCGTCATGGTCGGCCAGAATGTTCGGATAGCGCGCGAAAATGGCCGAAGTGTCGGGCGATTCGATATGCTCTTCCAACGCCACGGGGTTGGTCCGCGCCAGCCGGATCAATTCAAACAGCAGGCACAGCAGATCGCGGTAGTCGCCGGTCTTCCATTTCGCGCCCTTGAACACCCGCGGCACATCGCGCAGCGTATGCTTGATGGTCGCCGCGTCGTTCGAGATGATGAAGGCCCCGACCGCAGCCCCCCCGATCATCACCATCTCGAAGGGCAGCGCATGCAGGATTATCGCCATCTTGCCCCCGGCGGCCACATAGCCGCCAAAGACCATGACCATGATCACCACGATCCCTATGATGCCCAACATGCCGCTTCCCTCGTTCCGCTTTCCGCATCATGACCGCCCGCGCTTAACGAAACCCTATTCGGTCGGGGCTTTCGCATTGCGCCCCGCCACCATCGCCGTCAGCTCGAAGGCCAGCTTCGGGTCAAGCGCGGCCAGCACCGTCGCGGCGGTTTCCGGCCGCATCCGGCCCAGAAAACCCGCCGCGAAATCGGGCGACATCGCCGCAAAAACCCGCGCCGCATCTGCGGGCTTCATCGCCTCGTACACCGCTGTCAGCCGGGCAAGGTCGTCCTCGGCGGCACCATCGGCCACATCGACCACCTGCATCAGGCCCTTGCGCGCCTCGTCCAGCTCGGTCATGCGCGCGGTGATCGCCTTTTCGGCCAGCGCCAGCGCGGCCAGCCGTTCGTTCAGGCTGGCCTCGCGCTCGGACACCCGCGCCTCGCGCCGCGTCAGCGCCTCGGCCACGGCAAGCGGCGTTTCGGTGCAGGTCGCATCCTCTGCCACTGTCTGTTCGGGCCCCAGCGCCAGCGCGGCACCCACCCCGAACCCCAACCGCATCGCGCCCGAGGCCGCACAGCACAGCGCGATCACCGTCAGAACACCACGGCCGACCCGCATCTTCACGACACCGCCCCCGCGCCTTCGGCCCGCCGCCTGACCACCCGCAACTTGCGCGGTTCATCCGCATCGGGCAGGTCGTGCAGCGATGCCATGAGCAATTCTAGCCGTGCCGCGGCCGCATCGCCCCGCGCGATCAGCGCCGTCAACCCCTCGGACGATTGCTGCGCCTGCCGCTGGGCCGCGACCAGCGCGCGCGTCATGTCGTCAACCTGCGCCGACAGCACGGCGATAGCCCCGCCCATGCCGCTTTCCAACGCGTTGAACCGCTTCAACCGTCCTGACAGAATATGGCAGTAGAACGCAGCGCCGAACGCGCCGGCGGCCAGCAGCAGATCGGACAGGATGGCAATCGGAAACGGTCCCACAGGGTTCTCCTTTCAATTCAGCACGAATTCGGTGACCAGCAGGTCGCGCACCCGCCCCTCGCCGGTGACAAGCTGGATGCGCCGCAAAAGCTGCGACCTGATCCGCACCAGCGCGGTCGGGTCTTCAAGTTCGGCCACATCGATGGCCCGCAGATAGCCGTTCAGCACATCGACGATCCTCGGCAGCAGCAGCACCACATCCGCCTTGTGCGGCGTGCCCACCTCAAGCTGGGCGGTAAACCGCAGATGCGTGCTGCGCGCGGTTTCCGGCAACGAGATCACCACCGGATCGATCGGCACAAAACCGATATCGGGCAGTGGCGTTGCAGCCTCGTCTTGCGCCGATTCGCCCAGCAGCAGGCCCGACCAGGTGACATAGAACCCCGCCCCGCCCAGTACGCAGGCCAACAGGCCCACCAGCAGCAGCGGAAGGATCCGCCGCTTCTTCGGGACTGTCTGCTCTTGCTCGGTCGCGGCCATGCAAGCCTCCTTTGCGCAATCCAGAAATAGCGCAGCCGCCCTAACCGAATGTTAAGACGATGACCCCAAGACTGGCTCTCGTCAGGGCAGAACGCCCGTGTCGGAGGCCCGCGTGAACCCGCTTTTGTCCTTTTGGTCCGGTCTGCCACTGCGGCCGCGAATCGCCATCATCGGGGCGACACTCGCCATGTTCGTGGCCATTCTTGCCCTTGGCCGTATGGCCAGCACGCCCGACATGGCGCTGCTTTACTCTGGCCTCGATCCTGCCCGCTCGGGCGAAATCGTGACCGCCCTCGAAGGCAGGGGCGTCACCTACAGCGTGCAGGGTCAGGCGATCATGGTCGATGCCGCCCGCCGCGATTCGCTTCGCATGGAGCTTGCCGCCGAAGGCTTGCCTGCCCCTACTGGCGCGGGCTACGAACTGCTCGACGGTCTGTCGGGCTTTGGCACCACCGCGCAGATGTTCGATGCCGCATGGGGCCGCGCCACCGAAGGCGAACTTGCCCGCACCATCCTTGCCAACCCCGCCTTCCGCGCCGCCCGCGTGCACATCGCACGCCCCGTGGCCCAGCCCTTCGGCGCCAAACAGGCCGCTACTGCCTCAGTCGTGGTCACCAGCCTTGCAGGCAGCATCTCGCAGGCCGAGGCGCGGGCCCTGCGCCATCTGGTCGCCGCGGCCATCCCCGGCATGACCCCCGAAACCGTTGAAGTGATCGACAGCGTGGGCGGCCTTGTGCCGCTTGAACCCGCCACCGCGTCGCAGGCTTCGGCCGAACAGCGGGCCGAAACCATCCGCGCCAATGTCGAACGCCTGCTTACCGCCCGCGTCGGGGCGGGCCACGCCGTCGTGCAGGTGGCCATCGAAATGGAAACCCGCGCCGAACAGCTGACCGAACGAAAGATCGACCCGCAGGGCCGCGTTCCGGTCAAAACCGAATCCGTCTCGAAATCAGGCACCAATTCGGGCGGCACCGGGGCCGTCACCGTGGCGTCAAACCTGCCTGATGGCACCGCCCAGACCGGCACCAGCAGCCAAAGCTCGGAAACCAACGAAAGCGTCAGCTACGAGGTGTCGGAAACCCAGCGCGCCGTCACCCACAACCCGGGCGACATCCGCCGCATGACCGTTGCGGTGCTGGTTGATGGCACCCGCACCACAGCCGATGACGGCACCGAAACATGGCAACCCCGCAGCGACGCGGAAATGGCCGCGCTGCAAGATCTGGTCAGTGCGGCGGCAGGCATAAACCCCGACCGCGGCGATGTCCTAACCCTCAAAACGCTCGAATTTAGCGCCCCGCCGCAAGACGGCACCCTTGTCACTGCCGGTGACACGCCGCTTCTGTCGGGCAGCCTTGATGTGATGACCTTGGTCGAACTTGGCGTTCTGGCCCTTGTCGTCGCATTGCTTGGCCTGTTCGTGCTGCGCCCCGCCCTTGCAGCCCGCCAGCAAAACCCGCTCGCCCTGCCCGAAGGCCAGCCCGCCCTTGATGGCGAGGTGACGCCCCCCGAACCCTCCACCCCCGACCTGATCGACATCACGCTTGACGCCGAAACCGATCCCGTCGCCCGCCTGCGCCGCCTGATCGAGGAACGTCAGGCCGAATCGGTCGAAATCCTGCGCGGCTGGATGGAATCCGAACCGGAGAAGACCTGATGCCCCTGTCGCTTGAAACCTTCAGCGATCACCCCGCCCCCGATCCGACCCCCGCCGAAGTCACCCAGTCGGACGAGGCGCGGCTTGCCGGCTTTGACGCGGGCTATGCCGCCGGATGGGACGATGCCGCCGCTGCCCATGCCGCCGAACGCGCCATGGCCGAAGCACGCGCCACCGAAAGCCTGCAAGCACTCGGCTTCACCTACCAAGAGGCGCGGGCCCATATCCTCGGTGCGCTCCAGCCGCTGCTGATGCAGATGGCCGCCCGGCTTTTGCCCCGCATGGCGCAGGCGGCCCTGCCCGCGCTTGTGCTCGAAACGCTCATGCCCATGGCAGATGATCTGTCCGAACCCCCCGTCACCCTGCGCCTTCACCCCGATATCCGCCCCGCGATCGAGGCGCTTTGCGTCCCTGCGCTGGGCCTTCCCGTCACCCTGATCGAAGACGCCACCCTGTCGCCCGGCGACATCCGCCTGTCACTCGATCAGGCCGAAGCGCGGATCGACATCGACACCGCCGTATCGGCCATCGCCGCAGCGCTCGACGATTTCTTCACCCTTGAAACACAGGTGCAAAGCCATGCCCGATGACACCACCCCCTTCGCCCAGGTTCCGATTGAAATCACCGTCTCGGTCGGCCGCGCCCGCCCCATCGTGCGCGACCTTTTGCGCCTCGGTCGCGATGCGGTGCTGGTGCTTGACCGCCGCGTCGAAGATCCGGTCGAACTCTATGTGGGCGACCGCCTCATCGCCCGCGGCGAACTGCACGAGGTTCCGGGCGATCCGTCCGGCCAACTGGCCGTGCGCCTGACCGAAGTGGCCAGCCCCGGTGAACCGCTGTGATCCGCTGGCTTCTGCCCGCGCTGCTGTTGCTTGCAGGCCCCGCCGCACCGCAAGACCTGTCGCTGTCACTGGGCGACGGGCCGCTTCTGTCCACCCGAACCGTGCAGCTTTTGCTGCTGGTCACCGTGCTTGGCCTTGCGCCCGGCCTTGCGGTGACCGTGACCTGCTTTCCCTTCATCGTCACCGTCCTGTCGATCCTGCGGCAGGCCATCGGGCTGCAACAGGCCCCGCCCAACATGCTGATGGTCAGCCTTGCCATCTTCCTTACATGGTTCATCATGGACCCCGTCTTTACCGAGGCGTGGGACAAGGGCATCGCCCCGCTCAACGCAGGCCAGATCACCGCGGTCGAGGCGCTCGATCAGGTGCAAAAACCCTTCCGCGCCTTCATGGCGGCGCGGCTCGATGCCGATACCTTCACCGCGCTTCAGGCCCTGCGCCCGGGCGAAAGCTCGGCCGCCATCGACGCGCCGCTATCGCTTTTGGTGCCGTCTTTCATGCTGTCGGAAATCACGCGGGCCTTCCAGATCGGGTTCATGGTGTTCCTGCCCTTCCTGATCATCGACCTTGTCGTATCTGCCGTGCTGATGTCGATGGGGATGATGATGGTGCCGCCCGCCATCGTTTCGCTGCCGTTCAAGCTGGCCTTCTTCGTGGTGGCCGATGGCTGGACGCTACTCTCCTCGGCACTGGTTCGCAGCTATATCGGCCCCTGACGCGCCACAGCCATACCCGCGCTAG
>JAIXRW010000071.1 GCA_027484985.1 Rhodobacter sp. | reverse complement strand
CATCCCGACCTTTATGCCGTGAACACCGGCGTCAATCCGATGAATGTCGCGCCGCGTGCGGGGCAGGGCGCGATTGTCGAGGATGGCGCGGTCAAGGTGGGGCTGCCGCCGTTTTCCTACCAGTTCATCCGCGTCGCGGTGGCCTGAGCGCGGCCAAGGCGCGGGGGTGCAGGGGGGATCGGGCTGGCCCCGACCCCGTATCGCTTGAAAAGACTGTGCGTTACGGAATGGTGCCGATGGCGGGAAGAAGGGCCGGTTTTCGGCGCGAACAGGCGTGTGTCCTGCGGTGTGATGCGTTTGCCCGATCTAGCGCAGGTTCGGGGGCGTTTCGGGCGGGCTGGCGGCAAGGCCGAAGCGCAGGCCGCGGCCGATGCGGTGGGCAAGGGTTGACCAGCTTTGCGCGGTTTCGGCGGGCAGGTGGCGGCGCAGGACCGAATCGAACAGGCCAAGCCAGACGTCGAACATGCCGGGGCGGACATTGCCCGCGTCGCGGTGGACGGCCAGCGGATTGCCGTCATAGCCGCGTTCGAACAACAGGGCGTTCTTCCAGAAGCGGATGATCTTGTCTTCATGCGCGGGCCAGTCGGTGACATGGGCGGCGAAAACCGGGCCAAGGCCGGGATGGGTGCGGACCACGGCGTAAAATTCGTGCACCACCGTTGCGATCTGGTCGTCGGTGACGGGAAAGCGCGGCGGGATGATCGGGGCGGGCGGGGGCTTTTGCGGCGTGTCAGGTGTCAAGGTCGATCGCGTATTGCTTGAGGATCGAGAGCGGCACGATATCGAGCGTGCGGATATGCGTGGCGTGCAGGCGGACCTGCGGGGCGGCGCCTTCCTCATGCGCTTGCAGGAAGCGGGCGGCGCAGAGGCACCACTGGTCGCCCGGTTTGAGGCCGGCAAAGCCGTATTCGGGGCGCGGGGTGGACAGGTCGTTGCCGAGATATTTCGACAGGGCCAGAAACTCGGCCGTCATCAGCGCGCAGACGGTATGCAGGCCGCGATCCATCGGGCCGGTATCGCAGCAGCCGTTGCGGAAGAATCCGGTGACGGGGGCGGTCGAGCAGGTGGCAAGGGCGGTGCCGAGCACATTGACCGAGGCGTCCTTGGTGGCGGACATGCGGGATTCCTTTCGCGGGATGGGGCCAGTTTGCCCCGTGGCGCGGCGGGGGGACAGGGGGAATTTGCCGCAGCGGCGCGGGCGGGCGGCGTGATGCGCGCTTCCCTTGGCACGCCAAAAGGTTAATCCTGCGCGACGAAAGAGTGGGGAGTGGTGCATGGAAATCGTCGTGCTGGGCGTGCTTGCGGTTCTGGCGGTGCCGGTCGGTGTGGTGGTGCTGTTCGTGCAGGTGGCCGGGCTGAAGGCGCGGGCCGAGCGGCTGGAGCGCGAGGTGGCGGCCCTGCGCGCGGCAGCGGGGCTGGCGGCTGCGCCGGTGGGGGCAGGGGCGGAAGCGGCCGCATTGGCGACGGATTTGGCGGCGGGCGGGGCGGTTGCGCCGACCGTGGCCGGGGCGGTGCCAGCGCCGGACAGGGCGGCGGCTGCGGCAGCGGTGCCAGAGCCTGTGGCGCGGCGGGCGCCTTCGGCGGCAGGGCGGCTTGCGGTGTGGCTGCGCGAGAACTGGGTTTACGCGGTGTCGGGCGTGTCGCTGGCCCTGGCGGGTGTGTTTCTGGTGCAATACGGGATGGAGCGGGGCTATCTGCCGCCTGCCGCGCGGGTCGGCTTTGCGCTTTTGTTCGGGCTGGCGCTGGTGGCGCTGGGCGAGGCGGTGCGGCGGCGCTTTGGCGGGCGGGAGCAGGCGGCCACGGCCTATCTGCCGGATGTGTTTTCGGGGGCGGGGGTGGTTTCGGCCTTTGCCGCGCTGGTCGCCGCGCGCCAGCTTTACGGGTTGATCGGGGCCGAGGCCGCCTTTGCGGGGCTGGTGGTCACGGCGGCGGGGGCGGTGCTGCTGGGCTGGTTGAACGGGCCGTTCCTTGCCGCGCTGGGCTTGGGCGGCGCGGCGCTGTCGCCCTTTGTGGTGGGTGGAAATGCCGAGGCGGCGGATTGGCTGTATGGCTATTTCGCGCTGGTGGCGGCGGTGGGGCTGGCGGTCGATGCCGTGCGGCGCTGGGCCTGGGTATCGGTGCTGGCGCTGGCGCTTGGGTTCGGGGCGGGCGGGGTGCTGTTTCTGGGCGGTGGCGGGGCAGAGGGCTGGGCGCTTTTGTGCTTTGCGCTGGTGCCCTTGGCGGTGGCGCTGCCCTGCCTGCGGCTGATGCCCGATCAGGCGGGGCCGAGTTGTCTGGAGGCTGTGCTGCGGCGGGGCGGGGTGCCGGTCTTTCCGGTGCGGCTGGCGGCGGGGGCGGTGCTGGCGGCGAGTGTGGCGCTGGTGGCGGTGCCGGGGGGGATGCTGCCCCTGATGTTGCTGGCGCTGATGGCGGGGATGCTGGCCGTCTGGAGCGAAGAGGCGCCGGGGGTGCAGGATCTGGCGCTGCTGCCTGCGGCGGGGTTTCTGCTGCGGCTGGGGATCGAGGGGGTGAATGGCGGCGCGCTGGCCTATGTCTTTGGTCAGGCGGCAGGGCGCGGGCCGGAAGTGGCGGCGCCGTTGACGGTGACGTGGCTTTTGGCGCTGGCGGTGGCGGTGACGCTGGCCTTTGCGTGGCGGGCGGCGCGGGGCGGGGCGCATCCGGTGGTGATGGCCGCCGCGGCGGCGCTGGTTGCCCCCGTGGCCGCGCTGGTGCTGGAACTGGTCTGGCCGGTTTCGACGGTGATCGGGGCCTATCCCTGGGCCTTGCAGGTGGTGGCGCTGGCCGCGCTGATGACGGGGCTTGCCTTGCGCTTTGCGCGGGTCGATCGGCGGCGGGCGGCCTATTTCGTGCTGTCGGCGCTGTCGCTGATCGCGCTGGCGCTGTTTCTGGTCACATCGGCGGCGGCGCTGACGCTGGCCTTGGCGGTGCTGGTGGTGGTGGCGGCATGGCTGGACAAGCGGCTGGACCTGCCCGAGATGGGCTGGTTCATGCAGGCGGGGGTGCTGGTGATCGGCTGGCGGGTGACGGTCGATCCGGGGATCGGCTGGGCGCTGGACGGGCCATGGGGCGCGGTGCTGCTGGCCCATGCGGGGCCGCTGGCGGGTTATGCCGCGGCGCTGTGGCTAATGCGAGGCTTGCCCGGGGCGATGGCGCGGAGCGGGGCGCGGGCCTTTCTTGAATCAGGTTTCGTGGGGACGGCGGCGATTTTGGCCGATGTGGTGCTGGTGCGGCTGATCGATGCCAATGACAGCGGCGATGCGCATTGGGTCGTGGCGCTGGCGGGTTATCCGTGGCTGGTGTTGGCCTTGGTGCAGCTTTACCGCGTGAAGGGGGTTGCGGGTTGGCTGCGCTGGTTGCGGCTGGGGCTGGCCGCGTTCGGCGGGCTGGTGTCGGGGCTGGCGGTGCTGGTCACGGTGACGCTGGTGAACCCCTTGGTCTGGGGCGGGCAGGTTTCGGGGCCGCTGGTGGCCGATACGCTGCTGGTCGCCTATGGCGTGCCGGCCGTGACGCTGCTTTGGGCGCAGGGGCGGCTGGGGCATCTGTGGCGCTGGTTGCGGGGGGCGATGCTGGCCTTGGGCGCGGGGTTGGCGGGGCTTTACGCCGTGCTCGAGGTGCGGCGGTTCTGGCGCGGGGATGACCTGTCGGTTGCGGGCGTGACCCAGCCCGAGCTTTACAGCTATACCGTCGCGCTGCTGCTGTTGGGGGCGGCGCTGCTGTGGCAGGCGATTGCCAAGGCCTCGCCCAGCCTGCGGCGGGTGGCGATGGGGGTGATCGCGGTGACGGTGGCCAAGGTGTTTCTGGTCGATGCCGCGGGCCTGTCGGGGCTGATGCGGGTGTTTTCCTTCCTTGCGCTGGGCCTGTCGCTGGCGGGGCTGGCATGGCTGAACCGCTGGGCGGCGGGGCGGATGGCGGGGTGAAGGGTGGCTGCGGGGCGCACTGGACCCTGTGCGCTTGCCCCGCTATAACGCCAGCCATGACGCATCACCTTGCGATATATGGCCGAATTATCGGCCCGGCGCGCTGATCCAGCCGCCGGGACGCCCGCCTGTTTGCCCTGCGCCGCGTGACCGTGGCGCCCCCCTGCAAAATCCTATCCGACAGGACCGCCACGATGTGCGCCGAGACCACGACCACGCCCGATTACCGTTCGACCGTTTTCCTGCCCGAAACCGAGTTTCCGATGCGCGCGGGCCTGCCGCAGCGCGAGCCTGACTGGCTGAAACGCTGGGAGGAGATCGGGGTTTATGACCGCTTGCGCGAGCGTGGCGCGGCCGAGGGGCGGGTGCCCTTTGTGCTGCATGACGGCCCTCCTTACGCCAACGGGCATCTGCATATCGGGCATGCGCTGAACAAGGTGCTGAAGGATATGGTGGTGCGGTCCCAACAGATGATGGGCCGTGATGCCCGTTACGTGCCGGGTTGGGATTGCCACGGCCTGCCCATCGAATGGAAGATCGAGGAACAGTACCGCGCCAAGGGGCTGAACAAGGATGATGTCGATGTCGTGGCCTTCCGTCAGGAATGCCGCCGCTTTGCCGAAGGCTGGATCGATGTGCAGCGCGAGGAGTTCAAGCGCCTTGGCATCACCGGCAAGTGGGACGACCCTTACCTGACGATGGATTACCACGCCGAGGCCGTGATCGCGGACGAGTTCATGCGGTTTGTGATGAATGGCTCGCTTTATCAGGGGTCGAAGCCCGTGATGTGGTCGCCGGTGGAAAAGACCGCTTTGGCGGAAGCCGAGGTCGAGTATCACGACCATACCAGCCATATGGTCTGGGTGCGGTTTGCCGTGGTGGCGGGACCCGCGGATTATACCGAAACGCCGACTGCCGTGGTGATCTGGACCACGACCCCGTGGACCATTCCGCAGAACCGTGCGGTGTCATTCAATCCTGCGATTGCCTATGGCCTTTATCAGGTCACCCGCACCGCCGAGGATGGCAGCGTAACGCACGAACGTGTGGCCTTGGCCGACAATCTGGCCGCTGCGGTCTTTGCCGCCGCCAAGCTGGCCGAGGATGCTGTCGTTCGGCTCGGTTCCTTAGATCCGGCGGGATTGACCCTTGCCCACCCCTATCGCGGTATCGAAGGCGGCAATGGCGAATGGGATTTCGACGTTCCGCTTCTGCCGGGCGATCATGTGACCGACGATGCGGGGACGGGCTTTGTGCATACTGCGCCGAGCCATGGCGATGACGACTATCAGATGGGTCTGAAATTCGGCCTGCCGATGACCTATAACGTCGAACCCGATGGCAGCTATCGCGCCAGCCTGCCCTTGTTCGGTGGCCAGCACATCATCCTGCCCGATGGCAAGGAGGGGCCGGCCAATGTGTCGAACATCAAGGCGCTGGCAGGCGCGGGGGCGCTGTTTGCCAAGGGCAAGCTGAAACATTCCTACCCCCATTCGTGGCGGTCGAAGGCACCGCTGATTTACCGCAACACGCCGCAATGGTTTGTCGCCATCGACCGCAAGCTTGATGATGGCATGGGCACCTATGGCGATACGATCCGCACCCGCGCCCTGACCTCGATCAACGATCTGGTGGAATGGACGCCGCAGACGGGGCGGAACCGGCTCTATTCGATGATCGAGGCGCGGCCCGACTGGGTGCTGTCGCGCCAGCGCGCCTGGGGCGTGCCGCTGACCTGTTTCGTCAAGAAAGGCGCCTTGCCGACCGATGGCGATTATGTGCTGCGGAACCCGAAGGTTAATGCCCGCATCAAGGCCGCCTTCGAGGCGGAAGGCGCCGATGTCTGGTATGTGGCGGGCTTCAAGGAGCGGGTTCTGGCGGGGATCGTGGACCCTGCGGAATACAATCAGGTTTTCGACGTGCTGGATGTGTGGTTCGATTCGGGTTCCACCCATGCCTTCGTGCTGCGCGACCGTGCCGATGGCGCGGCTGACGGGATTGCCGACCTGTATCTGGAAGGCACCGACCAGCATCGCGGCTGGTTCCATTCCAGCATGTTGCAGGCCTGCGGCACCAAGGGGCGCGCGCCTTATCGCGGCGTGCTGACCCATGGCTTCACGCTTGATGAAAAGGGCATGAAGATGTCCAAGTCGTTGGGCAATACGGTCGCCCCGCAAGAGGTGATCGGGGAATATGGCGCCGATATCCTGCGGCTGTGGGTGGCGCAGTCGGATTACACCGCCGACCTGCGGATCGGGAAGGAAATCCTGAAAGGGGTGGCAGACAGCTATCGCCGCCTGCGCAACACGATGCGCTTCATGCTGGGCAACCTGAAGGACTTTGCCGAAGCCGAGCGGGTGGATGTGAAAGAGATGCCCGAACTGGAGCAGTGGCTGCTGCACCGGCTGGCGGAACTGGATACCGAGGTGCGCGACGGCTACGCGAAATACGATTTCCAAGGCGTGTTCCAGAAGCTGTTCACCTTTTGCACGACCGACCTTTCGGCGGTCTATTTCGATATCAGGAAGGACGTGCTTTACTGCGACGCGCCGTCGAGCTTGCGCCGCCGTGCCGCGCGGACGGTGCTGGACCTGCTGTTCCACCGGCTGGCGACATGGCTGGCACCCATCCTTGTCTTTACGATGGAGGATGTCTGGCTGAGCCGCTTTGACCGGGCGGGCGAAAGCGTGCATCTGCATGACATTCCCGAAACGCCGAAGGCATGGCTGAACCATGCGCTTGCGGTGAAATGGGACCGTATCCGTGCGGTGCGCCGCGTGGTGACGGGGGCCTTGGAGGTGCAGCGCACGGCCAAGGTGATCGGCGCGAGCCTTGAGGCGGCGCCCGTCGTCCATGTCGATGCCGAGACCAAGGCGCTGTTGGACAGCGTGCCCTTTGCCGATCTGTGCATCACCAGCGGCATGGTGGTGACGACCGGCGCGGCACCGGAAGGGGCCTTTGCGCTGGCCGATGTGGCGGGTGTGGCGGTGGTGTTCCATCCGGCACAGGGCGGGAAATGCGAACGCTGCTGGCAGATCCTGCCCGATGTGGGCACGCACAAACACCCCGCCACCTGCCAGCGGTGCAATGACGCCCTCGGATGAGGAAATCGCGACGGTCCTGAGGCTGCTTGCCCTGGAACGGGGCAGGGGCAAGACCTTTTGCCCCTCGGACGCGGCGCGGCGGCTGGCGGCGGAGTGGCGGCCGCTGATGCCGCGCATTCGGGTGGTGGCGGCGGGGCTTCCCGACCTTGCCGCCACGCAAGGCGGCGGACCGGTCGATCCGGTCACGGCGCGGGGGCCGATCCGCCTTGGCCTTGCCTGAGCGGCATTTTCTGCCCTCAAATATCCTCGGGGGGTGAGCCCCGCAGGGGCGAGGGGGCGCGAGCGCCCCCTTCAATTCTTCGCAGAAGAATTGCCTTGCCCTTTGGCAGGCGGGCGCTTAGCGGTTTTGTGACAGTTTTATGACGGATGATCCCCTTGTCTTTCGGCGTCTTTCTGGCCGTGATCGGTGCGGCCTTCCTGCATGCCCTGTGGAATGCGCTGATCAAGGTGGGTTCCTCGAAGGTGGGGGGCATGGTGATCCTGTCGATCACCGAAATTCCTATCGGGCTGGCGATCGGCCTTGCCTCGCCCTGGCCTGCGCCCGAGGTCTGGCCTTGGGTCATCGCGGCGGGATGCACGCATTTCTTCTATAAATCCTTCCTCGTCTTTGCCTATGAGCGGGGCGATCTGTCCCGCGTCTATCCCATCGCGCGGGGGGCGGCGCCGATGGTGGTGGCGCTGGTGGGGTTCTTTGCGCTGAATGACGCGATCACATCGCATGAATATGTGGGCATCGCGGTGTTGGGCTGCGGCATCCTGCTGATGGCCAAGGGCGTTTTCGCGCAGGCCGAGGACCGCAAGCTGTTGCCCTTTGCGCTGGGATCGGCCTGTGCCACGGCGACCTATACGATCATCGACGGGCTGGGGGCGCGGGTTTCGGGCGATGCGGCGGCCTATGTCGCGTGGGTTTTTGTGGCGGACGGGCTGATCTTTACCACCGTCACGCTGCTGTGGAAGGGCACGGGCGTGCTGCCGCGGGATGGCAAAAGCTGGGGGATGGCGACCTTTGCCTCGGCTGCGTCTTACGGGTCTTATGCGATTGCGATCTGGGCGATGACCTTTGCGCCCCTGGCCGTGGTGGCCGCGCTGCGCGAGACGTCGATCCTGTTTGCGGTGCTGATCGGCTGGCTGGTGTTCGGCGAGCGGATGACGGGGGAAAAGGCACTGGCTGCGGCGGTGATCGTGGCGGGGGTGTTGCTGACGCGGATGTAGGGGTCTTCGATTTGGCAAAGGCGTGTGCCTTTGCCACGCGTGGCGGGTTCCGCTGTCCGGCCGGTGGCCCAAAGCCACCGGCCAGCGCCCGCCCCGCCCATGGCGGGCGCTTCACGCCCGCCGGGGCAGGCGCTGGCCTCTGACAGTTGGCGGGGCAGGCGGTCTTGAGGTGACGTTGTGATGCGGGCGGGAAAACGCAGTGCGTTTTCTTTTCCGCCCGACCCGGCCTTTGCCAAACCTAGCGGGCGCCTTACGCCACGCGCTTGACGCCGCGTTCGGGGATGATCTGTTGCGCGATGCCGGCAAAGGTCAGGTAGAGCGAGGTGATCACCAGACCCCAATGCGCCCAGCTTTGCGGCCAGAAATCGACCCATGCCGCCCAGCCCGCGAAAAACACCCAAGCCAGCGACATGGGCAGTGACACATGGCGCCACCGCTGGGTGCGGGTGGGGTGGATGAATTTGAGATTGGTGAACATGCCGATGGTCAGCGCGATGACGATGGCAAGCACGATCCACCACTGCGGATGCAAGGCGAACAGCACCAGAACCACCATGTTCCAGCAGGCGGGAAAGCCCGCAAAGCTTTTGTCCTTGGTCTTCATCCGCGTGTCGGCGAAATAGACGACCGAACCATAAACGATGGCGATGATGGCCAGCCAACCCGTCCAGCCGGGCAGGAGGCCCGATTTGAACAGGGCATAGGCGGGGATGAACACATAGGTCAGGTAATCGACGATCAGGTCCATCAGAACGCCGTCATAGGTGGGCCAGTTCTTCGTCACCTCGTAGCGGCGGGCGAGGGGGCCGTCGATCCCGTCAACGAACAGGGCGACGACCAGCCAGAGGAACATCAGGCTCCATTTGCCTTCGACGGCGGCGAGCATGGCCAGCATCGACAGCACCGCGCCCGAGGCGGTGAGCAGATGGACCGAGAGGGCTTTCAGACGCATATCCATGCGCCTTGGATTGCATGGAATTCGGGGCCGTGCAATCGGTTCGGAAGGGGCGCGTGTTGCGATTTGACTTTCGCGGCGCCCTTCGGCGCGCGCCGGGGGCGCTGCCCCCGGACCCCCGGAGTATTTGGGCAAAGGTGAAGGGGGATCAGGCGCGGGGATGGGCGCTGCGATAGGCTTCCATCAGGCGGGCGGCATCGACGCCCGTATAGGCCTGTGTGGTCGAAAGCGAGGCGTGGCCCAACAGTTCCTGAATGGCGCGGAGGTCACCGCCTGCCGAGAGGAGATGCGTGGCGAAGCTGTGGCGCAGGGCGTGGGGCGTGGCGGTGGCGGGCAGGCCAAGCTGCATCCGCGCCTTTTCCATGACCGACTGGAGGAGGCGGGGGCTGAGCGGGCCGCCGCGGGTGCCGCGGAAGAGGGGTTCGGAGGGGCCGAGGTCGAAGGGGCAGAGGCGGGCGTATTCGGCGACCGCCTCGCGCGCCACGGGCAGGACGGGGACAAGCCGTTCCTTGCCGCCCTTGCCGGTGATGCGGATCACATCGGCCAGCGGATGGGCGGCACCTGTCAGCGAGAGGGCTTCCGAGATGCGCAGGCCGCAGCCGTAAAGCAGGGTCAGGACCGCGCGGTCGCGGGCGGCAACCCAAGGTTCGGCGCTTTGGGCGGCGGCGGTGGCGATCATGTCGGTCGCGGCATCTTCCGACAGCGGGCGGGGGAGTTTGCGCCGGAATTTCGGGCCGCGGGCCGACAGGATGGCGGTGGCATCCGCCCCCGCGTCGCGGTCGGCCAGCCATGCGGTGAAGCCCTTGACCGCCGAAAGCGCGCGGGCGAGCGAGCGGGCCGAGAGGCCGCGCGTGCGTTCATGGGCCATCCATGCCCGCAGGTCAGAAAGGGGCACGGCGGCAAGCGCCCAGGTGCCGGCCGCGCCGCCCTGATGCAGGGCGAGGAAGGAAAGGTAGCCGCGCAGGTCACGGGCATAGGCGTCGATGGTTTTTTCGGACGCGCCATCCAAGGCGCGCAGATGCGAGAGCCAGCCTTGCAGCGCATCCCTCGCTTGCGCGGAGATGGGGTCCGCGTCAGTCATGACAGCCAGCGGCGCATGGTGCGTTCGAAGACGCCCGCGAAGAAGGCCAGCAGGTCGGTGCCATGGGTGGGTTTGAACTGGTGCGGGTCTTCGGCGCCCAGAACCAGCATGCCGGGCAGGCGGCCAGCGCCGAAATCGAGCCGCATCAGCGCCTCGGACCGGATCCATGCGGCGCGGTCACCATAGAGGCCCGGCCCTTCGGCGGGCATGACCTGACGCAGCACCACCGGGCGCAGCGGGATGTTGCGCCCGCCCGAGAGATAGGTGCCGATGAAACCGGGTTCGGCCACGTAAAGCACATCGCCCAGCTTGCGCAGCAGGGCGGGGCTGTCTTCGGGTTGCACCGATTCCAGCACGAGGCGCACGCAATCGACGCGCAGGGTGGCCGCGACATCGGTGGCGAGGATTTTCAGGAAATCCTCGAATTCCAGCGGGTCGAGCATTTGCAGGATGGCGCGGTGGACCTGATTGGTGCCTGCAAGGTTTTCGTAAGCGGCGGCGATCACCGAGCGGTGGGTGTCTTCCAGACGGTCAAGCCGGTTTTCCAGCCGTTCCATCGCGATGCCGCGCAGATCGACGATATTGGCCCCCATCGCGCGTTCATTGGCGGCGATAAGGGCTGCCATGACATCGCGGTCTTCCAGCAGAAGTTCGGGTTCGGCCAGAAGCCGGTCGCGCAAATCCTGTTCGATCATGACGGCACTGCCCGTTCCGTTCTTGGTGATTTGCGCGACCTTAGCAGGATTTTACAGGATTTTCTGCCCCGTTTTCGCCCAGTCGGCCATGAACTGTTCCAGACCCTTGTCGGTGAGGATGTGGTTGGCCATGGATTTGATCACCGAAGGCGGCGCGGTCATGACATCGGCGCCGATCAGGGCGCAGTCCTTGGCGTGGTTCACGGTGCGGATGGAGGCGGCGAGGATCTGGGTTTCGAACCCGTAATTGTCATAGATCGTGCGGATATCACCAATCAGGTCGAGCCCGTCGAGGTTGATGTCATCCAGGCGCCCGATGAAGGGCGAGATGAAGGTGGCACCCGCCTTGGCGGCCAGCAGCGCCTGATTGGCGCTGAAGCAGAGGGTCACGTTGACCATCTTGCCTTCGCCCGACAGCACCTTGCAGGTTTTCAGCCCGTCCCATGTGAGCGGAACCTTGACGGCGATGTTGGGCGCGATTTCGGCCAGTTTGCGGCCTTCGGCGATCATGTCGTCGGCTTTCAGGGCCACGACCTCGGCCGAGACGGGGCCCGAGACGATGGAGCAGATTTCCTTGGTGACTTCGAGGATGTCGCGGCCGGATTTCAGGATGAGCGAGGGGTTGGTGGTGACGCCATCGACCATGCCGAGGTCATTCAACTCGGCAATGGCGGCGACATCGGCGGTATCCACAAAGAATTTCATCGGCGCGGTCCTTATGGGTTGCGAGGGTTCGGGGCGGGGTTTACCCCAAAGGAAGGCGGGGTGAAAGAAGAGAAGGCGGTTCAGGGGTGTCGGACAGGACCTATCGGGCGGGCGAGCTGGTGGGCGTGCTGACAACCGAGCCGTTGGGCCGCGTGCTGGATTACAAGGCGCCCGAAGGCGGTTGCGGGGATGGCGATTTCGTCGAGGTGCCGCTGGGCCCGCGCCGCGTGCTGGGGGTGGTCTGGGGGCGGGGCCGTGGCGATTGGGATCCGGCCAAGGTGCGCCCAGTGTCGCGCGTGCTGGATGCCGTGCCGATGCGGGCCGAGTTGCGGGCGTTCCTGCAACGGGCGGCGGATTACACGCTGACGCCGCTGCCCGCGATGCTGCGGCTGGCCACCCGTGCGCCGGGCTTGGGCGAGGCGCCCGCGTCGCGGCGGGTGTACCGGCTGGGGGCGGTGGTGCCGAACCGGCTGACCGAGGCGCGGCATCGGGTGGTCGAGGCCCTGCGCGGCTTTGGCGGGGCGCCTGTGACAGTGGGCGAATTGGCCGAGGCGGCGGGATGCGGGGCTTCGGTGGTGAAGGGGCTGGTGGCCCTTGGCGTGGTGGTGGAAGAGGATGCGCCGCGCGATCTGCCCTTTGCGCCGCTAAACCCTGCGGGCGGGGCGCAGCTGGCGGGCGATCAGGTGGCGGCGGGCGATGCGCTGGTCGCGGCGGTGGCGGCGGGGGAGTATTCGGCCACGCTGCTGAAGGGCGTGACGGGGTCGGGCAAGACGGAAGTTTACCTTGAGGCGGTGGCGGAATGCATCCGCGCGGGGCGGCAGGCGCTGGTGCTTTTGCCCGAGATCGCGCTGACGGCCGAGTTTCTGACCCGGGTTCAGGCTCGGTTCGGGGCGCGGCCTGCGGAATGGCATTCGGGCGTGACCCAGACCGAGCGGCGGCGCGTCTGGCGCATGGTGGCCGAGGGGCGGGCCGAGCTGGTGGTGGGCGCGCGGTCGGCGCTGTTTTTGCCCTATCAGCGGCTGGGGCTGGTCGTGGTCGATGAGGAGCACGACACGAGCTACAAGCAGGAAGAAGGCGTGCTGTACAACGCCCGCGACATGGCCGTGCTGCGGGCGGCGATTGCAGGCTGCCCCGTGGTGCTGGCATCTGCCACGCCGTCGCTTGAGACCTGGGCGAATGTCGAGGCGGGGAAATACGGGCGGCTGGATTTGTCGGCGCGGTTCGGGGTGGCCGAGATGCCGTCGATGGGTGTCATCGACATGCGCGAGGCGAATTTGCCGGCAAATTCGTGGATTTCGGCCAAGCTGGCGGCCGAGATCACGGCGCGGGTCGAACGGGGCGAGCAGTCCTTGGTGTTCCTGAACCGGCGGGGCTATGCGCCGGTCACGCTGTGCCGGGCCTGCGGGGAACAGGTGGGCTGCGACCATTGCGATGCGCGGATGGTCGAGCACCGCTTCCTCAAGCGGCTGGTCTGCCATCAATGCGGCGCGACAAAGCCGGTGCCCGAGGCCTGCCCGTCCTGCAAGGTCGAGGGGAAGATGGCCGCCGTGGGGCCGGGGGTCGAGCGGATGGCCGAAGAGGTGCAGGCGCGGTTTCCCGATGCCCGCGTGGCGGTGCTGTCATCGGACCTGTTCGGATCGGCGCGCGAGTTGAAGGCGCAGATCGAAAGCATCGCGGCGGGCGGGGCCGATATCATCATCGGCACGCAGATCGTGGCCAAGGGGCACAACTTTCCGCTGCTGACGCTGGTGGGGGTGATCGATGCCGATCTTGGGCTTCAGGGGTCGGACCTGCGGGCGGCGGAGCGGACCTTTCAGCTGATGCGGCAGGTGGCGGGGCGGGCGGGGCGGGCAGAAAAGCGCGGGGCGGCGTGGTTGCAGACGCACCAGCCCGAGCATCCGGTGATCCGCGCCATTCTGGGCGGCGACGAAGAGGCGTTCTGGAAGGCCGAGGCTGCCGAACGGCGGGCGGCGGGGGTGCCGCCTTACGGGCGGATGGCGGGGATCATCCTGTCGGGCACGGATGTGGCGCAGGTCTTCGATTTCGGCGCGGAACTGGCGCGGCGCGACGGGCCCTTGCGGGCGGTGGGGGCCACGGTCTATGGCCCCGCGCCTGCCCCGATCGCGCGGGTGCGCGGGCGCCACCGTGTGCGGCTGCTGGTCAAGGCCGACAAGGGCGCCCCTTTGCAGGCGGCGCTGGCGGAATGGGTGGGCCAGCTGCGCCTGCCCAACGGGCTGCGGCTGGCCATCGACATCGATCCGCAAAGCTTTCTGTAACGCCGCTGGCCGCGGGGAATGGCGCGCATCTTGGGGCGCTGTGCCCTGTGGCTGCGGGCGCAAAGGGGGCTGTCTGCCCCCTCGCCGCCTGCGGCGGCTCACCCCCGAGGATATTTGCCGGGCAGAAAATGAAGGCGTCTTGGCATTTTCTGCCCCGAAATATCCTCGGGGGGAGGGCGCGGGACGCGCCCGTGGGGGGCAGACAGCCCCCCGCGGCCGGTGTCGAAGGCGTGACATGGTCGGGGTGGCGGCAGGGGCGGCGCGGCCCTATATTCCGTGCAAAGCAATGGAGGCCGCGATGTTCCTGTTCGACCGCAAGAAGATGGAAATGGTGACGCCCGAGCGGGCGCTTCCGGGGCGGGCCGAGCCCATTCCGACGGCCGAGACGCATTTCCTGTCGGGGCTGCCGCTGAAATCTCCGGTGCCCGCCGGCATGCAAGAGGCGATGTTCGGGATGGGCTGTTTCTGGGGGGTGGAGCGCAAGTTCTGGCAGGTGCCGGGCGTGTGGCTGACCATGGTGGGCTATGCAGGCGGCTTCACGCCAAACCCGACCTATCAGGAAACCTGCACCCAGATGACGGGCCATAACGAGGTGGTGCGGGTGATCTTTGACCCCGCCGTGGTCAGCTATGAACAGCTGTTGCAGCTGTTCTGGGAAAACCACGATCCGACCCAGGGCATGCGGCAGGGCAATGATGTGGGATCGACCTATCGGTCTGGCATCTATTTCTACGACGCGGCGCAGGCGCAGGCCGCGCAGGCAAGCAAGCTTGCCTATCAGGCGCGGCTGCAGGCGGCCGGTTACGGGGCGATCACCACCGAGATTCTGCCCGTGCCCAGCTTTTACTTCGCCGAGGCCTATCACCAGCAGTATCTGGCCAAGAACCCCGACGGATATTGCGGCATCGGCGGGACCGGCGTAACCTGCCCCATCGGAGTATCCGCCTGAAGCGCGGTGGTTTCGCCTCGGGGGGTATATGACGAGTAAGAAGATTGACACCCGCGGGCCAGGCCTGGAAGCGGGTGTCGCGCTGGCGCGTTGGCTGACCGGCAAGGAGCATCTGCATTACGGGCTGTGGACGGGGCTGGAGGTCAAGGCCGCGAACCTTGGCCCCGCGCAGGAGGCCTATAGCCAGAAGCTGTTTGCCCTGTTGCCGCAGGGGCGGGCCTTGCGGATTCTGGATATCGGCGGCGGCGCGGGCGAGACGGCGAAGCGGCTGATCGGGATGGGCCATCGGGTCGAGATCGTGGTGCCATCGCCCTATCTGGCCGCGCGCTGCCGCGACAATGCGGCGGGCGCGGTGGTGCACGAGGCCTATTTCGAGGAGGCCCGCGTGACGGGGCCGTTCGACCTGTGCCTGTTTTCGGAAAGCTTCCAATACATGGATTTCCGCGTGTCGCTGCCCAAGGCAAAGGGTTTGCTTGGCCCTGACGGGGTGATCGTGATCGGAGATACGTTCCGGCCCGAGGGATTTGTGCGCGGGGCCGAGCGGCCGGTGGGCGGCGGGCACCCGATCGGGGCGTTCCGCGCCTATCTGGCGGGGGCGGGGCTGCGGGTCGAGGCGGAAGAGGATGTGACGGATGCCGTGGCGCCGTCGATCGATCTGGAACAGGCGTTCTTCAACGTGCTGGGCGTGGGGCTGGCGGGGCTGGACCGGGAGTTGAGCACAAAGCGACCCGTGGCGCGCAAGATGCTGGTCGGGGTGATCGGGGCGCTGATGGGGCGGGCCAAGCGCGACCGGCTGGCGCGGCGCCTGCGCGGGGGCGAAAGAACGGCGGATGCGTTCCGTGCGAACAACTGCTATCTGCTGATGCGGCTGGGCCAGATGACCTGATCATGGCCGGCTGACACGCCCACGACCGGAGACGAGACGATGCCCACCTATTCCGCCCTGACGACCCTGACGGGCGAGGACGCTGCCGAGGCCTTGGCCGAGGCCATCGAACGCATGACCCCCGAACCCACCGGTGTGGGGGTGTTCGAGATCGAGGATGATTCGGGGCTGTGGGAGGTGGGGGCCTATTTTCTGGAACAGCCCGACGAGGTGGTGCTGGATGTTCTGGCGCTGGCCTTTGGCGCGAAGCCCTTTGCCGTTTCGGAGATTCCCGAAATCGACTGGGTGGCCAAGGTGCGGCGCGAGCTTTCGCCGGTCGAGGCGGGGCGGTTCTTCGTCTTTGGCAGCCATGATGCCGACAAGGTTCCGCAAGAGGTGGGGCGCGTGGCCTTGCAGATCGAGGCGACGGTGGCTTTTGGCACGGGGCATCACGGCACGACCTTGGGCTGTCTGCGGGCCTTTGACCGGCTGTTCGAGGGCGGGTTCCGCCCTGCCCGCGTGGCCGATATCGGCTGTGGCACCGCCGTGCTGGCGATGGCGGCGGCGTCGGTCTTGCCCGATGCGCTGGTGATCGCGTCGGATATCGACATGGTGGCGGTCGATGTGGCGCGGGCCAATGTCGAGATCAACGGGCTGGCAGGGCGGCTGGAATGTCTGGAAGCGGCGGGGTTCGCCCATCCGCGACTGGCCGAGGCCGCCCCCTTTGATCTGGTCTTTGCCAATATCCTGAAGGGGCCGCTGGTGGAATTGGCGCCGCATATGGCTGCGCATGTGGCCAAGGGGGGGCTGACGATTCTGTCGGGTCTGCTGGTCGTGCAGGCGGAGGCGGTGACGGCGGCCTATGTCGGGGCCGGTTTTACCCTGACCGCGCGCGAGGATATCGGGGAATGGTCAACGCTGGTCTTGCAGCGGGGCTGAGCCGGTCTGGCGCTGGCCTTGGGGCCCCTGCCGTGGCGCGGGCGCGGCGGGGCCGTGATTTTGCCATGGTGAGGGGTTAGACGGGCCGCGGTGGAACCAGTGCTGCGAGGCGGATATGCCCGATCCTTCCCTTGACGGGTTCAAGGCCCGTATTGCCCGGATAGAACGCGACCACAGGAAAGGCCGCGGCTTCGAGGCTGCGGGCGCGCTGGGGCGGGCCGATTTTCGCAGACGCGGGCGGCGCGGCGGTTTTGGCGGAACAATGCTCCGGACGGGGGTTTTCGTGCTGGCCGTGGCCTTCGGGTCGAAGGCGGTGCTGTTTTACCATCTGGGCCCCGAGGCCTATGGCCTGCGTCTGGCGCGGCTTGAGGCCGAGGGCGGGCTGTTCGCGGCGCAGGCGGCGCTGATGGCGCCCGATGCGATCACCCGCGCGATGGCGGGCGGGATTGCGGCGCTGGTGGCGCAGTTCTGACGCGATGAAAGCAAAAGGCCGCCGATCCGGGTGATCGACGGCCAAAGCCTTGGTCTGTCTGGCGCTGTCTGCCTGCCCGGAAAGGGGCGGGGCGCTTAGCGGCCGATCATCTCGATATCGCCACGGCACAGGCCGATATCGTCAAGCTCGCGGTCCGAAAGCTTGCCGAGGGCGCTGCGGGTGACGCGGGCGTCGTTCCAGTTCGACAGGGCGAGATAGATGTCGCTGACAAACTGCACGAAGCGGAAGATCGAAATGGCGCCGAACGGCGCCGGGCGGGTCGTCTCATAGGCGGCCATGGGGGTCATCCTTGTTCACAAACTGCTCGTTACTGAGGCATCGGTGCCTCGTGACGGTGAAATAGCGATGCTGCATGTGCAAAACAACTGCTGCGGTTGCATTGCACCCTTGCGCGCCGCGCATGGCAAATGGGGGGCCGTGTGGCCCTGTTTTTGCTGGAGATGCGACCGGTCCGGCGCGGCGGTGTCGCCTGATCGCGGCGAGGGGTCGTTTTCTGCACCTGCATAAAACAGAAGCCGGGCGCGGCTGCAAGGGGTGCTAAAGCCGATTGCCCGATGTTCTTGTTTCGTGCTAATCCTGCGCGAAAGAGAAGCGCGCCATGCGGGGCGCCGGAAGGCAGGGAATGATGCGCGTTCTGGGAATCGACCCCGGCCTGAGGAACCTTGGTTGGGGGGTGATCGATGTGGCGGGGGCGCGGATCGTGCATGTCGCCAACGGCATCTGCCATTCCGAGGCGGGGGCGGGCGAGGGCGATCTGGCGCAGCGGCTGGTGTCGCTGCATGCCCAGTTGACCGAGGTGGTGCGGACCTATGCGCCCGATGCGGCGGCGGTGGAGCATACCTTTGTGAACAAGGATGCGGTGGCCACGCTGAAGCTGGGGCAGGCGCGCGGGATCGCGCTGCTGGTGCCCGCGCAGGCGGGGCTGACGGTCGGGGAATACGCGCCCAATGCGGTGAAAAAGACGGTGGTGGGCGTGGGCCATGCCGCCAAGGTGCAGGTGGACCATATGGTGCGGCTGCATCTGCCGGGGGTAAAGATTGCAGGGCCGGATGCGGCGGATGCGCTGGCGATTGCCATTTGCCACGCGCATCATCTGCAAAGCGCGGGGCGGCTGGCGGATGCGGTGAAAAGGGCGGCGGGATGATCGGGCGGATTTCGGGGCGGCTGGACTGGCGCGGGCCTGACCATGTGCTGATCGATGTGCGGGGCGTCGGCTATATCGTCTATGTCAGTGACCGCACGATGATGGCCCTGCCGGGCGTGGGCGAGGCGGTGTCGCTTTATACCGAATTGGTGGTTCGCGAGGATTTGCTGCAACTGTTCGGCTTTCCCACCATGTTCGAGAAGGAATGGCACAAGCTGCTGACCACGGTGCAGGGCGTGGGGGCGAAGGCTGCGATGTCGATCCTTGGTGCCCTTGGGGCCGATGGGGTTTCGCGGGCAATCACGTTGGGCGATGCGCGGGCAGTGCAGGCGGCCCCCGGTGTGGGGCCGAAGCTGGCGCAGCGGGTGATATTGGAGCTGAAGTCGAAGGCGCATGGGGTGATGGCGGCGGGTGGTGGCCTGATGGCCGTGGCCGAGGCGGATGACGCGGTGATCGAGGCCGCAAGTGCGGCGCCTGCGCCGAAGCGGGCTGTCAAGGCGGCCGCACCCAATGCCTCGCAGGCGCGGGCGGTTGCGGCGTCGGATGCGCTGTCGGCCTTGGCCAACCTTGGCTATGCGCCCGCCGATGCGGCGCAGGCGGTGGCTGTGGCGGGCGGCGAGATGCCCGAGGCGGAGGCCGCCCAACTGATCCGCGCCGCGCTGAAACTGCTGGCGCCGAAGGGGTAAGGGATGGATTTCGCCACGCTTCGGAAAGGCGCGGGGTTCGACCTTCCGAAGGTGGCGATCATGTTGCATCAGCCTTCGGTCGCGGGGCAGCGGGCGGCATTGCTTGCCTTGGTCGCGGACCATCCGGCGCTGTTCGAGCGGTATCAGGACAACCACCCTAAATCCGCCGAGGCCACGCTGAAAAGGCGGTCTTTCGCGGCGAGCTTTGTCGTCGATGTTCATGGCGAGGCAAGGTTTGTCGGCATGTATGCGATCAAAGGCTGGACGTTTCGCGACTTTGCGCAGTTGCAGGCCGATCCGCAGCGGCAGGCGCTGGCTGCGCTGATCGAGGGCGAGGGGGGCAGTGCAGACCCTGCCGCCGAGGGCGCAGGGCAGGGGCGAGCGGTTTTCGACCTTGAACCTTTGGAGGCGCTGGCCGGTTTGAACGGGCGCCTCGTGGTGCGTCGGCCCGCCGGGCAGGCCTATATGCGATTGGCGGAAAACTGCCCCTTGCCGCTGTTTCGCATCGAGGAAACGGCCCAATACGTTCCGCCTTTGCCCGAATGGGACGCGCTGGTGCTGACGGCGGCGCAGATCAAGGCCTTGCCCAAATCATGGGGCGAGCGGATGACGCAGTGGCGTGGCATCTATCTGATCGTCGATGCGCGTGACGGTGCGCGCTATGTCGGGTCGGCCTATGGGGCCGAAAACATTCTTGGCCGCTGGCGAGCGCATGTCGCGGGCGACAAAGGCGTGACGGTCGAATTGGGAAAGCGCGACCCTGCGCTGTTCCGGTTTTCCATCCTTGAGTTGCTGTCCCCGACCGCGTCGGTGGGCGACGTTGTCTTGCGTGAGGGTTCGTGGAAAGAGCGGTTGGGAACGCGCCTATGGGGATTGAACAAGAATTGACCGAACCCGATCCCATCATCCGGCCCGAACGGCTGGCCGAGGATACCGACCGCGCCTTGCGGCCGCAGAGCCTTGAGGAGTTTGTCGGGCAGGCCGAGGCGCGGGCGAACCTGCGGGTGTTCATCGAAAGCGCCAAGATGCGTGGCGAGGCGATGGACCATACGCTGTTCCACGGCCCGCCTGGGCTGGGCAAGACCACGCTGGCGCAGATTATGGCGCGGGAATTGGGGGTGGGGTTTCGCATGACATCGGGCCCCGTGCTGGCGAAACCGGGTGATCTGGCGGCGATCCTGACCAATCTGGAAGCCCGCGATGTGCTGTTCATCGACGAGATTCACCGCCTTTCGCCGGTGGTCGAAGAGGTGCTGTATCCCGCGCTTGAGGATTTCGCGCTGGATCTGGTGATCGGCGAGGGGCCTGCGGCGCGGACGGTGCGGATCGATTTGCAGCCATTTACGCTGGTGGGGGCCACGACGCGGCTGGGATTGCTGACGACTCCGCTGCGTGACCGGTTCGGGATACCGACGCGGTTGCAGTTCTATACCGAGGACGAGCTTGACCTGATCGTGACACGCGGGGCACGGCTGATGGGCGTGGCGAGCGACCCTGACGGCACGCGCGAGATTGCGCGGCGCGCACGGGGCACGCCGCGTGTGGCGGGGCGATTGCTGCGGCGGGTGGTCGATTTCGTGCTGGTCGAGGGTGACGGGCGCTTGACCAAGGCGATTGCCGACAGGGCGCTGACGCGGCTGGGGGTGGACCATCTGGGGCTGGATGGCGCGGACCGCCGCTATTTGTTGCTGTTGGCCGAGAATTATGGCGGCGGGCCTGTCGGGGTCGAGACGATCGCTGCGGCGCTTTCGGAAGCGCGGGATGCGATCGAAGAGGTGATCGAGCCCTATTTGTTGCAGCAGGGGCTGATCCAGCGCACGCCACGGGGGCGGATGCTGGCGGCCAAGGCGTGGCGGCATATCGGGCTTGAGGCGCCACGGGTGCCGGGGCAGGCGGATCTGTTCGAGGGGTAGGGTCTGCGCGGAGGGTGTCATCCCCGCGCAAGCGGGGATCTGTTGGCGCTTTCGTCCTGATGGAGATCCCCGCTTTCGCGGAGATGACAATCCGCTTTGGCACGGCAAAGGCGCGTGCCTTTGCCAATCGGGCGGGCCCCGCTTGAGCCTTGTTCCTGTTTCCGCTAACCGCTTCCGCGACGCGGGGGGACTGCCATGACATCCGACGAGATTGCCGCACTTTTTACCCGTTCGGACGGGCAATATCTGTGTGCCCGTTGGGGGCGGCCTATCGTTCCCGTGGTCTTTGGCGTTGATAATGCTACGCTTTCTGTCCTGAAGGGGGCGGTCGAGGCGGTGGTGGTGCTGGCGGGGCACCGGATGGCCGAGACGGACCCCGAACTGGGTGCGAACCTGATGGTGTTCTTCTTCCGCGACTGGGCCGAGTTGCCGCAGGTGCCCAACCTTGACCGGCTGGTGCCGGACCTTGGGCCCTTGTGCGACCGGCTGGCAGCGGCGGGGGCGAACCAGTACCGGATTTTCCGCTTTGACGAAGGTGGTGCCATCAAGGCTGCCTTTGTTTTCATCAGGTTGGATGACGATCTGGCTGCCGTTTCGGCGGAAACCCTGGCGCTTTCGCAAGCTGTCCAGACCATTCTTTTGTGGTCGGATACGGCGTTTCACGGGATTTCGCCGCTTGCCCTTGCCGGGGGGCAGGTGATCTTGCGGCCCGAGATTGCGGGGGTGATCCGCGCGGCCTATGACCCCGTTTTGCCGCAAGTGGCGCGGGATGCGAGCCATGCGCTGCGGCTGGCGGCGCGGATCACGGCGGCGCATTGAGGCCCCGAATCCGAGGATTAACGGATGCACAGGTGATGCAGACGCAGGAATCGGTGGGTTTACCCGATCTTCACGCTTTTGTCGGGCAAGACGCCGCCCACGGGGCCGAGGGAACAGGGCCGCGCCCCGGCCGGTGACCCCGCCCGAAGGGGGCGGCAGATGGCGATGGCGCAAGAGGGGGGGCGGGGGCGACAGGCGGAACGGCCGCGCGACATTCCGGCCAAGGGCTGGAAAGACATCGCAAGGCGGGTGTGGGTATCGCTGGGCGAGGATCGGCTGTTGCTGATTGCGGCGGGGGTGACGTTCTAGCTGCCGCTGGCTACCTGCTGCTGGCGCTGTTTCCGGCGCTTGCCACCTTTATCGCGCTTTGCGGGCTGGTGGCCGACCCTGCCACGGTGGCCGGGCATGTGACTTTGCTGCAAGGCGTGATGCCCGGCCCTGCAACCGAGTTGCTGACAGAGCGTATGGTGCGGCTGGCGGGGGCGCAGGGGGGCGATCTGGGCGTTGCGGCGGTGGCGGGGATACTGGTTTCGGTCTGGAGCGCGACTGGCGGGGTGAAGGCGATCTTCGAGGGGGTGAACACCGCCGATGACGAAGAGGAGAAACGGTCTTTCCTGTGGCTGTCGCTGGTGACGCCGGCCTTTGCGCCGGGGGCGATGGTGCTGCTGGTGGTGCTGATCGGGGCCGGGGGGGATGCCGAGATGGAACATCAGACCGAGAGGGACCGGACCACGGGGCCGGAAAAGCCGATGGGGGCGCGGGGGGGCGGAAATGGCCGATACGCTGGGCGAGGTGGGCGACAAATAGGGTTGCCGCCATGTGCCGCGCGGGGTTAGGTCGGGCCGGAGCGGAGGCGGATCATGCATGAATACACCCTGCGCGTTTACTATGAGGATACCGATCTGGCCGGTATCGTCTATTACGCCAATTACCTGAAATTCATCGAGCGGGCGCGGACCGAATGGGTGCGGGGTTTGGGCGTCGATCAGGCGGCGCTGCGGCGCGAGGCGGGGATTGTCTTTGCCGTGCGGCGCGTCGAGGCGGATTATCTGCGCCCTGCGGTGTTTGATGACGCGTTGACCGTCAGGACGGCGCTGGTGGAACTGGGCGGGGCGCGGATCGTGCTGGATCAGGATATCTGGCGCGGGGACGAACGGCTGTTTGCGGCGCGGGTGGTGCTGGTCTGTCTGGGGGCGGCGGGCGGGGCGGTGCGGATGCCTGCGGGACTGCGCGCGCAGCTTGGCGGTTCCTGAAGGCGGGCGCGGGCCACGGGCGAACCCTGCCGCAGCCGAGCGGGGATTGTTGCCGTTTCACGCAGATGTGGTGGCATTCGCAGTGGAACTTGGGTAGAATCAGCCCTAAAGGCCGCGACAGGACGGCTATAACAAGAGCAGGCGCAATGGATACCCAGACCCTCGCGGCAGCGCAGGAGATCGATTTCTCCTTGCTGGCCCTTTTCATGAAGGCCACCTTTATCAATAAATTCGTGCTTGTGACCCTGATGGGCATGAGCTTTTGGTCGTGGTCGATCATCGTCCAGCGACATCTGACCTTTCGCCGTGCGCGCGAGGAGTCGGCCGAGTTCGACCGCGCCTTCTGGTCGGGTGAGCCGCTGGATGAACTGTTCGAAACCATCGCCCCCGATCCGCAGGGCGCATCGCAGCGCATCTTTGCGGCAGGCATGACCGAATGGCGGCGCAGCCACCGGCAGGATGGCGGGCTGATCGCGGGGGCGCAGGCGCGGATCGACCGTGCGATGGATGTGGCGATTGCGCGCGAGGCCGAGGTGCTGAACAAGGGCTTGGGTTTTCTGGCCACCACGGGTTCGACCGCGCCCTTTATCGGGTTGTTCGGCACGGTCTGGGGGATCAAGCACAGTTTCGAGCAGATCGCCATCAGCCAGAACACCAACCTTGCCGTGGTGGCGCCGGGCATTGCCGAGGCGCTGCTGGCCACGGCGATCGGCCTGGTCGCGGCCATTCCGGCGGTGGTGGCGTATAACAAGCTCAATACCGACAGCGAGCGGATTCTGGGCGGCTATGAAAGCTTTGCCGACGAATTCGCCACGATCCTGTCGCGCCAGCTGGACGCCTGAACTATGGGAGCAGGTGTAGCCAAAAAGGGCGGCGGGGGCGGGCGGCGCGGGCGGCGGCGGCGGGGCGGATCGCCCATGTCCGAGATCAACGTCACGCCGTTCATCGACGTGATGCTGGTGCTTTTGATCATCTTCATGGTCGCGGCGCCGATGCTGACGGTGGGCGTGCCGGTGCAGCTGCCCGAAACTGCCGCCAATGCGCTGCCGACCGAGCAGGAGGAGCCGCTGGCCATTACCATGACGGCCGATGGCAAGCTGCTGATCCAGAAGAACGAGATCGATCCTGCCCAGCTTATTCCGAAATTGCAGGCGGTGGCGGCGGAACGCACCTCGGACAAGATCTTTTTGCGGGCGGACGGGTCCATTCCCTATTCCCGCGTGGCCGAGGTGATGGGGGCGCTGAACAAGGGCGGGTTCAACAATATCGGGCTTGTCACCGATGCGGGCGGGCCCGCGCTTGACGGCTCGGGCGGCTGACGGCGGCAGGATGCGGTTGCGCGACGACACAGGCATGACCACGGGGCAGATCGTTTCTGCCGTCGGGCATGTGTGTCTGCTGCTTTGGGTCGTGCTGGGGGACTGGCTGTTTTCGGCCAAGGAGATGCCCGAGGTCACGGTGGCGGAAGTGTCGCTGATGACGAGTTCGGAATTTGACGCGATGGTGAAGGCTTCGCCCGATGCGGCGCCCGCCAAGGCGGCCGAGACGACACCCGCCCAGCCGGTGACGCCGCCCAAACCGGCCGAGCCCAAACCGGCCGAGCCCAAGCCTGTGGTCGAGGATGTGCCGCAGGATGTGCCGGTGTCGGATGCGCCCCAGCCTATCGAGACGCCCGACCCCGTGGCACCGCTGGCCGATACCGAACAGCCTGTGCCGGTGGCGCCTTCGGATGCGAAACCGAAGCCCCGCCCGATTGACCGTGTGGCGGCCGTGCCGGTGGACAGCCCGACCGATGCGCCGGATATATCGGACACGCCCACGCCCAAGGCTTCGGAAAATGCGGCCCCCGATGCGCCGGTGGTGGAACAAGAGCCCGAAGCCGCGCCGCAAGAGGCGACGACGCAGATTGTCACCGAGGCGGTCGAGACCGAGGACAAGGCGCCGCAATTGCCGCCCACCGCGTCGCTTCCGCCGCGGTCGCGGCCGAAGGATCTGGTCAAACCGGAAGAGCCGCCGAAAGAGGAACAGGTGGCCAGCGCCGAGCCCGCGCCCGAAACCCCGCCCGCCGAGGATGCGGTGGCCGATGCGATTGCCGCCGCCGTGGCCGATGCCGCGACCGATCCGGCCGCGGATGCCCCCGCCCCGAGCGACAGCACGGGTGCGGCAAGCGGGCAGAGCAACGCGCCTTCGGGGCCGCCGATGACCGGGGCCGAGACCGATGCGATGCGGGTGGCGGTGCAGGCCTGCTGGAACGTGGGGGCCCTGTCGATGGAGGCGCTGCGGACGACTGTCGTGGTGGGCCTGTCGGTCAACCCCGATGGCAAGCCGGATGCGGCCTCGATCCGGATGGTGTCGAGCGATGGCACGAGCGATGTGGCGACGCGGCAGGCCTTTGATGCGGCGCGGCGGGCGATCATCCGCTGCGGATCGAAGGGCTTTCCCTTGCCGTCCGAGAAATACGACCAGTGGAAGGAACTGGAACTGGTCTTTGACCCGAACGGGATGCGTATGAGATGAGCATCGCGTGCAAACCCTGGCACGGCAGGCGCCTTTGCGCGACCGTGTCTTTAATTTTGGCCGTTCGCGGCATCACTGTCTGACCCGAGGAGACTGAGGACCCGATGACCCTGTTTCGCACCCTCACCCCCGTGCTTGCGCTGGCGCTTGGCCTGTTTGTCGCGGCCAGCCCCGCCGCGATGGCCCAGCAGGGGCCGCTTCGCATTACCATTACGGACGGGGTGATCGAACCCCTGCCCTTTGCGCTGCCCGATTTCATTCCCGAAACCGGCGGGGCGGGGGATTATGCCCAGCAGATCACGCGGGTGATCGCATCCGATTTGTCGGGGACGGGGCTGTTTCGGGAAATTCCGGCCTCGGCCCATATCAGCCGCGTGTCGAGCTTTGACGCGCCCGTGGCCTATGAGGACTGGAAGGCGATCAACGCGCAGGCGCTGATTACGGGTGCCGTCAGTGCCAGCGGCGACAAGATCGTGGTCAAGTTCCGGCTGTTCGATGTGTATAGCGGCCAGCAGATGGGTGACGGGCTGCAATTTGCGGGCACGCCCGCCACATGGCGGCGGATGGCGCATAAGGTGGCGGACCAGATCTATGCCCGCATCACCGGCGAGGGGCCCTATTTCGACAGCCGCGTGGTGTTCGTTTCGGAAAGCGGGCCGAAGGATGCGCGCCAGAAGCGGCTGGCGGTGATGGATTATGACGGGGCGAATGTGTCTTATCTGACCGACAGCTCGTCCATCGTGCTGGCGCCGCGCTTTTCGCCCACGGGCAACCAGATTCTGTTCACCAGCTACGAGTCGGGTTTCCCGCGCATCTATCTGATGGATACGGGCAGCATGCAGGTGGCGGCGCTGGCGCAGCAGGAGGGCACGATGACCTTTGCCCCGCGCTTTTCGCCCGACGGGCGGCGCGTGCTGTTCAGCCTTGAACGCGGCGGCAATACCGATCTTTACGAGCTGGACATCACCACCGGCCAGTCGCGCCAGCTGACCAACGCGCCCAGCATCGAGACCGCGCCGAGCTATAGCCCCGATGGCAGCCAGATCGTGTTTGAAAGCGACCGGTCGGGCACGCAGCAGGTGTATGTCATGCCCGCAAGCGGGGGCGAGGCCACGCGCATTTCGGGCGGGGCGGGGCGCTATTCGACGCCGGTCTGGTCGCCGCAGGGCGATTACATCGCCTTTACCAAGCAGAATGCGGGGCGGTTCCATATCGGGGTGATGCGGTCGGATGGCAGCGAAGAGCGGTTGCTGACGGCATCCTTCCTTGATGAGGGCCCGACATGGGCGCCGAATGGCCGCGTGATCATGTTCATGCGCGAAAGCGCGGGCGCGGGCGGACAATCGAGCCTGTATAGCGTGGACATCTCGGGGCGGAACCTGCGGCAGGTGACGACCGAAGGCCCCGCTTCGGACCCGGCATGGTCGCCGCTGCTGCCGTGACGAATTGACGGCGGGCCCGATTCACACGGGCCCGCAAAGCTGATATGATGGCCCCAATCGAGCCAAGAACCCCAAAGAGGACCAGAGAATGACGTTCTTTCCCAAAGCCCTTCTGATCGTTGCCGCCCTTGGGCTGGCGGCCTGCAACAACCCTGACCGCTTTGGCAAGGGCGGGGCCGGTGCCGATGGCGCGGGCGGATATGGCGCGGGCGGAATTGACGCGAACGGGTTGGGCGACCCGAACAACCCCGCCTCGATCGCCTATTTCAACCAGTCGGTGGGTGACCGCGTGCTGTTCGCCGTGGACCAGTCAACGCTGAGCCCCGAGGGCCGCAACATCCTGATCGGTCAGGCGCAGTGGCTGAATTCCAACCCGCAATATGCCATCATCATCGAAGGCCATGCCGACGAGCAGGGCACGCGGGAATACAACCTTGCGCTGGGCGCGCGCCGTGCGAGCGCGGTGCAGGACTTCCTGATTTCGCAAGGCGTGGCGCCGACGCGGATGCAGACCGTGTCTTATGGCAAGGAACGCCCGCTGGCGATTTGTTCGGAAGAGGCCTGCTATGCCAAGAACCGCCGCGCCGTGACGGTGCTGTCGGCCGGCGCGGGGGCGTAAGGCGATGCTCCGGCTCGGATTGATCCTGATGCTGGCGCTGATGCCTGTGGCCGTTTCGGCGCAGGACAAGGCGCAGACGCTGGCCGATATCCGGGCCGAGCTTGACGTGCTGATGGCCGATTTCACCAAGCTCAAGGCCGAGTTGGTGCAATCGGGCGCGGCCGCGCAGGGGGCGGGGGGCGGCGATGCCCTTGGCCGCATGGACGCGATCGAGGCCGAATTGACGCGGCTGACGGCCAAGACCGAAGAGGTGGAGCTGAAGCTGAACAAGGTGGTGGCCGATGGCACCAACCGGATCGGTGATATCGAGTTCCGCCTGTGCGAGGTGACGGAGGGCTGCGATCCGGCGACCCTGCCGGCAACGCCGACCCTGGGCGGTGGTGCCACGGCGGGCGGGGCCGCGCCTGCGCCGGTGGTGGGCGAGACGACCGCGCCCGCCGATCCGGCCACCTTGGGCGGCACGGCGGCTGCGGGCGACCAGCCGGAACTGGCGCTGAACGAAAAGGCCGATTTCGACAAGGCGAACGCGCTTTATACCTCGGGTGATTTCCGCGGGGCGGCGGACCAGTTCGCTACTTTCGCGCAGAATTACCCCGGCGGGCCGTTGACGCAGGAGGCGGCGTTTCTGCGGGGCGAGGCTTTGGCGCAACTGGGCGACACGGCGGGTTCGGCGCGGTCTTACCTTGAGGCGTTCAGCGGCCAGCCTTCGGGGCCGCGGGCGGGGCAGGCGCTGCTGAAGCTGGGGCAGGCGCTGGGCGCGCTGGGCCAGACGCCCGAGGCCTGTGTGACGCTGCAAGAGGTGGGCACGCGCTTTCCCGGTTCGGTGGAAGCGGGCAGTGCGATGACCGCGATGCAGGGGCTGGGCTGCTCCTGACCGGTATCGAGGACAGGTTCATGGCAGGCCTGGCGGGGGTGATGCCCCCGCTGGGCCTTGCCGTTTCGGGGGGCGGGGATTCGGTGGCGCTGCTGCATCTGGCGGTGGCGGCGGGGGTGCCTGTGTCGGTGGCCACGGTGGACCACGGGTTGCGGGCGGAAGCGGCGGATGAAGCTGCGGGCGTGGCGCGGGCCTGTGCGGGGCTGGGTGTGCCGCACCGGGTGTTGCGCTGGCAGTGGGACGGGGCGGGGAATTTGCAGGACCGTGCCCGGCGGGGGCGGCTGGCGCTGCTGGCCGGTTGGGCGCGGGGGGCGGGGCTGGCGGCGGTGGCCTTGGGCCATACGCGGGATGATCTGGCCGAGACCTTTTTGATGCGGCTGGCGCGGGGGGCGGGGGTTGACGGCCTGTCGGCCATGGCGGCACGGCGCGAGGTGGGGGGGGTGGCCTTTGTTCGGCCGCTGCTGGGCATCGGGCGCGAGGAGTTGCGCGGCTGGCTGCGCGGGCGGGGCGTGGATTGGGTCGAGGATCCGTCGAACGAGAATGACCGTTTCGCGCGGGTGCGGGTGCGGCGGGCGCTGGCCGGGCTGGGAGCGGCAGGCATCACGCCCGAGGCGCTGGCGGGGGTTGCCGCGCAGATGGCCGAGGTGCGCGATGCGCTGGACGCGCAGGCGGCCGAGGCTGCGGCGCGGGTGGCTGCGGTGCAGGGCGGGGATGTGATCTTTGACGCGGCAGGCTTTGCCGCCCTGCCCGCCGAGACGCGGCGGCGGCTGTTGCTGGCGGCGGTGATGTGGGTGGGTTCGGCGGAATATGGCCCAAGGGGGGCCGACCTTGCGCGCCTGCGCGCGGCGGTGGCGGAGGACCGTGCCGCCACGCTGGCGGGGGTGCGGGTGATCCATCGGCGGGGCGAGGTGCGGCTGCTGCGCGAGGCGCGGGCCGTGCGCGGCCATGAGGTGGATGCGGGGCAGGTCTGGGACGGGCGCTGGCGGCTTTCCGGCCCCGATAACAAAGGTTTGACCATCCGCATGACCGGCGAGGCGGGTTTGGCGCAGTGCCCCGACTGGCGCGCGACGGGCCTGCCACGGGCGGGCCTTTTGGCCGCACCTGCGCTGTGGCGGGGCGATCTTCTGGTTGCCGCGCCCCTTGCAGGCTTGGGCAATGGCTGGCGGGCCGACTGTGCGGGGCCGGGGGGCGTGCTGGCTGCGGCAGGGGTGCGACAGGTTTGATCCGCTTTATCGCATTGAACGTGGCCCCTTTATCTCTATCTTAAGTGGCAAGAGCCGTGGCCTGCTTTTCAGGCCGTGGCGGTTTGAGGAGACTGTTCGTGGGCAATGCACGAAATATCGCGTTCTGGGTCGTTCTGTTCCTGCTGATCCTTGCGCTGTTCAACCTGTTCAGCGGCAACCAGACGACCATGTCGTCGCGCAGCCTGTCTTATTCGGATTTCATCGCCCGCGTGGACAGCGGCGATGTGCAGAGCGTGACGCTGGATGGCGAGCGGGTTCTGGTGCGGGGCAAGGACGGGGCACAATATGTGACCATCAAGCCCGAGGGCGAGAATGTCGCGGACCGGCTGATTACCAAGGGTGTCGAGGTCAAGGCCGAGGCGCAGGAACAGTCGGGCTTCATGTCCGTTCTGGGCATCTGGCTGCCCTTCCTTGTGCTGATCGGCGTGTGGATTTTCTTCATGAACCGGATGCAGGGCGGCGGTCGCGGTGGCGCGATGGGCTTTGGCAAAAGCCGTGCGAAGCTGCTGACCGAAAAACAGGGCCGCGTGACCTTTGACGATGTGGCCGGTATCGACGAGGCCAAGGAAGAACTGGAAGAGATCGTCGAATTCCTGCGCAACCCGCAGAAGTTCAGCCGTCTGGGCGGCAAAATCCCGAAGGGCGCGCTGCTTGTTGGCCCGCCCGGCACCGGTAAGACGCTGTTGGCGCGGGCGATTGCGGGCGAGGCGGGGGTGCCGTTCTTTACCATCAGCGGTTCGGACTTTGTGGAAATGTTCGTGGGCGTGGGCGCAAGCCGCGTGCGCGACATGTTCGAGCAGGCCAAGAAGAACGCGCCCTGCATCGTGTTCATCGACGAGATTGACGCCGTGGGCCGTGCCCGTGGCGTGGGCATCGGCGGCGGCAATGACGAACGCGAGCAGACGCTGAACCAGTTGCTGGTGGAGATGGACGGGTTCGAGGCGAACGAGGGTGTGATTATCGTCGCCGCCACCAACCGCAAGGATGTGCTTGACCCTGCGCTGCTGCGCCCCGGCCGGTTTGACCGCCAGATCCATGTGCCGAACCCCGATATCAAGGGGCGCGAGAAGATCCTGTCGGTGCATGCCCGCAAGGTGCCCTTGGGGCCGGATGTGGATTTGCGCACCATCGCACGCGGCGCGCCTGGTTTTTCGGGGGCGGATCTGATGAACCTTGTGAACGAGGCGGCGCTGATGGCCGCGCGTGTGGGCCGCCGTTTCGTCACCATGGACGATTTCGAGAATGCCAAGGACAAGGTGATGAT
>JAIXRW010000013.1 GCA_027484985.1 Rhodobacter sp. | reverse complement strand
TATTCCAGCCAAGGGGCAGCAATGGACCGGCTCGATTGCGACCGCATGTTTGCCGCCGTCATGGAAACCGGCAGCTTTTCCGCCGCCGCGCAGAAACGCGGCACCTCGTCGGGGCAGGCCTCGAAACTCGTCTCGCGGCTGGAAACCCTGCTTGGCGCGCGCCTGCTCAACCGCACCACCCGCGCCCTGTCTGCGACCGAGGTGGGACAGGCCTATTACCACCGCCTGCGCGGCCTGCTCGACGAATGGGACATGCTTGACGCGCAGGTGAAAAGCACGGCCACCACCCCGCGCGGACGGCTGAAACTGACCGCGCCCCTCACCTTCGGCATTGCCCGCCTCGTGCCCGACCTCAACGCCTTTGCCGTCGCCTATCCCGACATCGCGCTTGATGTCAGCTTCACCGACCGCGTGGTCAACCTTGTTGACGAAGGCTATGATGCCGCCATCCGCGCGGGCCGCCCCGTCGATTCCAGCCTGATCGCGCGCAGGCTTTGCGCCATGTCGGTGCTGCCCGTGGCGTCGCCCGGTTACCTCGCCCGCCGTGGCACACCGCGCCATCCGCGCGAGTTGGCCGCGCATGACTGCATCATCGATACCAATTTCCGCGATCCGACGCAATGGCGCTTCACCCTGCCCGAAGGCCCCGTCACCGTGCCCCTGCACGGCCGCCTGCGCTATTCCAACGCCGAAGCCTGCCTTCGGGCCGCCGAAGCGGGGCTTGGCGTGGCCTATGTGCCTGATTTCATTGCCGCCGACAGCATCGCCACGGGCCGCACCACCCGCCTGTTCCCCGAACTGTCGGAAGATTTCGGCGGTATCTACGTGGTCTATCCCCCCGGCCGCCACCTTGCCACCAAGGTCCGCGTGCTGGTCGATTTCCTCGCCAACCGCTACAGGGCCTGACGGCAGAACAGCCGTTTGTCCCCGCGCAAGCGGGGACCTCCCCCAGAACTGCCCCCGCATCACAAGCCGCAAGAGATCCCCGCTTTCGCGGGGATAACAGCCAGCGCAGCGTGACTGCCAGCGCGGGCAGGCTCCGGCCTTCCCTTCCATATCGGCAGCAATCCCCTTCCATCCAGCCGGATTATCATCCGAACGCCTTACTGCCATATCGGTCCCACCATACCGAACCCAAAGGAAACCGCCATGACCGCCACCCTCGTCTCCCCCGCCACCGCCACCAAGGCCAGCACTGCCGACCTCGCCGCCACGCTTTTGCGCGTGACCTCGGGCGTCTGGTTCCTGATCCACGGCGCGATCAAGCTCTTCGTCTTTACCCCCGCTGGCACCGCCGCCTTCTTCCAGCAGATCGGGCTGCCCGGCCCGCTGGCCTCTCTCGTCATCACGGCCGAGCTTCTGGGCGGCCTTGCCCTGATCGCGGGCTACAGAACGCGCCTTGTCGCACTTGGCCTGTCGGTGATCCTGCTCGGCACGATCTACACGCCGCACTTCGCCTCGGGCTTCCTGTTCTCGAACCCCAATGGCGGCTGGGAATTCCCCGCCTTCTGGGCGCTCACCCTCTGGGCGCTGGCCCTGCTGGGCGATGGCGCCTACGCTCTGGGCAAATCCGCCCGCTGATCCGGCCTCCGAAAGGGTAACACCATGTCAACCGCCGCCGCCCCCTATGAAATCGGCACCGTCCACCTGACGGTGCAAGACCTGCCCCGCGTCGCCGACTTCTACGCCCGCGCGCTCGGCCTGCACAAACTGGGGGGCGACGGCACCGAAACCCGCCTCGGCGCGGGCGACCGCCCGCTCCTCACCCTCACGGGCGACAGGCACGCCCGCAAATCCTCGCCGCGCGAGGCGGGGCTGTTCCACACCGCCTTCCTTTTGCCCGCACGCGCCGACCTTGGCGCATGGGTCCACCATGCCAGCGAAAGCCGCCTTCCCGTGCAAGGCGCCTCTGACCACCATGTCAGCGAGGCGATCTATCTGGCCGATCCCGAAGGCAACGGCATCGAAATCTATACCGACCGCCCCCGCGCGACCTGGACAAACCCCGACGGCAGCATCCGCATGGGCACCGACCCGCTCGACATCCCCGATCTTGCCGCCGCCGCCCGCGCGCCCTGGACAGGGGCCCCCGCAGGCACGGTCGTGGGCCATATCCACCTGCAAGTCGGCAATGTAGCCGAGGCCGAGGCCTTCTATGGCGGCGAACTGGGCTTTGCCACCATGGCCCATTACCCCGGCGCGGCCTTCCTTGCCTCGGGCGGCTATCACCACCATATCGGCGCGAATGTCTGGAACAGCCGTGGCGCGGGCAAACGGTCCCCCGGCACGGGGCTTTCGGGCTTCACCATCCTTGCCGACATGCTTCCCGCCCAGCCCCGCACCACCGACCCGTGGGGCATCGACATCACCTTCCAGCCGAAAGGCTAACCCCATGCTCGTCAACGGAAAATGGACCGCAAAATGGGATCCGGTGCAAGCCAAGGATGCCAAGGGCGGCTTCCTGCGCCAGACCTCGACCTTCCGCAACTGGGTCACCCCCGACGGCTCCGCAGGCCCCACAGGCACTGGCGGCTTCAGGGCCGAGGCCGGGCGCTACCACCTCTATGTCGCCCTCATCTGCCCATGGGCCAGCCGCACCCTGATGGCCCGCAAACTGAAAGGGCTCGAAAGCGCCATCACCCTCACCATCGTCGAACCCGAACTGACCGACGAAGGCTGGACCATCGCCCCCGGCAATGACCCCGTCAACACCGCCCGCTTCATGCACGAAATCTACACCAGGGCCGACCCCCGGGTCAGCGGCCGCGCCACCGTCCCCGTCCTGTGGGACCGTGAAACGGGCACAATCGTCAACAACGAAAGCGCCGACATCCTGCGCATGTTCAACGCGGGCTTCGGCCCCCTCGCCTCGGGCCCCGACCTCTACCCCGCCGACCTTGCCGCCGAAATCGACGCCCTGAACGACACAATCTATGCCAGCTTCAACAACGGCGTCTATCGCGCGGGCTTTGCCACCACCCAAGCCGCCTATGACGAGGCGTTCGCGGAGGTTTTCGCCACGCTCGACATGCTGGAACACCGCCTCTCCGACAGCCGCCCCTACCTGCACGGGCCCCGCTTCACCGAAACCGACATCCGCGCCTTCGTGACCCTCGCCCGCTTCGACGCGGCCTATCACGGCCTCTTCAAATGCAACCTGCGCCGCATCGCGGATTACCCCGCACTCTCGGCCTATCTCGCCCGCATCCACCGCATCGACGGCGTGGCCGAAACGGTGAACATCGACCACATCAAGCGCGGCTACTATTCGATCAAGGCGCTCAACCCGAACGGGATCGTCCCCAAGGGCCCCGCGCTCGACTGGCTGGGGCAGTAAGGGGCGCTGCCCCTCGCCCGCCTTGCGGGCTCACCCCGGAGTATTTGGAACAGGGTGAAGCCACCCCCGTTCACCCTTGGAAAAATACTCTCAGGGGGGTCCGGGGGGCAGAATGCCCCCCGGCCTTCGGGCGTAACCTAGCCCGCCACCTTCACCTCGGTCCCCCATTCCGCGCAGCGCCGCTGCAATTCGGGGGGCAGGGGCGCGTCGGTGAAGATCGCCGTCACTTCCGACAGGCTCGCCAGCCGCGCAGGGGCCGAACGGTCCAGCTTCGATTGGTCGCAAACCAGAAAGGTCTGCCGCGCCTGCCGGATGATCGCCTTCGACACCCGCACCTCGGCCAGATCGAAGTCCAATAGATCGCCGTCGCGGTCCAGCGCCGAGGCGCCGATCACCGCGTAATCCACCTTGAACTGTTCGAAGAACTGCGTGGTCAATTCCCCCACCAGCCCGCCATCCGACCGCCGCAGCGCGCCACCCGCCACCATGATCTCGCATCCCGGATTGGCGACCAGAGTATTCGCCACATTCATGTTGTTCGTCACCACCGTGATATTGCGGTGATGCAGCAATTCCTGCGCCACGGCCTCGGTCGTGGTGCCAAGGTTCAGGATGATCGAGCAGTTGTCGGGGATCGCCGCCGCGCAGGCCCGCGCGATGGCGGCCTTGGCATCCGCATTCATCCGCCGCCGCTGGTCATAGCCAAGGTTCGACACCCCCGTGCGCGGCACCGCCCCGCCATGCACGCGGTCAAGATGCCCGCCATCGGCCAGTTCGGTCAGGTCGCGCCGGATCGTCTGCAAGGTCACATCGAACCGCTGCGCCAGATCCTCGACCATCACCCGCCCCTCGGCGCGGGCCAGTTCCAGTATCTCGCTCTGACGGAAACTCAGCGCCACTTGCGTTCCCTTTCCTTCGTTTTCGCGCGGCTTCGACCCACTCACAATCGGCCAGCCCAAGACCGCGATCAAGTCACATTCCCAAACGCGGCGCCAGCCCAGCACGGCGCCGCAGCGCAGCGCGGATTTGTTCGCATCACAGTTTCGTATCCGTAAATCAGCCGCTTCCCCATGCTGCATACGCGAAAATGTTCGCTTTTTCTTCAAATCGCACAAAAACGAAAATAGAATTTGACGAAACCGCATGATTCGCCCCACCCTTCCCCTGACAGGAGTCCCCCGCGTGACCACGCCCATGGCAGACCTTTTCATCATCGGTGGCGGCATCAACGGCTGCGGCATCGCCCGCGATGCAACGGGTCGCGGCCTGTCGGTCGTGCTGGCCGAACAGAACGACCTCGCCTCGGCCACCTCTTCCGCCTCGACCAAGCTGTTCCATGGCGGTCTGCGCTATCTGGAATATTTCGAATTCCGTCTGGTGCGCGAGGCGCTGGAAGAACGTGAAACCCTGCTTGTCGCCATGCCCCACATCTCGTGGCCGATGCGCTTCGTGCTGCCCTACCACCCCGACATGCGGTTTGAAGGTGACACCCCCACGGGCCGCCTCATGTCCACCGTCATGCCATGGATGCGCGGCCGCCGCCCCGCATGGCTGATCCGCCTCGGCCTGTTCCTGTATGACACGCTGGGCGGGCGCAAGATCCTGCCCGCCACCCGCACGCTGACCCTGAAAACCGATCCCGCAGGCGCGCCGCTGCAACTCCGCTTCGCCCATGCTTACGAATACAGCGACTGCTGGATCGAGGATGCCAAACTCGTCTCGCTCAACGCCCGCGATGCCGCCGAAAAGGGGGCCCTCATCCTCACCCGCACCCGCGTGACCAGCGCCACCCGCACGGGCGATCACTGGACCGTCACCACCACCGGCCCGCAGGGCAACCAGACCCACCACGCCCGCGCCCTTGTCAATGCGGGCGGTCCTTGGGTCGAAGACATCATCCGCAACGTCGCCCGCATCAATTCCTCCGAAGGCGTCCGCCTCGTGCGCGGCAGCCATATCGTCACCCGAAAACTCTACGACCACGACCGCTGCTATTTCTTTCAGGGCACCGATGGCCGCATCATCTTTGCCATCCCCTACGAGCAGGATTTCACCCTGATCGGCACCACCGACAAGGATCACCAATCCGCCCCCTCCGATGCGACATGCACCGATGAAGAGCGCGATTACCTGCTGACCTTCGCCAGCCAATATTTCGCCAAACCCGTCACCCGCGCCGATGTGGTCTGGACCTATTCCGGCGTCCGCCCCCTTTACAATGACGGCGCGAAATCGGCGACCGCCGCCACGCGCGACTATGTGCTGTCGCTCGATACGAACGGCGCGCCGCTTCTCAACGTGTTCGGCGGCAAGATCACCACCTATCGCCGCCTGGCCGAATCCGCGCTGGAAAAACTCAGCCCCTTCTTCCCGAACGCCCGCGCGCCCTGGACCGCCCGCGCCCCCCTTCCCGGCGGCAATTTCCCCGTCGATGGCGCGCCCCGCCTGCTGGCCGACCTGAAACGCGCCCATCCCTACCTGTCAGACTACCACGCCGCCCGCCTGATCCGCGCCTATGGGGCCGAGGCGATGGTGCTGCTGGGCAATGCGACCTCCGCCGCCGACCTTGGCCACGACTTCGGCGCCACATTGTCCGAGGTCGAGGTGCGCTGGCTTATGACCCACGAATTTGCCCGCGCCGCCGCCGATATCGTCTGGCGGCGCACCAAACTGGGCCTGCGCCTGACGCAGGAACAGATCGCCACGCTCGACGCTTACATGATCGCAGCGCAGGGCAGCGCCGCACAAGACACAGCCCACAGCCCCGCAGCAGAATGAGGGTCCGAGGGCGCCAGCACTCTTATCCGTCAGCCGGTTGGCCAAAGGGCCGGGGCAGCCCCCCCGCCCTGCCGGGCAAGACCGCGCACAGGCCTCATGGCATGGTCGCCCATCGGCACCAACATACCGGATCATCCCAAGATGGCCCGCCCGCGGTGGCAGACCACCGGCGATGCCCTATCCGGCGACAAGACCCCGCAGACAGCCTTCGCCCGCCTCTGCCCCGAACAGGAAAACAGGATGGCACAGGTCGAAACCTCTGGCATTCAGGGCGATATCGGCCCGAAACCGCACCAAGACCATGGTCCGCAAGACAGGATCGCCCGGCCCGGCGCGACCGTCACGCTTCGTCCTTGTCAAGCCACCCGACGATGCGCGAATGTCTGCACCACCAAGAAGAAACGACCCGCACAGGGGGGACAGCATGACCTATATCCTCGCCATCGACCAAGGCACCACCTCGTCCCGTTCGATCATCTTCGACGCTACCCTGCGCGTCATCGCCTCGGCGCAAGAGGAATTTCCCCAACACTACCCCGCCTCGGGCTGGGTCGAACATGATCCCTCCGACCTCTGGGCCACGGTCGCCGGAACCGCCCGCGCCGCGATCGAGAAATCAGGCATCGACGCGGGCCGCATCGCCGCCATCGGCATCACCAACCAGCGCGAAACCACCCTTCTCTGGGACCGCGCCACAGGCCAGCCGCTGCACAACGCCGTGGTCTGGCAAGACCGCCGCACGGCGGGCATCTGCACCGCGCTGAAAGATGCAGGCCATGAACCCATGATCACCGCCCGCACCGGCCTGCTGCTCGACCCCTATTTCTCGGGCACCAAGATCAAATGGCTGCTCGACCACATCCCCGGCGCGCGCGACCGCGCCCGAAAGGGCGAGATCGCCTTCGGCACCGTCGATACCTTCCTGATCTGGAAACTGACAGGCGGCCGCGTCCACGCCACCGATGCCACCAACGCCGCCCGCACCCTGATTTACAACATCGCCAGGAACGAATGGGATGCCGAGATCTGCGCCCTGCTCGACATCCCGATGGAGATCCTGCCCGATGTGCGCGATTGCGCCGCCGATTACGGCACCACGCGGCCCGACCTGTTCGGCCATGCCATCCCCATCCTCGGCGTGGCGGGCGACCAGCAGGCCGCGACCGTGGGCCAAGCCTGCTTTGCACCGGGCATGATGAAATCGACCTACGGCACGGGTTGCTTCGCGCTGCTCAACACCGGCACCGATATGGTCCCCTCCAAGAACCGCCTTCTCACCACCATCGCCTACCGGCTGAACGGGCAAACCACCTATGCGCTGGAAGGCTCGATCTTCATCGCGGGCGCGGTCGTCCAATGGCTGCGCGACGGGCTCAAGATCATCCGCGAAGCCCGCGAAACGCAACCCCTGGCCGATGCCGCCGATCCCGCGCAGGACGTGGTGCTTGTGCCCGCCTTCACCGGCCTTGGCGCGCCCTATTGGCGGCCCGATTGCCGCGGCGCGGTCTATGGCCTCACCCGCAATTCCGGCCCCGCCGAACTCGCCCGCGCCGCATTGGAAAGCGTGGGCTACCAGACCCGCGACCTATTGGAGGCGATGCGCGCCGACTGGGGCGCCGCTGCCGATGGCATCCTGCGCGTCGATGGCGGCATGACGGCATCCGACTGGGCCATGCAATTCCTGTCCGACATCCTCGGCGCCCCCGTCGACCGCCCCGTCGTCACCGAAACCACCGCCCTTGGCGCGGCCTATCTTGCGGGGCTGCAAGCGGGCCTCTGCCCGCCCCCCGCCGAATTCCAGTCGTCATGGGCGCTCGAACGCCGCTTCACCCCGCGCATGGACGCCGCCACCCGCACCGCCAAATACGCCCGCTGGGGCCGCGCCGTTGCCGCCACGATGGCCGTCTGACGCGGCACCCGCGGCAAGTGGCGCGATCGAGTATTTGCACAAGGGTGAAACGCGCAGCGAAAGGCCTGTCATGCCCCCCTTCTCCATCGCAGGCCCGACCCGCATCCTGTTCGGACGGGGCGAGGCTGCAAAGGCCCCCGTCCTGATCCGCGCCTTCGGCCCGCGCGGTCTGGTCGTCCATGGCAGCACCCCGCGCCGCATCGCGGGCCTGCTGGCCGATATCGCGGACCAAGGCTGCACCCTTGCCACGCGCGCCTGCCCCGCGGAACCCACCCTTCCCGCGCTGCGCGACGCCCTCGCCCAGGCCCGCGCCCACGCGCCCGACTGGGTTCTGGGCATCGGCGGCGGCTCGGCCATCGACCTTGCCAAGGCCCTTGCCGCCCTCATCCCCGCCACGTCCGACCCGCTCGACCATCTCGAGGTGGTGGGCAAAGCCCTTCCCCTGACCACCCCGCCCCTGCCCTTCATCGCCCTGCCCACCACATCGGGCACAGGGGCCGAAGCCACCAGGAACGCGGTCATCGGCCTGCCCGATCACGGCCGCAAGGTCAGCTTGCGCGACGACGCGATGTTCGCCCGCCTCGCCATCATCGACCCCGCCCTGACCGACCATTGCCCCCGCCCCGTCACCCTCGCCTCGGGCCTCGATGCGGTCACGCAGGTGATCGAACCCTACATCTCCTGCAAGGCCACGCCCTATACCGACGCAATCACCCTGCCCGCGATTCCCTCGGGCCTTGCCGCCCTGCACCGCCTGATGCAGGCCGAACACCCCGCCGCCCGCGACGCGCTTGCCTTCACCAGCCTCACGGGCGGCATGGCGCTGGCCAATTCCGGCCTCGGCGTGGTCCACGGCCTTGCGGGCGTCATCGGCGGCCTTACCCAAGCCGCCCATGGCGCGATCTGCGGCGTGCTCCTCGGCCCCGCCCTTGCCATGAACCGCGCCCGCAGCACGGGCCAGGCCCGCACCCGCATAGACACGGTCTGCGCCGCAATCGCCACCACTCTGGGCGGCACCGCCGAAACCGCGCCCGAAACCCTCGCCCGCTGGGCCACCGCCAAGGGCCTGCCTGCCCTCACCGCCCAAGGCCTGCCCGCCACCCGTCACGAACAGGTCGCCACCGCCGCACAATCCTCGTCCTCGATGAAGGGCAACCCCGTCCCCCTTTCTACCGCCGAGCTGACCGCCATCCTCGCCGCCGCCGCCTGACCCCCGCCCCACCCCTTCACCTTTGCCCAAATACTCCGGGGTGAGCCCGCAACGCGGGCGAGGGGCAGCGCCCCTCAATACCGCGCGTTCTGCGACCAGCGCCACGCGTCGCGGATCATATCGCCCAAGCCCCGCTCCGGCTGCCAGCCCAACTCGGCCACCGCCCGCCCCGATCCGCAAACCAGCGTCGCCGCATCCCCCGCCCGCCGCGCCCCTTCAACCACGGGCACGGCGCGGTTCGTCACCACGGCGGCATGGTCCAGCACCTCGCGCACCGAATAGCCCTTGCCGGTGCCCAGACAGAACACCCGGCTGTCCCGCCCGTCGCGCAGCCAGCGCAACCCCCGCACATGGGCATCGGCCAGATCGGTCACATGCACATAGTCGCGCACACAGGTGCCATCCGCCGTCGGATAATCCGACCCGAACACCGTCAGCGCCCCGCGCTTGCCCTCGATCGCCTCCAGCATCACGGGAATCAGATGCGTCTCGGGGTCATGATGTTCGCCCACCTCTCCCTCAGGGTCCGCCCCCGCCACGTTGAAATAGCGAAAGATCACCGTCCGCAGCCCGTGGCTTTCGCGGAAATTCCCCAGCATCTGCTCGATGGCCAGTTTCGACGCGCCATAGGCGTTGATCGGGCGCTGGGCTGTGTCCTCGTCCAGCACCACCCCGTCCTGATCGCCATAGGTCGCACAGGTCGAAGAAAACACGAAATCCCGCAGCCCCGCCGCAACCATGGCTTCAATCAGGTTCAGCGCGCCCCCCACATTCACCCGCCAGTACAGCCCCGGATCGCGCATCGATTGGCCCACCAGCGACAGCGCCGCGAAATGCATCACCGCCACGGGTTTCCATTCGGCCAGGGCCGCATCTATGCTCGCGCGGTCCATCAGGTCGCCCTCGACCAGCGGGCCAAAGCGCACCGCCTCGCGCCATCCCGTCGAAAGGTTGTCGAAACACACGGGCACATAGCCCGCCGCCGCCAGCGCCTTGCAGGCATGCGCGCCGATATAGCCCGCCCCCCCCGTCACCAATACATGTTCCGGCACGTCACCCTCCGTCTTTGCCGCAACGCTACCGCCCCCCGCCGGGAAAGACAAAGGGGGCGGGCCAGCCTGCTAAGCGAAAGGGCGCGAAACCCGCTCCGGTTCCCCCCCCGCCACCCCTGCACCACGGCCCCGCCAGCCCGCGCAACGCCCGGCGCACGCTGCCGCAACACCCTGCTTACCCTGCCCCCCTACCCTTGCCCCCGATCCATTCCAGCGGAGGCCGCGATGCCCGACGACACCCCGATCCTTGGCCTGCCCCTCATCCTTGCGGCGCAGGCGCAGAAACATGTCACCCATAACGAGGCGCTGCGCCTGCTCGACATTCTGGTCCAGCTTTCGGTCCTTGACCGCGACCGCGCCGCCCCCCCCGCCACCCCGGCCGAGGGCGACCGCTACATCATCGCCGCCAATCCAACCGGCGCATGGGCCGGACAGGCGGGCCGGATCGCGGCCTATTGGGGCGGCGTTTGGGTCTTTGTCGCCCCGCGCGACGGCTGGCATGTCTGGGTGGCCGATGAAAACCTGCTGGTCATCCGCGATGGCGGGGTCTGGATCACGCTGAACGCCCTGCCCGACAGCACGCCCCGCCTTGGCATCAATGCCACCCCCGATGCGACCAACCGCTTCGCCGTGGCCTCGCCCGCCAGCCTGTTCACCCATGCAGGGTCCGACCACCGCCTTGTGCTGAACAAGGCCACCGCCACCGACACCGCCGCGATCCTGCTGCAAACCGGCTTTTCCGGGCGCGCCGAGATCGGCCTTGCCGGATCGAACGCCCTGTCATTCAAGGTCAGCGCCGATGGCACCAGCTTTGCCACCGCGCTCAGCATGCAGCCTTCGGGGGCTGTCGCCCTCGGGCAGGGGCTTACGGTCGCAGGCGATGCCGGCATCGGCGGCAATGCGGCGATCACCGGCACCGCCACCGTGACGGGCGCAACCACCTTGGGCGGCAATGCCACGGTCGGCGGCACCGCAACGCTTGCCCGCGCCATCGTCACCGGCCTGACCACGCTGAACGGCAACCTCACCGTCGCAGGCACCACCACCCTTGCCAGCGCCACCGTCACCGGCGCCACCACCCTCAACGGCAACCTCACCGCCGCAGGCACCACCACCCTTGCCAATGCCACCGTCACCGGCGCCACCACCCTCAACGGCAACCTCACCGCCGCAGGCACCACCACCCTCGCCAGCGCCACCGTCACCGGCGCCACCACCCTCAACGGCAACCTTTCCGCCGCAGGCACCACCACCCTCGCCAGCGCCACGGTCACCGGCGCCACCACCCTCAACGGCACCTTTTCCGCCGCAGGCACAACCACCCTTGCCAATGCCACCGTCACCGGCACCACCACCCTCAACGGCAATGTCACCGCCGCAGGCACCACCACCCTGAACGGTCCCGCCACCCTGACCGATGCCACCGTCACCGGCACGGCCACGCTCAGCGGGCCGGCCACCCTGTCGGGCGCCGTCACCCTGTCGGGCAGCGTCACCGGCGCCGCCCTGCAAGCCTCGGCCACCGATGGCACGGCGGGCAAATTGCTGACCACCGGCGCCTTCGGCCTTGGCAGCGCCACGGCGCCGGTTCTGGCCAATCTCGATGCCACCACCACGCTCTCGGGCCTGTGGCGCACCGTCGATGTGCAGACCACCGGCACATGGCCCCCCGTGGCCACCACCACCGCACTTCGGCTTGGCACGCTGACCGTCACGCGCCCCGATGCGACCAGCCTGCTGCAAAGCTGGCTTCAGGCCGACAGCGCCACCGAATGGACCCGCCGCTACCTTGCGGGCAGCTGGAGCGCATGGTCCCGCGCCCTGCCCGTCACCGGAACCGTGGCCATGTCGGGCAGCACCCCCACCGGGGCGATCCTGCAACGCGGCAGCAACGCGCAGGGCGAATTTGTCCGCTTTGCCGACGGCACCCAGATTTGCACGCAGGTTCTTGCCATCGGCCCCTGCAACCTTGCCGTCGGCAGCCTGTTCCAGGGCGCCTCGACCATCACCTGGACCTTTCCGGCCGCCTTCGTTGCGGCCCCCATCGTGTCGGGCCTGACCGCCTCGACCACCGCCTGGCTGACCGCCGCAGCCCCCACCACCACCAATGTGGGCCTGCGCGGCCTTGCCGCGTCAAGCCAGGCCACCACGATCAACGCCCATCTCACCGCCATAGGCCGCTGGGTCTAGCGTCCCCCACACCGCACCGGACGCACCTTTTGCCGCCCAACCCCGCCCCGCCTGTTTGACAGCGGGGCGGGCATCGGCCTAGATCACCGCAAAATTCCTAGCAGCGGTGCATCCCCATGAAAATCGCCATGATCGGCACGGGCTATGTCGGCCTCGTCTCGGGCGTCTGCTTTTCGGATTTCGGCCATGACGTGACCTGCGTTGACAAGGACCCGTCCAAGATCGACCGCCTGCGCGCGGGCGAAGTGCCGATCTTCGAACCGGGTCTGCAAGACCTCATGGCCAAGAACGTGGCCGCGGGCCGCCTGTCCTTCACCCTCGATCTGGCCGAAGCCGTCGCCGGCGCCGATGCCGTCTTTATCGCCGTGGGCACCCCCACGCGGCGCGGCGATGGCCATGCCGACCTGACCTATGTGATGGCCGCCGCGGCCGAGATCGGCGCGGCGCTGACCGGTTACGCCGTCATCGTCACCAAATCCACCGTCCCCGTCGGCACCAACCGCAAGGTGGCCGAGGCCGTGGCAGCCGCCAACCCCGCCGCCAGCTTCGACATCGCCTCGAACCCCGAATTCCTGCGCGAAGGCGCCGCGATCGACGATTTCATGCACCCCGACCGCGTGGTTGTGGGCGTCGAAAGCCCCCGCGCGCAAAAGGTGATGTCCGACATCTACCGCCCGCTCTTCCTGCGCGAATTTCCCATCGTGTTCACCGGCCTCGAATCGGCCGAGATGATCAAATACGCGGCCAACGCCTTCCTTGCGACCAAGATCACCTTCATCAACGAAATCGCAGCACTCTGCGAAAAGGTCGGTGCCGATATCAAGGCTGTGTCCAAGGGCATCGGCCTTGACGGGCGCATCGGCAACAAGTTCCTCCATGCCGGCCCCGGCTATGGCGGATCGTGTTTCCCCAAGGATACCAAGGCCTTGGCCCGCATCGGCCAAGACCATGCCGTGCCCATGCAGATCACAGAAACCGTGATCCGCGTCAACGAAGAGGTCAAGGCCCGCATGACCGAAAAGATCACCGATCTTTGCGGCGGCTCGGTCAACGGCAAGACCGTGGCCGTGCTGGGCGTCACCTTCAAACCCAATACCGATGACATGCGCGATGCGCCCTCGCTTACCATCGTGCCCGCCCTCGTGGGCGGCGGCGCCCGCGTCCGCGTCACCGATCCCGAAGGCCAGCGCGAAGGCGAGGCCCTGCTGCCCGGCGTCAAATGGTGCGAAAACGCCTATCAGGCCGCCCAAGGGGCCGATGTGGTGGTGATCCTGACCGAATGGAACGAATTCCGCGCCCTCGATCTGGCCAAACTCGCCCGCAAGATGGACACCCCCCGCATGGCCGACCTGCGCAACATCTATGCCCGCGACGACGTGCTCGCCGCAGGCTTCACCGCCTATACCGGCGTGGGCCGCTGATCGCCCCGCCGCCGCCCGAACCGCAACACTGCCCCACCCATCGCCCACGCCCGCCACAAGGCGCCGCCTAAGGCCCGCAACACACCTCGGCGGCAACCACGGCAAAGGGCAACGGCAGTGCCGCCATCCCCCGCCCCCAACACCCTAACCGAACACGAAATCCGTCACCGTCACCTGCCCCGCCCGCACCCCCTCAAGGCGGATCG
>JAIXRW010000032.1 GCA_027484985.1 Rhodobacter sp. | reverse complement strand
CGCAAAAAAACAAAACCAAAAACAAAACACAAAAACCGTCGCGGGGTGGAGCAGCCCGGTAGCTCGTCAGGCTCATAACCTGAAGGCCGCAGGTTCAAATCCTGCCCCCGCAACCAAAAACTATCAATGACCTCAACAGGTTACCGGCCGCCCTCTGGGGCGGCATTTTACGTTCCACACCGCGGGTCAACAATAGGTCAACAAACGGACGGATTCCGCGTGCAAGATCAGTGGGATAGTAGGCGGGCTGGACGCAGACCGCGCGAAAGCCGCAGACGACTGCGCTCAATTGGAAAAGGGGGGTACTAGTTCTCGGAGACGATCCGCAGATGCTTACCAACATAGCCGATCTCAATTCTCTTGGTTGCGGAGACTTCACGCAGATGAAGCCTATGGCCGTCCTGAAGTCTGGCGTGAAGTTCAAAGACCTCGTTTTTGCCCGAACACGAACGGAAAATCCGATCCCGGCCAAACTGCTGCATGGTGCTATCCGACTCGCCCGTCACTTTTGAGAGGTACTTCGGAATTGCGGCATTGCTCGTCCGCCATTCATTGGAAGCGCTGCATAGCTCCTGCAGGCGGAACAACGCTTGCCTGAAAACAGGCTCGCTGAGAACAGCGAGATCATCTTCAACAGACGGTGCGAAATCCAAATCTGGGAAAAGGTCTGCCCTTCGTTGCCAGAGGTCCAGCGGCTCGATTGTGCTAAAGAGCTCGTCATTGAATTCGGCCAGCAAAGCGTTTGCACTATCCAACGAGAAGAAGTTGCGAACCGGCCGGAGAACCCGATCTACTTCCGGCTCACCATGCTTATGCGCAGTGATCTCTAGGGGTGACATCCGCCAACGGGGTTCCGATGACAAGGTTGCGCAGACCCGATCACGTGAGTGCCAACACAGAAGGAGCGCGTAACATCCCGGATGTCCGGCAACATCTAGCTCCAATAGGGCAGCCAATTCTTCATCTGTTACATCGTCCTCTATTGGAAACTTTGCCAGTAGCCGCATCAAAAATCGGCCGGTATCTGGGCCCCTTCTACAGAGTTCCCGAAACACATCATGAAGAGAAACACCGGGAGCAACTACCACTTCCGAACTGGGAGAGTGCATACGGAGCTGCTGGAGCAAGTGTCCTGCTCTTACCAGAGAGGCAAAGCCTCGCTCTAGGTCTGCCGTGAACTCAGTTGCCTCAGCCAAATTCGTGAAGCAAGATGAAATGCAGGCGCTGTTCAGTACTGCCTCTCGCACAGCGACGTCCTTCAGCCAAGAAGCCCGAGCAGGTTTTCGTCCCGCTCATCAAAAAAGCCCCTCGGCCACTCTGAAAGGCTCCCATTCTCAAGCACCTTCGGGCTGATCACTTGGGTTTCCGAACCTGTGCGAGTGAAAAAGTGAACGCGCGTGTCTCGCCCGTCAGAGAGCTGATGCTTTACGTCGAGCCGGACACCGTCAAGGAAATGGTCGCTATGGGTTTCTATCAACACCTGAACACCTGACTTGGCTGCCCGTCCAGCGAGTTGTCCCAAACGTGTTTGTCCTCTCGGATGAAGATGCGCTTCTGGGTTCTCGATTATGACGAGATCCCCGGAACGAGCGCCGATAAGGGCAGTCAGTACCGGAAGAACGTACGAAATGCCGAAACCGACGTTTGTGGCCCTGAAGGCCCGCGACTGCACATCGCCTTTTCTGCTGTAGGCGTACCTAGCTGAAAGTGCGTCAATCTCCCGCATGCGAGAAATGTCTAGCGTCGCTCCAGGACTGGTCTCTTGAAGCCAAGATGAAACCTGTCCTTCAAGCGTCAAGACTCCTTCAGGATCACGCACACGCGGATCAGTTTCGTCCAAGACACTGCCACCAAACTCCGCAAGGAAGGCGAGAACATGCTCTCCATGAACGCCGAGAAATCTCGTAGACACTTGTTCGTTCGACCATGGAAGCGACTTTCTTGGTCCAAACCGCTCAGCTGAAAGGTACTGAAAGCCGCTTGTCGAAAACAAGCTAGGCGGCCCCGCAACGGGCAAACTCCGCTGTGTGTCCGATCTGTAGTCTACCCAAGCTCCGTCGGAGTTCAGAATCATGTCGCTTGTGGCCCGCCCGAACTGCCTTGGCATCACGAGCGAAAGGCGGTCGTTCTCGCGTGAGTACTCATAGCGATACTCAATCCGCCGTGACTGAGCCAATTCTAGAACAAACGCGATCGCGTCTTGGTCTGCGAGATCGAACAATGCGTCCTCGCCGGTCCCTAGGTCAATTAAGTCACCAGATAGACGCAGCCTCCTTTGCAGCCGCTGGAATGAAACCGACTGGCGGAGGAGCAGCAAGGCCTGAATCGTGCTGCTCTTTCCCATACCATTCAACCCGGAAAGCACTGTCAAGCCACCCATCTCGACACGCTGCTTCCTGAAGCACTTAAAGTTCTCGAGCTCGATTGCTGAAATACGAGGGCTACGCATCGCTTAGCACTTTCTTGACAATCATTTCGACAGTCTCGAACCGCTTTCTAACTCGGCCTGGGACTCCGGTGGCATAGGAAATAGAAACCTCAAAATCGCGATCTTCGGACAGGGTTTGCATGAAAAGTGCTCTAACGTCCCCCTTCCTCTCATATAGTGTGCCAAGGTCAGCGCGGGAAAGCGCAGCTAGTGTAACCGACCAAGTCTCAAATAGAGCCTTGCTGATCGGGCTGCGTGGCGCCTCAGCGCGGTAGCGCTTTCTGAATGCATCATCTTCAAATATTTCGTTCGCCGCAAGCATAGCACTTTCAAACGCTTCACGAATTGATGTGCGTTCGGCAGCAGAAGCGTCATTTGCCGATTTCATTGCTGCATTTAAGAAGCCATCAAGATCATTATTGCGGTAGTTTTTCCAGCTAACGAGATGAAAGGCAACAAAACGCAGGGCGCATTCCCTTGCCGACATCCGCACGTCACTAACGCTTCCTTTCGTAGCTTCCTGAAATGCTTCAGCTTGGATGAGGTCCGCAAGGAACTGCCTTACCGGCCCCTTGTTCAGTGCATGGCGTATCTCTTGGGAGTTAAGAGTCATGCCTCCGGTATTGATCCGACTGAAGATATTGAACATTACCTCTTCGGGGGTGCCCGGCTGGATGACGTTCATTACGAGCTCTGTCTCTTCAATGCGCCGCTGCATGTTACGCGGCAGGTCTTTGAAGGATTTGCCGTCGAACTGAGCCAGGTATTCTAGGCCCTTGAGCGGGAACAGGCCCTTCAGGAAGTCATGGATAGTGGTAAGGCGCTGCAGGCCGTCTACTACTGACCAGGCATCCCTGTTGTCGCTCGCGACATAGAAAACGGGTAACGGAATGCGCAGCAAGATCGACTCAATAAGGCGGCCTTTTCTGCCAGCATCCCAAATTCGCGCACGACGCTGAAACTCTGGCGCTAGATCGATTTCTCCATGGTCAATCCGAGTGCTGATGAGCGAAATGGTCTTCGTTTCCCGCGCAACCTTGATTTTGTCCGGATCAAAAGGCCGCTCGATTGGAAGGATCTCGTTTGAAGGGTCCGGCAGTTCTTCTTCGACTCCCGTCGGTTCACCGTCTTCGATGTTTTCAACGATACCCTTTTCTTGTTCGCTCATCTTGGCTCTCGTTGTTTGGTAGGTCGGCATTTCTTCTTCCTTAGCACCCTAGCCTGTTCCGATTGAGTGCGTCTAGGTCGAAGGTCTCGGGCTTTTTCGGTCGAGCGTTGTCTCAGCCTTGCCATCGCTGTGGGCACAACTGTCCCACCTTCGTTAACTAGTGACTTCAGCCTGCCTTCTCCCGAACCGTATACCCCGTGAGAAAGTTTACCGCCCCCTGCGCCAGCGCAAGCCCGCCTGCGACGAGAGATGCCCCCACCTCACCTCCACAGGCTTCGGACAACCCCGGAAGCCAAGGCGCGATGATTGCGGCCACGACGGGGCCGAGGAGGCTCGTCCAGCCGACGGCGGCTATTTTACGGGTGGGGCGAAGGGTGGGTTGATTGATCAGGTTCATGTTGGTCTCTCCTTTGATGGGTGTCAGACCCGGTTGATCCATGTGCGCACGACGAAGCCCGGGCAGGCTTTGGCGGCGTGGTCGTTGTGACCGGTGATACGGGTGATGGCCGTCTCGGCGCGGATGGCATCGATTAGGCCGCGTAGGGCGCGATCCTGGGCGGCGGTGAAGTTCCGCTCGAAAGGATCGGTGGCGGCCGAACTTGCACCGCCTATCAGGCAGATGTGGATCACGCCCCGATTGTGGCCTTCGACCCCCGCGCCGATCTCGGTCTCAGCCCGGCCGGGCAGGATCGCACCGTCGTGATCGATCAGATGGTGGTAGCCGATCTTGCGCCAGCCGCGCTCTTCCCGGTGCCAACGGTCGATTTCTTTGCGCTTGGCGGTGAGGGGCTGGCCGCGCATCCAGTCCGGGTGGGTGGCGGCACAATGGATGACGATCTCGTCCACGGGGTAGCGAGCGCTGCCCTGGAAGATCATCGGCCCGGTCGGCACAGTGGCTACCGCAGGCTTCAGGTTGCGGATCGCGCCGCGTTCGGCTGCCACGGCCTTCAGGGCGGCATCGGTGCGCGGGCCGAAGAGGCCGTCGATCGCGCCAGAGTAATAGCCAAGGCGCGCCAGTGCCATTTGCAGCGCCTTGAGCGCATCAATCTGGTCGGTCATGGGTTTGGTCCTTTCGGGCAAAGAAAAACCCCGCCGGAAGGGCGGGGCGCGAGTTGGCCTTAATGGGGTTCAACCGGCGGCGGGCGGGTCCGGTGGCGGGCTTTGTGTCTCGCGGGCGGCGGCCAGTTCGGCGGCGAGAAGGGCGCAGCGTTCGGAGAGGATCGCGATCTGCTGGCGTAGTTCGGCGACATAGGCGGATGAGGCGGCAGGCGACATGGGGGCTCCTTTCAGGGTCAGAAATCTGTCTCGAGGTAGAGGCCGGTGCATTCGAAGGCGACGGCCGCGGCGGTGGCGCCGTTGTTCAGGAAGAGCCGCGGCGCGAGGAAGGTCGCCGCTTGGGGCAGGTCGGTCGTCACCTCCTGTTCGAAGACAGCGCCGGTCAGCTCATTCACTGCGCGCAGCCAGATCGATGCTCCCGCGGACGGGCACCAGATGGTGAGGGTGATCAGCCCGGCCGTCGCGACCGGAAATCCAGCACCGAGATCCACGAGGGTTGGCGCGCCGGTCGCATCATTGCGGACCAGTTGCCAGTTTGTATGGGTGCCACGCTGGAAGCCGAGGCCGATCGCTTCGACAAGGACGGCAAGGGTTGTGGTCACGGCTAGGGCCGCGACCGAGGACAGCAGGCCGAAGAAGCCCATCCCGGTCGCTTGCAGGGTCGTCAGGCTAATCCGGGTTACGAGGGTAAACCCGCCGAGGCCCGCGGCATTCCCGCGCCAGCAGGCCGTAACAGCCGAGCGCTGATCACAGACAGAATCCACCACCGCGGCCGAAGTCACGCGCCAGCGCCGGGAACTGTTCAGAAGCGATCCGGCGGTCAGGGCGGTGTGGCTGACCGTGCCGACGCTGGTTAGCGCAATCCCTTGGGCTGCAATTGTGGTGCCGGACACCGGTGCCCAGATGCCGATGCGGTTCAGCCCGGTATGAGGTTGCAGCGGGAAATCCCGCCCAGAAGGCCTGACCACTTCGAGCCAGGGGGCGCCCGCGCGCTGGCGGCCATAAAGAGCCAGCTTTCCCGCCGGTGGCACGGCGGGGATCGCAGAAAGGCCGGGCAGGATCAGCGGCTCCGGGAACTCGGCCCGCCCCGTGGCGCGATCGATCACAAAGGCATCGAAGAAGGCCGAGCCGTTCGGCGACACCTTCAGCGTCACATCGTCGGACCCGAGCAGCCCAAACAGAGCCCGTGCCGAGAAGCCGGTCTTCAGGGCAAGGCTTGCGTCATTCGCGGCGGCGGCCTTGTTGATCGTGGCTTCATGCGATCCGCCCGCATTGTTCAAAAGTGTCGCGGCGGCATTGATGCTCAACCGGTTCGAAGCATCGGGCGAGGCGCCACCAAGCCCAAGGCCCAGCGCAGTGATGTTCGCCGCGGCCGCGCCGATCGCGGTCACGCTCGCCCCGAAGGTCACCACAGGTGTGTTGATGATCGTGCTGCCCAGTGCCCCAGCAGTGGTCGACCCGAGGTTGATCACGGTCGTCGATCCGGCGGCGCCGCCGGTGCCGAGGTTCACGGTCTTGGTGACACCGTTGGTCGTGCCGCCGGTGCCGATGCCATAGGTTGCCGTCGTCGTTGCCGTGCCGATCGTCACGGCCGCGTTCGAGAACGTCGTCGCCCCCACAAAGGTCTGCGCCGCATTGCCGAGATGGGCGAGCGTGGCCGACAGGTTCGGTAGGGTGAAGGTGCGAGTCGTGCCCGGCTGCAGGCTTGAAAGATCGAAGGCCGCGAGCCGCGTCGGATCGGCATCGTCGGCGAGGCGAAACAGGTTGTCCGGGAAGGGCAGTGCCGCCTGCCGCACCCAGGCGCCGCCAAGAAAGGTCAGGGCGGCATCTGTCGCGCGATCCCAGACGGACCAGCCTTCCGCGGGCGGATAGAAGGCCCAGGCGCCATCCTGCCAAGCGGCAATCGCGAAGGCTTGGCCTGCCCAGGCCGCCGTGGGGCTCGGGCCCACGATATAGCGGGCGCCGTCGACTGGCGATCCGGGCGGGGTGTTCAGCCCGGTGCTTTCGACCCCAGGCTGTACGAGGGCATCGAGGGCACGGAAGGCCTCATTGACGGTGATGTGCTTCTGCGCCTGGTTCGCTTCGAGGAAGGTGAGACGGATGTTCGGGGTGTCGGCCATGGGGCCTCCGGATCAAAGGGTGATGTCGAGGATGGCACCCCGGCCCAGCGCGCCGGTTTGCGCGATGCGCACAGAAAAGGTGCCGGAAACCGAGGCACCGAAGTCGGCCGTTTGCATCGCTGTCGTGTAGGTGAAGGCAGGCGTGGCAAGGCCGGAAACCGTCCGCACGACCGCCGCGCTGTTTAGCACGTCGAGTTCATAGGCCTCTGCTGCCTCACCCAACGGCACTTCCGTCAAGGCCCAGTTGTCGCCCGCAAATGCCCGTGTGCGGCGGGTCCAGCTGAGGGCGATATCGCCACCGGGCAGGTTGACTCGCCGGGCATGACAGGGCCGCCAGGGCTGTAAGCCGCGGGCCATGGGCGCGAAGGTGACCGCGAGGTTCGCCGGGTCGCCCGCGGGTTTGCTTGAGGCCCCGATCCGCCAGTTCCAGGCCGCGCCATAATCGGCGCTGCCGATTGGCAGGGGTTTGACCCCACCGTCTAGCACGACCACCCGTGCCCCGGCCGGGGCGGGATTGGCGATGGCATCCTCAGTGCCGAGAAGGCCACGCAGGAGCCGGGTCACGCGCCAGCGCCCGGGCGACTGCAGGCTGGCGGTGGCGAAGCCGATGATCTCCCAGAGGTCGGGGGCGGTCTCGATCGCCAGCCAGTTCGTGCCGGAAAACACAGCCGTATCGCTGACGCTGGCGAACTGGCCCGCGATCATGTCGACCCAAAGCTCATTGCCGCGGTCAAAGCGGTTTGTCGGCCCTGCGAAGAAGGGGAAGGCCAAGGTGCCAAACCAGCCCGGCCGGGAGATGGTGGTCAGGACGGAAAACCCGTCTGTGGTGGCCGATCGCCAGACCGCGGCCGTGCCATACCACGGGGCGGCATGGGCTGCGGCATAGGGCTGCCAGTCCGGAAAATCCTCCGACAACTGCGGCAGGTTCATCAGGGCAACCAGCGGTGGCCCATAGACCGCCTTCGCCCCCGAGGTTGCGCCCCGATCGCTGCCAGGGGTCAGATCGTAAAGCGCGCGATCCGACCGCCGCGCCTCAACCCGCCGCCCAGCGCCGTCGGTAATCGAGGTGAGGGCGAATTCGATCAGGCGGTTGTCGTGATCCAGCAGGATCACATCGGCCGGGTCCAGCGCGAGGCGCGAGGGCGGTAGGGTGAAGCTCGCCTTCTCGCGGCCAACCCAAGCCTCGAACAGGGCACGCCGCACCCCGCGTTCGGCGGCGCCACTGGTCGAGGCGATGGGCAGTTGCTCTGCGGAAATCCGTGCCGTGTCGACGGTGATCCGGCGCGCTTCGACTGTGATCCCGGCAAATTCCTCGTCGCGCGCCATCAGCCGCCATTTGAGGGCGAGGGGCAGTTCGGTCTCTTGCGCCCGGGTCAGTTCCAGATCCTCGGCCTCGCGGCTGGCCGCTACCAGCCTGTCGAGGGTGATCGTGGCCACCGGCCGCTGTCCCCGCATGCGGAAGCGGATTTTACCCTCGGCCTCAAAGGCATCGAACCCTAAAAGCCGGGCGAGGGTCTCGATCGAGGCACGGGGGCTTTCGATCGCATTGACCGCAAAGCCCGGCACCGACACGGCAAGGTCAGTGACATCCAGATCGGTCGGGGCCAGCCCAGCGCGGGCGCAAAGCTCGGCCACGAGTTCTGCAAGGCCGGTCGCCCCGGCGCGGCCAATGAGCCAATGCCCCAGCCGCCAGTTCTCGGCATCGGACCAGACATCACTGCGGGCGGGGAAGGCCGGGAAGGGGCGGGCGTCCCATGTCCAAAGTGCGATCTCGGCAGTCTCGATCATCTGGCCAGAGTAAAGCGAGGCGGCAGGGTTGTTGACGGGGTTGGCCCAATAGCCGATCAGCGCCTCGGCATAGCGGCGCTGGATAAACTCATCGGGCCAGCCGCGCGAAAAATGCGGCAGCAGGGATTCCGAGGATTTGGGATCGACAAAGACATTCGGCTGGTTGGTGCCGCGATCGACGCAAGGCGCACCGGTCTCCGTGAAGCGGATTGGCTTAGACCCCGGCACCCAAGCCGTCGGCCCGCCACTTTCGATGCCGCCTGGGCGGTTGACGTGTGGCTGGCTCCACCAGTTCCGCAGGTCCTTGGGGCGGAACACCCAAGGCTTTCCGACACCGTCCGTGATCGGGGTGCGGATTTGCGCCAGGCGGTCGGCTGAGGAGGCATAGAACCAGTCGTAGCCTTCGCCGCCCTCGATGTTGGCTTGCAGATAGGAGGTCTGCTGCGGCCCTTGCCATCCGGCCAGGGCATCGAGGTGATTGTCGCCATCGCGCCAATCTGAAAGCGGCAGGTAATTGTCGATCGCCACGAAATCGACGTGCGGCGAGGCCCAAAGCGGATCGAGGTGAAAGAACACATCGCCCGTGCCGTCGGCCGGTTGATGCCCGAAGTATTCTGACCAGTCGGCGGCATAGCTGACCTTGGTGCCCGGCCCGAGGATTGCGCTGACATCGGCCGCGAGTTGCACGAAGGAGGTGACGGCAGGATAGGTCGAGGCGCCGGAGCGGATTTGCGTCAGCCCGCGCATCTCGGTGCCGATCAGGAATGCGTCCACGCCCCCGGCCGCGGCGCAGAGATGGGCATAATGCAGGATCATCCGACGAACGCCCCAATCGCTGGGGCTGCCGGTGAAGCTAACTGTCGTGCCCGAGACCGCGAACTGCGCGGGTGCGGCCGACCCGAAGAAGGCCGCAACTTGTGTCCCCGCCGCGGCCGTCTTGTCCACCGTGCCCGCGAAGCCTGCCGCGGGGCTGCAGGTGATCCGCCCGCGCCAGGGATAGACCGGCTGGCCGATGGTGGTGCCGTTCGGCGAATAGGGGTTTGGCAGGGTGTTGGCCGCGGGGATATCCATCAGGATGAAGGGGTAGAAGGTGACACGCTTGCCGCGCGCCTTCAGTTCTTGAATGGCCTGCACGACAGCGGCATCGGTGGGCGTGCCGCCATAGGCCGGGCCACCGTCGACGGTAGAGACGACATGCGCCGCAGCGCGAGTCACGCCATTCACCTGCCAAACCATCGGGTTTGTGGTCTTGGTGGTGGATTCCACGCCCGGCTTGATCTGGCAGTTGCCCGCGCGCAGATCGGTGCCGAACCAGGACACGACAAGGGACACCGCCTCGCATTCTGGCAGGGCGGCGTCCAGCCGGTTCAGCGAGGCCACCAGATCAGGCAGGCCTTCGACGCTGTTCTCGTTCTCCGGGGTAGAGGTGCCATTCCCGCTGCCGCTGTTCCAAAGCCCGGGGGCCGCGGTGGTGCGGGTGACGGTCTCGGTCGCATAGACGAACTCGCCCGCGGACGGGATCAGGTTCACGGCGCGCACGAGCCGTTCCATGGCGGCGGGATCGGGAGAGGGCCGGATCACCTCGAAAGACAGTTGCGGCAGACGGTTGCCGAAACTCTCGAGCGCCAGATCCTCGAAGACGACATAGGCCACGCCCCGATAGGCCGGGGCCTGCCCAGCGCCTTCCTTGGCCTCGATGAACGGGTCGGGCATCTGGCTTTCCGTGCCCAAGTGCACCCGAATAGCGGCCCCGGGCACATCGAAGGGTTTGCCGTCAGCCCAGATGCGGCAGACGCCGCCGATTGGGCCCTCGCAAAGGGCCACGGCGAAGGAGGCGTAGTAGCGATAGCCTTCGGTGACGACCTTCGGCCCACCGCCTTTGCCGCCGCCTTGGGTCTGGCGGAACTGCTCCTCGCGGAAATCCGTGGCCCAGATGATGTTCCCGCCCAGCCGCATCGTGCCGTACAGCCGCGGGATTACGGCGCCTTCGGTGGCAGATGTCAGGCGCAGATCGTCAAGCTTCGCGCCTTCGATACGTTGGTCGGGGGCAAGCGAGCCGATGATCAGGCTGTCGATGACCGAGCCCGCAAAGGAGCCGATGGCGCCGCCGATCGTGGAGGCGCTGAAGCCGAGAAACGCACCACCGAAGGCGCTACCGATTGCGGAACCGGCGGCGGCGAGGAGCATGGTTGCCATGGGGATCAGCCTGGAAAGAGGAAAGCCGCAACGGCGCGACGGCGCCAGGGCAGGGTGAAAGGTTCGCGCGTGACGCCAGTGGTCTCGCGTGCGTGGATGAGGGCGAGGCCGGGCACGAGGATGCCGCAGTGCTTTGCCGGTGCGCTTGCCACCATCCGGAAGAGGATCAGCGCGCCGGGTTCAGCCGCGCCCACGGGGATCTCGATCAGGAAGGTCCGGGCGGCCTCCCACATCACTTCGCGCCCGCTGCTCTCGCCCCAATCGCGGGTATAAGGCGGCGGGCTGATCGGCTCGGCGCCGTGCAGATCGCGCCAGATGCCGCGGGCAAGCCCGAGGCAATCGGTGCCGAGACCCCTTGCGGAGGCTTGATGCAGGTAGGGGGTGCCGAGCCAGCTTTCCGTGATCGCCACCACCCGGGCAAGATCGGCTGGGGCCCGGGTCTCAGCCATCGGCGAGAGGGCGCAGCGGCGCGCCGGAGTTGGCATCGGTCTCGTTCGGGTAGCGCGTCACCAGATCGTCGCCTGGAATGGAAGGGAAGCCGCGGAAGTTGATCGCATTGCCGAAGCGGTCGCGGCAGGTGGCATGCCGCTTGTCGCAGCCCGCGGTGATGGCGAAGGCATCTCCCGGGGCGATCGGGCGCACTGGTGCCTCCATCAGGGTGATCGTGGCCGTGCCACTGGCGAGGGTATGACCCGCCACTTCCGCCCGCCGCCCGGCATTGGTGCCGGTCGTCCATTCCACCACCCCAAAGTCGAACCAGCCCGAGGCGAAGGCGCCGAGGCCCGTCGCGAAGGTAAACCGCCGGTCGCCGATCGTGGCCGTGACAGCCCCCGTGCCGCGATACAGGGCGCTGGTCAGGTTCACCCCACAGCGCGCATCGCCTAAGGTTGCGTCGCAGAAATACTGAAACGTCCGACCGACCGGCTGATTGAGGAGATGCGCCAGCGCTCGCACTTCGGCGGTGAATGCATGACGGCCCCGCCTGATCTCACCAATGCTGCCGCGCCGCATCAGGACGCGCTGGCCGACCGCTTGCCAGTTCACCAACCAAACTTCGACCGCGGCATTGTCCCAAAGCCCGTCGGCGATATCGGTCTCGGTAATCCGATCAGACCGCAGTGCGCCCTGGACGTCTTGGGCGTCAACCGACAGATCGCCGAGGCTTCTGATCTCGCTGGCGGCAAAGCCGGTCTCGGGTTCGAAACTGGTGGCCGCGAAGGCGAGCACTCGGTCGTGGTCGGTGAACCCGAAGACGGCACCATCGCGGCGGTGCAGCCGCCAGCACCAAGCCAGCGTCGTCGTTCCTTCGTCCAGATGCGCTTGGAAACCTGCGGGCAGGGTCTTCATGGGGTGCGGTCCTGTTGTTCGAGGCGGCCGACGGCGGCGCCGATGCGGGCGATGTTCTCGTCGAGGCGGATCATCCGCTCTTCGATCACGGCGATGGCGCGCAGGGCCTCGGCCACATCGCGAATTTGCTCGGGGCGGATCATGGCCAGATCGTCCAGTTGCCGTTCGATCATCACGACGCGGGTGTTGATGATCCCGGCCCACCAGATGGCAGCCCCGCCTTGGGCGGAAAGGGCCAGCGCGAGACTGACATAGGCCACGAATCCCATCGAGTTGCGGTCTTTGGGTGGGGTCATCGGCGCACCTCGATCAGGGGAATGGAGGGGATGGAGCCGGTGCGTTCGATGTCGAGCGTGACGGGCAGCTCGTCGGTGTCGAAGCGCACCGGCACATCGAATTCGAACCCGGCACGGATCACGGCGCCGGTGGTTGGCGCGACGGTGAAGGTAATGATCCCGGTGGTGGTATTGACCGACCAGCCCGATCCTTGTGCCAGCCCGTTCAAAGAGACCGTCACGCTGCCCGCCAAGGGCTTGATGATCGCCCGCGCCCAGGATTGTGCGCCGGAGGCGTAGGTCTTCGTCAGGGCGAAGGTGGTGGTCGATCCGTTGCCGGTGCCGATGATCTGGTCGGTGGCAGCAGGTGCGGCCGAGGGCAGGCAGGACTTGTAGTCCGACCAATCCTTGAACCGGAACGCGTGCAGGCGGCCATTGCGGGCCTCGAAGAAGGCGACAACGGCCGCCAGATCGTCGGCCCGGCGCACGCCATAGGAGATGTCATAGCGCCGCCGCGAGTTCGCCCAGGACGCATTGCGTTCCTCATCGCCCGAGGCCAGTTCGACGATGCGTGTGCGCCGTTCCGGCCCGCCTTTTGCCCCCCGGCTGATGCTGTCGGGAAACCTGATCTCGTGAAACGCCATTCAGCTGCTCCTTCGGCCATAGGCCACGGCCCGGGCGATGTCGGAGGCCACTTGCGCGCGGGAGGCGCGGAAGCTCTCGGCATCGCGGGCATAGATGTTGACAGTGGTGCCTGCCCCGCCTTCCCAGGCGCGGGTCTCAGCACGGTTCAGAACGCGTTCACCGCGCAGAAGGACGGCCGCGTACTCGTCGGAGCCAAGGCCCATGCCGCCGCCATTGTGGAACCGCGGGGCGGCGGCGAGGGCCGCGGCGGGGATCATCATGCTGGCGGGGCCGGGCACCCGGCCGCCGGAATGGTAGACCCCGGCGGAAATCGATCCGCCGCCAATGCCCCCGCCGATTCCGCCGAGAACCCCGCCCAGCACCGAGGCGAGGGGGCCGAAGACGAAGCGGCGGAAAGCGATCTTCGCCAGATCGGCTATGATCGAGGTCGCGAGGCTTGAGAAATCCAGCTTTCCGGTGCGGACGAACTCGGCGACGGCCTCTTCCCCGGCGCGGAAAGCGCTGGTGATCGCCTCGCCGACGCTGCCGCCCCAGTTCGCGGCCTCTGCAGCATATGTGGAAAGCGCTTCGCTGACCGCCGCCCAGCCGGTCGCGGCAACGTCGGCCGCGGCGGCGACTTCCTCGGCCGTCTGCAAGGGGCCGCCACCACCGCCTGTGCCAACTTCAGCCGGATCGTCGGGCGTGACCGAGATTTGCAGCGCCCGATCGCGGACATCGTTGAAGTATTCCGACAGGGGCGAGCCCGAAACGATGCCGCGGATTTGCGCCGCCAAGGCCGCACGGCGTTCGGCATCACGCGCGGCATAGGGGTTGGCCACACTGTCTATCCGAAACGTCGCTGGGTCCAACGTGGACAGGGCGGGATCAAGCCCCACCGCTTCCAGCGCCGCGTTTGCCGCTTCTGCCAGGGCGTTTATCCCTGCCAGCGCCTTCTCGATCATCCAGTTGACAGCATCGATCACGGCATTTGCTGCACCAACCGCGAGGGCCCCGACGGCATCGGGCACCCCCTGGAAGGCATAGGTGGCGCCCGCGGCTGCGACCTTGAAGGCGTTGATGACGAGGTCGCCCATCCAGATCACGCCGTCGACGATCCGCTCCCAGGCCCAATCGGCCCAGGCGACGGCATTGTCCCACCAGCCCCGGATCGTGTCGAAGACCGGCTTGCCGATCTGATAGACGTTCTCCGCGAAGACCTGCCAGGCGGCACGGGCGACGTCGGTGAAGCTCACCTGCGCGCCGGTGGTCTCGTTGATCTCATTGCGCATGCCCGCGATTGCCGCTGATCCTAGCGCCACGGCGGCCGTCACCAGCGGGAAGCGACCAGCGACCTGAAGCACCCCTTGGCCGAGAGTGCGCGCCATGCCGCCCAGATCGCGGAAGAGGGCGCCGACCCCACCATTCCCGAAGCCATAAATCTGAGAAATCTGGCTGCCTTGCTGCGCCATGACCATGAAAGGATTCATGCCGCCCGCCAGCGACACCCCGATGTCCTGAAGCTGAAACGACAGGTTGGCCATGCGGTGGCTGGCATTGCGGGTGGCATTGCTCATCCCGCCCAGCGCCGTGGTGCGTCCCTTGATCGCCGCGATGCTGGCCAGCGTCGCCTGCCGTTCGCGAGAAATCGCTGCCGTCATCTCCTCGGCCGAGATCGCCCCGACCCGGTGCGCCTGCCGGATATCGGTCAGGGTCGATCGATACTCCCGCACCACGGCAAAGAGCGGGTTGTGCTTGGCGCGCAAGTCATCGAGGGCTCGGCCATAGGCCGCCACATCGGCCGCATCCCGCGCCATGCCGCCCGAGACGCCGGTGGATCTGTTCACCGTGTTCATGACGGTGCCGGATACTGCCCCCGCCTGGCGCAAGGCGCTGGCCGCCCGGGCAGCGCGATCGGCAAGGTCCTGCATCTGGCGCATGGCCTCGCCTGCCGACACCCCGGCGGCGTTCAGCCCCGCCGCTGCCCGGGGCCCCGCCGCTTCGATGAGCGTCAGCGCCCGGGCGCCTTCCTGGCCGATACCGACCAGCTCTGCCTTCAGCGCCTGCCCCCCGGTCGCGACAAGGCGCACCGAGACCCGGCGTTCAGTCCGGCTGCTCATGATCCAGTCTCGTCATGGTTTTGGGCTCTCACTTGGGCGTTGATGCCGCGCACGGCGTAGGGTTCGATCAGGGGCAGAAGCTCAGCCGCGATCAGCCGGTTCAGGCCCAGCGCCTCGGCCATGGCCAGGGCGGCGGTCATATCCCAACCGACCACCCCGCCGGGGATGGCGCGGAACTGACCGCGTAACGCTTGGGCCAGTTCCCAGACCTGCCAGGCTTCAAAGGTGCGGGGGCGGTGGAGGTCAGCGGGGCAGGCCGGGCAAGGCTTTACGCATCCGGCGCAGTAGCCTTCGCCCCCGCCGAAGTGCCATTCGGCAAGGGCGCGGAGGCGTTTCCCTCATCGGCCAGGATCAGGCCTTTGGCGACATAGTCGGTCTGGAAGCGCTGGAAGAGCGGGAAGAGGTCCAGAAGTGCCGCCACTGCCTCGGGTGTCGGCGGCACGGGATAGCCCTCGGCATTCCCGACGCCTTCCCAGTCGAGGATGGCGAGCGACCCGATCGCCTTGGCCAGGGCAACGGCGACCTGATCGGCGGGCGCGTCTTCGGGCAGGCTGGCCACCTGCGCGTCGCTGCGGGCCGCGCCGATCAGGGCGGAGGTGAGGGGCGCAAGTCGAAGACGGACCCCGCCGCCGAGATCGAGCCAGGCGGGTTCGGGCGAGAGGTTCAGGCGGATCATGGGGGCACTCCTCAATAGCTGGTGGTCGTGTTGACAAGGACGGCGGTGCACATGCGGGCGGGCGAGGTGGCCCGGGCGGCCTGCCATTCGAAGGTGGCCTGCACCCCCTGCGGCCCGTTGATGGGGATGCGGGGGCGGGGCAGATAGGCGGCATGGACCGTGAAGGTGAGCGACGCATTCGCCCCAAGGCTCCAGGCGAAGACCAGTTCGCAGGGATCACCGGCGATTGCCTGGTTCACCAGCGTGAGATCGGCAAAGCGGGCTTCGATCGATCCCGTGAGGGCGGCCATCGACGGGTCGAGCCCTTCGAGAAGGCCATCGTTGCGGATGGTCTCGATCCGGTCGAGGTTGTTCGCATAGGACACTTGCGCCGAGACGATATTGCCCAGCGCCGCCCCGTTCCGCGTGATTGATCCTTGGAAATTGCCGAAGCGCTGCAACGGGAGGGTGGCGTCGGTCAGCACACCGGCGGCCGTCGTGGCTGCAACCGTCTCGCCCCGCCCGATCAGGCCGACCGTTGCCGTAAGCAGCCCAGACCGCTGCGATTGCCACTGGATGCGATCGGCGACGAGGCCGGAATACATCGCGAACCGCGGCACATCCGGCATCTGCGTTTCGATCGCCATGCTGGGCAGCGTGAAGCCCCCCGACTGGAAGGAATGGGTCCGGGGCGTGGTGCCGGTCGTCACCGGCTGGCCGAAGATCGCCTTTAGCCAGAAGCCGAGGTTCTCGGCATCCATCGGAATGACGACATCGCCATCGACATTCACCGCATCGCGGATCGGCGCCTGCGGATCTCGGCCGTAGCCGAGGAGTTCGGGGGACAAGAGCCCCTGTTCAGAGCCGAGGGTTGTCGTGGCAAAGGGCATTCGGCGATAGCCGCTGGCGGGCGGCGTGCCGTAAACGGATTCAAAGGCGAACGCGACTTGCGTCCGCGCGCCGGGCTGGCGGGCCATGGGTCAGTCCTTTCGGGTGGGTTCAGAAGAGCGGGTCGCTGGTGGCATAGGCGAGGATCACCGGGATCACCGCGGCCTTCAGACCCTCATTGCCGTCGATCGCCAGCAGCACCGGTTCGGGCGCTTCAGGCGTGATGTAGTCGCAGAGGCCGCCCAGCGTCCGGTTGGCGGCCAGGGCTGTGCCGATCGCCAGGCGCAGGGCGTCAAACGCGGCATCCCGGGCGGCCGGGGTGCCGTCGACCACCACTTCGATCTCGGCCCGGTGTTCATAGTAGTAGCCGGGCGGGGAAAGCCACACCTCCGGCGGCCCCGGATCGCCATCGCGCAGGATCACCACCCCGGCGGCAGGCACCTTCTCGGGCAGGATCGCATTGCGCAGCACCTTGGCCCCCGGCGGCATCGCGCCGGACAATAGGCTATGGAGCGAACCGAGCAGGCGCTCGGCCGTGGATTGCATGGGCATGGTATGGACTACTGTTCCTAGTTTTCTGGATAAGATGGATCAAAGCCGTTCTGGCGAAATTCTCTGACTTCATCAAAAGGAAGTGTCTCTTGGAATAAGCGCTCAACACTGAAAATCTGGTTCGACGGACGAAGCGCTTACAAGCGATTATTCTCAACAGCTATTCGCCAGCCTCGATTAATGTAACCTTTAGATTCAGAACGACCTCCGGAACGACCCAGCGCCGACCCAGCGAAATGGACAACGATGTTTGACCCATTTTCAGATACTCTATTGGAGTTTCGGCTAGCAAAAAACCTGCTTAAAAGCGAATCCTTTGTTTGCAAATCCTCTTGTTGGCGCTCGGCGCATGCCAGGATTAGGAGGTCATTGAAGGAGTTCCGAAAATTGTCTTTGAGGCTATATTCTTGAGAAAAATCAAAGAGTGCATCTGCCGCCCGGTCAAAGTCGCTTTCAGTTGCCGCTATGCACGTGACACCATGCTGAATCAGATAATCAAAACATGAAAGTGCTGTTCGAGACTTGAACTTGCTTAGTTTTTCTATTGACCACTTAAGCGCAGAAATGTTTCCTGAGTTCAGGGCCGCTGCAATAGAGCGATTGCCGTACTCCACCAAATCGGGAAACCTGCCGCCAAAGCTGACAATAACCTTATCGCAATGGTGTTTCTGAGGGCCACGTTTCAGAATATCCTTCCTTATTCCGCTCCGCATGTGGATCTCCTGAATTTCCGGAGAATAGAAAGGCACATAGAAGCTATCGCGACGCAAGTCGCCTATCTTGTATGCACCGACAAGCTCCTTCAACACTGTTGAACATATTCTATCACCATCTGAGGGCCTAGATCTGGACTTGATCATTTGGGAGACAATCTGAGTATCTAGCATCATGACCTTGGCTCCGGAGGTTTGCTGTAAGCTGCTTTGACGGTCACAAGTGATCGAAATCAGGTAAGGGACGGACCGATCAGATCATGAGTGCATTTTCTTTCACTACTCAATACATCATGCATAGGGAGGGAGGTATACTGTGGCCGTGACGGAGAAGATTGAGTTGCGGAGTAAGTCTGTCATACGTCCCATGCTCCCAAGATCGACCCCGGCAGCCGCGCGGTTGCATCCCGGGCCAACCCATCGAGGTCCAGCTTCTTCGGCATCTTCACCTGCCGCAACAACAGGAACACCGGCACGGTCTGGGCCCCGGTCAAAACCCCGTCCCGCCGCCGCCGACCACCCTTCGCGGCAGCCAGCCCCCGGCTGTTCAGCCGCGCATCATCGGCCACCAGCAGGCTCGGCCCGTTCCTGCGATAGACGAAGCGCAGGCGCATGCCGGTGCGCTGTTCCCAGCGCCAGGGCGTGATGCGTTGGCGGCCGAGGCCGGAGACGCCTGCGGCGGGCAGTGGGATGGCAAGCCAGAGTCCATCATGGCCGCGGATCAGCACGCCGCCGTCGAAGGCGTGCAGGATGTCTGGCGCTTTGGTCCAGACGAGGCTGGCTGCGCGTAGGCTGGCGCCCGAACGGGGGAAGTCGGCCTGCCGGACGGAATTGGCGAGGCGCGACCCAAGCCCCGATGCCCGAACTTGCCCGCGCCAGTCGTCACGCAGGCCCCGCCCGGCGGCAAAGACGCCGCGGGTGACGGCAGCTTCGGCCTCTTGCAAGATCTCGGCGGCGATCGTGTTCAGGTCGCCGTCGATGCTGGCGCCGATCTTCATAACTCCCGCGCCTCAGCCTTCCAGACATGGCGCAGGGCGTCGCGCAGGGGTTCGCCCCTCACCTCGTAGATCACGCCGCCGACCTCGAACGTGTCGCCCGGGACAAGGGCGCCCAGCGCGGCACATTCGACATCGATCATCACGCTGTCGGTGACGAAGTGGCCCTCGCCGAAGCCGGTCACCGCATCCGGTCGCCGCAGCATGACGCGAACGGCGACCGGTGCGCCAGCCCCACTGGATCGCCATACCGCATCCTGCGCGAGGTTCGGATCGCGGAAGAGGGCGGCCGTGGCCATCGAGAAGGCCGACATCTCAGGTCGCGCCCCCGTTCAGGCGCACGATCCCGGTCGTATCGCCAGCGCCACCCGCCACGGCCTGCGTCGCGATGCCGATCCGGGTGTTGCCCGTCAGGACGTTGGTGGTCCGGCTGTTCGCCGCATCCCAGTAGATCGTCTGGCCAACCGTCCAGGCCTGCGAGGGCGCCTTCGGCAGCGAGAACACGCCCACCAGCCGGATCACGGCGGTCTCGCCGATCGCCGCCGCGCCCTCGGCCACGCCGAAGATGCTGCCGACCAGCACGCCTTGGCCGGAGGCGATCACGGCCGCGGCGGTGATGTTGATGGTTTCGCCATTGGCGATGAAGTTCTTCATTGGATTTCTCCTTCAGAGGTGGGCGTCAGACGCCTGCGTTGCGGAAGAGGCCGCGCCAGTCGATGGCCTTGGCGGCGAAGTCGTGGCGGGCTTTGATCTCGATGCCGTCGACCTCGAAGCCAGAACGGGTTTCGGTGTAGACGCCCTGCTGGCCCTCGAGATAAGCGAACTCGATCGTGTCGATGCGCGACGGATCAGCGGCGAGGAACCAGGGATCAGGGCCCGCGGCCGGGATCAGTCGGGCTTCCTCGATCGGTTCCAGGCGGTTGGCGAAGGCATTAACTCCGGCGACCGCATTCGGGGTGGTGGCAGTGACGTTCTTGCGCGCCTCAACCGACCGCACGCCGGGCGGCGTGATGATGTAGCGCGGCAGAACGCTGATCTGGCGGCCCTCAAGGCCCCGCTGGTTGCCAAAGAGACGATCGGCCTCGGCGAGGGTAGTTTCCGAGATTGTGCCCGCCGTGCCGAGGTTGGCGTGGGAAGCATGGAAGAGCGGGTTGCCGTCGGCCATGTTGGGGTTGGTCGAGAAGATCGAATAGACGAGATCGCTTTCGAGATCGGCCGCCGCCGCGCCGAAGGCCGAGGGAATGCGGGTGAAGGCGTCGAGGTCGTCATTGATCAGGGTCTGGCGGGTGATGCCAACGATCCGGCCGTAGGTCACCAGCGCATAGACCTCGCGGCTTTCGCCGATGGTGCCATAGGTGAACTCGCCCGATTCCGGCACCCGCAGCAGGTCCGGCGCGCCCCCCAGCTGGTTGCGGGCCACCGGCTTGAAGTCGGTGATGACTGCCTGCCGCGCCTAGGCGGTGAAGGTGCGGGGCGTGGTGTCATAGGCCGCGCGCAGGGTCTTGTTGGCGACATTGGCCAGGATCAGAGGGAAGTCGCTGGTCGAATGTAGGCCGGAGCGGCCGATCAGGGCCTCGGTTGCGAGTTCCATCTTCGACATGCCTCGCGTGGCGATGCTGCGCCGATCGAGGGCATGGCGGGCCAGTTCGAGGAGGGTCAGGCCGCGGAATTCCCGGGCGCGGTCGGTCAACTGGGCCCTTCCCGGGTTATGGCGGTGCAGCAGGGCCTCGGACATGGCATCGCGATAGGCAGCATCTGCCGCCCCCGTGCCGCGGGCGGTTGCCGCGACGGGTTCCGATCCCCGGGCGGCGGGTGCATCGGCCTCGGCCAGTTTGTCGAGGATCGCGGCGCGGGCAGCGTCGAGCGACAGGCCGCGGCGGATTAGATCGGCGGCAAATCCCGCGCCCAGCGCGTGGCGCTCGCAAAGGGCCAGTACCTCCGCCGCGGCGCGGTTCGCCTCGGCGCGGATCGCATCGAGGGACGGATCGGCCGCAGGTGGCGCGATGGGCGCGGCGCGGGTTTCAACGGTCGCTTCGGCTTCAGGCGTTTGGGTCTCGGGCATGGTGGTCCTCGTCTGGTTCGGAGAAAGGGCGGGCGCATCGGCCCGGGTGAGGAGGCAGGGGGTCAAAGTTTCGGGGCGGGGATCGGTGCTGCTTGCCGCATCGGCGCCGCGGATATGCGCCCCGGGATCGGCGGGCATGGCGACGGCGGAGATTTCCATCGGCTCCCAGTCGACGGCGCGCCACAACTCGCGCTGGCCCTGGGCTTTCGTGATGTCGTAGCGGTGGACACGGTAGCCGACGGATACGGCCGAGACCGTGCCATCCATGATGCGCTGCACGATCGGCGCGGCATCCGGCGCCGAGGTCAGCCGGACCCGGGCAAAGCCCTGGCCGCCCTCGATCCGGGCCGTGCCGGGCAGGACGGCACCCACCACGGATTCCAGCCCCCAGGATCGGTGCGAGTCCAGAAACGGCGCGCCTGCGTTCAGGCGGTCCATCCGCACGGCGCCGGGCGTGACGACCAGTTCTTCGTCATATTCGACGACATCATCCCAGCCCTCATAGCGCCGCCGCTGCACCGTGGCGCCGGTGGTCCAGATCACGTCGATCGTCATGTCGTCGCCCTCGCCGCGGACAAGGCGAAGCGAGGCCTCCCGCGTGATCAGCGGGAGGTTCAGGGTTTCGGGGGGCATGGGGGGTTACCTTTCGTCGGGGGGCGGACTGCTGCCTGCGTCCACGGCTTGCGCGAGGCCTGCGCGGCTGACGCGCCGCGGGTCGGCATCGAAGATCAGGCCCAGCTGATCGAAGAGGGCGGCATACTTCTGCCATTCCTCGACGACCTCGCGCGGGTCATAGCCGCGCCGGGCAATCTGCTGTGCCGGGGTGGAGAATCCAGCGCGCACCTCCATCAGATCGGCGGTGACGTCTTGCAGCGGGTTCACGCTTTCAAACCGGGGCGGCGCCCATTCGACGGCGATCTCGGGCTGGGGCAGGGCTCCGGCCGTCCAGGCGGCCTCCATCACCCAATCCCAGATGCGCTGGCAGAACATCGGGATCACCACCTGCCATTGCACCGCTTCCACCATCCGGCGGAATTCGTGCAGACCGACGCGGGAGGAAGCGAAGTTCACTTGAGAGAGGTCGCCGGTCATCAGCTCGTAGGGCACGCGGAACCCAGCCGAGATGATGTGCTGCTGCACCCGGTTCCATTCGTAGATGCCCGAGGTCGAGGCGGGCGTGTTGAACTTGATGTCCTTGCCGTTGCGCACGTAGCCGATCAGACCGGGTTCGAACTGTTCAATCCGATTGCCGTCAGCATCCTGTACGACTGGCGCCATGGATTGCTGATCCTCGTCGGCGCCGAAGACGAAGCCGACCATCGAGGCCTCGATTTTCTTCCGCACCAGTTCCGCTGTTTGCCAGTCACCCAACTCGCGCAGGGCCCGCATCGCAGGCACGCCCCAAGGCACGCCGCGGTTCTGGACGCGCTGGCGTTCGAAGAGATGGGCCACCCCTTCCGCGCCGATCCGCAGAGACTCGAACCGCCGCCCAAACACAGGCATCGCATCGCCCGGATGATCGGGGAACATCCAGTACCCGCGGCGGCGGCCCAGCGCGTCATATTCGATCCCCTGCACGATCCGCCCGCCATCCGGCCTGTTGTCGAACTTGGCCCCATCGAGGTGGTCGGCCTCGTTAAGCTGGATCTGCACAGGGGCGGCGAGGCTGTCACTGGCGCGGCGGCGACGGCGCAGGGCAAAGACCTCGCCACCTTCGATCATTTCGCGCACGGCCAGAGCGGTCAGGCCGTGGAAGTCGGTATGCCCATCGGCATCGGCACGCGGCGCCCAGCGCTTCCAGAGATCATCGGCGAGCTTGTTCAGCGCCGGATCGGCGGCCGCCGCGCGGGGGCGAATGCCTGTGCCGACGATGTTCGACACCAGAACCTGGACGGCCTTGGCCGCGAGCGGGTCATTCCGCACCAGATCGCGCATCCGGTCGCGCAGCGCACTGCCTGCGACGGCGATTTCCGCATCTGCGGCCGTCGATCCGGCGCGCCAGCCATCCGTGCCGCGCCCACGAGCGGCAGCGTCATAGCCGCGCCGCAGGTTTGCGATCGCCACCCGGGCGGCATAGCGCCGTGCGGCCGTGCGGGGCGCGACGGTGGCTACGATCCGGTCGATCACGCCCCAGCGCACATCGGGTGGGGTGGGTTTCATGTGCGGCCCCGGCTGAAGCTGGCCTTGCCCGCGACAGGGCGAGACCCGCCGGAACTGGTGGCCATCTGCCCTTCGATAAAGCGGATGCGGGCCAGAAGATCGGCGGCATTGCCATAGGTCAGGCGGCGCCCATCGTATTCTACCACCAGCGCCCCGGCAGCATAGGCGCGGCGTAGGGCCTCAAGTTCACCTTCTGTCCAAGACATTTGCTCACCTTTCAGGGATGGGGCGCTGTTTGCTGTTGCATTTATTGCACTTGATGCACTTATGTCGTTTGAACGACGACGGTTGGAGGGCCGCAGACATGAACATGCACGCACACAGGCAGCTTCCCCCATCGGCGCGCGACGCCGCGATCGCACGGGCCACGCGTCAATCCCTTTCGCGGTTCGAAGCCGCGGATCAGCCCCTCACGCTGCGCGTGACCGACGGCCAGCAGGAAGCGCCGATCGAACTTCCGGCCGGGGCGGTCGCCATGCTCCTCGACATTCTCGATGCGATGGCGGCAGGGCGCGGGGTCACGCTGATCCCGGAGAATGCCGAACTGACGACCGTGCAGGCGGCCGAGGTTCTGAACGTCTCCCGCCCGTTCCTGATCGGGCTTCTTGAAGAGAACGTGATCAAGCACCGCAAGGTGGGCACCCATCGCCGTATCCGCATGGAGGATGTGATGGCCTACAAGGCCCAGATCGATCAGGAGCGCGACGGCGTTCTCGATCGACTGGTCGAGGAAGCCGAAGACGAGGATTATGGCTATCAGCGCCCATGACGCAGTACACGGCCCTTCTCGACGCCAATGTGCTTTACCCGGCGCCGATCCGCGATCTGCTGCTGCAACTGGCCGCCATGGACATCTTCCGCGGCAAATGGACAGCGGACATCCACCGCGAGTGGATCGAAGCCTTGCTGCGCAACGAGCCGCATCGTGATCGCGCGAAGCTGGAACGGACGCGCGACCTGATGGATCTGGCCACCCGCGATTGCCTTGTGACCGGATACGAGAGCCTGATCCCATCGCTGACGCTGCCCGATCCCGACGATCGGCATGTGCTGGCGGCGGCGATCGTGGGGCGCTGCGATTGCATCGTGACCCAGAACCTTCGCGACTTTCCGGCTGCGGCCTTGGCCCCGTTCGGGATCGAGACGCAGCACCCCGACGAATTCCTCCTCAACCAGATGAACCTCGCGCCGGGGGCCTTCCTGTCGGCCGTGCGGAAGGTTCGGTTGCGCCTGAAGAAGAACCCGCTGACGGCGGCCGAGTATCTGTCGAACTTGACCCGTGCGGGGCTGGTCGGAACCGCCGCCGATCTTCAGGCCTATGAAGACCTGATCTGACATCAGAGCCATTTTTCACGTCGGGGCCCAAGCCAGCCTGTCGGCCGCTTCGGGGCAGATTGCGGTTGAGGCCGATCGGGTTGACCGGCCGGGGTGGTGGCGGGCCTCGCGGGCCCGATCTGTTCTTCCAGCGCTTCCCAGCGCGCATTGTCCCATCGATCGATCCCCATCAGCCAAGCGGCAGCGCGGGCATAGACCCGGCAGTCCAACGCCTCATTCCGCTCCCGGGTCTGTTCCCATTCCAGCTTCTGATAGCCGGTGCGGGTTTTGCGGGTGACCAGCTGCTCGGAGGTCAGCTGCTTGACCCATTCGGCGGTAGTGCCCTTTGGGATATGGACGAAGCCCGCGGGCCAGTCGGCCCCGGCGGCCCGTTCCTCGTCGGTCGGCGCAGAGAGGCGCAGGAAGCGATAGGTCTCGGCCTTGAACACGGCGCCTGCGACCTTCCAGAGCCGGACACCGCGGCGGAGCTTTCGGCCGCCTTCCGTGGTTTCGACATAGGTCGGGCCGTCCACCGGCGTCGATCGGTCGAACCCGGCCACGCCCTTGATGGCGATCACCTGCCCATGCCCGGCCTGCCGAGCCCAGGCATAGACCGCGTCGGTGGTCGCGCCGTCGCCGGAATCGATCGCCACCCGCGCGAGAGCCATCCGGGCGCCTGACGCGTGTTCCCAGGTCATGCCAAGAAACTCGTTCAGATCAGCCCAGACCTCGCCCCGGGCCGTATCGCCCTCAAGGACAACGTGATCGACGAGCCACGAGCGCAAGTTTCGCCCCCAGCCCCAGACATCGATCTCGATTCGGTCGCGCTGGACATCGATCCCGGCCGTCAGGATCAGCACGCCCGCAGGTGCCCGGCCCAATTGCCAATCTTCGCGCCGTTCATAAAGCCGCTGCCAATCCGGTGCCTCGCCCCGCTCCGCCCAAGTTTCCCCGAGGACGGTGTTTTTCACGGTTTTCAGCGCGGAGTCATTGCCCTGAGCCTGATCCCAGCGCCGGGCGATCTCCTCCCACGAGAGCCACCCCAACGGGGAATAGAGCCCCGAGATATGGAACCCGATCACGCCCGCGGTTTCGGCCGAGGCCTGCACGTCCGGCGCAGCTGTCGGCAGCCAATCCGCCCCGTTCTCCTCGTCCATCATCCACGTCTTGTGGCGTTCCGCGATCGGCGCCTCGCAGTGTTCGCAGAGATAGGCCGCCGTCTCCGGTCGCCCCTTTTCCCAGCGCAACCGTTCGAACTTCAGCCATTGCAACCCGCCACAATGTGGGCAGGGGACGTGATAGCGGCGCTGGTCGGTCAATTCGAACTCCCGCTCGATCCGGCTGAGCCCCTTGATCGTGGGCGTCGAGGCCAGGAAGATTTTCTTGCGGTGGCCAAAGCTGTCGGTGCGGGCCTCGGCCAGCGCCACCGGATCGCCCTCGCCCTCAAGGTCGCCCGGATAGGCATCGACCTCGTCCAGAAAGAGCCAGCGCGCGGGCATCGATCGAAGGCCGACGGCCGAGTTGGCCCCGGTCAGCACCAACTGGCCGCCCGGAAAGCGCTTGGCCAGCACCGTGTTTCCGGCATCGCGCGACCGGGCAGGCAGGACGAGCGCCCGGAGGTCCGGGCTTTCCTCGATCAGGGGCTCGATCCGCTGCTGGCTGAGGCGCTTGGCCAGATCAGTCGTCGGTTGCACCGCCAGGATCGGGCCCGGGGCGCGGTGAATGCAGAAGCCGATCCAGTTGTTTCCCGCTTCTGTTGCCCCCACTTGGGCGGATTTCATGAACACCACCCTCTGCGCCGGGTTGTTCGGCGACAGGGCTTCCATGATCGCCTTGAGATAAGGCGTCCGGCTGGTGCGATAGGGTCCAGCCTCGGACGCTGCCCGCGACGACAGGATGCGGTGCCGGTCGGCCCATTCCGCGACGGTCTGCGCCGGATCGGGCGCGAGACCCTGCGCCCAGGCGACGGCGATATCCTCGGCCCCTTCGAAACTACCGAAGTTCAACTTTGACCTCCGACATTTCGGCCAGATGGCGGCGCAGGTAGCGCATTAGCACCTGTTCTACGGCATGGGGCTCGGCCCCGAGTTCGGCGGCGATATCGGCTGCCACCCGCGGCGGCCAGTTCAGCCAGGCATCGCGTTCGCGCCGCGCGAGATCGAACACCATCGCTGTCGCCCGGGCGCGATCGACGACCTCGCCCTTCATCTTCTGCAACCGCACCCGGGCGGTCTGGGCCTTCAGCACCTCATTCGCCATTCGTGCCTTGACGAAGGACACCTCGCCGCCCTCGGCGCTGGCTCCGCCCGGTTCGGCCCCGGCCTCGGTCAGGGTTTCGGCTACGGCTGCGAAGGCTTGCCGCGGCACCGCCTTGGTGCCCGCAACTGCCCGTGTCGCCGCCGCCGTGCCCCGGCCCAGATCCCGGGCATGGGCGCCGCGCTGTTTCGCCGGATCGGTGGAGGCGTCCCACATCGCATCGGCCTTGGCGGCGTCGATTGTGCCGTCGGCCTCAAGCGTGATCCGCCCCGTGGCGATGGCCTTGCGCACGGCGCTTTCATGCACCCCGCGCAAAGCCGCATAGGCGCGCCGCGACAGCCCCATCTTGCGACATTCTCCAATTAACTCAGTGATTTGGACTTGCTCTTCGGGCGGTCTCGGCAATGTCTGCGACACCTTGAAACGGAGGTTTCCGATGCCCGCCAAGACCACCCCGATGAACTGCTTTGAGGCCAATTGCCTCGCCGCCGCCGACCATTTCATCGCCTGCCGCGGGTCCAAGCCCGCGACACGCATCCGCGCCCGCTTCGACCGGATCGATCAGGCCGAGGCCTTCGCCGCCACCTTCGGAGACAGCCGCACCATGATCTACGCGGTTACCGCCGAGGGCCGCTCCGCCCACATCAAGAACGCCTGAAGGAGGCCCCGATGTTTACCAACCTCTCCGCCGTGCAGATCAACCGCCTCGCCCAGCGCCTGAGCGAGGCCCCCTTGGGCCGCAGCGCCAACGTGGCCGCCGCTGCAGACCGGTTCGAACGCCTGCTGGCTGCCAAGATCGGTGCCGATCGCGCGCCCAAGGCGGTCAAAGCGATCCTGTCCGCCCCGGGCTTGGAGACCGCCGCCGGGCGGTTGGCGGCCGAGATCGACGCCTGCGAGCCGGAAGCCCCAGCAGTACCGGCGCCGCCTTCGGTCGCGCCAGAACCGATCATCGAACCGGCCCCAGTTGTCGAACAGGCCGCTGAGCCCGAAGCTAGGCCCAGCGCCCCGCGTCGCCGCCGGGATGCCGACCTCGAGGCCAAGGCCAGAGAAGGCGAACTGCCCCCGCCGCCCGATTTCTCCGCGCAGACTCATGCCCGCTTCCGGGCCAAGCTCGCTGCGCTGGTGGAGCTGGCCGGAAGGGCGGATGCCACCGGCCTGCGCGCCATCGCGATCAACCCGGTCTCTTCCAGCCCCAAGGCGCTGGCCCGCTACCGAGACCTCGCGGTACTGGCCATCGAAGCCCGGGAGGGCCGGGCATGAAGATCATCCGAAGTTTCGAACCCGGCGATCGCTATCGCTTTGTTTTCGACTCATGCTCCTTCGTCTGAGCGCAGCTCAGACCGCCCCCGCGTTGGCACTCATACGTCACTAGCTGAGGCGTGTTCACCAATTGGCCTAATCTCGACTTTCTATGCCAAACTCAGATCACCCTAAGTCACACTCAAACTCATGGACCATGAGGCCTTGCTAGCCAACCATCGAAATAACCGGAGAAATACTCACCGGGGCGGCACGCTTCCCATAGCTGTTCTGCGAAAAAATCTCGTGAACTATAGACGAAGTCGAGCATGTCACCCGGCAGATCAGAGAAGGGTTCCAACGCGATAAACTTGAGCAGCCACCCCGTCTCTCGGCAAATAGCAGAATGGACACGATCTGAATCGCACTCACTTGTCGAGGCGCAATTTGACAGATCAGTAATCACCTGCTTAAAACTCTCATACTCGTTTGAAACGCCAGCATTCCAGATTTGCGTTAGCTCTTGAATTCTTTTGTCCTCTTCAAATCCCGACCACGGCCTCTCCGATAGCGCAAGGACAATGAAGGTTCGATACTGTTGCATCTGGTCAGAAAGACTTTCAATCTGATAGAGATCAAAAAGCTCTGAAGTCTTAATATCCTGTTCTCGCTGCGAGGAAAAGAGGGCGACGTCAAGAGAGTAAAGCCCTACCATCGAACCCAAGCAAAGAAAAATGACCTGTGTACCATTGCTGATCGCGGATGATTTGTCTTGGATACTAAGTGCTTTAATCTCACCCCACTTGGCAAAAACAAAGAAGAAGTATAGCCCAAGCACAAGCAGGCAGATAGAGTATCCAAGATAGACAATCATCGCTTTTCGCACCGCACGTCAGCCCATCTGGGCATAAGGTCCCTACTTCTCTTTGGTGAATGCTTTCCGGACGAGACCTCCTTCCACTAGAACTGTGCCCGAAGTGACGGCAGAAGCAAGTCTCATCTGGGTCGTGACTGCGCGAAAAGAGAGACATTCAGCCTCCATTGAGGCTGTTTGCGGACTACAGCCATCAGGGGCTTGGCTCGACCGTCCTTCAAACTTTGCGGTGGCGTCGCCGACTGAGTTCACTGACTTGCTCGAAGTTCACGCTCACCCCCGCGCCTGCGGCGCCACGTTCCAGAACAGCACCCGCCCCGGCCCGCGCTTGGCAAGGCACAGCTCCCAAGCCTTTGCATCGTAGTGCGGATCGGCCGGGAAGGGCGCGGCCAGCGCGGCGCGGTCGCTGAACTTGCGGGGATGGATATGGATCGTGGCACCGGCCACCTCGCGCGGGGTGAGATCGCGGCCGATCTGGACGACGTGACGGCGGGCTTTCGGCCATGCGGCGGCGAGGCCGCGGGCGAGGACGCCGGACCCGGCGGCGCACCAGACCTCTTCCGGCTCAAGGGCGGCCATGCGTGCGGCAGAGGCGATTGCCTCGACCGCGCCGGGGATTTCGGCGCCGAAGGGGATCAGGCTGGCACCGGTGTTCCGGCAGTATTCCCTGGCGCGGGATTGCACGACCGACAGATAGCCCGGGCTGATCGGCACGACCTTTGCGCCCAGGCGGGCGGCCTCAAGCGTGCGCGGATGCGGCCGGGTGCGGGCTGCGACAAAGATCGTGGTGCGCTTGCCAAGGTGCCGGGCGACGGTGGCGATCGCCGTCTGGGCGCCGCCCTCGGGCGGGCTCGCATAGACCGCCTCCTGCACCCCGTCGAAGACCTGCGGGATGAAGCGCGCCTTTGTGCCGCCGGGGAAGAGGTCGTCGCGGACAACGGCGATGCCGTGGTGCATCTCGAGGATCGGGGCGGTCATTGGTCGTCCTCCGGATCGGCTTCGTCGTCGATGTCCGGCCCTTCAATCTCGCCGAACTCGACTGGCCCGCAGGCTTCCGTCGCTTTGCGGGGATCGCCCTTGCAGAACACCAGCACGTTCTGGTGGGTCCGGCCGAGCTTGCGGGCGGCGGTGAACTGGCGGCCGACGCGGATCGGCAGCGAACCCACGGCCGTGACGAGGATCGCGTCGTTGTAGAAGCGGGCACCGGCGGCCTCGAAGGCTTCGACCGTCAGGCCCGGCAGATTGACGAAGAACCCGTCGGCATCGCGGACATCGCCGATCACCCAGACGGCGAAGCGGTTCGGCCGAAGGCGGGCGACGGCTTGGGCGATGATCTCGCTCTGGGCCTTCAGGAAGTCGGCGAGGGGCATGGTGGAAAGGTCCGAGGGGTCATCGGAATAACGTTCAAGGTTCCAATAGGGTGGGCAGCTGAACACCAGATCGGCGTCGATGCCAGCAGCCATCCGGGCCAGATCGCGGGAATCCCCTGCAATCCAGCGCGGGGCTGGGTCGCCTGCCAGATCGGCTTGCGCCTGGTTTGCAGCCACCTGTTCGGCGCGCAGTTCGATCCCTACGTAAGGCCGCCCGAGGCGGGCCGCGACGATGCCGCGAACGGAACCGCCCGCGAAGGGGTCCAGCACAGTGCCGCCCGGCGGGCAGAACCAGCGATAGGCGATCTCGCAGAGGACCGGATCGAAGATCGACGTGCCAGAGGCCGTAGGGGCGTCCGAGGCGGCGTAGTGATCGGCCAGGAATTCCTCGGTGGTCAGTTCCCTGCCAAGCTCTGCCTCCTTGGCGCGCTTCTTGGCGTAGAAGGAGGGGTCGCCAGAGGTGTGCGAGGGCATCAGGACGCCGCCATTCCGCGGGGCGGGCTGCTGCGGGGTGGGCCCAGCGCCGACGACATGCTCGCCGCGCATCAGGTCTTGCCCAAAGGTGCGGGCAGGGCCGTTAGCCATGGGCGGCCTCCTTCCGGGTGCGCTTGCCCTCCTTGTGGCGATAGTGGTCGATGTCCTTGTGGATCGGCGCCGGGTCGGCGGTGCCCATGCCGGGCACGGCGGGGAAGGATTTCTCGCCCGACCAACCACGATCCAGCGGGTGGGGCGCACCGCCGGGGGCAGCGCCGCGGCCGAGTTCGGAACGGATACCCAGATCCAGCCAGGCGCGCTTGCGATCCTGCCACCAGCCCTTGCGGGCCTCGAAGACCGAGAAGGGTGGGATGCCGAAGCGTTCGGCGAGGTTTGCCGATGGGGCAGGGGCAGGGGAGTTGCCACCGCCTTGGCTGCCGCCGCCTTCGGCATCACCGTCGCCGCCGCCCATCCCGAAGCCTTCAAACCCGGCCATGATCTCGTCCAGTTCGCTTTCGTCGAAGCCGATCAGGTCCAGATCGAAATCCGCCTCGCGCAGTGCAGCCAGTTCCGACCGCAGCAGGTCGTCGTCCCACCCGGCATTCTCTGCGATGCGGTTGTCGGCGATCACCAGTGCCCGGCGCTGGGCTTCGGTAAGGTGGTCCAGTACGATCACCGGCACTTCGGTCAGGCCCAGCGCCTTCGCGGCCATCAGGCGGCCGTGGCCTGCGATGATCACTTCGTCCTCGCCGATCAGGATCGGGTTGGTGAAGCCGAACTCGGCGATCGAGGCCGCGATCTGGGCGATCTGATCCTCGCGGTGGGTCCGGGCGTTGCGGATGTAGGGAACCAGCCGGTCAACCGGGAGCATGTCGATCTGAAGCACGGGGCGGGGCCTTTCGGAGGGGGTCGGTTGAGGGCCGCGGCCTCAGGTGCGCACCCGCGCACCCAAAGCGCGCACCCAAGGCGCGGACCCAGATTTTTGTTCTGTCACTAGCGGTTAGACGCGCCTAGGCCCCCCGCATACGTCTCCCTTCCGGGAGAACCTAACGCGGGGGGCCTGCCGGGAGCGGCGGCGGAGCAGGGGTGACGGGGTTGGGGCCGGTGCTTGCGCTTCCGACACCCTTCGCCATCTTGCCCCTTTTATGCGTCAAAACCCGGGAAAGTGTCGCGCCCGAAGTTCGGCGGATCGGGCCGGTTGTCGGAGGTCGCCGTGCCGCTTTCGCGCGGTTGATTGCGGGCGGTTGCGGTGAGGGGTTTTGCGCCCTTGTCCTTTGCCTTTGTTTTGTCTTGCTTTTCCAGCTTCTTCGAGATGGTCAGCAAAGCGGCCACCCAGCGGCGCCAGGCGGTCGATCGCACCACACCAGCGCGGATGCAGACCTGCCGCCAGCGGGCGCCCTCGGCCCGAAGCCAGACGATCCGCGCATCCTCGGGGTTCAGCATGAGGAGCCAGTCGAAGCATTCCTCCATCCGGCTGATGGCGGCTGCGCTGGGTATCACCCGCATGGGGCGTTCCGGTGTGTAGCCGTAGGCGTGCTTGGCATCGTGCACCACCGGCGGCCAGGAATTGCCGTAGCCGCGGGGGCGGTCCTTCTCGGGCAGGTTCCTCAGGGTGTAGGCGGCTTCCTCGAGGCGATCCTCGATCTCGCGGCGCGTCAGGCGCAAAGGGTTCTCCTTCGGGATCAGTAGATTTGGTGGGCACGCAGGGTGGCCTCAGTCACAAGGCCCGCCTGCAGTAGGGCATCGCGCTGGATGTTCGTGACGGCGCTGGGCGGCACGTAGGCGCCTGAGTTCAGCCAGGCGGCCAGGCGCGCCAATCGGCCCTCAGGGCTTGAGGTTGGGCTGCCGGGCGCAACGGCAGGTGCATCGCCAGCTTCCCCAGCCCCTTGCGACCGTGCCGCCTGGGCGATCCGCTTGGCATGGCGCGCGGCGATCGCCTGGCTGAAATACTCCCAGGTCCGGATCGGGCTTCCCCGGGTTCTCGCTGTCCGCTCGGCGATCACCGGCAGGACGTCCCGTTCGAGGTCGTAGCCCGCCTTCAGCCTAGCGCCGATCGTCGCCGTCGTTCCGGTGATCGCCGCCTTTGCCGCTGGGGTCATGCCCTCGCCGCAGGCGGCAAGGCAGGCGGCCTCGGCCGCGTCCAGATCAGGGCCGTCATCCTCGGTTGCAACCTCGGCCCGCCCCTCGCGCGTCGCGCCCGCGTCACGCGCGGTAGTAATTACTGGTTCTTTACTTACAGGGTTAGTGTCCAGATTCTGGACACGGCTTTTCGCCAAATCTGGACACGGCTCTGCCCCTGACCCATGTCCAGAATCTGGACATGGCTTGAGGGCGAAATCCTCCTCGAAGCCGAGGAAGTACCGGGTCGTCCGCTGGCGTTTCGTGTCGTCATCGAGGCGCCGTTCGCGGCGGATCAGCCCGGCCTGTTCCAGCTTGTCGAGGTGGGTGTTGAGGCTGGCACGGGAGATTTCGGCATCGGCCGCCAACTGGTCCTGCGACGGGAAGCACCCGTAATCTGGGTTGTGCCGATCGCAGAGATGCCAGAGGACGAGCTTGGTCGCAGGCGCCAACCCGCGCTGCTGGATCGCCCAGTTGGTGGCACGATGGCTCATGAGTTTGCCGTCACCGTGAGGCGGCGCACGATCGCCTCCATCAGCGCGATCCGAAGGTGGGCGTCGTCCTGGCGCATCTTCCCGGCCCGGACCTTGGCCCAGTAAAACTGGCGACGGAGGTCAAGTTCGCGCTGGGCCTCGGCGATCAGGGCAGAGACCGGAAACCGGCCCTCGGGGGTGATTTTGGTCATCGGCGCCCCCATCTCAGCGCCGCCCGGCCACGGCCTTGTGCTGGCCGGTCTTGCGGGCTTCCTGCTCCTTCAGCCAGTCGCGGACAGCCTCCTTCCGGTAGAGCACTGTGCGACCGACGCGGACGCAAGGAGGGCCCACGCGCCGGGTTTCCCAGCGCTGCAACGTGTCGACAGAGAGGGCCAGTTGCCGGGCCAGTTCCGCCCGATCAAGCCAGCCATCCAGAAGCGCCGGATCGGCGCCCGCATCCTTCAAGGGATTGTTATCCATGGGTTTCTCCTCGTGCCGCCGCCCCGGGGATCGGGGCCCGTCATCGGCCAGGAGAGGCAAGCACGGGGCAGGGACCGGCGAAGAGGCGGAAACCGGCGGAAAGGAAAAGGGAATTACGCCGGTCACGCTGGATCGTAGTTCAACCGGCGAAACAGGCCCTCCAACCGGCTTGATCGGCGATGGTTTTATGACAATCTGAAGGGGAGCAGTTCACGACAGATTCGCCGAAACGTCACCGCGTCCAGAAGGGCGGGGTGCGCCCCGTTCGTGTTTGGGGCGTCCAACAAGAAAGGCGGTGACCGGAGGCAGGTGATGGGGTTTCCGCCCAGGGATTTCTATTCGGTTGGCGATTTGTCGGTGCGCTGGGAGGTCGCGCCGCTCCAGATCATCGAATGGGCCATGAACGGCAGAATCGAGCTGAACGTGGCGCTGCCCCATGCGGAATTCGAAGGGGGCAAGGAGGCCGATTACGCCGCGATCCGTGCAGGCCATGTCCGTCCGCTGTTCCGGTCATACGGCGACGCGGAACGGCACGTGTTCATCCGGCGCGCCCGCCCTCCCAGTTGCAGCAAGATGCTGGCGATTGTCTCCCCGCCAGACGGCGTGAAGATCATGGCGGCCGATGTGCTTGTCGCGACCGCGGAGGTGGAGCGGTTCGAAGACGAGAATGGCCTTGTCCGTCGAGTCGTGTCCGGCCCGGGGGCGCAGACCCGCTACGACTGGGACGGGTTTTATTGCGAGATCATCTGCCGGGTCCATGACAACGGCCTTCCGGAGAAGCAGAAGGACCTGATCGACGACATGGTCGAATGGTTCCTGGGCCGGTCGGTCAACGGGGATGCACCTGATCCTTCGACAATCCGCAAGAAGATCAGAGGCTTCTGGGGCAGGCTCCGCCCCGAATAGCCTCCACCCCGCCCAGCGCCGCCCAGACCGGCGTAATTCCCCGAACCTTTCCGCCGGTTTCCGCCTCTGCGCCGGTTGACCCCGAATGAGACATTGCTCCGCGCCGCGGGTCGTCGCTGACTGCGGCTGAAAGGAGCGTCGCATGAAGGCAAAACTCTCAGAACGCGTTGTAAAGGCAGCCGAAATCGGCAGCCGAAAGTACGTCCTCTTTGACGAAGATACCCCTGGTTTCGGGCTTTGCGTCTACACCACCGGGCGGAAGGGTTTCGTGCTGATCTACCGCATCGCGGGTCAGCAGAAGCGCTTCACGATCGGGGTCTGGCCGACGTGGTCGGTCACGGCCGCCCGGGATGAGGCGAAGCGCCTGATCCGCGAAATCGACCGAGGCGAGGACCCGCTTGATACCCGCAAGGCTGCCCGCGGGGCGCCGACGGTCAAGGAACTGGCCGAGCGATTCATCGAGGAACACCTGCCGAAGCTGGCCAAGACCAACGCCTCCGACCAGAAGAGCATGCTGGAAAAGCGGGTTCTACCAGAATGGAAAAACCGCAAGGTGGCGGACATCACGCCGACCGACGTCGATCGCCTGCTGACCAAGATCGCCGCCGGGCGGGCGCGGCCGTCGAAGAAGAAGCCCACCCAGAAGCGGCGCAAAAAGCTGGCCCCGCCCAAACCCACGCCGGTGCGGGCGAACCGTGCGGGCGAGATGCTGCGCAAGATGTTCAACCTTGCGATGCTGTGGAAGATGCGCACCGACAACCCGGCCTTCGGCTTCCGCCGTCGCCCCGAGGTCGCCCGCGACCGGTTCCTCTCCTTCGAGGAGATCGAAAGATTGGCCAACGCCCTGGCCGTAGACGAGGATCAGCGCGCAGCCAGCATCATCCGCCTCTGCATGCTGACGGGCGCACGTCTGGGCGAGGTGCGCACCGCCACGTTCGACCAGTTCAACCTTGACCTCGCCATCTGGACCAAGCAGGCCGCCTACACCAAGCAGCGCCGCATCCACCGCGTGCCGATCTCGCACGAGGCGGTGGCCCTTATCCGCCTGCGCCGGGAAATTGTGCCGAAGGGCTGCCCCTTCCTTTTCCCCGGGGATGTGCCCGATCAGCCGGTCGGTGATCCCAAGCGCTTCTGGCCCAAGATGCAGAAGGTCGCGCAGATCCCCGACGTCCGCATCCACGACCTGCGCCACACCTTCGCGTCCTTGCTGGTCTCCGGAGGCGCCTCGCTGGAAATGATCGGCCGCCTCCTCGGCCACACCCAGATCGGCACCACCCAGCGCTACGCGCACCTGATCGACGCGCCCTTGCGGGCGGGGGTCAATGCTGTGGGTGAGATGCTGAAGCCGCGGTTGCGGGTGGTGGGGGAGGGCGAAACCTCTGGGCCCCGATCGAACGTCGCTTGATTGCCGGGCGCCCAGCGCCGTTCTGTCAGTCCAAAACGGCACTAGGCGGGTGTTTGTTTGGCCTAAGACACGACGCCATTTGAAGGACATAGCCCTATCCAGCTACGATCGCTGTTCCCTCTGCAGTCTCCGGTTGTTAGGGTACAGCAAGTTCATGGAGCAGGTAGTGTCGTTCGACAATCATCCGATTCTAAATTCACCCTACCTAATGCCTATGAGGCATTGGGTTCTTGATTCTCAAGGGCAGCCTACGGGTGACACCGTCGCTGGCCGAAGAAAGCCTGGTTACGTAGTTCCTGTTGCTGGTGCCCGAAGAACTGGTGGACAGAGTGAGCTTAGGCTCGAGGACGTGGGGCAGGCAACCGACAATACACTTGTTAGGCTTGTCCGTCCTGAAGTCGACCACTGGAGACAATTGCCGCCTTCGCAATGGAATGTGACTCCAGAAACAGAGAGATTGCTTAGGTGGTGGCGCGATCCAGGGGTGCGAGAGCTACCCTTCTTCTTCTGCCAGCTTGAGGCGATAGAGACAATCATTTGGCTTACAGAGGTCGCTTCTAAGGATTTTCGTGAGAAAATCAGAGAAGCCAACGATACTTCAAATCCGGGACTGTTCCGCATCGCGGCCAAAATGGCCACAGGATCAGGTAAAACTACAGTCATGGCGATGTTGATCGCTTGGCAGGCCATAAACGCAGCCCGGAGGCCGAACAGTACCCGTTTCACTAACTGCTTTCTGATTATCGCGCCGGGCATCACTATTAGAGACCGGCTACGGGTGTTGGAGCCCGAGAGCAAAGAAAATTACTTCACCGATCCTAAGCGGCGCTTTGTGCCGCCCGAACTTATTGGAGATTTGCGAAAAGCAAGGGTGGTCGTTACCAATTTCCACGCATTTCAACTCCGCGAAACCGCTGACATCGCAGCCGGAACAAGAAAGTTGCTGGCTAGTCGGGGAGAAGAAGCGAAGAAGTTTCCCGAGACTGAAGGGCAGATGCTAGAACGGGTCGCTTCAAAACTGGCGGGCTGTAAACGCGTTGTAGTGCTGAACGATGAAGCCCATCACTGCTATCGCATGAAGCCCGGTAAAAACGAGGAAGGAAAGCTTACCGGGGAAGACGCTGACGAGGCTCAGAAGAACAGTGATCAAGCTAGAATCTGGATCAGTGGGATTGAGGCTCTCGCAAAGAAGAAGGACGTCATTGGCGTCTTTGACCTTTCGGCAACGCCTTTCTTTCTGCGTGGATCGGGTTACCCCGAGGGGACTCTTTTTCCTTGGGTGGTTTCTGATTTCTCGCTCATGGATGCAATCGAATGTGGTATCGTCAAGACGCCGCGATTGCCCGTGCTCGACAACTCCGTATCCGGCGATATGCCGAAATTTCGCGAGCTTTACAAACATATTGATCCGAAGAACCTCCCGAAAAAAGGCAGAAAGACTTGCGGCGTGCAGGACCCGGAGAATATTCCAGAGATTCTTCGTGCTGCATTAGATGCCTTCTATAGACACTATGATGAAACGTTTCAAAAATGGGAGGCGGCAAATATCGGTCGCCCACCTGTATTTATTGTGGTTGCCAACAACACATCGACATCAAAACTGATCTACGATTTCATTTCTGGATATGAAAGAGAGCAGAAAATTGGGGAAAAGGTCGAGCGCCGCCTTGTAAGCGGTAAGCTTCCCTTGTTCGATAATGTTGACGATTATGGTCGTTGGCGCGATCGGCCGCGTACTCTGCTGGTCGACTCTGAAGCTCTAGAGGCTGGGGATTCTCTGCCGGAAGACTTCAAGAAGGCAGCTGCGAAGGAAATTGAGGACTTCCGAAAAGAGGTTGAGCGTCGTGATTATGCTGCGGCTCAGAAGCTGACTGATGCGCAGATTCTGCGGGAGGTGATGAACACCGTCGGCCAGCCTGGCAAGCTTGGCGGCGATATCCGATGCGTGGTGTCAGTCTCCATGCTGACGGAAGGTTGGGATGCCAACACTGTGACCCACATCCTCGGCGTTCGGGCGTTCGGCACGCAATTGCTGTGTGAGCAAGTTGTGGGGCGCGGGCTCCGAAGGGTGAACTATGTGCCCGAGAACGGGATGCTGAAGCCGGAGTACGCCGACGTCCTTGGCATCCCATTCGATTTCACGCGGAGACCCAATGGCCAGCCTCCCGAGCCGCCGCCACAGATGACCCGTATCAGGGCCTTGCCAGAGCGCGCCGATTGCGAGATCCGCTGGCCCAACGTGGCGGGCTATCGGGTGTAAGCGCTGTCCCGATCACATTGTGACGGGGTAATTGCACGGGAGCAGGTCGTCGATCTGGCTCTGTTTGTGCCCTTTGACGATGGCGGTGAGCGTTGCTGACAGCCAGGCGTGGGG
>JAIXRW010000072.1 GCA_027484985.1 Rhodobacter sp. | reverse complement strand
CCTTTGGCGATACGTTGACGGGCGGCACGGGGGCGGAAACGCTGCTGGGCGGCGCGGGGGCTGACCTGATCGAGGGCGGTGCCGGTGCCGATGTGCTCGATGGTGGTGCGGGCAGCGATACGCTGTCTTACGCAGCCTCGGGCGCGGGCGTATCGGTGAACCTTGGCACCGGTGCGGCCTCGGGCGGGGACGCGGCGGGTGATGCTGTGTCGGGCTTTGAGGCTGTGGTTGGCTCGGCCTTTGGCGATACGTTGACGGGCGGCACGGGGGCGGAAACGCTGCTGGGCGGCGCGGGGGCTGACCTGATCGAGGGCGGCGCGGGTTCCGATGTGCTCGACGGTGGTGCGGGCAGTGATACGCTGTCTTACGCAGCCTCGGGCGCCGGAGTGGCGGTGAACCTTGGCACTGGCGCGGCCTCGGGCGGGGATGCGGCGGGTGATGCCGTGTCGGGCTTTGAGGCTGTGGTTGGCTCAAACTTCGGCGATACGCTTGCAGGGGCCTCGGGCATCGATAGCCTGTTCGGCGCGGGCGGGGATGACCGCTTTGTCGTGACGGGCATCACCACGGGCGACAGCGTTACCGGCGGCGAGACGAACGAGACGCTGGGCGATGCGCTGGATCTGACGGGCCTGTCGGGCGCGGTTTCGGTGGTGCTGAGCGGGCCGGAAGCCGGTACGGTTACGGCTGGCGGGGCGGTTCTCGATTTCGCGGAAATCGAGCAATTCCTGTTGGGCGCGGGTGACGACAGCTTTGCCGGTGCGGCAGGCAATGACAGCGTCAGCGCTGGCGCAGGCGATGACAGCCTGACCGGGGATGCGGGCGATGATACGCTGGCCGGCGATGGCGGCAGCGATACGCTTCGCGGTGGTGTCGGGTCGGATTCGCTTGCAGGCGGGGACGGGGATGACCTGATCTATGGTGATGGCGGAACCGGTGCCACGACGGGCGATACTCTGTCAGGCGGCGATGGGAACGACATTCTGGTCGCGGCGCAGGGGGCGGGTGTCTCCTCCGGGTCGCTGCTGGATGGCGGCGCAGGCGATGACCAGATCGTCGGCAGCGTTGCGGCGGATACGCTGCTGGGCGGGGATGGCAACGACACCTTTGCAATCGGTGGTGGCGATACCGTGCTGGGCGGGGCGGGCGATGATGTGATCGTCTTTGACCCGGACCAGACGGTGGGCGGCGCGGTGCTGGTCTCCGGTGGTGGGGGCAGCGACACGCTGGACCTGCGCGATTTTGCCGGTGCAACCGTGACCTTTGCGGCGGGCGATCCGACCTCGGGCACGGGGCAGTTCACCACGACCACGGGCGAGACCGTCACCTTTGCCTTCACCGGCATCGAGACGGTGTTGCAGGCGGTGACCATTCCGGTGCTGGGCACCGAGGACGCCGACCTGATGGAGCCGGGCTATGCCGATCCGCAGGGCAACCAGATCGACGGCACGGATGGTGTGAACGACAAAGTCTTTGGTCTGGGCGGCGATGACACGATCAACGCCGGTCTTGGCAACGACCTTTCCGATGGCGGCGCGGGCGATGACCGGCTGATCCTGACTGGCGTTTTCGGCAATGACACGCTGGTGGGTGGCGATGATGGCCAAAGCTTCGGTGACACGCTGGATGCAACGGTGCTGGGGGCCGCGCAGGTGACCTATACCGCCGAAGGCGCGGGAAGCTTGCAGGCTTCGGGCGGCACTGCCGGTTTCAGCGGGATCGAGATCCTGCAACTGGGCGGAGGGGCCGATACCGTGACCGGGGCCGAAGGGGCCGAGCAGGTCTTTGGCGGGGCCGGTGACGACCAGTTCACCACCGATCTTGGTGGCGACACGGTGGATGGCGGTGATGGCAACGATCTGATCGACACGTCGCGCACCGGCTATGGCACACCGGACGAGGGCATTGCCGGTATCACCGATGGTGACGCCCTGCCCACCGACGATCTGGATGCCGTCTATGGCGGGGCAGGCGATGATACGATCACGACCGGCGACGACAGCGATTTCGTCTTGGGCGGGACCGGCAATGACGTGATCCATGGCGGGTTGGACCTTGATGTGCTTTCGGGCGACGAAGGGGACGATTCGGTCTATGGCGACGAGGGCCGCGACCTGATCTATGGCGGTGACGGCAACGACCTGCTGGTTGGCGGGGCGGCCGATGGCAACGATCCGCTGGCAGATGACGACAGTTCGGATCTTGCGCCCAACAACAACGCCGATGAAATCTTTGGCGGCGCGGGCCATGACACCATCCTTGGCAGCGATGATGCCGACAAGCTTTACGGCGATGATGGCGATGACCTGCTGTTCGGCGGGCTTGACGGCGATACGATGTCGGGCGGCGCGGGGCATGACACGCTGTTCGGCGGTGACGGGGCCGATAGTTTCATCTTCACCGTGGGGTCGCATCTGACGATCGAGGATTTCGGCAATGCACCCGGACCGAGCGACAACTTCAGTTCGTTCGACGATGACAGTATCGACCTGTCGCCCTTCTACAGCACGCTGGCCGAGGCGGCGGACGATCTGGACGATGACGGAATCCTGAACCAGTCGGTCGGTGACTTCAGCGACAACCAGTCGATGGAGGGCGGGTCGATCACGCTGACGGGGGTTACATCGTCGATGCTGAACTTCGACAACACGTTCCTGTTCTGACACGGGACAGATCGCACAAGAGGCGGGCCGCGGGGAAACCTGCGGCCCGTTCGCCTTTAGCGTTTGCCGCGACGGGCGGGGGCAGACTTATTGCCGCGCGGACCGGTCAGAACCGGGGTCTTTTCGCGGTTTTCATCGACAAGCTTGCGCCAGCGGGCAAGGCGCGCGGGGTCGAGCGTGCCCGCGCCGATGGCCGCCTGCACGGCACAGCCGGGTTCGTGGTCATGTGTGCAGTCGCGGAACCGGCACAGGGGGGCAAGTTCGGTGATTTCGGCAAAGAGATGGTCAAGCCCGGCCGCTACATCGCTGACATGCAGGGTCCGCATGCCCGGCGTGTCGATGCACCAGCCGCCGCCTGTGATGCGGTGAAGCGAGCGGTTGGTGGTGGTGTGACGCCCCTTGTCATCGCTTTCGCGGATGCCGCCCGTGGCCAGCGCTCCGTCACCCGAAAGGCCTGCAAGGGTGTTGGACAGGGTCGATTTGCCCACACCGGACGAGCCGACCAGCGCCACGGTCTGCCCGACACCGCACCACGGCCCAAGCAAGGCCGCCGCATCGGGGGCCTTGGCGTTCAGGCTGATAACCGGCAGGTCGCGTTGCAGGCGGGCGGCTTCGTGCTGAAAGCGGGGCAGGTCATCGGCAAGGTCGATCTTGGTCAGAACGATCACGGGGTTGGTGCCCGCCTCGTTGCACAGGGCAAGATAGCGTTCCAGTCGCGCCGGGTTGAAATCGTCGTTGCACGAGGTGACGATGAACAGCGTATCGACATTGGCCGCGATCAACTGAGGGGAGCGTGCGCCTTCGGTGCGGCGTTGCAGCAGGCTGCGCCGGTCAAGCCTACGGGCTACCAGCAGGCTGTCTGCCTCGGCCAGCACCCAGTCGCCCACGGCGTAATCGGCGGTGTTGAGCTTGACGGCAAGCGACAGGCGCACGGGGCCGGTTGCGGTGATGGCTGACATGCGCGCGCGGTGGACGGTGGCGATGCGGGCGGGGATCAGGCCCGCCTCGTCGGGCGTGATCTGTTCGGCAAAGTGGGCCGACCAGCCAAGCGCGGCCAGTGCTGGGTCATCCGGATTTGAAGGATCGGGGTTGCTCACCCGTCTTGCATGGCGGCGCGGCGGCAGGGATGCAAGACCTATATGCTGTCAGGCTGGCCCAGAAAGAAGGCCAGCATCAACGCGGTTGCATCCGGTGCCATCGGATCGGCATGGCTGACCCCTGCCGTCCCGCCCGACCAGGCATGGCCCGCGCCGATGATGCGCCAGTCTTCGGTCATAATCCGGCCATCGGGTGCAAGGGTGCGGGGGCAAACCGTATCGCGCCCGTTGATCCGCCGCTCGGTCGCCACGGGCTGTGCGCCCGCTCCGCGCATCGCAGCCATCAGGCGGGTGCTGTTGACGGGGTTCACCGTCGCATCGGCGCTGCCGTGAAAGGTGATCAGACGGGGCCGCAGGGCAACCAAGGTCGCCGTGGACCGGGCCGAGGGGCGCGGTGAATACAAAGGGGCGGCTGATAACCCCGCTTGGCCCCAAAGGCCGACATGGCATCATCTGCCGCGCCGGCGGGCAGGCCGGAATGCACGACGATAGCTGCGGCTGCCATGTTCGGTGTCGATCCGCGCCTGTATCAGCCGCCCCGCGCGGGCGGTACGTGCCGCCGGTTTGCGCGGCGGTTCGACCAGCGGATCGACCTTAGGGTCAAGGGCGGATTGACGCGCCAGCGCGGCACGGATCAGGCGCGTCGCTTCGGCCGGTATTGCGGCGCGGAAAAGAGCGCCCGCGCGGACCATTGCCGTGGAAAAAGCATCGTCCATTGCCGAATTCTTTCACGCGTCGCGGCGCGCGCGCAGGGTGCCCAACCGGTGTTCAAGGGCGGGGCGTTCCGCCGCTTCGGCAAGGTCCAGCTGAGACAGCAGCTCGCCTGCCTGTGGCAACAGATCGAACCCGATCAGACATTCAAGAAAGGCATCCTCGTCATCGCTGACCGATCCGGTTCCGGTCGGGTCTTCGGCTGGGGGTGGTTCGGCGGCATTGGTGCAATGGATCAGGAACAGTTCGGCCAGACTGTCGGCAGGTGCATCCAGCGCGCCGGTTGCCTGCTGGAAGTATTCGACAAGCTGGGCCACGCTTTCGCGTGCAGCCCACGGGTCGGCATGGCGCAGGGCATCAAATCGCGCAAAGGCGGCGACCGACATGGGGTGGCGCAGCGCCTCCCACAGGGTGATGGCGTCGCCCATGCTGTCGAGCAGGTAATCCTCGGCGTCAAGCGCATCGTCCGGTGTGGCGCCAGAGGTCGGGTCGAGGTCTGTCATCGGTCATTCCTGAATGATTCGCGGTATCGGACACGGTTCCTGCCGGATGCGAACCGCCAGACGGGTGTTTGTGTTCCGAAAAAGACCCCGCGCCATGGCAAGGAATCCCCTGTTTCGACACAGGACGCGGCGGATTGGCCCAAGTTGCGCGCGGCGGCTTGCCGCCCTTGGTGGTTCGCCATTAAAGTTAGGCATGCGGTTGCATACCGACCCCGCCCACAGAAGGCGGCGCGGCACCGCCTGCTGTGGGGGACGGTTGATCATGAATATCTCGGATCCGATCGACTCGGCGCATCTGGACAAGGTGCTGGGCGGGGTTGAGGCCGCGCGGCACAAGATGCCCGAAGAAGCCTTGCGCGCCCTTGCGCAAGAGGTGCTGGTTCATGTCGCCCGCCAGAAAGAGGCCGAGCCCGCCAAACCCGCCCCCGCGCCCGAGATTGACGCGCTGTGCACGGCGCTGCTGTCGGCCGACCGTCAGGCCGCGCAGGATTTCGTGCTGCACGCACAGGCGCGTGGTGTGGGGATCGAGGCGCTGTGGCTTTCTTACCTGACCCCCGCCGCCGCGCATCTTGGCGAGTTGTGGGACAAGGATCGCGTTTCGTTTCTGGAAGTCAGCGTGGCTGTCGGGCGCATCTATGGCCTGATGCGCGGCCTGCGTCGCGGCCAGCCCCTGCCCGTGCTGACCGAGCGGCGCATGGCGACCTTTGTGTCGGTGCCCGGCGATGACCATACGCTGGGAGTGGCCATGGCGGCCGAGATGCTGCGCAGCAAGGGGTGGGACATTCATCTGCTGGTCGGGCTTGGCCATAACCGGCTGGTCGATGCGCTGACGGTGCAGGAACCCTATCTGATGGGCATTTCCGTCAGTGGCAGCCGGTCTATTGCTGCCCTGACCCGCTTGTTGGTGGCGCTGCGCCTGTCTTTGCCGCAGACGCGCATCCTTGTTTGCGGGCATATCGACGATGCGGAGGCCGATCTGATCATGGCAAGCGGGGCCGATCATGTAGCCATGGGCTTCGAGGCGGCGGCGGCAGAACTGGAACGGATGGCGCGATAGGCGGTCTTTCGCGTGTGTTAGCGCGAACTGTGGTGAAGAGTCCCGTTGCTTTTGATCCCCCACCTGTCTAGCCATGCTGCAAAGCAGCGTAAATGCGTCCCCGTGCGGGATAGCGGGAGAGAGGATTGATCGGATGACCAATGTGGTAATCGTTTCGGCGGCCCGGACCGCCGTGGGCAGTTTCAACGGCGCCTTCGCCGCGACCCCCGCGCACGAACTGGGCGCCGCCGTGATCGAGGCTGTGGTTGCCCGCGCGGGTGTGGACAAGGCCGAGGTGGAAGAAACGATCCTTGGTCAGGTGCTGACCGCCGGTCAGGGCCAGAACCCTGCCCGTCAGGCCCATATCCGCGCCGGTCTGCCGAAAGAGGGCAGCGCCTGGTCGCTGAACCAAGTGTGCGGTTCGGGTCTGCGGGCCGTGGCACTGGCGGCGCAACATGTGCAGCTGGGTGATGCGAAGATCGTCATCGCGGGCGGGCAGGAAAGCATGTCGCTTTCGCCCCATGTTGCGCATCTGCGGGCGGGGCAGAAGATGGGGGACATGTCCTTCATCGACTCGATGATCCGTGACGGGCTGTGGGACGCATTCAACGGCTATCACATGGGCCAGACGGCCGAGAACGTGGCCAACCAGTGGCAGATTTCCCGCGATATGCAGGATGAATTCGCGCTGCAAAGCCAGCTCAAGGCCGAAGCGGCCCAGAAGGCGGGCAAGTTCAAGGACGAGATCATCGCCTTCACCGTCAAGACCCGCAAGGGCGAAACGGTGGTGGACGCCGACGAATACATCCGCCACGGCGCGACGCTGGAATCGATGCAGAAATTGCGCCCCGCCTTTACCAAGGATGGGTCGGTCACGGCGGGCAACGCGTCGGGCATCAATGACGGCGCTGCGGCAGTGATGGTGATGAGCGCGGACGAAGCCGCCCGCCGCGGGCTTACCCCGCTGGCGCGGATCGCCTCTTATGCGACCGCCGGCCTTGACCCGTCGATCATGGGGGTCGGGCCGATCCATGCGAGCCGCAAGGCGCTGGACAAGGCGGGCTGGAAGGTCGGCGACCTTGATCTGGTCGAAGCCAACGAGGCCTTTGCCGCGCAGGCCTGCGCCGTGAACAAGGACATGGGTTGGGATCCGTCGATCGTGAACGTGAACGGTGGCGCGATTGCCATCGGCCACCCAATCGGAGCCTCGGGCGCGCGCATCCTGAACACCCTGCTGCACGAGATGGGGCGCCGCGATGCAAAGCGCGGGCTGGCCACGCTGTGCATCGGCGGCGGTATGGGCGTTGCCATGTGTCTGGAACGCGCCTGATTTCTGCGGGCGCAATGCCGCAAATGCGAAAAGGGCGCGCAATATTGTTGCGCGTCCTTTTTCGTTTCGGTAACAGTATTTCAAATGGCTAAGGGTCTTTCAGGGAGGAAAGCATGGCGCGTGTAGCATTGGTGACGGGCGGTTCGCGGGGGATCGGGGCGGCGATTTCGGTCGCGCTCAAGGCGGCGGGCTATAAGGTCGCGGCGAATTACGCAGGCAACGATGCCGCCGCGCAGGCTTTCACCGCCGAGACGGGGATTCCCACCTATAAATGGTCGGTCGCCGATTACGATGCCTGCGTGGCCGGCGTGAAACAGGTTGAGGCCGAGGTTGGCCCGGTAGATGTGCTGGTGAACAATGCGGGCATCACGCGGGATGCGATGTTCCACAAGATGACTCCGCAGCAGTGGAAAGAGGTGATCGACACCAACCTGACCGGCCTGTTCAACATGACCCATCCGCTGTGGTCGGGGATGCGGGATCGCAAGTTCGGGCGGGTGATCAATATCAGCTCGATCAACGGGCAAAAGGGGCAGGCAGGGCAGGCCAACTATTCCGCCGCCAAATCGGGCGATCTGGGCTTTACCAAGGCGCTGGCACAGGAAGGGGCGCGGGCGGGGATCACCGTCAACGCGATCTGCCCCGGTTACATCGCCACCGAGATGGTAAAGGCCATCGACGAAAAGGTGCTGGCCGAACGGATCATCCCGCAAATTCCGGTGGGCCGTCTGGGCGAGCCGGAAGAGATTGCACGGGCGGTGGTGTTTCTGGCGTCGGATGACGCGGGGTTCATCACGGGTTCGACGATTTCCGCCAATGGCGGTCAGTTCGTAGTGTGACTTTCGTCGCACGCGGCGCGTGCCGCGTGCGTGACCCCACATTCACAACGATCCGCCTGTGCGCCCCCCGCAGGGCGGGCGCGGCCCGTGCCTGATACTTTTGGTCGGCTGAACGCCCCTTGCGGCTTCGTCGCCTCAGCCGCAATCGCACCGGCGGAAACGTCCACTGGACGTTTCCGCTTCGGTCCTCCGTCGCCCTTCCGCTTTTCGTTTTGACTGAATAGGGTCCCCCGCAAGAACAGGGGGACGATATGACCACGACACGCGCCACCGCCATCGGCTTTTCCGCCGTTCTGATGTGGTCGCTGCTGGCGCTGTTCACCATCGGCTCTGCCCCCGTGCCGCCCTTTCTACTGAATGCGCTGACCTTTGGCATTGGCGGGCTGCTTGGCCTGATCTGGACGCTGCGGAACGGGCTGGACCGTTTGCGCGGTATCTCGTGGCGGGTCTATGCCTTCGGCATCATAGGGCTTTTCGGATACCATGCGCTGTATTTCACTGCATTTCGCATCGCGCCAGCGGCCGAGACGGGGCTGTTGGCCTATCTATGGCCGTTGTTCATCGTGCTGTTCGCGGGGTTCCTGCCGGGCGAGCGGTTCCGCCCCTTGGCGCTGCTGGGGGCGGTGATCGCCTTTTCTGGCGCCGCGCTGATCGTGCTGGGGCGTGACGCAAGCGGGGCCGCCACGGGCACAGGGCTGGCGCTGGGGTTTCTGTGTGCGCTGGTCTGGGCGGGGTATTCCACCCTGTCGCGGCGCTTGGGCGATGTGCCGACCGAAAGCGTGACGATCTATTGCCTTGGCACGGCAGTGCTGTCGCTGGCGGTGCATGTCGCGCTGGAAGACACGGTCTGGCCGGTGGGTGCGGGTGGGTGGCTTTCGGTGCTGGCGCTGGGGATCGGACCTGTGGGTGCTGCCTTTTTCACATGGGATATCGGGATGAAGAAGGGCGATATCCAGCTTTTGGGCGTTGCGTCCTATGCCGCGCCGCTTTTGTCGACATTGGCGTTGATCGGCGCGGGTGTTACGGCACCGTCATGGACCATCCTTGCGGCGGCCGTGCTGATTGCGGGCGGTGCGGCGCTGGCGGCGCGGGCCAGCGCCATGGGCCGTAAGGGCGATTAGCCCTGAAGGCGGTTCATTTCTTCCTTGAGCCGAAGCTTCTGTTTCTTCAGCTCGGCGATCCGCAGCGCATCAGAGGCCGGGCTTCGCTGCTCTCGTTCCACCAGATCCGAAAGGCTTTCATGTTTCCGGCGCAGTTCCTGCAGATGCGAAGCAATCGTCATGTTCGTCCTCCTGAGTGGGTTGCCGATAGGTTGAGTGCACCACAGAAACCGAGTCGTGTCACCGAATTGTCATACCGACTTTAGGACAGTTTTACCCAAATCGGCGGAACGCAGCCGACAGGTCGCCGCCGCCGCGCAAGACGGCATTGGCGGCGGGGGTATAATTCTCGCGGTCGCCATCATGGGCGGGGCCTGCATGCAGCACAAAGGGCGGCAGCAGGCGGAATGCCGCGCGGCCGCCTTTGCGGGCGCGCAGGATCACGCGCGGCGCTTCGCGCCCTTCGCGCGGGGCCAGCGGCAGGATAAGGGGCGAGCCGAGTTTCGGGGGCAGGGCGGCCAGTGCTTCGGGCAGGTTCGGGGTGGCGAAGATCATGGTCAGCCAGCCGCCGGGGTTAAGCCGCGTGGCGCTGGCCGCGACCCATGCGGCAATGGGCGTATCGGTCCGCAATGCCGTGTCGCGCAGCTTGACAGGCGAGGGAGAGCCCGTGGCCGCGTAATAGGGCGGGTTCGCGATGACATGGTCGAACCCGCGGCGCAGGGCGCGGGGCATATCGGTCAGGTCGCCACATTCGACCTGCATCGGTATGGCGTTGCGTTCTGCGTTGCGGCGGGCAAGGTCGGCATATTCGGGTTGCAGTTCGAGGCCCGCGAGTGACAGGCCCTCCACACGGGCGCCAAGGCATAAAGCCGCAGCCCCCGCCCCGCAGCCCAGATCGAGCACGGATTGCCCGGGTTCAGCGCAGCATGCGGCGGCCAGCAGCACGGGGTCGGTTGCCGCGCGATAGCCGCGCGCGGGTTGCAACAGCCGCAGGCGGCCCATCAGGAATTTGTCATCCGTCAGGGCATCATCGGGGAAGGTCATGGCAGTCCGGTGGGAATGTCGAGATCGCGCAGGATGGCCGTGGCGATGAAGTGGTCGGCATCGCGCACCATCATGCGGCGCGGCAATATGCCAAGCGATCCGTCAAGGATGCTCATGTGGACGTCCAGTTCAAAGACCTCTATACCCTCGCCCTTGAGAATGGCCTGGGCATAGGCGATGACCGTGGGGTCTGTGCTGCGCAGAAGTTCTTTCATGGGATAGACTTAAGGGCGTTGTGCCCTGCGTGTCGAGGGGTCGGGAGACGATGGGTTTGGACGAGGCATCGCAAAAGCCGCATGACAGGCTGGCCCAGTGGCTGGCAGGGGACATGGCGGCGGTGAACGCGCTGATCGCGGCGCGGATGGCTTCGGAACATGCCCCCCGCATTCCGCAGGTGACGGCGCATCTGGTCGAGGCGGGCGGCAAGCGCCTGCGCCCGATGCTGACGCTGGCCGCGGCACGGCTGTGCGGATATGGGGGCGAGGACCATGTGAAGCTGGCGGCAACGGTCGAGTTCATCCATACCGCGACACTGTTGCATGACGATGTGGTCGATGAAAGCCAGCGGCGGCGCGGGCGGCCCACGGCGAACCTGCTGTGGGATAACAAAAGCAGCGTGCTGGTGGGCGATTACCTGTTTGCGCGGTCCTTCCAGCTGATGGTCGAGACCAATTCACTGCGGGTGATGGATATTCTGGCCAACGCCTCTGCCGTGATCGCGGAAGGCGAGGTGTTGCAACTGACAGCGGCGCAGGATCTGGCGACCACGGAGGCGATTTATCTGACGGTGGTGCGTGGCAAGACGGCGGCGCTGTTTGCAGCGGCGACGGAAGTGGGCGGCGTGATCGCGGGCGTGCCCGAGGCGCAGGTGGCCGCGCTGCGCGATTATGGCGATGCGCTGGGGATCGCCTTCCAGATTGTCGATGACCTGCTGGATTATGGCGGAACGGATGAGGCGATCGGCAAGAATACCGGCGACGATTTCCGCGAACGCAAGCTGACGCTGCCGGTGATCAAGGCCGTGGCAAAGGCCGATGCCGAAGAACGCGCCTTCTGGGTGCGGGTGATCGAAAAGGGCGACCAGCGCGAGGGGGATCTGGCCCATGCCCGCGCGCTGATGGCGCGGCATGACGCGATGGCGGCGGCACGGGCCGAGGCTTTGGCTTGGGCTGCCAAGGCGCAGGCGGCACTGGCGGTGCTGCCTGACCATCCGCTGCGCGGGATGCTGGACGATCTGGCGGGCTATGTGGTGGCGCGGATCGCCTGATCTTGCGCCGCCGGGGGGACTTCGCGTCCCCCCGGACCCCCCTGCGGAGTATTTGGGCAAAGGTGAAGGGGATCAGGGCAGGATCGCGGCATCAGCGACCCACCAGAGCGGCTGGGCCTGCCGGATCGCATGGGCGGCGGCGTGGGCGGCGAGCGGATCGGCAAAGAGGCCGAAGCAGGTGGCGCCCGAGCCGGACATGCGGGACATGAGGCAGCCCGGTTGCATGGTGAGGGCGGCCTTGACGCGCGCAATGTCGGGCAAGAGGAACAGGGCGGGCACTTCGAGATCGTTGCGTTGCATGGCGATCCATGCGGCAAGCTCGGCCGCGCTGCGGAGTTTCGGCAGCGCTTGCAGGGGGGTGTTGTCGCGGCGGCTGAGCGCCTTGAACACCTGCGGGGTGGCGACAGCCTGACCGGGATTGACCAGCACCAGCCATGCGGGTGGCAGGGCATGGGGCAGGGGGGTGAGCGTTTCGCCGATGCCCGACATGCGGACGGGGCGGGGTGTCAGGCAGACCGGCAAATCGGCGCCGAGCGCGAGGACAGTTGCCGCATCGGGCAGGGGCTGGCCCGTCAGGCGCGACAGAAGGCGCAGGGTCGCTGCGGCATCGGCTGAACCGCCACCGATGCCCGAGGCGACGGGAAGATGCTTTTCCAGCGTCAGCGACGCTTTGGCCCCCATCGCCCGTGCCGCGCGGAGGCACAGGTTGTCATCCGCGACCGTCAGCGCTGCGGCCTGCGGGCCAATGATCGCCAGCGACAGCGTGTCAGCCGGTTCAGCCGATATCCGGTCGCCCGTATCGGCAAAGACCACCAGACTGTCGAGCAGGTGATAGCCATCGGCGCGCTGGCCTGTGACATGCAGCGCGAGGTTCACCTTGGCGGGCGCGAATTCAGTTGCCATCCGCCACATCGGCCAGCGGTTTGGCGCCTTCCTCGGCCAGAACGGCATCGAGCCCCTTTTCCAGCTTGGCGCGGATGCGATTGGCGTCTTTTTCTTCGGGGTTGAACGACAGGGCGCGGTGCCATTGGAAGCGCGCCTCGCGCTGGCGGCCCACGGCCCAGTACACGTCACCCAGATGGTCGGTGACGATGGGATCGACAGGTTCCAGAAGCGAGGCCTTTTCCATCGGTTCAACGGCCTTGTCATATTGGCCAAGGCGGAAATAGGCCCAGGCCAGGCTGTCGATGATATACCCGGCGTCAGGCTGTTTCGACACGGCGGTCTGGATCATCTTGAGCGCCTCGTCGAGGTTTTCGCCACGGTCGATGAAGCTGTAGCCGAGGTAGTTCAGAACCTGCGGCTGGTCGGGTTCCAGTTCCAGCGCGCGGCGCAGGTCGGCCTCGAATTCTGTGAATTTTCCGGTACGTTCGTAGCTGATGCCGCGCGCGTAAAACAGGCCCCAGTCGCGGCGTTCGGGGGTGCCCAACAGCTTTATCGCCGCATCATAGGCCGGAATGGCATCGGCAAAGCGTTCCTGCCGGCGCATCGCATCGCCCAGCGCGGTCTGCACTGCAACCAGATTGCCGTGGCTGCGGGCGAGCGACTGCAACACCTCGATCGAGGCATCGGTTTTGCCTTGGGCCAGAAGCGCATCGGCGCGGCCGATTTCGGCTACGTGATAGGCCGGGCTTTCGGGGGGGATGGTGGCATAGGTTTCTTCTGCCAGCGCAGGCTGGTCGAGCGATTCGAGCAGCCCCGCCGACAATAGCGCGGCTTCTTCGTGATCGGGGCGCAGGGCGGTGGTGATGCGGGTGTAAAGCAGGGTAAAGGCATCATCCGCCTCGCCGCGCAGGGCGGTGGCAAGGGTGAAGAACACCTCGGCAATACCGTCGCGGGCGGTGGTGACAGTATCGAAGGGCAGGGTTTCGCCCGCTTTCAGCCGCTGGCGCAAACTGTCAAGTTGGGGGTCCGGATCGGGGCCGAAGGTGCGGTCGATCAGCGCCAGCGCATCGCTGTTGCGTTCCAGCTGCGACAGGATCTGGGCATGCGCGATCACCCCGCGCCGCATCACCGAGATCGGCCCGGCATCGCGGCCCGACAGGATGTTGTCGGCCCCTTCGAAATCGCCCGCCGAGGCAAGAGCGAGCGCCTTGTGATACAGGCCGAAGGCTTCCAGCCCCGGCGTCTTGGCAAGGGCGTCAAAGCCCGCCAGCGCATCGGTCATATTGCCATTGCCCAGTTGCGCCCATGCAAGCACCAGACCGTCAAGCAGCTTGCCCGCCGAATGGCCTGCCTGCTGGTCGGCGATCAGGCCTGCGTAATCTTCCTTGCGGGCCTTGTCTGCGATCAGCGCCAGCCATGCGACCTGCGAATTGCCCTTGGCGGCCTCGATCTTGCGGGCAAGGGTTGCGGCCTTGTCGATATCGCCCAAGCCCATATTGGCGATCACCGCGCCGTCAAGCAGGCCCGCATCGGCCGGAGCGGTCTGCATCAGCCTGTCATACCACGCCGCGGCTTCGCGGAAGTCGTTTTCGGAAATGGCCACGCGGGCGGCAAGATAGGCCCCGGCATCCTCGGCCTTCGGCGCATCCTGCGCGAGGGCGGGTTGGACAAATGCGGCAAGGGCCACGGCAATGAGCGGTCGGATGGAAAGGATTGGCATGGAGACTCCGGTCGGCGCCTCGGCGGCGTCTTTCGCCGTGCAGGCTAGACGACAGGCGGGGGGCAAGGCAATTGCGACAGGCCGGTACGGGCGGCGAAAGCGGCAAGATCGCGCGATTGTCATGGCGCAGCCTGCGCTTGGGGCCCGCTAGGCGCTATTGCCCGTCTCCAACGGATTTCTGACCCCTCGCCTTATCATCTGCCGCAGCGGTGGATGCAGGCGCGTTTGCGGCTTTCATACTGGCCAAAACATCCCCGGCTGAGGTCCGGAGAGGGGAGGCAGCCCTCTCCGGTGGGTGGGGATGGTCACATGTTGGGGTAGTTCGGGCCGCCGCCGCCCTGCGGGGTGGTCCAGACGATGTTCTGGCTGGGATCCTTGATGTCGCAGGTCTTGCAGTGGACGCAGTTCTGGAAGTTGATGACGAAGCGGGGGTCTTTGCCCGCTTCTGACACCACCTCATACACACCGGCCGGGCAGTAGCGCTGCGCGGGTTCTGCGTATTTCGGCAGGTTGACTGCGATCGGGACCGATGCGTCACGCAGTTTCAGGTGGGCGGGTTGCGCCTCATCGTGGTTGGTGAAGCTGAAGGCCACGTTGGTCAGCCGGTCAAAGGACAGTTTGCCATCGGGTTTGGGGTAGTCGATGGGCTTGTGGTTCTTGGCCAGCCCCGTGGCGGCCGCGTCGGATTTGCCGTGCTTGACGGTGCCGAAAAGCGAGAAGCCGAGCGTGTTGGTCCACATATCGATGCCGCCGCCCATAAGGCTGGCGACAAGCCCGTACTTGGACCAGAGCGGTTTGACGTTGCGCACCTTTTTCAGGTCTTGGCCGATGGCGCCGCTGCGGACCTCGGTTTCGTAATCGGTCAACTCGTCGCCCTGACGGCCTGCTTGCAGGGCGGCATAGGCGGCCTCGGCCGCTGCCTTGCCCGACAGCATGGCGTTGTGGTTGCCCTTGATGCGCGGCACGTTCACAAGTCCCGCCGAGCAGCCCAGCAGCGCCACGCCGGGGGCTGTCATCTTGGGGATCGACTGCCAGCCGCCTTCGGAAATGGCGCGGGCCCCGTAGGCCACGCGTTTGCCGCCCTTGAGCAATTCCGCAACCATCGGGTGATGCTTGAACCGCTGGAATTCCATATAGGGGTAAAGGTAGGGGTTTTCGTAGTTCAGGTGGACCACGAAGCCGACATAGACCTGATTGTTTTCAAGGTGGTAGATGAACGACCCGCCGCCCGCATTGCTGCCCAGCGGCCAGCCCATCGTGTGGGTGACAGTGCCAAGGCGGTGCTTGGCGGGGTCAATCTCCCAGATTTCTTTCATGCCAAGGCCGAATTTCTGCGGGCAGTGGCCCTTGGACAGGTCATACTTTGCGATGACCTCTTTCGACAGTGAACCGCGCACGCCTTCGGACAGAAAGACATATTTACCGTGCAGTTCCATGCCAGGTTCGTAAGACGGCCCCGGTTCGCCGGTTTCGGGGTCGCGCCCGAATTCGCCCGCCACCACGCCCTTGACGCGGTCGCCTTCATAGACAAGCGCGCTTGCCGCCATGCCGGGGAAGATTTCGACGCCCAGTTCTTCGGCCTGCCCTGCCATCCAGCGGCAGACATTCGCCATCGAGACGATGTAATTGCCGTGATTCGACATCAAGGGCGGCATCGGCCAGTTCGGGATGCGAACCTGACCCGCCGGGCCAAGGACGTAGAAATTGTCTTCCTTAACCTCGGTCTGGATCGGGGCGCCGCGGTCGCGCCAATCGGGGATCAGGGCATCGAGGCCGCAGGGGTCAAGCACGGCGCCCGACAGGATATGGGCGCCCACCTCGGACCCTTTTTCCAGCACGACGACCGACAGGTTGGCGTCAAGCTGCTTCAGGCGGATCGCGGCGGAAAGACCGGCGGGGCCTGCACCGACGATCACCACATCGTATTCCATGGATTCGCGGACGATCTCGGCCATGATCTGCTTCCTTTTCCCCGTGTCACCGCGCCGCGCAATAAAGTTGCGTCCGGCGCAGCCGTTCCCTAGCCCATCGTGCGCGGCGGGGTCAATCAAAGAGCGGCATGAAGTGGTCGCTTCGCGCCATTCGGCACCGGGGGCGGACATCCGCCGCAACCTGTGGGGGTCTGCCCCTTGCATTTGTGCGGTCGGTCGGGTCAGGTATGGCAAAGCCTGCCTGTGTCACAGCCCCGGTCGGGGCCGTGGCCACATTTTTATTATGTTGGGGACCATGGAAAAGATCGCGATGACCCGGGCCGGATTTACGGCTTTGGACGAAGAGTTGAAGACGCTGAAATCGGTCGAGCGCCCTGCCGTGATCCGCGCCATTGCCGAAGCGCGCGAACATGGCGACCTGTCGGAAAACGCCGAATACCACGCAGCGCGCGAAAAGCAGTCTTTCATCGAAGGGCGGATCAAAGAGCTTGAGGCGCTGGTGTCGCTGGCCGAAGTGATCGATCCGACGAAACTGTCGGGCGCGGTCAAGTTCGGCGCCACGGTCACCATCGTGGACGAGGATACCGACGAAGAGCGCACCTATCAGATCGTGGGCGAGGCCGAGGCCGATATCGAACGCGGGCTTTTGAACATCCGCTCGCCCTTGGCGCGGGCGCTGATTGGCAAGGACGAAGGCGACAGCGTCGAGGTGAAAACCCCCGGCGGGCAGAAAAGCTATGAGATCCTGAGCATCCGTTACATCTGAGCGGGGCCTGACATGACCCAAGGCGAAAGACCCGATCCGGGGATCGGCCTGTTCCCCCGAAGCGACGAGACGCCCGGCCTTGGCGCGACAGAACTTGTCGCGTCGGCTTTGGCGATTGTCTGGGTCGTGGCGGTGATTGCCTATGTGGTCGTGGCCGGGCCGACCGATGGCAGCGGGCTATTGGGTCTGGTGATGACGTTGTTGGTGGTGTTCCTGCCGCTGGCGCTGATCTGGGCGTCGGTGACGACGCTGCGGTCGGTGCGCGTGCTGCGGGCCGAGGCGGCGCGGCTACAGGCGTCGGTCGATGCGATGCGGAGCGCCTATCTGGTGGGGCAGCAATCGGCGGCCTCGATCAAGCCGGTGGTGGAGCAGAAACTGGACGAGATCGCAGCGGTGACGAAAGAGGCGGGCGTGGCGCTGGCCTCGTTCCAGACCCGCCGCGATGCGACGCTGACGGTGCCTTCGGCCGACCGCAAGGCCGCATTGGTGGCCCCGCGCCCCGATCCGGCCGAAGCGCAACCCGTGCTGGCGCTTGGCACCCCGGCCGAGGATATGCGCGCGCCGCTGGCGGTAGCCGATTTCATTCGCGCAATGAACTTTCCGGAAGGTCCTGACGACAAAGAGGGATTCCGCGCCCTGCGGATGGCGCTGGAAGATCGTACTGCCGCCCGTCTGGTGCGTGCGGCGCAGGATGTGCTGACCCTGCTCAGCCAAGAGGGTATCTACATGGACGACCTGCGCCCCGAACGGGCGCGGCCCGAGTTGTGGCGGAAATTCGCGGCCGGCGAGCGCGGGCGGCCGATTGCCGGGCTGGGTGGCATCCGCGACCGGTCTTCGCTTGCGCTGACGGCGGCGCGGATGCGCGGGGATGCGGTGTTCCGCGATGCGGGCCACCATTTCATGCGGACGTTCGACAAGGTTTTTCAAGAGGTTGAGCCGCATGCGACCGATGCCGATCTGGCCGAACTGGGCAATACCCGCACCGCGCGGGCCTTTATGCTGTTCGGGCGGGTGACGGGGACGTTCGACTGACGTTTCAGCAGGTTGCCCCGGGGGAGAGGGCTGTCTGCCCTCTCCCCCGGACCCCCTCACCCGAGAGTATTTGGGCAAAGGTGAAGGGGAAAGGGTCAGTCGCGCGGGGCGGCGGCGCGTTTCAGGCGGTCGTTGATGGCGCGGCCGAGGCCGGTTTCGGGGATCGGGGCAAAGGCGATGCGGCCTTTGGGGCCTGCCAGTGCGTCGGCGCGGCGGAGCGTGTCGAAGAGGTTGGCGGCGGCTTCGATCAGGTTTGCGGTCGCGGAAAGGGTCAGCGCGGCGCCTTTGCAGGGGCCGAATCCGACCCATGTTTCGCCGGTTTCGGGCTGGGTGACGTTCAGGCGGATCGGTGCATCGGGCGCGTAATGGCTGGCCAATTGGCCGGGGGCGTTGGGTTTTTGCGCGTTTTCATAACGGCTTAGCGGGTGGCCAAGGGCGGCCTCCAACGCTTCGGTCGCAATGCCGCCGGGGCGGAGGAGGGTGGGTTCGCCAGCCAGTCCGAGGATGGTGGATTCGAGGCCGACGGAGGAGGGGCCGCCGTCGAGGATGGCTTCGATGCGGCCGGTGAGGCCGGTGGCGACATGGGCGGCGCGGGTGGGGCTGACCTTGCCCGAGGGGTTGGCCGAGGGGGCGGCGAGGGGGCCGTTGAAGCGGCCGAGAAGGGCGCGGGCGAGGGGGTGGGCGGGGACGCGGATCGCCACGGTGGCAAGGCCTGCGGTGACGAGGGGCGAGAGGCCGCAACCATCGCGCAGGGGCAGCACGAGCGTCAGCGGGCCGGGCCAGAAGCGGGTGGCCAGCGCCGTGGCTGTTTCGGAGAAATGCGCGTATTTACAGGCGGTTGCGAGGTCGGTGACATGCACGATCAGGGGGTTGAAGCGGGGTCTTCCCTTGGCATCGAAGATGCGGGCGACGGCAAAGTCGGACCGTGCATCGGCGCCAAGACCATAGACCGTTTCGGTGGGAAAGGCCACCAGACCGCCTGCCGACAGGATCGCTGCGGCGCGGGAGAGGCCTGTTTCGTCGGGGGGCAGAGCTTCGGTTTGCATGACGCTGCGTCGCGGTTGTGGCGGGGGGCGGGTGGGGTAATTTGCCCGCCATAGACCTCTGAACCACTATGCACAAGCGATGCACAGTTTTTGCGCGGAGGCTTAAGGAGATCTTCATGCTTTATTCGGCCCCGCTGGAGGAATTCGGTTTCGTTCTGGAGCAGGTGCTGGACTACGGGCGGCTGGCCGCGACCGACCGTTTTGCCCATGCCGCGCCCGAAACCATGCGCGCCGTGCTGGCCGAGGCGGGGCGGCTGGCAGACGGGGTGCTAGCGCCGCTGAACGCCACGGGCGACCGGGACGGGGCGCGGCTGGAGAACGGGGCGGTGGTGACGCCGCCGGGATTTTCCCAAGCCTATCGCGCGATTGCCGAAGGCGGCTGGGTGGGCAGTTCGGCGCCAGTGGCGGCGGGCGGAATGGGCCTGCCGATGGCGGTGACGACGGCGGTGAACGAGATGTTTTCGGGTGCCTGCATGGCGTTGCATCTGAACCCGCTTTTGAGCCAAGGGCAGATCGAGGCGCTGGTGGCGCATGGGTCCGAGGAGGTGCGGGCGCTGTTCCTGCCCAAGCTGGTTTCGGGCGCATGGAACGGCACGATGAACCTGACCGAACCGCAGGCGGGCACGGATGTGGGCGCATTGCGGGCGCGGGCCGAGCCGTTGGGTGACGGGCGCTATGCGGTGACGGGGCAGAAGATTTACATCACCTGGGGCGATGCGGATTTCATGGCCAATACCTGCCATCTGGTATTGGCGCGGTTGCCCGATGCGGCAGAGGGCACGGCGGGGATCAGCCTTTTCCTTGTGCCGAAATTCCTGCCCGATGCGGCGGGCAATGCGGGGCAGCGGAATGGGGTTTCGGTGGTTGGCCTTGAACACAAGCTGGGGCTGCATGGAAGCCCCACTTGCGTCATGCAGTATGACCGCGCCGTGGGCTGGCTGGTGGGGGCGCCGCACAAGGGGATGGCGGCGATGTTCACCATGATGAACAACGCGCGGCTGGGCGTGGGTGTGCAGGGGATCGGCATTGCCGAGGCCGCGTTGCAGCGGGCCGGGGCCTTTGCCGTAAGCCGCGTGCAGGGGCAGACACCGCTGGGGGCGGGGCCGATTGCGGGCCATGCCGATGTGCGGCGGATGCTGGCGGTGATGCGGGCCGAGCTGTTCGCGGCGCGTTGCCTTGCGCTGGATTGTGCGCTGGCGGGCGATCTGGCCACGGCGGCGGCTGCGGGGGACATGGCGGCGCGGGTGGCGTTTCTGACCCCCATCGTCAAGGCGCATGGCACCGAGATCGGCAGTGCGCTGGCCGATATGGCGGTGCAGGTGCATGGCGGGATGGGGTTCATCGAGGGAACCGGCGTGGCGCAGTTGCTGCGCGATGTGCGGGTGACGCGGATTTACGAGGGCACGAATGGCGTGCAGGGGATGGACCTTGTGGGGCGCAAGCTGGCCGATGGCGGGGCGGCGGCTTACGCGCTGATCGACGGGGTTGCGGCGGTGGCGCGGGCGGCGGGGGATGGGGCGGTGCTGGCGGCGGCGGCTGCGCTGCGCGGGGCCACGGCGGCGATGGTCGCGATGGCGATGGTGGACCGGCAGGCGGGGGCGGTGGCCTATTTGCGGGCCTTTGCGCGGGTGCTGGGGGCGGGGTATCACCTGCGGGCGGCGGCGGCCGATCCGGCGCGGGCGGCGCTGGCGCGGGTATTCGTGACGCGGGTGTTGCCCGAACATGCGGGCCTGTTGGCCGAGGCGCTGGCAGGGGCGGGTGATTTATATGCGCTGCCCGTGGGCGGTGCGGCATGATCCGGCATCCGTTCGAGGTGCCGCCCGCCGAGGGGGACGCGGTCGAGGTGGCCGAGGGCATCTTGTGGCTGCGCCTGCCGCTGCCGATGGCGCTGGACCATGTGAATGTCTATGCGCTGGATGATGGCGATGGCTGGACGGTGGTGGATACGGGGCTGGCCTCGGGGCGGGGGCGGGCGATCTGGGACCGGGTGCTGGCGGGGCCCTTGGCGGGCAAGCCGGTGGGCCGCGTGCTGGTGACGCATCACCACCCCGACCATATCGGGCTGGCGGGGTGGTTTCAGGCGCGGGGGGCCGAACTGGTGACGACGCGCACCGCATGGCTTTATGCGCGGATGCTGGTGCTGGACGAACAGGCGGTGCCGACGGCGCAATCGATTGACTGGCTGCGCAAGGCGGGGGTGGCGGGGGCGGAACTGGCGCGGCGCGAAACCGAACGGCCGTTCAATTTTTGCGATGTGGTGGCGCCCTTGCCGCCCGGATTTACCCGTATCCGCGAGGGGGACAGGGTTGTTGCCGGCGGGCGGCGGTGGGAGGTGCGCTGCGGTGACGGGCATGCGCCGGAACATGCGACGCTGTGGTCGGAGGGCGTGGTGATCGGGGGGGACCAGCTTTTGCCCGGTATCTCGGCCAATATCGGGGTTTATCCGACCGAGCCCGCGGCCGACCCGCTGACCGAATGGCTGGAGAGTTGCCGCAGGTTTCAGGCGGTGGCGCGCGAGGGCGATCTGGTCTTGCCGGGCCACAAGCTGCCTTTTACCGGCCTGCCGTTCCGGTTGGTGCAGATGGCCGACAACCACGAACAGGCCCTGGCGCGGTTGATGGACCATCTTGCGCAGCCGCGTGTGGCGCGGGACTGTTTCCTGCCGCTGTTCAAGCGCGAGGTGGGCGGGGCCGAGCAGGGGCTGGCGCTGGTCGAGGCGGTGGCGCATCTGAACTGTCTGGCGGCGCGCGGGTTGGTGCGGCGGCAGCTTTCGGCCGATGGGGCATGGTTGTGGCAAAGGGTGGAAACGGCATGAGCAGGGCGGGCAGGGGCAAAGCGGGGGGCGCGGGGCCGGCGCGGGCGGGTGGCGTGCATTGCGACGATGCGGGCCGAACGGCCGAGGCCCAGCCCATGCCCGCGCGCATGGGCGATGGGGCCGCGCGGAAAAGTCCCGCCGAATGGGCCTATGAGCGGATGATCCTGTATATCCAGCGGTTCGAACAGGGGCTCGATTCCAGCCACGAGGTGGCGATGGGCTATACCGGCGGCGCAGGCGGGGTGATGGCGATCGAGGGGATGGGGTTTTTCGACCCCGACCTTGTGACGTTCTATGGCCGCGACGAGGACGGGTTGAAGACCCAGATGATCCAGCATGTGACGCAGTTGAACGTCACGCTGCGGGCGGTGCCGAAAGAGCGCCCCGCCGATCCGCCGCGCCGGATCGGATTTGCCATGATGAGCCAGTGGGAAGGTGGCGACGCGGGCGATGCCTCGGCCTGAGGGGGCTGCGGCATCCGGTCGGGCGATGCACCCGTGACAGGGCGGGCTGAATCGGGTATGCCGCGTGCAAAAGCGATACGAAAGGGAACCGTCATGGCCAACCACAACGACTATACCCCCGGCAACATGGACATCCGCACGCAGGAAAAGACCTTTGAGAATTTCATGTGGTTCGTGTCGCGCGGTGCTGTTCTGGTGATCTGCATCCTGATCTTCATGGCGCTGGTGAACGCCTGACGGGGCGCGCGGTGATGAAGCGGGCGCTGGCTGCCTGTCTGGTCGCAGTGTCGGTGTCGGCCTGTGCCGAACGCATCGAGGCGCCGCCCGTGCAGGTTTCGGCGGCGCGCTTCGTGTCGGACGAGCCGCCGTTGATCACGCTTTACACCGTGATCAACAACCGGTCGGAGGCGGGGGCGCATAGCGCGCTGCTGATCAACGCCTCGCAGCGGGTGCTGTTCGATCCGGCGGGATCGTGGCCGCAGCCCGAATCGCCCGAGGTGAACGATGTGCGCTTCGGCATGACCGACCGGATGCTGGTGAACTTTATCGATTTCCAGGCGCGCGAGACGTTCCGCATCGAGGAACAGACCCTGCGGCTGAGCCCCGAGACGGCGGAACGCATCCTGACGCTTGCCTTGCAGAATGGCGCGGTGCCCAAGGCGCAATGCGCCCGGTCGATTGCCGATCTGCTGCGCGAGGTGCCGGGTTTCGAAGGGCTGCCGCAGACATGGTTCCCACGCAAGCTGCATGACGGTTTCGCCACGCTTCCGGGCGTGACCGAGCGGCGTTTGCGCGACAATGCCGATCCGGTGGAAAGCCACGGGATGACCTTGGCCGAGGCCGGACCGCGCCCGCGGTTCTGACGCGCCGCTAACCGACCAGCGCCAGCATTGCATAAAGCGTTGCCGCCCCTGCCGCGATGGCGGCCAGCGTGTTGCGGGTGGCAATGCCCGTGGCCAGCGTGACCACCGCCGCCATCAGGCGGGCGGGGTCGGTCTGGCCCCCCGTCGCGGCGGGCCACAGGACACCGGGCGCGACGAGCGCCGGAAGGATCGCCACGGCGGTAAACTTGAGGGCGCGTGTCAGCCAAGGCGGCAGGGGGCGGTTCCCCAGCGTGCCGAGGAAGGAAAAGCGGATCAGATAGGTGCCGATGGCCAGCAGGGGCACGACGATCCAGAAGGTGCTGCGGTCGATCATGCGCGCCCCCCGAGCCACGCGTCGAGCAATGCGCCTGCGGTCATGGAAAGGCCCGCCGCGACCAGAAGGCCCGTGCCATAGGGCATGGGGGCCAGAAGAAGCGACAGAATGATCGACAGGCCCGCCGCGACGATATGGGGCAGGCTGCGCAGCATGGGGGCCACCATGGCAAGAAAGGTGATGGGCAGCGCGAAATCGAGCGCCCATTCGGGCGGCACGGCGCGGCCGATCATCGCCCCCGCGAGGGATGCCGCGAACCAGAGCGGCGCCACGGGCATGACCGAGCCGAAGAAGAAGGCGACCTTTTCGGGCGTGGTCAGGTTGGGGTTGCGTTCAAATTCCACCGAGGCGGTGGCGAAGGTCTGGTCCACCAGAAAATAGCTCATCACCGCGCGGGTCGTGCGGGATGCGCCGCCGTAATGCGGGGCAAGGGCGACGGAATACATCACCATCCGCAGGTTCACGGCCAAAGCGGTGGCCAGCACGATGGCGGTGGGGGCATGTTCCTGCATCGTCTGGATGGCGGCGAATTGCGAGGCGCCGGCAAAGACCGCCGTGGTGAAAACCATGGTTTCCCAGACATGCAGACCTGCCTCGGTCGCCACGACGCCGAAGAGCATGCCGAAAGGAATGACCACGACCGCGAAGGGAAGCGAGGCACGCGCGCCGCGCAGGAAGGCGGGAAGGGGGAAGGACATGGGTGGCTTTACCTTGGGACATTCTCGCCTTAGGCCTTTCGGGAACGAAGGAAAAGGGGGGCGGGGCCGTGCGGCTGTTCGGGGTGATCCTTGCGGGGGGCGAGGGGCGGCGGATGGGCGGCGCGGACAAGGCCCTGTTGCGGTTGGGCGGGCAGACGCTGCTTTCGCGCGCGGTGGAACGGCTGGAGCCGCAGGTGGAGCGGCTGGCTGTCAGCGCCAACGGGGATGCAACGCGGTTTGCGGGGTTCGGGTTGCCCGTGCTGGCCGATGCGGAACGGCAGGGGCCGTTGGCGGGCGTGCTGGCGGGAATGGACTGGGCGGCGGGATATGGGGCCGATGCGGTGGTGACGGTGGCGGTGGATGTGCCGTTCTTTCCCGGCGATCTGGTGCCACGGCTGGCCTTGGCGGCAGAGGGCGCGGGCGTGGCCTTGGCGCGGTCGGGGGGGAATGACCACCCCACCTTTGGGCTGTGGCCGGTTTCCTTGCGCGGGGCGTTGCGGGATTTTCTGGCCAGCGGGGCCAAGGCGCGGGTGCGGGATTTTGCGGCGATGCATGGCGCGGGGCGGGCGGATTTTCCCGATGACGGGGCGTTCGGGAATTTGAACACGCCGGATGATCTGGCGCGGGCCGAGGCGGGTTTGGCATGAGGGTTTACGGGGTTATCGGCTGGAAAAACTCGGGCAAGACAAGCCTGATGGAACGGCTGGTGGCCGAGATCGCGGGGCGGGGGTTCACGGTTTCAACGGTGAAGCATGTGCATCACGATGTGGACCTTGACCAACCCGGCAAGGATACGTGGCGGCACAGGGCGGCGGGCGCGACCGAGGTGGTGCTGGCCGGGGCGCGGCGCTATGCGATTTTGCACGAACATCGGGGGGACGAGCCGGAACTGGCCGAGGTGCTGGCGCGGCTGGCGCCTGTCGATCTGGTGCTGGTCGAGGGGTATAAGCGCGACGCGCATCCGAAGGTCGAGGTGTGGCGGCGCGAGACGGGGCATGAGTTGATCCAGACGGGTGACCCCTTGGTGCGGGCGGTGGCGACGGACGAGGCCTTGGCGCTGCCCGTGCCGGTGCTGGATTTGAACGATACGGCGGCGGTGGCCGATTTCATCTTGGCCGAGGTCGGTTTGTGACAGGCCCACGTTTCGACACGGTGGTGGTGGTGGACTGGTCGGCGGCATCGGCGCCGTCGCCCGCCAAGCCATCAGCCGATGCAATATGGGTTGGCGTTGCGGCGGCGGCAGGCGAGCGGGTGGAGTACTTCCGCACGCGGGCGGCGGCAGAGGCGGCGCTGGTGGCATTGCTTGATGCCGAGCGGGCGGCGGGGCGGCGGGTTCTGGCGGGGTTCGATTTCGCGCTGGGCTATCCGGCGGGTTTTGCCGCGCGGTTGACGGGGCGGGCCGAGGCGCGGGCGGTCTGGGACTGGATGGCGGGGGCGGTGACGGACGGGGCGGACAACCGCAACAACCGCTTTGCCGTGGCCGGGGCGATCAACCTGCGGTTCGGCGTGGCGGGGCCGTTCTGTGGCCCGTTCTGGGGGCGCCCTGCGGGGCTGGACCTGCCTGGCCTGCCTGCGACCAAGGCGGTGGATTATGCGGCGCTGGGTCTGGCCGAGCGGCGGGCGGTGGAGCAGGCGGTGCCGCGCGCGCAGCCGGTGTGGAAGCTTTACACAACGGGATCGGTCGGGTCGCAGGTTCTGATGGGCCTGCCGATGGTGCACCGACTGGCGGCGCGGGGGGATGTGGCGGTCTGGCCGTTCGATCCGCCCGCCCGTGCGGATGTGGCGGGGGTGGTGCTGGCCGAGGTTTACCCGTCGCTGCTGGCCCCTGCGGTGGCGCGTGAGGGCGGGGTGAAGGACGCGGCACAGGTGCGGCTTTTGTCGCGGGCCTTGTGGCGGTTGGCGCAGGCGGGGCGGTTGGCCGCGCTGATGCAGGTGCCCGAGGGCGTGCCGCCGGACGAGGGCTGGATTCTGGGCGCGGGGCACGGGGCGGCGCTGCTGGCCGCGCTGGAGGAGGGGTGATGCGCCTGTTGCTGGGCCTGCCGGATGTGTATCGCGCCGAGGCGGCGGCGATGTACTGGCAGGCCTTTGGCGGCAAGCTGGGGCGCGTGCTGGGGCCGGACCGGCTGGCGCTGCGCTATGTGGCGCGGGTGATGCGGGGCGACCGTTGCATCGTGGCGCTGGGCCGTGACGGGTTGGCGGGGCTGGTCGGGTTCCGCACCGATGGCGGCAGTTTCGCGGGCGGCACGGTCGAGGATTTGCGGCGCGTCTATGGGCTGGTCGGGGCGGCATGGCGCGGTGGCCTGATGCGGCATCTGGGCAGCGGGCCCGAGACGGATGACGTGCGCTTTTTGATCGACGGGTTCTGCGTGCGCCCCGATCTGCGCGGTCAGGGCATCGGGACGGCGCTTCTGGCGGCGGTCTGCGCCGAGGCGCGAGCGCGGGGCCATTCCAGCATCGGGCTGGATGTGGTGGATACCAATGCAAGGGCGCGGGCGCTGTATGAACGGCAGGGCTTTGTCGTCAGCCACGAAGCCCCGATCGGCGCGTTGCGGCATGTCTTTGGCTATCGCGCGGCCCTGACCATGGTTCACATCCTTTAGTGCACAAAAAACGAACTTTTGGATTATGCGGCGCGCCATCGCTGTGGCATAGTCGCCACGCGCCGGCACGGGCGCTGCACGGCCCCAAAAAAGCGGGCCAGACAACAAGACGAGGGAACCTTAAATGTTGAACGAGTTCAAAGCCTTTATCGCCAAGGGCAATGTGGTCGATCTGGCGGTCGGTATCATCATCGGCGCGGCCTTTACGGCCATCGTCAATTCGCTTGTGGCGGACCTGATCAACCCGATCATCGGTGTGGTGACGGGCGGGATCGACTTCTCGAACCTTTTCATCGACCTCAAGGCGCTGGTCCATGGCGAGGCGTCGTCCTTTGCCTCGCTCAAGGCGGCCAAGGATGCGGGCGCGCCGGTCTTTGCCTATGGGTCGTTCATCACCGCCGTGATCAATTTCCTGATCATCGCATGGGTGGTGTTCCTGCTGGTCAAGGCGGTGAACAAGCTGAAAGCGGCGACCGCGAAGAAGGAAGCCGCCGAGGCTGCCGCCGCTCCGGCCGGTCCGACCGAGCTGGATGTGCTGATGCAGATCCGCGACGCGCTGAAGAAGTAAGGGGTCGGCCCGTCCGGCGCGGTGCCGGACGGGCCGTTCCGTCAGAGTTTCAGCGCATCGGCGGCGCTGATGGTGGGCAGGCCGAGCGCGCTGCCCACGGCAGCATAGGTGAGCCTGCCTGCATGGGTGTTGAGGCCCGCAAGTAGATGCGGGTCTTCGGCGCAGGCACGTTTCCAGCCCTTGTCGGCCAAGGCGAGCAGGAAGGGCAGGGTCGCGTTGCCAAGGGCCTGGGTCGAGGTGCGGGCCACGGCGCCCGGCATGTTGGCCACGCAGTAATGCAGGATGCCGTCAACTTCGTAGATCGGGTCCTGGTGGGTGGTGGCGTGGCTGGTCTCAAAACAGCCGCCCTGGTCGATGGCGACATCGACGATGGCGGCGCCGGGTTTCATGGTGGAAAGCTGGGCGCGGCTGACGAGTTTGGGGGCTGCGGCACCGGGGATCAGGACCGCGCCGATGACCATATCGGCCTCGGCCACCAGTTCGGCGGTGGTGGCGCTGCTGGCATAGGCGTTCTTGAAATCGCGTCCAAACACATCGTCAAGATAGCGCAGGCGAACAAGCGAGCGGTCGAGGACCGTGACATCGGCCCCCATGCCTGCCGCCACCTTGGCCGCATGTGTGCCCACCACGCCGCCGCCGATGACGACAACCTTGGCAGGGGCAACCCCCGGCACGCCGCCCAGAAGCACGCCGCGCCCGCCATTGGCCTTTTGCAGCGTCCAGGCGCCGACCTGCGGGGCAAGGCGACCCGCCACCTCGGACATGGGCGCGAGGAGGGGAAGGCCGCCGTTACGGTCGGTCACGGTTTCATAGGCGATGGCGGTGACGCCGGATTTCAACAGGTCATGCGTCTGGTCGGGGTCGGGGGCGAGGTGGAGGTAGGTGAACAGAAGCTGGCCTTCGCGCAGGCGGGCGCGTTCGGCGGGTTGGGGTTCTTTTACCTTTACGATCATTTCGGACGCGGCAAAGACCTCATCCGCCGTCTGGGCGATGGTCGCACCGGCGGCGACATAGGCCGCATCGGTGAAGCCCGCGCCAAGGCCTGCGCCGGTTTCGACCATGACCGAATGACCGTGGGCGACGGCTTCCTGCACCGCGCCCGGCGTCATGCCGACGCGAAATTCCTGCGGTTTGATTTCCTTTGGGCAACCGATTTTCATTTTTCTCTCCCTGCGGGCTTATCTGCCCTTGGGGTCAGGTTTGTTCATCTTCCTTGCAGATGTTTTGATTTCTGGCTGGCATGGGCGGGTGGATGCGGTAGAATTTTCCGTTGAAGCGCCATTTGACGAAAGAACCTGCCGCCATGTCCGAGCTTGACGCAACCGACCGCCGTATCCTGACCGTGTTGCAGAAGGAAGGGCGGATCACCAATGCCGAATTGTCGGAACGGGTGAACCTGTCGCCTTCGGCCTGCCACAGGCGCACGCAGCGGTTGGAGGAAGAGGGGTTCATCGCCGGATATGTGGCGCTGGTGGATGCGCGGCGTTTGGGGCGGCCGACGACCGTGTTTGTCGAGATCACGTTGCAGGGGCAGGCGGATGAATTGCTGGATGCCTTTGAGCGCGAGGTGGCGAAGATACCGGATATTCTGGAATGTCACCTGATGGCGGGGCAGGCGGATTACCTGATCAAGATCATGGCCGAGGATACCGAGGATTTCGCCCGCATCCACCGGCAGTATCTAAGCAGGCTGCCGGGGGTGCGGCAGATGCATTCGAGTTTCGCGCTGCGGACGGTGGTGAAGACGACCGCGCTGGCGGTGTGAGGGGGGGAAGTGGCACAGGCGCGTGCCTGTGCCATGCGGAGCGGGTTGCGGCATCCGGGCGTGTGCCCAAAGCACACGGCCAGCGCCCGCCCCGCCCATGGCGGGCGCTTCTCGCCCGCCGGGCCGGGCGCTGGCCTTTGTTGCGCTTGGCTGATGCGAGGATGCTGCGACCGTCGCGCAACGGGCGGGAAACGCGGATCGCGTTTCCTTTCCGCCCGACTGGCAGGGTGCTGTCTGTCATCCCTGCGCAGGCGGGGATCTTGTATGGGAGGGCGATCATCCTGAGGGAGATCCCCGCTTTCGCGGGGATGACAGGCGGCTGCATTCGGGCGGAAAAGGAAACGCGACCCGCGTTTCCCCGCCCGTGGCGCAGCGCATCCCCAAGACCGCCCGCCGCGCGAACCCACAGAGGCCAGCGCCCGACCCGGCGGGCGTGAAGCGCCCGCCGTTGGCGGGGCGGGCGCTGGCCGGTGGCTTTGGGCCACCGGCTGGAATGTGGAGGTGGTGGCGCATGGCAAAGGCACGCGCCTTTGCCAAATCAGCGCAGGTTGTCATCCTCGCGCAAGCGGGGATCTTGTGGGCGCTTTATCCTGAGGGAGATCCCCGCTTTCGCGGGGATGACAGGCGGCGTTGTCCTGACCGGGGCCGCGCATGTGCGGCAAAGAAAAACCCCCGGCCTTGCGGACGGGGGTTGATCGGGCGGGCATCGCTGCCCCAGTGTCGCTGAACGGCTTAGAGGCCGCCCTCACGCTGAAGCTTTTTGCGAGCGAGTTTCCTCGCACGGCGGACGGCTTCGGCTTGCTCGCGCGCTTTTTTGACCGACGGCTTCTCGAAATGTTGCTTGAGCTTCATTTCGCGGAACACGCCTTCGCGCTGGAGCTTTTTCTTGAGGGCCCGAAGGGCCTGTTCGACGTTATTGTCGCGGACGCTGACCTGCATGTGGT
>JAIXRW010000051.1 GCA_027484985.1 Rhodobacter sp. | reverse complement strand
GGAATTCACCGAAATACTTGGTGATCGCTGCCGTCAGCGTGGTCTTGCCGTGGTCAACGTGGCCGATCGTGCCGATGTTGACGTGCGGTTTCGTCCGTTCAAACTTTGCCTTTGCCATGATGGCCTCCTGTATCGGTTCGGTGCGCGCAAGGCGCGCACCCTACGGGGTGGTAGGGTGCGCCCGAAGGCGCACCGAAAATCACGCGTATTTCTTCTGGATCTCGTCCGAGATGTTCTGCGGAACCGCGTCGTAATGGTCGAACTCCATCGAGAACACGGCACGGCCCGAGGTCATCGAGCGCAGCGTGTTGATGTAGCCGAACATATTCGCCAGCGGAACCATGGCCGAGATGACGTTCGCATTGCCGCGGCTGTCTTGACCCGTGACCATGCCCCGACGCGAAGTCAGGTCGCCGATGACGCCGCCGGTATATTCTTCCGGCGTGACGACTTCGACCTTCATGATCGGTTCCAAGAGCTTCGCCCCGGCCTTTTTCAGACCGTCGCGCATTGCGGCGCGGGTGGCGATTTCGAAGGCGAGCACCGAGGAGTCGACGTCATGGAAGGCGCCATCGATCAGCGCGACCTTGAAGTCGATCACCGGGAAGCCAGCCAGCGGGCCCGAGTCCATGACGGACTTGATGCCTTTTTCGACGCCGGGGATGTATTCCTTCGGCACCGAGCCGCCCACGATTTTCGATTCGAACGAATAGCCTTCGCCCGGTTCGGTGGGGTCGATCTGAAGCTTCACGCGCGCGAACTGGCCGGTACCACCGGTCTGCTTTTTGTGCGTGTAGTCGATCTCGGTCGGACGCGAGATGGTTTCGCGGTAGGCCACCTGCGGAGCGCCGATATTCGCCTCGACCTTGAATTCGCGACGCATGCGGTCAACGAGGATGTCGAGGTGAAGTTCGCCCATGCCCTTCATGATGGTCTGGCCCGATTCGATATCGGTTTCGACGCGGAAGGACGGGTCTTCGGCAGCCAGACGGGCCAAGGCGATGCCCATCTTTTCCTGGTCGGCCTTGGTTTTCGGCTCGACGGCGATTTCGATAACCGGGACCGGGAAGGTCATGGTTTCGAGAACGACGGGGGCCGCCGGATCGCACAGGGTATCGCCCGTGGTGGTTTCCTTGAGGCCGCCCAGCGCGATGATGTCGCCGGCGAAGGCTTCGGTGATTTCCTCACGCTCGATGGCGTGCATCATCATCATGCGGCCAACGCGCTCTTTGCGCTGCTTGGTCGCGTTCAGCATGCCATCGCCCTTGGCCAGTTTGCCCGAATAGATGCGGGTAAAGGTCAAGGAACCGACGAAGGGGTCGTTCATGATCTTGAAGGCCAGCGCCGAGAAGGGCTGGTCGTCATCGGCCGAGCGCGCGATGTTGCGGGTTTCCGTCTCGTCGCCGGGTTCGAAGCCCATATAGGGCGGCACGTCGAGCGGCGAAGGCAGATAGTCGATCACGGCGTTCAGAAGGGGCTGGACGCCCTTGTTCTTGAAGGCCGAACCGGCAAGCACGGGGATGAAATCGATGGCGAGCGTGCCCTTGCGGATCAGCGCGCGCAGCGTTTCGGGATCGGGCTCGTTGCCTTCGAGATAGGCTTCCATCGCGGCGTCATCCTGACCCACGGCGGTTTCGACAAGGTTCATGCGCCATTCGTCGGCGCTGTCCTTGAGGTCCGCACGGATCGGCTGGCGGACCCACGAGGCGCCAAGATCTTCGCCCTGATAGACCCATTCTTCCATGGTCACGAGGTCGATGATGCCTTCGAGCTTGTCTTCCGAACCGATGGGCAGGGCAACCGGCACGGCATTGGCGCCGGTGCGGTCCTTGATCATGCGGATGCAGTTGAAGAAGTCGGCGCCGGTCTTGTCCATCTTGTTGACAAAGACGATGCGCGGAACCTTGTAGCGGTCAGCCTGACGCCACACGGTTTCGGTCTGGGGTTCCACGCCGGCGTTGCCGTCGAGCAGAACCACAGCGCCGTCGAGCACGGCGAGCGAACGTTCGACTTCGATCGTGAAGTCCACGTGGCCGGGGGTGTCGATGATGTTGAAACGGAACTTCGTGGCCTTGTCGCCGACGCCCTGGCTGGGATCGACCTGACGGTTCCAGAAGGTGGTCGTGGCAGCCGAAGTGATCGTGATGCCGCGTTCCTGTTCCTGTTCCATCCAGTCCATGGTGGCCGCGCCATCATGGACTTCGCCGATCTTGTGAGACTTGCCGGTGTAGTAAAGGATGCGTTCCGACGTCGTGGTTTTCCCTGCGTCGATATGCGCAATGATCCCGAAGTTACGGTAGCGTTCCAGCGGATAGTCGCGTGCCATGGTGGACCCTTACCAGCGGTAGTGGCTGAACGCTTTGTTCGCGTCGGCCATCTTGTGGGTGTCTTCCCGCTTTTTCACGGCCGTGCCGCGGTTGTTCACCGCATCGGCCAGTTCGGCGGCAAGACGTTCTTCCATCGTGTTTTCGTTGCGCTTGCGCGCCGCGATGATCAGCCAGCGGATCGCCAGCGCCTCGCGGCGCTCGGTGCGGACTTCGACGGGAACCTGATAGGTGGCACCGCCGACGCGGCGCGAACGCACCTCGACCGAAGGTTTCACATTGTCGAGCGCTTCGTGGAAGGCTTCGATCGGCTGGCGCTTGAGGCGCTGTTCCACACGGGACAGGGCGCCGTAAACGATTGATTCAGCGACGGACTTTTTGCCGTCGAGCATCAGGTTGTTCATGAACTTGGTCAGAACCCGGTCGCCATACTTGGCATCGGGCAGGATTTCGCGCTTTTCGGCGGCGTGACGACGTGACATGTGTTAATTCCTCACTTCGGACGCTTGGCGCCGTATTTCGAGCGGCGCTGACGACGTTCTTTGACGCCCTGGGTATCCAGAACGCCGCGCAGGATGTGGTAACGCACACCCGGAAGGTCTTTTACACGGCCGCCACGGATCAGGACCACCGAGTGTTCCTGAAGGTTGTGCTTTTCGCCGGGAATGTAGCTGATCACCTCAAAGCCGTTCGTCAGGCGCACCTTGGCGACCTTACGCATAGCGGAGTTCGGCTTTTTCGGCGTGGTGGTGTACACGCGGGTGCACACGCCACGCTTTTGCGGGCAGGATTCCAAGTGCTGCGACTTGGAGCGTCGTACTTTCGCCTCCCGCGGTTTGCGGATCAGCTGTTGGATAGTCGGCATTCACGTTCCCCGTGTTGCGCTGTCAATACTCGCACCGAAACCCCGGTGCGCTGCTTCTCGACGGTGCCCTGCGCGGATCGCAAAACACCAAAACCGCATGCGCCCCCTACGCGGGGACGACGCGGTGGAATTCCAGAGGATCGGGGCGCGGGGCCCGGATCATGACCACTCGATTTTAGGCACCCCGTCAGCAAAACCGGACCGGTCGCAGGACGAGGTGACGGGCGTATAGGGGGAGTCGCGGGGGATGTCAACGCCCGGTCTGTGGCGCCCTTGGGGCCGGGCTTTGGCGGCCGAACAGCGCCGCGCGCAGCAGGCTGGCGACCAGCAGCGTGAACAGCACCGCAAACACCGCGTCCGACAGGAAATGCCGCCCCGAGGTGATGCGCTGCGCCGCCGAAACCAGCGGCAGCGCCAGTGCGATGCCCGCCAGAACCCGCGCCTGAAGGGGGCCGAGACGGTCGCGCCACAGGCCGATCAGCACCATCAGCCCGATGGCGGTGGCGGTGGCGCCCGACACCTCGCCCGACACGAAGGAACAGTTTGACAGGCATTGGTCGGTGGGCTGCCACGGCGGGGTAAAGCGCAGGCTGCCGCCGAATTCGGCCACGTCGGCGGGGCGGGCGCGGCCCCAGAAGCGTTTGAGCAGCGTGTCGGCCATCAGCCCCGGACCCAGCGCATAGGTCAGCACGACAAAGCCCCAGACGCGGGCCGTGCCGCGCAGCACCGCCCCGCGCCGGACCAACGCCATGATCCACAGCACAAAGGCGGCAAACAGCACCAGCCCCGACAGCCGCCAAAGCGCAAAGCGCAGCGTTTCGCTGGCCGGCCCGCCCAGCCATGCCTTGCCGTCAAAGAACAGCGCCGAAACCCAGGTGTCGATCACCGGAAAGCCCGCAAAGGGCAGCATGGCCAGCAGGCAGGCCAAAAGCAGCCATAGGGGGCGCGGCAGGTCAGGAACCATGGAAACACCCCGCATCAAGAAGAAAGGCCCGCAGACCGGCCTTGCGATAGGCACCGGTTCCGGCGTCAAGGTCAAGCCGCTCACCGCCGCAGGGGGGCGCGGTGCCGATGTAAAGCACCTTGCCCGTTACATCGGCGGGCAGGGCGCGGGTCTGTTCGTAATGGTTCATGGGGCGGCCCTGTGGCGGGGCGGCATAGATGGCCAGATTGCTGTCGGCACCGGTGAAGAACAGGTCGGCCAGCACCTCGCGCCGGTCGGACACGATGGGGATGCCGTCATTTTCAACCGCAAGGTCGATGATCTGGCGGCTCATCGCGGCCTGTCCGGTATAGCGGTGCAACAGCGGGGTGCCGCCCACGGTCAGTTGCGGCCACAGCGTCAAAAGCGGCAGCAGCAGAGAGACCGCGCCATTGATGCCAAGCGAGGCCCAGACAAGCCGTGGCCGTGTGGCAAGCACGGTGGCGGCGGCGATGCTGCCCGCGAAATAGGCCGATGCCGCCCAATTGGCCAAGGCATTGTCAAGCAGCGCCTGCCCCGTGACGATAAGCAGGACAGGCAGCGAAAACACCGCCAGCCGCGCCAGATTGCGCCGCGTAAAGGCCACCAGCAGGGCGGCAAAGACCAGCGGCCCCGCCACGGCGAATTGGGACAGCACGAATTCCGCCATGCTGGCCAGCGACAGGGCGGCCAAGGGGCTGTCACGCCGCACCCAGTTGATATTGTCGGCGGTGTGGGCCACGGTGGAAAAGCCGTGCAGCGCGTTCCAGCCCAGGTTCGGCGCGGCCACGGCTGCAAAGACCAGCAGCATAACCGCCGCATTCTTCCAGCCGATCCGCAATTCGGGCAGCAGCAGCGCCCCCAGCGCGGCCCCGACCAGAAAATACAGCGCCGCATATTTGGCAAGGAAGGCAAGGCCAAGGCACAGGCCCGCAAGGGCGGCAAAACGTGCCCTGCCCTCTTGCGCCGTTCGGGTGTGGAAGTATAGCGCCCCGGCAAAGAAGGGCGCCATGATCGTGTCGGTCGAGGCCAGCAGGCTGCCCACCGCTGCCATCGGCAGGGTGACATAGGTGGCCGCCGCGATCATCGCCACGCGCGGCCCCGCCAGACGCGCCGCCAGCGCCCCCAGCACCAGCGCCGCCGCGCCATGGAACAGCGCGAAAGGCGCGCGCACGAAAAAGGGGGTATCGCCGCCCAGCCAGGTTGCGGCCCCGATCACCCAAGCGATGAGCGGCGGCTTGGAATAATAGCCGAAGGCAAAGCTTTGCCCCCAAAGCCAATACTGGCTTTCATCAACGAAAAGATCGGTCCGGTTGAAGGCAAGCAGCACCAACCGCGCCAGCGTGACCAGCGCCACGATTGTCAGCGCGGGTCGGCGCCAATCGTCAGACATCGGCACGCTTGCCCTTGTGGATCAGCCACAGGTTGCGGCTGTAGATCACCACGCCGGGCAACTGGCCAAGGATGATGACGGGTTCCAGCTTGTGCAGGCCGTAGATCAGCACGATGGTTCCGCCGATCAGCGAGAAATACCAGAAGGCCACCGGCATGACCGACGCGCCGGCCCGTTCCGACGCGATCCATTGCACGATGAAGCGGGCGGTGAACATCAGTTGTCCCAACAGCCCGATGACAAGCCATGCTGTGTCGGCTGCGGTTGTCGCGCCGAAAAGACTCATCAAGGTCTGCACGTCGGGTTTCCTTATTGGTCCAGCTCGCGGGGTGCGGCGGTCTTTCGCCGCCGGATCAGCCACATCACGCCGAAAAGGTCAACAATGCCGACCACCGCTCGCTGGAAATTGCTGTAGTTCGACCGCCCTGCCCCGCGCCCGCGATGGGTGACATCGACATGGGCGACCTGCCAGCCATCGCGCTTGAACAGGGCGGGAAGGTAGCGATGCATGTGGTTGAAGAAGGGCAGCGTCAGAAAGGCATCGCGGCGAAAGGCTTTCAGCCCGCACCCCGTGTCACGGGTGCCATCATCGAGCATCCAGCCGCGCAGGCCATTGGCAAAGCGCGAGGCGAGTTTTTTCGACAGCGTGTCCTGCCGCCCCACCCTTTGGCCCGCGACGATGCCGATACGGTCGGCCCCCGCCGCCCGCAAGGGCGCGATCAGCGCGGGCAGGTTTGACGGCGGGTTCTGCCCGTCACCATCAAGCGTGGCGATGATCGCGCCCCGCGCCGCACGCACACCGGAATGGACCGCAGCACTTTGCCCGCCCGATGTTTCGTGGCGCAGCACGCGCAGCATGGGAAAGCGGCCACGCGCGGCCAGCAGCGCCTGTGCTGTGCCATCGGTCGATCCGTCATCGACCACGATCACCTCGTAGGCGGGTTCGGCCGACAGGGCCGCCACGATTTCGGCAATCAGGGCGGGCAGGTTTTCGGCCTCGTTCTTGGCCGGAATGACGATGGAAAGTTCAGTCATGCGCCCGCTTCAGCCTTTACCTTCCGTTCACGCCACAGCGTGAAGATCCCCGACCCCACCACAAGCGCGGCCCCCAGCAGGGTTAGCGCATCGGGCAGCGTTCCGAAAGCGGCCCAGCCAAGGAAAATCGCCCACAAGAGCGAGGTATAGCGGAAGGGCGCGACAAAGCCGATATCGCCCACGCGCATGGTCATGACGGCAAAGTTGTAGCCAAAGACCAGCGCCGCCGCTGCCGCCGCCACCAGCAGCCATTCATGCACCGTGGGGGCCTGCCACCCTTGGGCCAGCGACATGGCAAGGGCCGTCACCGTGACCGAAAGCGAGGCGACCACGGCCACGGTGCTGGAGGGAACGGCGTTGGACAATTCGCGCGTGGACAGATCGCGCACCACGACAAAGGCGACCGAGGCCAGCCCCATCAGCGACCAGTGGTCAAACCCGTCGGGGCCGGGGCGGATGATGATGAGAACGCCGACAAAGCCGATCAGGATGGCCGTCAGGCGCCGCCAGCCGACCCGTTCCCCGAACACCGCCCAGGCCGCCAGCGCCACGGCCAAGGGAAGCGACTGCATGATGGCCGACAGGTTGGCGATGGGCATATGCACAAGGGCGGCAAGGAACAGCAGCGTGCTTGCCACCTCGGCCACGGAACGGATCGACATGATCCCCCATTCGCGGCGCGGCAGGCGCAGGCGAAAGCCGCCTTGCGAGGCGGCGACAAGCAGCAACGGGCCCAGCGTGAACAGCCCGCGCAGGGCGATGGATTGCCAAAGGGGCAGCGTCTGGGTCAGCGCCTTCATGCAACTGTCGTTCAGGGTGAAGGCCGCCATGGCGACATTCATGTAAAGCGCGCCGCGCAGATTGTCGGATATCGGCATGGTCCCCCCGTTTCGCGGCAGGGCTATCAGGACGCGAAGGTTTTCGCCAGACGGGTCAATGCGGGCAGGTCGGTGGCGAAACGGGTGGCAAGGACCGCAGCGGCATCGGCCGCGGGCAGGTCTGTCACCACGCCGGTATTGTGGGCGTTACTGTCATTGGTGTCATGGACGCTGCGCAGATAGGCCATTTCGGTCGCATCGGAAAAGGTGGTGAAGAATTGCGGCAAAAGCCTGTGGTTGCGGCGAAAGATCGTGTCGCGCAGCGCCACGGGCGAACAAAGCGCAAGCCCGATGCCGAGCGGCATCTTTTCCACCGCCTCGGTAAAGCGCGGCTGTTTGCGGCGCAGATCGACGAACAGCCCGCGGTTATGGGCGATGGCAAAGGGGGCGGGCGTGACCCCCGCCACCCCTGCCGCGATGGCGCGGATACGGGCGATATGGCCGCGGTCCATGGCATCGTCATCATCAAGGCGGAAGCTGGTCAGGTGGCTGTGATCGCCGTCTTGCACGGTGGCATAGGCGGCCTGAATGGCGGGGTAATGGTGCATGGCGGGCAGCGCCACGATGCGGGCGCCAAGCGGGGCGATACCCTGTGCCAGCCGATCCCTTGCCCAAGCGGGCAGATCGTCGCCCACCAGAAACAGCATCTCGAAATCGGGGTCGGTCTGGGCCAGCAGGGATGGCAGGGCCAGCGCCTCGAACAGGGCAAAGCGGCGGGCAAGGCGGGCGGGGTCGTAAAGCCATGCCGCCAGTGCCGCGGGGTCGGCGGGGGCCGAGGTAAAGCCCGACAGCGCCGGATAGGAAAAGCGCATCAACCCGACGATACGGTTCTTGAACACTGGCACCGCCCCAACCTGTTACGGCGCAAGCCTAGCAGCCCTGCCCCGCAAAGGAAAAGGGCCGCCGCATCGCTGCGACGGCCCCTTTCACGCTTTGGCTACGATCAATCGCGGCTTTCGGTCGGGTCCGAGAAGGCGGCGGCAAACGCCTCTTCCGCGACCGAGACCGGCGCGGCAAGGGCCGCTGCGGTTTCGGCTTCGGAACGGCGCGCCTCGATGACCGTCTGGTCGCGGTCGGTCGCGATTTTCTTGACCTTCGAGGTGGCGCCACCCGTCCCTGCCGGGATCAGGCGACCGACGATCACGTTCTCTTTCAGGCCAACCAGCTTGTCGCGCTTGCCCTGAACCGAAGCCTCGGTCAGCACGCGGGTGGTTTCCTGGAAGGACGCGGCCGAGATGAAGCTGCGGGTCTGCAAGCTTGCCTTGGTGATCCCCAAGAGAACCGGTTCCGCCTTGGCCTCGCGGCCGCCGCGGTTGCGGGCCTTCTGGTTTTCTTCGTCCAGCTCGATCTTTTCGACCTGTTCGCCTTTGAGCAGGGTGGTGTCGCCACCATCCAGCACTTCCAGCTTTTGCAGCATCTGGCGAACGATCACCTCGATGTGCTTGTCGTTGATCTTCACGCCTTGCAGGCGATAGACGTCCTGCACTTCGTCGATCATGTAGTTCGCCAGCGCCTCGACCCCCAAGATACGCAGGATGTCGTGCGGCGCGGGGTTGCCGTCCATGATGTAGTCGCCCTTCTGGACGAAGTCGCCTTCCTGAACCGGAATGTGCTTGCCCTTGGGGATCATGTATTCGACGGCCTGCAACGTCTCATCCACGGGTTCAACCGTGATGCGGCGCTTGTTCTTATAGTCTTTGCCGAAGCGGACATAGCCGTCCATTTCCGCGATGATCGCGTGGTCTTTCGGGCGACGGGCTTCGAACAGTTCGGCCACACGCGGCAGACCACCCGTGATGTCCTTGGTCCGGGCGCCTTCGCGCGGGATACGGGCCACAACGTCGCCGGGGCGGATTTCCTGACCGTCTTCGACCGAAAGAACCGCATCCACCGACATCTGGTAGCTGATCGGGTTGCCGTTATCGGCCCGCACAGGTTCGCCCGTGGCGGGGTCCATCACGATCACTTCCGGCTTCAGTTCGTTGCCGCGCGGGGCGGAACGCCAGTCGGACACGATACGCTGGGTCATGCCGGTCGCATCGTCGGTTTCTTCGCGGATCGAAATCCCCGAGATAAGATCGACGAAGCGCGCGACACCGCCCTTTTCCGCGATGATCGGCAGGGTATAGGGGTCCCATTCGAACAGCTTGGCGCCGCGCTTGACGGTGGCGCCGTCCTGCACGTGGATCTTGGCGCCATAGGTCACCTTGTGCACCGCACGGTCAACGCCCGCGTCATCGACGATGGCGATCGACATGTTCCGGCCCGTCACGATCTGCTCGCCCGCCGCGTTCGACAGCAGCGTGGCATTGCGGAATTCGATCCGGCCTTCCTGGCTGGCTTCGAGGAACGATTGCTGGCCGCCCTGCGCGATGCCGCCGATGTGGAAGGTCCGCATCGTCAGCTGGGTGCCGGGTTCGCCGATGGACTGGGCGGCGATGATGCCGACAGCCTCGCCTTCGTTCACCATGGTGCCGCGGGCAAGATCGCGCCCGTAGCACATGGCGCAGACGCCTTCTTCCGCTTCGCAGGTCAGCGGCGAGCGGATGCGCATGACGCTGATGCCGTGCTGGTCGATGGCATCGGCGCGGCGTTCGTCGATCAGCTCGCCCCGGGCGACCAGAACCTCGTCGGTGCCGGGGACCAGAACGTCATCGGCGGCGACACGGCCCAGAACGCGGTCGGCCAGCGTTTGCACCACTTCGCCGTCATTGACGGCGGTTTCGGCGGTGATCGCACGGTCGGTGCCGCAATCATGCGAGCGCACGATGCAGTCTTGTGCCACGTCCACCAGACGGCGGGTCAGATAGCCCGAGTTCGCCGTTTTGAGGGCCGTGTCAGCAAGGCCCTTACGGGCGCCGTGGGTCGAGTTGAAGTATTCAAGAACGGTCAGACCTTCCTTGAAGTTCGAGATGATCGGCGTTTCGATGATCTCGCCCGAGGGCTTGGCCATCAGGCCGCGCATCCCGCCCAGCTGCTTCATCTGGGCCGGCGAACCGCGGGCACCCGAGTGCGACATCATATAGACCGAGTTCGGCTCTTTCTCGGCGCCGGCGTCATCGTAACGCACGGCCGAGATTTCGGCCATCATCTCGCCCGCCACCTTGTCGGAACATTTCGACCAGGCATCGACCACCTTGTTGTACTTTTCGCCCTGGGTGATCAGGCCGTCCATATACTGCTGTTCGAATTCCTTCACCTGATCACGGACCTCGTTCACGATGGTCCATTTGGTGTCGGGGATCAGCATGTCGTCCTTGCCGAAAGAGATGCCGGCGCGGAAGGCTTCGCGGAAGCCCATGGTCATGATCTGGTCGCAGAAGATGACCGACTCTTTCTGACCGCAATAGCGATAGACGGTGTCGATCACAGCCTGAACGTCTTTCTTCCGCAGCAGGCGGTTGACAAGATCGAAGGGCGCCTTGGCGTTCAGCGGCAAGAGGTTGCCCAACCGCAGGCGGCCGGGGGTTGTCTTGTAGCGCTTCCAGACCTCGTTGCCTTCTTCGTCGATCTGGCGGATGCGGGCGGTGATCGAGGCGTGCAGATGCACCTCGCCTGCGGCGAGGGCATGTTCCACTTCGGTCACGTCAGCGAAGATCATGCCTTCGCCCTTCATGCCCTTGCGTTCCATGGTGGTGTAATAGAGGCCCAACACCATGTCTTGCGACGGAACGATGATCGGCGCGCCGTTGGCGGGCGACAGCACGTTGTTCGTCGACATCATCAGAACGCGGGCTTCCAGCTGGGCTTCCAGCGAAAGCGGCACGTGGACGGCCATCTGGTCACCGTCGAAGTCGGCGTTGAAGGCCGAGCAGACGAGCGGGTGCAGCTGGATCGCCTTGCCTTCGATCAGGATCGGTTCAAAAGCCTGAATCCCCAGACGGTGCAGCGTGGGCGCACGGTTCAGAAGAACCGGGTGTTCACGGATAACCTCGTCAAGGATATCCCACACCTCGGGGCGTTCCTTTTCGACCAGTTTCTTGGCCTGCTTGACGGTCGAGGACAGGCCCTTGGCTTCCAGACGCGAATAGATGAAGGGCTTGAACAGTTCCAAGGCCATCTTCTTGGGCAGACCGCACTGGTGCAGTTTCAGTTCCGGACCCGTCACGATGACGGAACGGCCCGAGAAATCGACCCGCTTGCCCAGAAGGTTCTGGCGGAAGCGGCCCTGCTTGCCCTTGAGCATGTCCGAAAGCGATTTCAGCGGGCGCTTGTTGGTGCCCGTGATGACGCGGCCGCGGCGGCCGTTGTCGAACAGCGCGTCAACGGCTTCTTGCAGCATCCGCTTTTCGTTGCGCACGATGATGTCGGGCGCGCGCAGTTCGATCAGCCGCTTGAGGCGGTTGTTGCGGTTGATGACGCGACGGTACAGGTCGTTCAGGTCCGATGTGGCGAAACGGCCGCCATCCAGCGGGACGAGCGGGCGCAGTTCCGGCGGAATGACCGGCAGAACGGTCAGCACCATCCATTCCGGGCGGTTGCCGGATTCGAGGAAGCTTTCGACGATCTTCAGACGCTTGATGATCTTCTTGGGCTTCAGCTCGCCGGTCGCTTCCTTGAGGTCCTCGCGCAGCTGTTCGGCAGTCGATTCAAGGTCGATCGCGGCCAGCATTTCGCGGATCGCTTCGGCGCCGATATTGGCGGTGAAGGCGTCGGCGCCATACTGGTCCTGCGCGTCGAGGAATTCCTCTTCGGTCATCAACTGGCCATAGGTCAGGTCGGTCAGACCCGGCTCGATGACGACGTAGTTTTCAAAGTAGAGGATGCGTTCCAGATCGCGCAGCGTCATGTCGAGCATCAGGCCGATGCGGCTGGGCAGCGATTTCAGGAACCAGATATGCGCCACGGGCGCGGCCAGTTCGATATGGCCCATCCGTTCGCGGCGCACCTTTTGCAAGGTGACTTCCACGCCGCATTTTTCGCAGACGACGCCGCGATATTTCATGCGCTTGTATTTGCCGCAGAGGCATTCGTAATCCTTGATCGGGCCAAAGATACGGGCGCAGAACAGGCCGTCACGTTCCGGTTTGAACGTGCGGTAGTTGATGGTTTCGGGCTTTTTGATTTCCCCGAACGACCATGACAAAATCCGCTCGGGCGAGGCCAAGCTGATCTTGATCTCGTCAAAGGTCTTGATCGGTGCAACCGGGTTGAACGGGTTGGTCGAGAGTTCCTGGTTCATTTCATCTTCCCAATCAGAGGGTTGCGGTCAGAGGGTGCCCAAGATTTTTCGGACGAAAAATCTTGGGCCGAAGAATTTTCGGACGAAAATTCTTCACTCCTCCTCCGCATCCAGGAGTTCCATGTTGAGGCCGAGGCCGCGCACTTCCTTGACGAGGACGTTGAACGATTCCGGCACACCGGCTTCGAAGTTGTCCTCACCCTTGACGATGCTTTCATAAACCTTGGTCCGGCCTGCCACATCGTCCGACTTGACGGTGAGCATTTCCTGCAAGGTATAGGCCGCGCCATAGGCTTCGAGTGCCCAGACTTCCATTTCCCCAAGGCGCTGGCCACCGAACTGGGCCTTACCGCCCAGCGGCTGCTGGGTGACAAGGCTGTACGGACCCGTCGAACGGGCGTGCAGCTTGTCATCGACAAGGTGGTGCAGCTTGAGCATGTATTTCACGCCCACGGTGACCTTGCGGGCGAACTGTTCGCCGGTGCGGCCATCGAACACCTCGGACTGGCCCGAAGTGTCGAAACCCGCACGTTTCAGCGCATCGTTCACGTCGCTTTCCTTGGCGCCGTCAAAGACCGGCGAGGCGATCGGAACGCCACGGGTGACGGTTCCGGCCATTTCAAGGAAGGTATCCTCGTCCACGCCGCCAAAGGCTTCGTCATAGGTTTCGTCGCCATAGGCCAGACGCATCGCTTCGCGCACCGGGGTCATGTCGCCCGAGCGGCGATATTCCTTCAGCGCCTCGTCGATTTTCAGGCCAAGGCCGCGTGCGGCCCAACCCATATGGGTTTCAAGGATCTGGCCCACGTTCATCCGGCTCGGCACGCCGAGCGGGTTCAGCACGAGGTCAACCGGCGTGCCATCGGCCAGGAAGGGCATATCCTCGATCGGAACGACCTTGGAGATGACGCCCTTGTTGCCGTGACGGCCGGCCATCTTGTCGCCGGGTTGCAGCTTGCGCTTCACCGCGACGAAAACCTTGACCATCTTCATCACGCCGGGGGGCAGATCGTCGCCACGGCGGACCTTTTCAACCTTGTCCTCGAAGCGCAGTTCAAGGGCGCGTTTCTGCGCTTCGAACTGGTCGTGCAAGGCTTCGACATCCTTGGCTTCGGCCTCTTCGGCCAGCGCCAGTTGCCACCACTGGCCGCGCGACAGCGTGCCCAGCAGGTCATCATCGATGGTGGACCCCGCCTTGATGCCCTTCGGCCCCTTGACGGCAGTCTTGCCCATGATCAGCGATTTCAGGCGCGCATAGATGTTGCGTTCCAGAATGACCAATTCGTCGTCACGGTCGCGGGCAAGGCGTTCGACTTCCTCGCGCTCGATCTGCAACGCGCGTTCGTCTTTATCGACGCCATGGCGGTTGAACACGCGCACTTCGACGATGGTGCCATAGGCTCCCGGCGGCAGGCGCAGCGAGGTGTCGCGCACGTCGGACGCCTTTTCACCGAAGATGGCGCGCAGAAGTTTTTCTTCCGGCGTCATCGGGCTTTCGCCCTTGGGGGTGATCTTGCCGACAAGGATGTCGCCCGGCTGCACTTCGGCGCCGATATAGACGATGCCGGCTTCGTCAAGGTTACGCAGCGCTTCTTCACCCACGTTGGGGATATCGCGCGTAATCTCTTCCGGCCCCAGTTTCGTATCGCGGGCGGCGACTTCGTATTCCTCGATATGGATCGAGGTGAACACGTCGTCACGCAGGATGCGTTCGGAAATCAGGATCGAGTCTTCGTAGTTGTAGCCGTTCCACGGCATGAAGGCGACGACCACGTTCCGGCCAAGGGCGAGTTCGCCCATGTCGGTGCAGGGGCCATCGGCGATCACCTCGCCACGGCCGACCGTATCACCCACCTTCACCAGCGGGCGCTGGTTGATGCAGGACGACTGGTTCGACCGCTTGAATTTGCGCAAGCGGTAGATATCGACACCCGGCTCGCCCGGTTCCAGCATTTCGGTCGCCCGCACAACGATACGGGTGGCGTCCACCTGGTCGATCACGCCGGCGCGGCGGGCCATGATGGCGGCGCCGGAATCGCGGGCGACCACGGCTTCGATGCCGGTGCCGACAAAGGGCGCGTCCGATTGCAGCAGCGGAACGGCCTGACGCTGCATGTTCGAACCCATGAGGGCGCGGTTGGCGTCGTCGTTTTCAAGGAAGGGGATGAGCGATGCGGCGACCGAAACCAGCTGTTTCGGGGACACGTCGATCAGGTCGATGGCCTCGGGCGGGTTCAGCATGAATTCGCCCGATTTCCGGCTGGAAATCAGGTCGTCCATGAAGCGGCCTTCGCCATCCTGCGTTGCGTTGGCCTGTGCCACGGTGTGGCGCATTTCCTCGGTCGCGGACATATAGACCACGTCATCGGTGACCTTGCCGTCAACCACCTTGCGATAGGGGGTTTCGATGAAGCCGTATTTGTTCACGCGGGCAAAGGTGGCGAGCGAGTTGATCAGGCCGATGTTCTGGCCTTCGGGCGTCTCGATGGGGCACATCCGGCCATAATGGGTCGGGTGCACGTCGCGCACCTCAAACCCGGCGCGTTCGCGGGTCAGACCGCCCGGCCCGAGGGCCGAGAGGCGGCGCTTATGCGTCACTTCCGACAGCGGGTTGGTCTGGTCCATGAACTGCGACAGCTGGCTTGAGCCGAAGAATTCACGCACTGCCGCCGCGGCGGGTTTCGCGTTGATCAGGTCTTGCGGCATGATCGTGTCAATCTCGACCGACGACATGCGTTCCTTGATCGCGCGTTCCATGCGCAAGAGGCCGACGCGATACTGGTTTTCCATCAGCTCGCCCACCGAGCGCACCCGGCGGTTGCCGAGGTGGTCGATATCGTCGATCTCGCCCTTGCCATCGCGCAGTTCGGTCAGCGCCTTGATGCAGGCGATGATGTCGTCACGGTCCAGCGTGCGCTGGGTGTCGGGCTTGCCGAGGTCGAGACGCATGTTCATTTTCACGCGGCCCACGGCCGACAGATCGTACCGCTCGCTGTCGAAGAACAGGCTGTCGAACAGTTGGCTGGCGGCTTCCACGGTCGGCGGTTCGCCCGGGCGCATGACGCGGTAGATATCCATCAGCGCGGTGTCGCGGCCCATGTTCTTGTCGGCGGCCATGGTGTTGCGGATGTAGGGGCCGACATTGACATTGTCGATGTCAAGCACCGGAATGTCGGTGATGCCCTGATCCAGCAGCAGCTTGACGGTGCCGCCCTTGGGCGAGCCGTCACGGTCGTATTCCATGGTCAGTTCGTCGCCGGCTTCGACCCAGATCTCGCCGGTTTCCTCGTTGATGATGTCGCGGGCGACATAACGGCCAAGGATGTATTCGTAAGGCACCAGCAGTTCGGTGACGGCGCCTTCGTCGCGCCATTTCTTGACCATGCGCGGCGTGGCCTTTTCACCCGCCTTGAGGATCACTTCGCCGGTGGCGGCATCGACAAGGTCATAGGTCGGGCGGGTGCCCGACACGCGGCTGGGGAAGAACTTGGTCACCCAGCCCTTGTTCTTGACGTATTTGTAATCGACCGTTTCGTAATAGGACGACATGATCGCTTCCTGATCCATGCCAAGGGCATAAAGCAGGGTCGTCACCGGCAGTTTGCGGCGGCGGTCGATGCGGGCGAACACGATATCCTTGGCGTCGAATTCGAAATCGAGCCACGAGCCGCGATAGGGGATGATCCGGCAGGCGAACAGAAGTTTGCCCGACGAATGGGTCTTGCCCTTGTCGTGGTCGAAGAACACGCCGGGCGAACGGTGCATCTGGGACACGATCACGCGTTCGGTGCCGTTCACGATGAACGTGCCGTTCGATGTCATCAGGGGCATGTCGCCCATATAGACATCCTGTTCCTTGATGTCCTTGACCGACCGGGCGCCGGTGGTTTCATCGACATCGAACACGATCAGGCGCAGCGTGACCTTGAGGGGTGCCGCATAGGTCATGTCGCGGCTTTGGCATTCGTCCACGTCATATTTCGGCTTTTCAAGCTCGTACTTGACGAACTCCAGAACCGCGGTCTCGTTGAAGTCCTTGATCGGGAACACCGACTGGAACGTGCCCTGAATGCCTTCGCCATCGGCGGCCTTCGGGCCATCGCCCGATTTCAGGAACAGGTCGTAGGAAGATTTCTGAACCTCGATCAGGTTCGGCATCTCGAGGACTTCACGGATCTTGCCGAAATAGCGGCGGATGCGTTTCTGGCCAACGTAAGCTTGCGCCATGCTCGTCGTCACCTTTTTCTCGTGTCGCAGGGGCGCATCCGTCGGGGTCACGGTCGCGCCGCTTGGCGAAAGGGGTGTCAGGTTCCATTCATGCCCTCCGTCCCACCGGAAGGCTCCCGAACCTTGAACCACGCCTTGAAAGATGCATCACGCGATGCCCCTTTCAAGACAGGTTCGGCTGGGCCCGGATATGGTCCGGACCCAGCCTCAAAACCGATGTCAGAGTGCGGAACGCACCCTGCCCGATTACTTCAGCTCGACCTTGGCGCCAGCGCCTTCGAGGGTTTTCTTGATGGCTTCGGCGTCGGCCTTCGAGACTTGCTCTTTCACCTTGCCGCCAGCTTCCACGAGGTCCTTGGCTTCTTTCAGGCCCAGACCGGTGATGGTGCGCACTTCCTTGATCACGTTGATCTTGTTGGCGCCGGCGTCGGTCAGGACGACGTCGAATTCGGTCTGCTCTTCGACCGGAGCGGCCGCAGCGGCGGGACCAGCGGCCATCATGACGGCGCCACCGGCGGCCGGCTCGATGCCATACTTGTCCTTCAGGATGGTCTTGAGTTCCTGCGCTTGCAGCAGGGTCAGACCGACGATGTCTTCGGCGAGTTTGTTCAGATCAGCCATTTGCTCATTCCGTTTGTAAAGATGGGTTCCAACGCCATGGGGCAGCCCCATGCGGATAAGGGACGGGGCCGCGGCTTACGCTGCGGCCTTTTCCTCGATGGTGGACAGGATGCTTGCGATGTTCGAAGCAGGCGCACCAATGGCCCCGGCGATGTTCGAGGCGGGCGCACCGATGCACGACACGATCTGAGCGATAAGCTCTTCACGCGACGGCATGGCGGCCACGGCTTTCACACCGGCCTGGTCCAGAACCGTTTCGCCCATTGCCCCGCCGAGGATAACGAACTTTTCGTTCCCCTTGGCATAGGCTTCGGTGACCTTCGCGGCTGCGACAGGGTCTTCCGAATAGGCGAGCACGGTCATGCCCGTGAGCAGGTCACCCATCTTGACGCCGGGTTTCCCTTCAAGGGCGATCTTGGCGAGCTTGTTCTTGGCAACGCGGACGGACCCGCCAACTTCGCGCATCTTCGCGCGCAGGTCCTGCATCTGTGCAACCGTCATACCCGTGTAGTGGGCGACCACTACAACGCCAGAGCTTTCGAAGATCTGGCCGAGTTCCTCGACCACTTTCTCTTTCTGGGCTCTATCCACAGTTTCACTCCAAGTGTGGGGGTTTCCCCCCGGCTCATGTTTGCCCCGTTGCCGGGGCGTTCGGGTCCGAATGATGTCCCGAGGCCAAAATCGCCCGAGGGATTGCCCCCCGGAAATTTGTCTCGTTCTCTCATCTCGGGAGGGAGATTAAGCAAGGCATGCGCCCTGCACCCACCGTCTCGGACGAAATACGCAACCCCCCGACGAATCGGGCGGGCGGCGCAGATTGTGGCTATAGAGGGTCTTGCACGACATGAAAAGCCCGACCCTGCGAAAAGTTCATCAGGATCACGGCTTTGGCACCCGGCGCTTGGATGATGCCGCAGCCATGGCCCGGCTGCAAGCACCTTGCGGCGCCCTGCCTGCCAAAGCGAAACCGCCGGCCCATCGGACCGGCGGTTCCCGTTCCCCTGCAGGGAAAGCTTAGTTCGACGCGGTCGAGGACAGATCGACCGACACGCCCGGGCCCATCGTAGACGAGAGCGAGACCTTCTTGAGGTAAGCGCCCTTGGCACCCGAGGGGCGCGCGCGGGTCACGGCGTCAACAAAGGCGCGCACGTTCTGGGCCAGCTTTTCGGTATCGAACGACACCTTGCCGACGCCGGCATGGATCACACCGGCTTTTTCGACCTTGAACTGCACTTCGCCGCCCTTGGCCGCTTCGACAGCGGTTTTCACGTCCATCGTCACCGTGCCGACCTTGGGGTTCGGCATCAGGTTGCGCGGGCCGAGGATTTTGCCAAGACGACCGACCAGCGGCATCAGGTCCGGCGTTGCGATGCAACGGTCGAACTCGATCTTGCCGGACATGATGGTTTCCATCAGGTCTTCCGCACCGACGATATCGGCGCCAGCGGCCTTGGCCTCATCAGCCTTGGCGCCACGGGCGAACACCGCGACGCGCACGGTCTTGCCGGTGCCGTTGGGCAGCTGGACCACGCCGCGGACCATCTGGTCGGCGTGGCGGGGATCGACGCCAAGGTTCATCGCGATTTCGACGGTTTCGTCGAATTTCGCCGATGCGGCCTTTTTGATCATCGCCAGCGCGTCTTCGAGCGAGACGTTGGTGGCGGTTCCGAAGATTTCCTGCGCAGCTTTGGTGCGCTTGCCAAGTTTTGCCATGGTGATCAGGCCTTCACTTCGATGCCGCAGGACTTCGCCGAACCGAGGATGATGTTCATCGCTGCCTCGATCGAATTGGCGTTCAGATCCTTCATCTTCGTTTCCGCGATCTTGCGGACCTGAGCTACGGTCACGGTGCCCGCAACCTCGCGGCCCGGTTTGGACGAGCCCTTGGCGCGGTTGCGCTTGCCCACCTGCGGCAGGCCAGCGGCCGCTTTCAGCAGGAACGAGGCCGGAGCCGTCTTGAATTCCAGGCTGAAGGACTTGTCCTGATAGTAGGTAATGATCACGGGCGTCGGCGTGCCCGGGGGCAGATCGGCGGTCTTGGCGTTGAATTCCTTGACGAAGGCCATGATGTTCAGGCCGCGCTGGCCCAGTGCCGGACCGACCGGCGGGGACGGGTTGGCTTGACCCGCTTTGACTTGCAGCTTGAGGCTGCCGATAATCTTCTTGGCCATAGGCCATCTCCTTTGTCACTGCACCGGATGGTGCGGTTTAGTGGTCCGGTCCGTCATCCGCGTTGCGGATGCTCGCCTCCCACGCGATACACTCAGGCCCCTTTGGTGACCTGCGTGAATTCCAGTTCGACCGGCGTTGCCCGACCGAAGATCGATACCGACACCTTCAGGCGGCTGTGGTCTTCATCGACCTCTTCCACCATGCCGTCAAAGCCCTCGAACGGGCCATCGGTCACTTTGACCTTTTCACCGATCTCGAAGCGGATCAGGTTGCGGGGCGCGACCTCGCCTTCCTCGACACGGTTGAGGATGGCGTTCACTTCGGCATCACGCATGGGCATGGGCTTGCCCTGCGGGCCAAGGAACCCCGTCACGCGGTTGATCTGCGAAATCAGGTGATAGCCGCGGTTCGTCATCTCCATCCGCACCAGCACATAGCCAGGCATGAAGCGGCGTTCAGACGTCACCTTTTTGCCGCGACGCACCTCGAGCACCTCTTCGGTGGGCACGAGAACTTCGTCGATCTCTTCCTGAAGGCCGGCTTCAACGACGGCGGTCTTGATCTGCTCGGCAACCTTCTTCTCGAAATTCGAGAGAACGCTCACCGAATACCAGCGCTTCGCCATGCCTTCGTCCATCCTGCGTTTTGCGGGGCGCATGCGCCCTGTCATTCGTACGGTCCAAGGAACAAAAAACAGCGCGCAACCGAATCGCTGCGCGCCGGATGTCCCGAAACTTGGGGGGCGAATACCTGTCCCGCCCCCGAAATTCAAGGAGAAACGGTGCCGCCCTAGCCGAGGATCATCTTCAGGCCCGACCGGATCGCCAGATCGACAAGGCTGAAAAACGTGGCCGTCAGGGCGGCCATGACAAAGACCATGATCGTGGTCAGCATCACCTCGCGCCGCGTGGGCCAGACAACCTTGCCCACCTCGGTGCGGACCTGCTGGAGGAACTGGAAGGGTGAGGTCTTGCTGGCCATGGGTCAGTATCCGCTGCGGAAAGGGAAATCAGCGCCCGAGATACGCGCTGCCGCGCGGGAATTCAAGCGCGGCCATCAGGGGGCGGCGGCGGCGCGGTCAATCGCCCCGGCCGCGCCGTTGCGCCAGCCGCCACATGGCCATCAGGAATATCGAACCGGCAAGCCCCGTCCAGACCAGCGCCGACAGGCCCGACAGATTGGCCAGCCACGCCCCCAGCGGGCCCGAAAGCCATGGCGCGGCCAGTTCGGCCCCGCGCGCGGGCAGGCCGAACAGCCATTCTGCCGCCGCCACGGGCGCTGCCAGCGGCGGGCTGGCCAGCAGCGCGGCCAGATCGGCCCCGATGACATGGACCGACAGCGCGTCAACCAGCACGCGGCGCGGCAAGAGCGAGGCGAACCCCGCCACCGCCACCAGCGCCAGCCAAGGCCAGCGGGCGGCGGGTTGCGAAAGCCCCCGCGCAAGGCGGGCATCAAGGTGCTGGCGTTGCAGCCGCAGATGCTGGCGGCGGCTTGTCAGATCAAGCCAGCGCGGATCGCCGGGGGGAAGGTGCAGCGCCTCGGCCGCCAGTGCCTCGGCCGCGCGGTCAAGCGTGGCAAGCCCTTCCAGCGCGCGAAAGGCGCGGCGGCGGCGCAGGGTTCGGGCAACGCCCCCCAGCAGGATGGCGGCCAGAAGCAGGATCAGCGCGGCGGGCACGAGATAGCTAAGCAGGGGTGGCGCCAACCCTTGGGCCCGGCCGTGCAGGAAAGGGTGCAGGAACACGGTCTGCGGCGGCAGCGGGTGGCCCGCCTCGGCGGCGGCGGCTTCGGCGCGGTCGATCCAGTAGGGCAGCGCGGGCTTGGCCGACAGCACCAGAAGCGGCGCGTCGCCCGCCATGGCCTGCACCCGTTCGGCCAGCATCGCGCGGAAGGCGGGCAATTGCGCGGGCGACACCAGAACCGCCGCACGGGGCGGGCTATCTGCGGCATCGGACGGATCGGCCAGCAGGTAAAGCTGCGCCAGCCCGCCCGCGACCGCCACGTCAAGCACGGCGTCGATCCGCACGGCCAGGCGCAGTTCGTGCTGGCGGGCAAGATCGGCCACCGAGCCCAGCGCCATGACCGGCGGTTCGGGGGCCGCGCGGGCGGCGGCGGCCTCGGCCCAATGCCGCTGCGACAGCCAGAGCGCGTTCAGGCACAGAACGGCAAGGGCAAGAATGGCAAGCCCGCCGAAAAGCCGCAACAGGGCCGAACGCAACTGGGACATCGGGATCACTCATACCGTTGGGACAACCTTTGGCCGCCAGTAATCACGCAAACACAACCCGCGCGCGACCGGATGGCGGCAGAAAGCGGGTCATTTCAGGGTATTTCGGGGGCAGATCGCCTGTGACGCGCCGTCAGCTTACACAAGCTGCGCGGACAGGCTGGCAGGAGTTGGGGGACTCGAACCCACGACCCTCGGTTTTGGAGACCGATGCTCTACCAACTGAGCTAAACTCCTAGGCCTGTGCGGGGGTTACGGCATGGGCGGGGGGAAATCAAGGGGCGAATGGCAGCTTGAGTGCGGGAAATCGGCAGACTATTGCATCGGATGGAACTGCCAGAAAGGCCCCAAGCCATGATCCCTGCCCGCTATTCGAATATCCTGTTCGGTTTCATCCTGTCGGGGCTGATGTCCTGCATCGTGTCGGGGTTGTCGACCTTTCGCGCGCTGGGGTTTGGCCCGCATTTTCCGGTGCTTTGGGCGGGGAACTGGGCGGTGTCATGGGCGCTGGCCTTTCCGACCGTTCTGGTCGTGGCCCCCGTCGCGCGGCGCATCGTGGCGCGGCTGACGGCCTAAATCTGGAAAAGCCGCGCCCACCAGCGCGGGCGCATGCTTTTATAGCTGTGCGATACGGGGGCAAGCGCGGCTAGGCTGACGCGGTCGAAGGCCCCCGTCACCAGCCCCACGGTGCCCGCATCATCCACCGCGCCAAGGGTTGATCCGCAAAGGGGGCAATACGCGCGGCACGAGGCATCCGAGGATCGCCACAGCGCGGGCGCCCCGCCCGGACCATCCCATGCCACCGCCGCGGCGGGATAGCCGACCCAGACCAGCACAGGCGCGCCGGAATGGCGCTGGCACATGGTGCAGGAACAACCATGCGGAAAATCCGGCTCTCCGTTTGCCGAGAAGCGGATATGCCCGCACAGGCAACCCCCCGTCAGAATCCGTGCCATTTCCCCCCCCGAGAGCGCCCAACGACGGGCAAATGGGGGGCGCCAAGCCGCCGCGCAAGGGGGCCCGCGCAAAAGCAAAACGCGCGGGGTTTCCCCCGCGCGTCTGCAAACCGGCCCGAAAGGCGGCTTATTCGTGGATCTTCGACACGACGCCGGCGCCGACGGTGCGGCCGCCTTCGCGGATGGCGAAGCGCAGTTTTTCTTCCATGGCGATCGGGGCGATCAGTTCGACGTTGAACTTCAGGTTGTCGCCCG
>JAIXRW010000016.1 GCA_027484985.1 Rhodobacter sp. | reverse complement strand
TGGCGGATGGGGTGGGATTCGAACCCACGGTAGGGTTCCCCCTACGCTAGTTTTCAAGACTAGAGCCTTAAACCGCTCGGCCACCCATCCTTGGGGTCAGGGTGGTATCATGGTCGGCGCGGGATACAAGGGGGGATCATGGTCTTCGGGGCGGCGGGAATGGCCGTTCTGTCGGTGCCGGCGCACATGCGGGTGTGGGCGGGGGAGACGGGCCAGAGGGCAGGGATGGGAGGAACCGGCTTGTCACATGCCTTGCGCTTATGGCTGCGGCGCGGGTTCGGGCAAGCCCTGCTGCCACCGCGCTGACCATTCCCGCCGATCGCCCCGCCGCCTGTAGGGGCGGGCTGTTGGGCGTGACGGATGATACCGCTTTTGGCGGGGCGGCAACCTGCCGGACCTGCCGGACCAGCGGACAGGGCACTGGGCGCTTGGGCATGCCATGCGGGGGCGAGAGGGGGATTTTGCCCGCGTCTGGATTGCCCTTCGGCCAGCGGATGAGCGGGCGATGGCGCGGTCAAGCCGTTTGCCGCGCCCGCGCTGCGCCCGCGCTGCAAGCGTATGTCGCCATGGGAAGGAGACTGCATTAAGGGTCGGCCTTGGCTTGACTGTGGTTGTCAGATTTTTCTGACAGTTTTGTTGGACCTGAGGCAGGGCTGCGGTTATCATGGCCGCGGCGGGACCGGCCCGCAATGGTGGCTGCATGGCGGACGGACTGACGGGCAGGGTAGCGGAATCGACCGGGGCGCAGCCTGCGCGCAGCGGGCTGGTGGTGCCCGCGCTGACGGGTGGGCCGCGGGCGGGGCTGTGCACCGATTGCGGGCTGTCGCGCGTCGAGGATGGCAAGGCCTGTGGCCGTGCCTGCCAGTTCATCGCGCCCGATTACGAAAAACTCGAAAGCCGCGTGCATGGCCGCGCCGCCGACCCCGCGCAGGGCGACGAGATGTTTTTCGGCGTGACCGTCTTTTCCGACCGCGCCGCGCTGTCCCGTCCGGCGGACGGGGCGCAATGGACCGGCATCACCACCGCACTGGCCGAGCAGCTGTTGCGCCGGGGCAAGGTTTCGGCGGTGCTGACCGTGGCGCCCGATGCCTTTGACCGCTGGAAACCCGTGCCGGTTCTGGTGACCGATGCCGATGCGATGCCGCTGGTGCGCGGGATGCGGATGGGATGGGCGCCGACGCTGGCGCTGTTGAAACCGGCGGCCGAGGCGGGGCATCGCAGGATCGCGCTGATCGGGATTCCCTGTCAGGTCCATGCCCTGCGCGCCATCGAGGCCGAGTTGGGGTTCGAGCGGATCTATGTGATCGGCACGCCCTGTTCGGACAACACCACGACCGAGAATTTCCACCAGTTCCTGAAGCTGGTCGATCCCGAGCCCGATGCGGTGACCTATCTGGAGTTTCGCGCCGATTACCGGGTCGAGATGCGCTATGATGACGGGCGCAAGCCAAGGACGGTGCCGTTCCTGAAGTTGCCGCTGTCGAAGCTGCCGGCCGATTTCTTTCCGATGACCTGCAAGACCTGTGTGGATTACACCAACCGTCTGGCTGATGTGACGGTGGGCTATATGGCCGGGGGCGGGGCGCAATGGGTGGTTGCGCGCAATGCCCGCGGGGCCGAAATGCTGGCCGATCTGGGGCCTGCGCTGGAACGCGGGCCACTGACCGACAAGGGCAAGCGGCAGGGCGCGGTGCGCGGCTTTCTGGCCAATACGGCACGGGCGGCGGGGGGCTTGCCGTTGCGGGCGATGCCCGACTGGGCGCGCCCCATCGTGGCCTTTCTGCAACCGCGCATCGGGCCGCGCGGGCTGGAATTTGCGCGCGCGCGGGTCGAGATGAAGGCGATCGAGACGGTGCTGCATTTGCGCCGTGCCTTTCCGGCGCGGATCAAGAACATGGTGCCTGCCCATGTGTGGCGGCTGGTGGCGCCCTATGGGCTGCACCCGACGGATGCGGAACGCAAATCCGGCCAGCCCTAGGGGGCTGCCGCGTTTTGGCCGAATCTCTGCCACCCTGGCGCGGGCGGGGTGCCCGATTGGCGGGCAGCCGCGCGGGGCCGGTTGACGGGGTGGAAACAGTCGGCCGCAATGCTGCGGAATCGTTCCATAATCGGTCCGAAAAAAAGGCCGAAGGGCGGCATTTGAAGGATGTGGCAGTTGATCCGTGCCCGCGATGGTGCGATAGTTTGGGGACGGTCTAAATCCTGGGGGGGACGCGGCCGTACTACGCTGTGACCTTATCACGAGTGCTGCCATATGACCGACCAGAGCTTCGCGCTGCTGTCTGTCCGCATGTTTGCGGCGGGCACGAAAATCCGTACCGGCCTTGCGCCCGACGATTACACGGCTGTCGAAGACCTGAGCGCGGGGGAAACGGTCTATGACCCGATCAGCCGCCGCTTTCACGATATCACCGACATGTATTGCGGCACGCTTGACCGCGAACGCGCGCGCGAACTGGGGCTTGATCTTTATCGCCTCGGGTCGATTGCGGCGCAGGGGGAACCTGTCACCTGCATGATCGAAAGCCGCGATCTGGCGCCGCAGCGGCGCAAGCCCCTGCCGCAAAGCGAGCCGGAAGTGTTCTATGGCCTGTCCTTTGGCGGGCGGGTGGTGGTGGATACCGGCACCGCGCTGTGCGAGATGCGCTAAGGGCGGCGCCCGATCGGGATTGGTGTGAGGCGGATGTGGCGGGGTCATCACGGGATGGCCCCTTTTTCTTTGCCGGATCGGGGCGGCGATGCGCCATGGCGGGGCTTTCCTTTGGGCCGTCTTTGGCCCAAAAGGGGCCGCTTCTTTACGGATGGGCAGGCAGATGGCGACGGGGTTCGGATTTCAGGTTGATGCGACCGATGGCGCGGCGCGGACGGGGGTGATTTCCACCCCGCGCGGCGCGATCCGGACGCCTGCCTTCATGCCGGTGGGCACGGCGGCCACGGTCAAGGCGATGCTGCCCGAAAGCGTGCGCGCCACGGGGGCCGATATCCTGCTGGGCAATACCTATCACCTGATGCTGCGCCCCACGGCCGAGCGGATCGCGGCGCTGGGGGGGCTGCACAAGTTCATGAACTGGGACCGCCCGATCCTGACCGATAGCGGCGGGTTTCAGGTCATGTCGCTGGCGAGTTTGCGCAAGCTGACCGAGGAAGGGGTGCGGTTTTCATCCCATATCGACGGGTCGAAGCACATGCTGTCGCCCGAACGCAGTATGGAGATCCAGAAGCTGCTGGGGTCGGACATCGTGATGTGTTTCGACGAATGCCCCGCGCTGCCCGCGACGGAAGCCGAGGTTGCAAAGTCGATGCAGATGTCGATGCGGTGGGCGCAGCGGTCGCGGGATGCGTTCGGTGACCGCCCCGGCCATGCGCTGTTCGGCATCATGCAGGGTGGTGTGACGCGGGAATTGCGCGAGGAAAGCGCCGATGCGTTGAAGCGCATCGGGTTCGATGGCTATGCCGTGGGCGGGTTGGCGGTGGGCGAGGGGCAAGAGGCGATGTTCTCGGTCCTCGACTATGCGCCGGGGTTTTTGCCTGCCGACAAGCCGCGTTACCTGATGGGGGTGGGCAAGCCCGATGATATCGTGGGCGCGGTGGAACGCGGGATCGACATGATGGATTGCGTGCTGCCCAGCCGGTCGGGGCGCACGGGGCAGGCATGGACAAGGGCAGGGCAGATCAACATCAAGAATGCCCGCCACCAGAACGACCCGCGCCCCTTGGATGCGGATTGCACCTGCCCCGCCTGCCGGAACTATTCCCGCGCCTATCTGCACCATGTGAACAAAGCGGGCGAGATCATCGCCGCAATGCTGATGACATGGCATAACCTGCATTATTATCAGGAATTGATGCAAGGTTTGCGCGATGCCATTGCGGGCGGGCGGCTGGCGGCATTCGTTGCCGAGTTTCACGCAAGGCGGGCGGAAGGCGATATCGAACCCGTCTGAGCCACGCGCCGCTTGATGCGGCTGAAGGCGATGGGCGTGATGCCAAGGAAGCGGGCGATATCGCCCTGCGGCAGGCGGGCCAGCACCAACGGCGCATGGGCGAGAAGGGCGCGGTAGCGGGCTTCGGCGTCAAGCGTCAGCAGAGCGGCCTCGCGCGCCTGTTTGCGGGCCAATACCCATGCGGAAAAACCGGCATAGGCGCTGCGGGCGGCATCGTCCTGCGCCACGGTCTGTTCGACAAAGGCGCGGGGCAGGCGGATGAAGCGGCAGGGTTCAAGGCAGGTCGCGCCATAGGTCGCGCCCGTGGCAGGCGCGCCGTCACCGATGGCGGAAAAGACGCCTTGGTCGATCACGAAGCTTTTGATCCATTCGTCGCCCGTTTGGGTCGTGTAGGTCAGCTTCACGAGTCCGGCGAGAAGCAGGAACACATCGGACGAAACATCGCCGGGGTGGAAGCAGACCGCGCCCTTGGGCAGGCTGCGTTCGGCCCACAGGCGGGCAGCGCGGGCGGGGGATTCGAGTGCCGCGATCAGGGCGGGGGCGGCGGTGCCGGTTTCTAAACCGAGGTTCATTCGCGCTGTTCGCCTTTCGCCTAGCCTTACCCAGCGAAATCGGTTCGGAGGTCGAGATGTCAAGTGTGCTGGGCAATCCTGGGACGGTGCTGCTGACGGGGGGCACGTCAGGCCTAGGGGCGGCGCTGTGCGAGCGGTTGCTGGGGCAGGGCTACAGGGTGGTGGTGCTGGCGCGGCGGGCGGCGCTGATGCCCGCACAGGCGGGGCTGGTGCCGGTGGGCTGCGATCTGGCGGATCTGGCGGCGCTGCCCGATGTGGTGGCGCGGGTGATTGCGGATCATCCTGACCTGTCGGTCATCATCAACAATGCGGGCGTGCAGCATGCGCGGGTGCTGGCGGAAAGCACGCCTGCCGATCTGATCGAGGAAGCGGCGGTCAATCTGGTGGCGCCCGCGCTGATCGTGCAGGCGGCGCTGCCGCATCTGCGGGCGCGGGGCGCGGGGGCCGTGGTCAATATCTCGTCCGGTCTGGCGCGGTTTCCCAAGGAACAGGGCGGGCTTTATTCCGCCAGCAAGGCGGGGCTGTCGAGTTTCTCGAATAGCCTGCGCTGGCAGGTCGAGGGGACCGGGATCGTGGTGAGCGAGGTGGTTCTGCCGCTGGTCGATACCCCGATGACGGCGGGGCGCGGGCGCGGCAAGATCACGCCCGAGGCGGCGGCGGAGGCGGTGCTGCGCGGGGTTGCGGCGGGGCGGCCGGTCATTGCCGTGGGCAAGGCGCGGTTGCTGCCGGTGCTGGGTTGGCTGGCGCCTTGGGCTCTGCGGCGCATGATGCGGCGGGGCTGAGGCCATGCGGGATTTGTTGAAGATCGCCGTGGTGCTGGCGCTGGCCTTTGCATCAACCTTTGTGATCGCCACTCTGCTGCTGCCCGAGGCATCGCTGCTGGACTGGCTAAAGCGCCTGCGCGACGTGCCCGTGCCATGGCTGATGCTGGCTGTGGTGGGGCTGTTGGTGTTCGATCTGGTCGTGGCGGTGCCGACCATGGCCACGATCCTGCTGGCGGGCTGGCTGCTGGGGCCGTGGCTTGGCGGGGCCACGGCGGCGCTGGGGCTGATGCTGATGGGGGCGGGCGGCTATGGCATGGGGCGCATCATCGGGCGGCGGGCGTTGCGGGGGCTGTTGCGCGACGAGGCGCGGCTGGCCGCGATCGAAACCGCCTTTGCCCGCAACGATGTGCTGACGCTGGCGGTCTGTCAGGCGCTGCCGATCCTGCCCGAGCTTTCGGCCACCTTGGCCGGGATTGCACGCACGCCGCCGCTGCGCTTTGCCTTTGGCTATGGCGTGGGGGTTATTCCCTTTGCCTTTGTCGTGGCGGCAGGGGGCGCGGCCAGTTCGCCCGACGATCTGCGCCCTGCGGTTCTGGTGGTGATCGGGGTTTCGGGCGGGCTTTTGTTGGCATGGCGCTTGCTGATCCGGCGCGGGTGACGGGTGGGGTGACGGGCGCCCGGCCAGGGGGCCAAGCCATGCAGACAAGCCATTGGGACATGACAATCCGACGGAAAGTGCGCTTGCCCCCGCTTTCTTGCGGGCGCATCATATCGTGGAAAGGTGCGGTTGACTCGACCCTGTGGCCCCCCCAGATAGTGTGGGCGAACAGTGGGGAAGGCCGAGCGCTGCCGATGACCGGGGCCGGAGCTTTCCTGCCAGACAAGGACAGAACATGAGCGAACAGCTTTCCACCACCTATCCGGTGCTTCCGCTCCGCGATATCGTGGTTTTCCCGCATATGATCGTTCCGCTTTTCGTGGGGCGCGAAAAATCGGTGCGTGCGCTGGAAGAGGTGATGGCCGATGACAAGCAGATTTTGCTGTCAAGCCAGATCGATCCTTCGGTTGACGACCCGGGCACCGATGCGATCTATCGTGTCGGCGTGCTGGCCAATGTGTTGCAGCTGCTGAAACTGCCCGATGGCACCGTGAAGGTGCTGGTCGAGGGCAAGGCGCGGGTGAAGATCACCGAATTCGTGGCCAACCCGTCGTTTTTCGAGGCCAAGGCCCAGACGCTGGAAGAATCGCCCGGTGACAAGGCCAGCGTGGATGCGCTGATCCGCGCCGTGGCGGAAGAGTTCGAGCGTTACGCCAAGATCAAAAAGAACATCCCCGAAGAGGCGCTTTCGGCCGTTTCCGAAGCGCGCGAGCCTGCGCGTCTGGCCGACCTTGTTTCGGGGCATCTGGGTGTGGATGTGGGCCAGAAGCAGGACCTGCTGGAAACGCTGAACGTGGCGGAACGGCTGGAAAAGGTGTTCGGCCAGATGCAGGGCGAGATGTCGGTCCTGCAGGTCGAGAAAAAGATCAAAAGCCGCGTCAAGACCCAGATGGAAAAGACGCAGCGCGAATATTACCTGAACGAACAGATGAAGGCGATCCAGCGCGAGCTGGGCGATGGCGAGGACGGCCAGAACGAGATTGCCGAGCTGGAAGAGCGGATCAAGAAGACCCAGCTTTCGAAAGAGGCCCGCGAAAAGGCGGATGCCGAGGTCAAGAAGCTGAAGTCGATGTCGCCCATGAGCGCCGAGGCGACGGTGGTTCGCAACTATCTTGACTGGCTTTTGGGCGTGCCGTGGGGCGTGAAGTCGAAGGTCAAGAAAGACCTTGGCAAGGCCGAAGAGGTTTTGAACGCCGATCACTACGGGCTGGAAAAGGTCAAGGAACGCATCGTCGAATATCTGGCGGTTCAGGCGCGGTCGGCCAAGCTGAAGGGCCCGATCCTGTGCCTTGTCGGCCCGCCCGGCGTGGGGAAAACCTCGCTTGGACGTTCGGTCGCCAAGGCGACGGGGCGCGAGTTCATCCGCATCAGCCTTGGCGGGGTGCGGGACGAGTCTGAAATTCGCGGGCACCGGCGCACCTATATCGGGTCGATGCCCGGCAAGATCATTCAGGCGCTGAAAAAGGCTAAGACGACCAACCCGCTGATCCTGCTGGATGAAATCGACAAGATGGGGCAGGATTTCCGCGGCGATCCGGCCAGCGCGATGCTTGAGGTGCTGGACCCCGAACAGAACGCCACCTTTGTGGACCACTATCTGGAAGTGGAATATGACCTGTCGAATGTCATGTTCCTGACCACGGCCAACAGCTACAACATGCCGGGGCCGCTGCTCGACCGGATGGAGATCATCAGCCTCGCCGGATATACCGAGGATGAAAAGCGCGAGATCGCCAAGCAGCATCTGGTGCCCAAGCAGATTGCGAACCACGGGTTGAAAAAGACCGAGTTCGCGGTGACGGATGCGGCGCTGACCGAGATGATCCGCACCTATACCCGCGAGGCGGGGGTGCGGAATCTGGAACGCGAGATTGCCAAGCTGGCGCGTAAGGCCGTGACCGAGATCGTCAAGAAAAAGACCAAGTCGGTCGAGGTGACGCCCGAAACGCTGGAAGGCTATCTGGGGGTCAAACGCCACCGCTATGGTCTGGCGGAAGCCGAGGATCAGGTCGGTGTCGTCACCGGTCTGGCCTGGACTTCGGTGGGCGGCGATCTGTTGTCGATCGAGGCGCTGAAACTGCCCGGCAAGGGGCGGATGAAGACGACCGGCAAGCTGGGCGATGTGATGAAAGAAAGCATCGAGGCGGCGGCGTCCTATGTGCGTTCGATCAGCCCCGAACTGGGTGTGAAACCGCCCAAGTTCGAGACGCTGGATATCCACGTGCACGTGCCCGAAGGGGCGACGCCGAAAGACGGGCCTTCGGCGGGGCTGGCCATGGTGACATCCATCGTTTCGGTGCTGACGGGGATTCCGGTACGCAAGGACGTGGCCATGACGGGCGAGGTCACGCTGCGCGGCAATGCGCTGGCCATCGGCGGTTTGAAGGAAAAGCTGCTGGCAGCGCTGCGCGGGGGCATCAAGACCGTGCTGATCCCGCAGGAAAACGCCAAGGATCTGGTCGATATTCCCGACAGCGTGAAACAGGGCATGACCATCGTTCCGGTCAGCCATGTGCGCGAGGTGCTGAAACTGGCGCTGGTGCGCACGCCCGAGCCGGTGGAATGGGACGAGGCCGCCGAAGAAGCCGCTGCCGCCGCGCGCAAGGCGGCGTCGGAACCGGCCGGACAGACGGCGCATTGACCGCGACAGCGGTGAAATCGGGGGGGCGTGCCGCAGGGCGCGCCCCTTTTTGCATCGGGCGAAACGGCCTGTGGCATCGTTTTTGAAACAGGATTATCGTTGACGGACCGCTGCTGTGTACAAGCAAGAAAAGGGACGAGTGATGGCAACAGGCACGACCAGGAAACCCGCCGCAAAGACCGCTGCGACCAAGCCCGCAACCCCGAAGAAGGCGCCCGCCGCCAAGCCCAAGGAACCTGCGGTGAAGATCATGGTTCCCAGCATCGACATGGCCGCGGTGATTGCCGCCGGAAATGACGACAAGACGGCCAACCCCCTTGCCGCGTTGAAGAAAAAGGAACTTGTCGAACGGGTGGCCGAGGCTGTCGGCGGCAAGAAGAAGGATGTGAAGGACATCGTCGAAGCCACGCTGGCCGTGCTGGGCGAGGCTTTGCAAAAGGGCGAATCGCTGAACCTGCCGCCATTCGGACGGGCCAAGGTGTCACGCTCAAAGGGCGAGGGCAAGGAATCGGCCATGACGGTCAAACTGCGTGGCGCGGGCGAAAAAACCCAGCCGAAACCGAAGAAAGAGGCCCTTGCAGAGGTCGGGGAAGATAGCTAAACACCGCGGCATCGGGCGATTAGCTCAGCGGTAGAGCGCTTCGTTCACATCGAAGATGTCAGGGGTTCAAATCCCTTATCGCCCACCATGTTTCATGCAACGCCCCGGCCCGCGCCGGGGCGTTTTGCATTGCGGGGCGGTTTTGCCTGCCTGTCGGGCGGGGATTTTCGTGCGGGTCGCGGGGTTTGACCCTTCCGCCGCACGAAAGCTTGCGCTATGGACGGGCAGGGCGGGCGGTTAGCTCAGTTGGTAGAGCGTCTCGTTTACACCGAGAATGTCGGGGGTTCGAGTCCCTCACCGCCCACCATTTTGCCACTGATCCGGCGTTTGGCGCTGTGGCGGGGCTTTCCTTTCGGCGTGGTTCTTGGTTGGATCGGGCAAAGACAGGAATGCCCATGATGCCCATCGCCCCCTTGCCCCCGACCGGCACCGCGCCGCCGCTGGGCGGTTCGCTTGACACGGCGCCGCCGCGGTTCGATCCGGCCGAGGTGGCGCGACTGGCGCAACAGCATTGGGGATTGCCGGGCAGTTTGCAGCCGCTGACATCCGAGCGCGACCAGAACCACCTGCTGCGCGGCCCGCAGGGGGCTTTTGTCGTCAAGATCGCCAATCTGGCCGAAGGGCATGGCGTGCAGCGCATGCAGAACCGCGCCCTGCGCCACATCGCGGCGCGTGACCCCGATTTGCCGGTTCCCCGCGTGGTCGCAACGCATCGGGGCGGGGATGATGTCATCCTGCCGGACGGGCATTTGATGCGGGTGCTGACTTGGCTTGAGGGCGAGATGCTGCATGCCGCGCCGCAAGGGCGGGCGCAATCGGCGGCGCTGGCGCGGATGCTGGCGCGCCTTACGCGGGCGCTGGAGGGATTCGTTGATCCGGCGGCTGACCATATCTTGCAGTGGGATATAAAGAATGCCGGGCAACTGGTTGGTTTGCTGGGATTTATCGATGATTCGGCGGCGCGGGCCCTTTGCGCCGATGTGCTGGCGCGGTTTTCGGCCCATGTCGCGCCCCTGCTTCCCGCGCTGCCGTGGCAGGTGGTGCATAGCGACCTGAACCCGCATAACGTGCTGGTCGATCCGGCCGATGCGGCGCGGGTGGCGGGTATCCTCGATTTCGGGGATATGGTGCATACGCCGCGGGTCTGTGATCTGGCGGTGGCGGCGGCTTACCGGATTACGGCCGATGACCCGTTCGGCGCCTTGGTGGAATTTGCCGCCGCATATCATGCGGTCAACCCGTTGGTGGCGGCGGAACTGGCGGTTTACCCCGATCTGGTGGCCGCGCGGATGGTGACGACGATCAGCATCGCCAGTTGGCGGGCGTCGCGCTACCCCGAGAATGCGCCCTATATCCTGCGAAACTTCCCCTCGGCCCGCGCGGGGCTTGAGCGGTTGGCGGCGCTGGATCGCGGGGCCGTGGCGCATGCCCTGCACGATGCCTGCCCGATCAAGGAGTGACCATGCGCGACCCGATGCCCAATGCCTTTGTCGCCGGTGCGGTGGACCTGCCCGAGACCGAAGCCGCGCTGGTGGCCCGCCGCCAAAACGTGCTGGGGCCGGCCTACCGGCTGTTTTACGAGCGGCCCGTGCATCTGGTGCGGGGCGAGGGGGTGTGGCTGTATGACCCTGACGGCAATGCCTATCTGGATACCTATAACAACGTGGCCTCGGTCGGGCATTGCCATCCGCATGTGCTGGCGGCCACGGCGCGGCAGGCGGGGCTGCTGGCCAGCCATACGCGCTATTTGCACGATACGGTTCTGACCTATGCCGAAAAGCTGCTTTCGCATTTTCCGCCCGCGCTGTGCCATGTGATGTTCACCTGCACGGGGTCCGAGGCGAATGATCTCGCGATCCGTCTGGCGCGGGCGGCGACGGGGGGGATGGGGGTGATCGTGACCGAGAACGCCTATCACGGCGTGACGGCGGCGGTGGCGGAATTTTCGCCCTCGCTGGGCCCCGGTGTGCCGCTGGGCGCGCATGTGCGGACGGTGCCTGCGCCCGATGCGCGTTTGGGCGATCCGGCGGTGGTGTTTACGGCCCATGTGCAGGCGGCGATTGCCGATTTGCAGCGCCATGGCATCAGGCCTGCCGTGCTGATCGTGGATACGATCTTTTCGTCGGACGGGGTGTTCGCGCAGCCTGCGGGGTTTCTGGCGGGGGCGGTCGCGGCGATACGGGCGGCGGGCGGGCTGTTCATCGCAGACGAGGTGCAACCCGGTTTCGGGCGCACGGGCGATGCGATGTGGGGCTTCCAGCGGCACGGGGTGGTGCCGGATATGGTGAGTTTGGGCAAGCCGATGGGGAACGGCTACCCCGTGGCGGGGCTGGTGATGCAGCCGCATGTGGTGGCCGATTTCGGCATGAAAGCGCGGTATTTCAACACCTTTGGCGGCAATGCCGTGGCGGCGGCGACCGCGATGGCGGTGCTTGAGGTGGTCGAGGGCGAAGGCTTGCAGGACAATGCCCGCACCGTGGGGGCAATGTTTGCCGGGGCGCTGCGCGGCCTTGGCGGGCCCTTGGGCGAGGTGCGGCAGGCGGGGCTTTTCCTTGGCGTCGATGTGCTGCGGGACGGCGCGCCTGATGCGGCGCTGGCGGGGCGCATCGTGAACGGGCTGCGCGAGGAGCGGGTGCTGATCTCGGCCACGGGGCCGAAGGGGCATGTGCTGAAGATCCGCCCGCCGCTGGTGTTCGGGGCCGAGCATGTGGCGATTTTTGCCGAACGTCTGGGCCGCGTGCTGGCGCGGTTGTGACGGGGTTCGGGGGGCAGGTTGCCCCCCGTGCGGCGGTCAATCGGCCAAGGCGGCGGCGATGACGACCAGCAGCAGCAGCGGCACGACAATGCCCTGCGCGCTGGAGCCTGCCTGTTCGGCAACGGTGGCGGGGGCCATCACCGGTGCGGGGCGGGGTGCGGGTTCGGGCAGGCCACCGGCAAGGGCGGGGGCGGCGGCAAGCAGGGCAAGGGCGAAAAGCACGGGCTTCATGGCAGTGATCCTTTGCTGGCGGGTTCGTCCGTGGCGGCGGTGCCGTCCGGTCCGCTGGTATAGCGCGCAAGGCGCGGTGCGGTTCCCCCGTGCGAGGATCGGGGCGTGGGGCGGACCCGGCGGCGGGCCCCTGTGTTCTGGCGCACAGGGCGGGGGCCGGTCCGCACGGGTGACAGGGCGGGCGCACAGATCTATGTTCCTGTCACGCCTATTGGGAGAGCAAGCATGAGCTGGAACCCTGCACTGGACCCGTCAATTCCCATCGGGGACGGGGTGGATGCCATCGAGACGGTGATCGTGCCGCGCGCCCGCGATCTGGGCGGGTTCGAGGTGCGCCGCGCCCTGCCTTCGGCGCAGCGGCAGATGGTGGGGCCGTTCATCTTTTTCGACCAGATGGGGCCGGCCGAGTTTTTGACGGGGCAGGGCATCGACGTGCGGCCGCATCCGCATATCGGGCTGGCCACGGTAACATATCTGCTGAAGGGCAAGATGCACCACCGCGACAGTCTGGGCACCGACCAGTGGATCGAACCGGGCGAAGTGAACCTGATGTTCGCGGGCCACGGTATCACCCATTCGGAACGCACCGATGGCGAGATGCGCAAGGCGCCCTATAGCCTGTTCGGGTTGCAGACATGGCTGGCCCTGCCCAAGGACCGCGAGGATGATCCGGCGGCCTTCCATAATGCGGGCGGCGCCGACCTGCCCGATCTGGAGGGCGAGGGCAAGCGCGTGAAGCTGATCCTTGGCAGCGCATGGGGCGAGCGGGTGAAGATCGAGACCCCGTCCGAGGTGTTCTATGCCGATGCCGTGCTTGAGGGGGGCGCCGCGATTCCGCTGCCTGACGATCACGAGGACCGCGGCATCTATATCATCGCGGGCGAGGTTTCTGTGGGGGGGCAGACATTTCCGGCGGGGCAGATGCTGGTATTCCGCCCCGGTGACCGGATTTCGGTGAAGGCGGGCGCGGCAGGGGCGCGGCTGATGCTGCTGGGCGGGGCCACGATGGACGGGCCGCGGCATATCTGGTGGAATTTCGTGGCCTCGAGCAAGGAACGGATCGACGCCGCGCGCGAGGCGTGGCGGGCGGGCGACTGGGCGCATGGGCGGTTCCGCCTGCCGCCTGATGATGACGCCGAGTTCATTCCTGCGCCCGAACGGTAAGCAGGGCGATTTCTGACGCAGAAATCGCGCCGGAATTTGACGCAAATTCCGGTGGCGCTGCGGTTGGGTATCCGATTTCTGCGTCAGAAATCGGCGCGGAATTTGCGTCAAATTCCGCGACTTGCGGCGAAGGGGCGTCGTGCGCGCAAAAAATGCCAAAGGTCGCTTGACGCCGTGCGCGGGGGTGCGTAATACCCCCACACGTTCGGAAGGGCCGGGCCGTGGATACGCGGTTGTAGCTCAGTTGGTTAGAGTACCGGCCTGTCACGCCGGGGGTCGCGGGTTCGAGCCCCGTCAACCGCGCCACAGCCCTTCCCCTTCCGGACGTGAAAGTGCGGTTGTAGCTCAGTTGGTTAGAGTATCGGCCTGTCACGCCGAGGGTCGCGGGTTCGAGCCCCGTCAACCGCGCCACTTTCAAAAAGGCCGCCCCTTGGGGCGGCCTTTTGCATGTCAGGGTTTCAGGCGGTAGCGGATATGCCCGTCACTGGGCGTAAAGCGGTCATAGAGCTGGCGGGCGGTCGTGTTGCCCTCATCGGTGTGCCAGTAGAGCCGATGCCAGCCGCGTGTGCGGGCGATGTGCATCAGATCCTCGATCAGGGCGCGGCCCAGACCTTTGCCACGGGCGGCTTCGGTCAGGAACAGATCTTCGAGATAGCAGTCATTGCCCGGCACCCATGTCGAGGGGTGGTTGAGGTGGATGGCAAAGCCGACCATTTCGCCGCCGTCAAAGGCAAGGCGGGCCTTCATCGGGCTGGTCGGGTCCATCAGCCGCGCCCATGTGGCGGCGGTGATGTCGGGGGTCAGCGCGACATCGTAGAAGGCGAGATACTGGTCCCAGAGGGCGCGCCATCCGGCTTCGTCGGCGGGGGTGGCGTCGCGGATCATGCCAGCCTCGCCAGCACGCGGGCCCAGGAGCGGATGCCTTTGTGGAAGGATTCGAGGTCGTATTTTTCATTCGGGGAATGGATCTGGTCATCGTCGCGGCCAAAGCCGATGAGCATGGCATCCATGCCGAGGACCGATTTGAAATAGCCCGCGATGGGGATCGACCCGCCTGCGCCGACAAAGGCGGCGGGGCGGCCCCATTCATCGGTAAGCGCCTGACGGGCGGCTTCGAAGGCGGGGTTGGCGATCGACATGACCGAGGCGGGGCTGCCTTCGACCGCGTCATGCCATATGATTTCGCAATCGGGGGGAAGCTGGGCTTCGGCCCATGCGCGGAAGGCGGGGATGATCTTTTCGGGGTCTTGGGCCGACACAAGGCGGAAGCTGACCTTGGCATTGGCCTCGGAGGGCAGCACGGTTTTGAAGCCTGCCCCCGTATAGCCGCCCCAGATGCCGTTCACCTCGGCCGTGGGGCGGGACCAGATTTTTTCCAAGGGCGTGCGGTCGTCTTCGCCTGCGGGGACCGAGAGGCCCACATCGCCAAGGAATTTGGCGTGGTCGAAGGCCAGCGCCTGCCATTGGGCGCGCAATTCATCGGGCAGTTCGGCCACATCGTCGTAAAAGCCCGGCACCTGCACGCGGCCATGGTCATCGTGCAGGTTGGCAAGGATGCGGGTCAGCACATGGATCGGGTTGCGGGCAAGGCCGCCATAGCTGCCCGAATGCAGGTCACGGTCGGCGGCGCGCAGGGTAAACTCGGTCTTGCACAGGCCCCGCAGCATGGTGGTGATGGCGGGGATGTCATCTTCATACATGCCGGTATCGCAGATCAGCGCGATGTCCGAGGTCAGTTCGGCCGCGTTTTCCCGCATGAAGGGGATGAGCGAGGGGGAACCCGATTCCTCTTCGCCTTCCAGAAAGATGGTCAGACGGGCGGGCAGGGTGCCATGAACGGCCTTCCATGCGCGGCAGGCTTCGATAAAGGTCATCAGCTGGCCCTTGTCATCGGCCGAACCGCGGGCGCGGATCACGCGGCCCTTGGGGGTTTCCTCGATCGCGGGATCGAAGGGGTCGCGGTGCCAGAGCGACAGCGGATCGACGGGCTGCACATCGTAATGGCCGTAGAACAGCAGGTGTTTGTCGCCCGCCCCGCCATGGCCCACCACCATGGGATGGCCCGGCGTGGGGCGCGAGGCGGCGTCAAACCCGAGGCCCCGCAGATCGGCGGCCAGCCATTCGGCGGCGCGGGCGCAATCGGCGGCATAGGCGGGATCGGTCGAGATCGAGGGGATGCGGAGAAGTTCCATGAGGCGGTCGAGCGCCTGCGGCAGATCGGCGTCGATGCGCGACAGGACGGCGTCGAGGCCCGTGCTTTGATCGGCACTGGCGGTCATGGCATTCTCCTTCTTGTGATGCGCGGGCAAGCCTAACAGCACTTCTGCCCCTGTCCAGAGCCGCCGCACCGCGCTAGAACGGCGCGCGGACGGACCGGAAAGACAGAGGGCGCGATGGGACAGTTTTGGGTCACGGGGACTTTGCTGGCATTGGTCGGCGCGGCGGGTGCGGCGATGGCACAAGAGGCGGTGACGGGCGATGCGGCGGGGCAGGCGCTCTATGACGCCAAGGCGGCCGAGGTGGAAATGGCCGACAGGGACCTGTTGCCCGAGGACCAGTCCAAGGTGCTGAAGATGGTGGCGCTGGACCAGCCCTATTACGCCGCCATCGCGATTTCGCCCGATGAGGGGCTGATGTCCGAGGCGACGGTGGCTGCGGCCAATTACCATTCGGTCGAGGCGGCCTCGGCCGTGGCGGTGGCGGAATGCAACGCCAAGAAAACGGGTGCGGCGGGTTGTGTGATCGCGGCCATGGTTCGGCCCGAAGGCTGGCAGGCGGGGCAGGTGCAGCTTTCGGCCGATGCCACGGCCGGGTTCAGGGCCGGATATGACGGCGGGGCCATGGCGGTTTCGGATGCCACGGGGTCATGGGGGATCGGGGCGGATGATGCGGCGGCCATCGCGGCCTGCGTGGAGCGCAATGCTGCCGCCAGCGACTGCGCGGTGATCATCCGCAACTAGGCTGCGACAATCGGCCTGACCGGCGCGGCACTTGCACCCCTTTCCAAGCGGGGGCATTTGACCCAAGTCAAGGCTGCGCCGGAGATACAGGTTTAATCAGGGCGCGACCTGCCGTTAAGGGCGGAAAGACCCGGGAGAGCATGATGGATTACGAAGCGGCGCTTGATGCCAGCCTGCAACGCCTGCACGACGAGGGGCGTTATCGCACCTTTATCGATATCGAACGGGTCAAGGGGCATTTCCCCAAGGCGATCTGGCGCAAGCCCGATGGCAGCACGCAGGATATTACCGTGTGGTGCGGCAACGACTATCTGGGCATGGGCCAGCACCCCGAGGTTCTGGCCGCCATGCACGAGGCGCTGGATGCCACGGGCGCGGGGTCGGGCGGCACGCGCAACATCAGCGGCACCACGGTCTATCACAAGCGGCTTGAGGCGGAACTGGCAGACCTGCACGGCAAGGATGCGGCGCTGGTGTTTTCGTCGGCCTATATCGCCAATGACGCAACGCTTTCCACGCTGCGGACGATCTTTCCGGGGCTGATCATCTATTCCGATGCGCTGAACCATGCGTCGATGATCGAAGGGGTGCGGCGGGGCGGCGGGCCCAAGCGGATTTTCCGGCACAATGATGTGGCCCATCTGCGCGAATTGATCGCGGCAGACGATCCGGCGGCGCCCAAGCTGATTGCCTTTGAATCGGTCTATTCGATGGATGGCGATTTCGGGCCGATCAAGGCGATCTGCGATGTGGCCGAGGAATTCGGCGCGCTGACCTATCTGGACGAGGTTCATGCCGTGGGCATGTACGGGCCGCGCGGGGCGGGGGTGGCCGAACGTGACGGGCAGATGCACCGTGTGGACATCATCAACGCGACCCTTGGCAAGGCGTATGGCGTTTTCGGCGGCTATATCGCGGCAAGCGCCAAAATGGTCGATGCGGTGCGGTCTTATGCGCCGGGATTCATTTTTACCACCTCGCTTCCGCCCGTGGTTGCGGCGGGGGCGGCGGCGGCGGTCAGGGTGTTGAAAACCGCCCAGCATTTGCGCGATGCCCAGCAATTGCATGCCCGCATCCTTAAAATGCGGCTGAAGGGATTGGGATTGCCGATCATCGACCATGGCAGCCATATCGTGCCGGTCCATGTGGGCGATCCGGTGCATTGCAAGATGCTGTCGGACATGCTGCTGGAACGCTATGGAATCTATGTGCAACCGATCAATTTCCCGACCGTTCCGCGCGGGACGGAACGGCTGCGCTTTACGCCCTCGCCGGTTCACGATGCCAAGCAGATCGACCATCTGGTGACGGCGATGGATGCCCTGTGGCGCCATTGTGCGCTGAATCGCGCCGAGGCTTCGGCATAAGCTTTCGGATACATGCGAAAACGCTTGCCCTGTGATAGCTTGTCGTCAATACGGGCAGGACACGGATCGGTGAGCACAGCCGATTCGGCATAAACCGGGGCAGTGAAGGAACAGGCGCATGATCGGGCGGCGGTCGAAGCCTTCGACGACGGATATCGGTAAACCAAAGGGCTTTGACGATTTCGAGGTTCGGCTGGGCGATGTGATGCGCGGGGAACGCGCGACCATCGGCAAATCGCTTCTGGATGTGCAGCGCGAATTGAAGATCAAGGCGACCTATATCGCCGCGATCGAAAATGCCGATGCCTCGGCTTTTGAAACGCAGGGGTTTGTTGCGGGATATGTGCGGTCTTATGCGCGCTATCTGGGAATAGACCCTGATTGGGCCTTTCGCAAATTCTGCGAAGAGGCGAATTTCACCGTTGCCCACGGGATGAGTGCGGCTGCCTCCTCGACCCCCGCGACGCCGCGGCGGGCGGTGGCTGACCCGTCCGATCCCTTTGCCAACCCAAATGCCACCTTCATTCCGCGCAGCGAAAGCCTGTTTTCGCGGATCGAACCCGGCGCTGTCGGGTCGGTTCTGGTGCTGGCCGCCTTGATCGGCGCTATCGGATATGGCGGCTGGTCGGTTCTGCAAGAGGTGCAGCGCGTGCAACTGGCGCCTGTCGATCAGGCCCCCGCCGTGGTGGCCGAGATTGATCCGCTGGCCGGTGTGCGGCCTGTGGCGCCGGTGATGGCAAGCCCCGATCCCGCCAGTGACGAGGCGGCGGCAAGCCAGACCGCCGAGGCCGCGCCCGATCCGCTTGACCGGCTGTACCGGCCCGAGGCGCTGGATGTGCCGGTGATGACATCGCGCGATGGCCCCATTGCCGCCATCGACCCGCGCGAGACCGGATCGCTGGGCACGGGGCGCACAGCCGATGATATTGCCGCTGCCGTGAACACCGCGCTGGCCGAGGCTGACGCGACGCCGGTTCAGGTGGTGGCCGATGCCGCGCCCAAGCTGGAACTGTTCGCGGTGCGCCCGTCCTGGGTGCGCGTGCAGTCCGAGGATGGCACGGTGCTGTTCGAAAAGATCCTGGATGCCGGGGAACGCTGGGTTGTGCCGCAACTTGAATCTCCGCCCGTGCTGCGGGCGGGCAATTCGGCGGCGGTTTACTTCGCGGTGAACGGCAAGACCTATGGCCCCGCTGCGGCCGATGCCACGGTGGTCAAGAACCTGCCGCTTTCGGCGGACCTGTTGACGCAGAAATATGCCGAGGCCGACCCCGCCGCCGATGCCGATCTGGCGAAATACGCCGATGTGGCCGAGGCCGATGCCGCCCCGGCCCTGCCCGGCACGGCACCGCAAAACTGACATTCGACCGGCGGGGCGCGTGGGCCTGCCTGCGGCCTGTTGCCGTTTGACCCATGGCCCTTTATCTAGGGGTCAGGCCGAAGGTCACTGCCGAAAGGGGCATTCCATGTCGCTCAACTCTGTCCGTCCGTGGCGCAACATCTATCGCCGCCCGTCGCGGCAGATCAGGGTGGGCAAGGTGCTGGTGGGGGGCGATGCGCCGATTTCGGTGCAGACCATGACCAACACGCTGACGACCGATGTGGCGGCCACCATCGCACAGGTGCAGCGCTGCGCGATTGCAGGTGCTGATATCGTGCGAATCTCGACCCCCGACCCCGAAAGCACGCGGGCGCTGCGCGAGATCGTGGCGGAAAGCCCCGTGCCGATCGTGGCGGATATCCATTTCCACTACAAACGCGCCATCGAGGCGGCCGAGGCGGGGGCTGCCTGCCTGCGCATCAACCCCGGCAATATCGGGGATGCCAAGCGCGTGGCCGAGGTGGTGCGGGCGGCCAAGGACCATGGCTGTTCGATTCGCATCGGGGTGAATGCGGGCAGCCTGGAAAAGCACCTGTTGGACAAATACGGCGAACCCTGCCCCGAGGCGATGGTGGAATCGGGGCTCGACCACATCAAGCTGTTGCAGGACAACGATTTTCACGAGTTCAAGATCAGCGTGAAAGCGTCGGATGTGTTCCTTGCCGCTGCCGCCTATCAGCAACTGGCCGAAGCGACCGATGCGCCGATCCATCTGGGCATCACGGAAGCGGGCGGCCTCATGTCGGGCACGGTGAAATCGGCCATCGGCTTGGGCAACCTTTTGTGGATGGGCATTGGCGATACGATCCGCGTGTCGCTGTCGGCCGATCCGGTGGAAGAGGTGAAGGTGGGCTTCGAGATCCTCAAGTCGCTGGGTCTGCGGCATCGGGGCGTGACGATCATTTCCTGCCCGTCCTGCGCGCGGCAGGGGTTTGACGTGATCAAGACCGTTTCGGCGCTGGAAGAGCGGCTGGCCCATGTGACCACAAGCATGAGCCTGTCGATCATCGGCTGCGTGGTGAACGGGCCGGGCGAGGCGCTGATGACCGATATCGGCTTTACCGGCGGCGGGGCGGGGTCGGGCATGGTGTATCTGGCGGGCAAGCAAAGCCACAAGCTCGGCAACGAGGCGATGGTCGATCACATCGTCGAGCTGGTGGAAAAGAAGGCCGCCGAGATCGAAGCGGCCAAGGCCACGGAAACCGAAGCGGCGGAATAGGGCCGGGTATTCGGGCGCGTGGCCCTGCGGGTGGCGCGCCCTGCACCCGCAGTGGACGGGGGCTTTCCGCCCCCGACGCCGCGCGTGCCGCGCGGCCCCCCGAGGATATTTGAACGAGTATGAAAGCGGGCCGCGGGGATGCGGGCGCTTGCGTCAGCCTTCGTTGCGGGCGCGTTCGTCGGCGATGATCTGGCGCATCCCGTCAAGCGGGACATAGCCGCGCACCATGGTGTTTTGCACCACGAAGGTGGGTGTGCCCGAGATTTGCAGCTTTTGCGCCAGCGCGTGGTTCGCCTCGATCACGGCGGTGACTTCGGGCGCGTCCATGCGGGTTTTGACCGCGGTCCAGTCATGGCCCAGATCGGCCGCCAGCCGTTCGAGCGCGGCATCGCTGGCCTCGGCCCGCAGCGAGATCAGCGCATCATGGGCCTTGGCATAGGCATCGTCGCCGTAAAGCTGGTGAACGGCGATGGCAAAGCGCGACGAGAGGACCGATTCTTCGCCAAGGATGGGAAATTCCTTCATCACAAAGCGAATATTGCCATCGGCTTTGACCAGTTCATCCACCTCTTGCCACGCCTTGCGGCAATAGCCGCAGCGGTAGTCGAGAAATTCAACCACCGTCACATCGCCCTGGGGGTTGCCGCCCACCCAGCTGGCGGGATCGTTGAAGATGGCATCGGCATTGGCGGTGACGAGGGATTTGTCCTGTTCCGCCTCGGCCGCCTGCTGGCGCGATTGCAGCACATCCATGGCCTCGAGCAGCACTTCGGGGTTTTCCATCAGATAGGCGCGCACTTCGGCGCGGAAGGCTTCGCGTTCGGCATCGGTCATCTTTTCCTGCGCGGCACCGGCCGTGGCGAGGGAAAGCGCGACAAGGCCGCCCGACAGAAGCGAAAACAGGAAGCGGCGCATGGCGGACCTTTCGTTGCGGCCCGTTTCGGGCATGGCTTGACCTTTGCCCCGCATCGGGGACAGTGACGCCCATACCTTATGGGGGGGCGGATGCGGAATTCAAGGCGGGGTCAGGTCGATCCCTTCATCGTGATGGATGTTCTGGCCCGTGCCCGCGCGGCCGAGGCGGCGGGTCGGCACATCATCCATATGGAGATCGGCCAGCCCAATACCCCCGCGCCCGAGGCGGCGCGCAAGGCCCTTGCCCGCGCGATGGAGCGGGACGCGCTTGGCTATACCGTGGCGCTTGGCCTGCCCGAGTTGCGGCGGGGAATCGCGGCGCTGTATGACCGCTGGTATGGCATCGCGCTGAACCCTGACCGCGTGATCGTGACGGCGGGGTCTTCGGCGGCATTCCTGCTGTCGTTCACCACGCTGTTCGATGCGGGCGACCGCGTGGCGATGGGCGAGCCGGGCTATCCCAGTTACCGCCAGATCCTGCGCGCCCTGTCGCTGGAACCGGTGGGATTGCCCACGAGCGATACGAACCGCTTGCAGCCGGTGCCTGCCGATCTTGCCCGAGTGTCGGCGCAGGGGCTGATCGTGGCATCGCCGGGCAATCCTTCGGGCACGATGCTGGGGCGGGCCGCGTTGGGCGCGCTGGTCGCGGCGGCGGCAGAGCGGGGCATGGCCTTTGTGTCGGACGAGATTTACCACGGGCTGCACTATGGCGACCCTGCGGTCAGTGCGCTGGAACTGTCGGACGAGGTGCATGTGATCAACTCGTTTTCCAAGTATTTCTCGATGACGGGGTGGCGCGTGGGCTGGATGGTGGTGCCCGAGGCGCAGATCCGCACGGTCGAGCGGCTGGCACAGAACATGTTCATCTGTCCGCCCCATGCCAGCCAGATCGCGGCGCTGGCCGCACTCGATTGCATCGACGCGCTGGAAGCGAACCGCGCCACCTATGCCGAAAACCGCCGCCTGATGCTGGAGGGGTTGCCAAAGGCGGGCTTTGACCGCATCGCGCCGCCGGACGGGGCGTTCTATGTTTATGCCGATGTGTCGGAACTGACCGATGACAGCCTTGCCTTTGCGGCCGAGATACTGGACGGGGCAGGGGTCGCCGTCACGCCGGGGCTGGATTTCGACCCCCATCGCGGGGCGCGGCGGTTGCGGTTTTCCTATGCCGGCGCGACGGCGGACATTGCCGAAGGGCTGGCGCGGTTGCAGCGCTTTATGGCGGGGCGCAAGGCATGAGGCGGCTTTGCGCGGCCCTGCTGGCGCTGTGCCTGCTGGCGTTGGCGGGGGGTGGGCCTGTCGGCGCGCAAGAGCTTTCGGCGCTGGCGCGGCTTGATCCGGCACGGTCGCGCATTGCCGGGGCGGCGGGGGGCGAGATTGCGATCACCCTTGCGCTGAGCCAGCCTGTGCCGTGGCGCGTGCGGGTGCTGGACGGCCCGCCCCGGCTGGTGCTGGACATGCGCGAGGTGGATTGGCGCGGGTCTGACAAGATCGCGGTCAGCGCGGGCGCGGTGCGGGCGCTGCGGGCGGGGGTGTTCCGCGCGGGCTGGTCGCGGCTGGTGCTGGAACTGGACGGCCCCTATGCCGTGGCTGCGGCCGAGATGCGAACGACCGGCGGCACGGCGGTCGAATTGCGCCTGTCGCCCGCCACGCCCGAGGCGTTCCGGCAGGCGGCGCACATGCCCGAACCTCCCGAATGGGCGCTGCCGGAGCCCAGCCTGCCGCCCGCCCTGCCGCAAAGGACGGGCGGGCCGTTGCGGGTGGTGCTGGACCCGGGCCATGGCGGGCTTGATCCGGGGGCCGAGCGTGCGGGGCTGAAAGAGGCCGACCTGATGCTGGGCTTTGCGCGCGAATTGAAGGAACGGCTGATCCGCGAAGGCGGCTTTGACGTGACAATGACGCGCGAGGATGATGTGTTCGTGCCGCTGGAAACCCGTATCTCGCTTGCCCGGGCGGCGGGGGCGCAGGTGTTCCTGTCGCTGCATGCCGATGCGATTGCCGAGGGCGAGGCGACGGGGGCCACCATCTACCGGCTGGCCGATGAGGCGAGCGACGAGGCATCGCGCACGCTGGCCGAACGGCATGACCGCGATGACCTGTTGTCGGGGGTCGATCTGACGCGGCAAGACGATCTGGTGGCCACGATCCTGATGGATATGGCCCGCACCGACACCCAGCCGCGCACCGACCGGCTGGCCAATGCGCTGGCCGATGCGATGCAGGGGGCCGGGGTAAAGATGCACCGCCACCCGATTCAGGCGGCGGGGTTTTCGGTGCTGAAATCGCCCGACATCCCTTCGCTTTTGCTGGAACTGGGGTTCCTGTCTTCGGGTTCGGACCGCGAAAGGCTGAACGATCCGGCTTGGCGCGCGGCGATGCAGGGGGCGATCTTGCAAGGGCTGCGCGACTGGCAGGTGGCCGAGGGGGCGCTGCAACCCTGACGGCGGTTGGGCGGCGGCAAGACGCCCCTTGTCACGCCATCGTTTTGACCTTGGGCGCCTTGCGCGTGTATAAGGCCGGTGCGCCCAAAGCGGGGCGGCAGTTTCTGGCGGGGTTTTCGGCGTGATCAGATTCGTCTTGTCAGTCTTCGGGGCGATCTTCACGGCGATCACGCTGGGCATCCTGTTTGCCGCGCTGGCGGTGGGCGGGATTTTCTACATGTATTCCCGCGACCTGCCGAGCCATGAGAGCCTTGCCCAATACACCCCCCCCACGATCAGCCGCATCTATGATGGCGAGGGCGACATCATCGACGAATTCGCGCAGGAACGCCGCCTGTTCGTGCCGATCGAGGATATTCCCGATCTGGTGAAGCACGCCTTCATCAGCGCCGAGGACAAGAATTTCTATACCCATCACGGCTATGATGTGGGGGGCATGGCGGCTGCGTTCCGCGACGCGATTCTGACGCGCGGAAAAGAGATGCGCGGGGCATCGACCATCACCCAGCAGGTGATGAAGAACTTTCTTCTGTCGGGCGACCGCACGGGCGAGCGCAAGATCAAGGAAATCATCCTTGCCACACGGCTTGAGGAAACGCTGTCGAAGGACAAGATCCTTGAATTGTATCTGAACGAGATCTTTCTGGGCCAGAACAGCTATGGCGTTGCCGCAGCCGCGCAGACCTATTTCAACAAGCCGCTCACGGCGCTGACGGCGGGCGAGGCGGCCTATCTGGCCACCCTGCCCAAGGCGCCATCGGAAATGCACCCCGTGCGCAACAAGGACCGCGCGATGGAGCGGCGGGCCTATGTGCTGAACCGCATGGCCGAGGATGGCTATATCACGCCCGAACTGGCCAAGGCCGAAGCGGCGCAACCGCTGCTGACGGTGCAGAACGGCGATTACCCCGCTTTCCGCGAATCCCTTCCGCCGCGCGGCTATTTCACCGACGAAATCCGCCGCCAGCTTTCGACCACCTTTGGCGAGGATGAATTCTTTGCCGGCGGCCTGTCGATCCGCGCCACGGTTGATCCGGCGATGCAGGTGGTGGCTGCCAAGGCGCTGCGCGAGGCGCTTGAGAAATATGACCGCAGCCTTGGCGTCTGGCGCGGCACGCGCAAGGCGATCAAGCCAGAAGACATGGCCGATTGGCGCACCGCGCTTTCGGCAGTCGAGGTGCCGCGCGATGTGGAAGGCTGGTCGCCCGCCGTGGTGCTGGCCTTGGGCGAGACGGATGCCACGCTGGGCATCGAAGGCCAGCCCGAAACCGCAACCCTGCCGGCCAAGGACGTGACCTGGGCGCGCAAGCTGAATGCCGATGGGTCGCTGGGGCGCAAGGCCAAGGTGGCGGGCGATCTGGTCGCGGTGGGCGATGTGGTGCTGGTGCGGCAGGTGACGGCCGAGGATGGCACATTCGACCACTGGTCGTTGCGTCAGGTGCCCGAGGTGCAGGGCGCCTTTATGGCGATGGATGTCTATTCGGGGCGTGTCCTGTCGATGCAGGGTGGCTTTTCCTATCAGGATTCGGTCTTTAACCGCACCACGCAGGCCACACGGCAACCGGGGTCAAGCTTCAAGCCCTTTGTCTATGCCGCCGCACTCGACAGCGGGTTCACCCCCGGCACGATCGTGATCGACGCGCCGATCGAGGTGGAAACGGCGCAGGGGCTGTGGACGCCCAAGAACAGTTCGAACAAATTCTATGGCCCGACCCCGCTGCGGACGGGGATCGAGCAGAGCCGGAACCTGATGACCGTGCGCGTGGCGCAGGAAATCGGGATGGAGAAGGTCGCGGAATATGCCGAACGCTTTGGCGTCTATTCCCCGATGCAGCCCTTTCTTGCCAATGCGCTGGGGGCGCAGGAGACGACGCTGTTCAAGATGGTCGCCGCCTATTCCATGTTCGCCAATGGCGGCGAGCGGGTGGAACCCACACTGGTGGACCGCGTGCAAGACCGCTTTGGCCGCACCGTCTATCGCCATGATGTGCGCATCTGTCAGGATTGCAACGCAGCCACCCTGCCACCCGGCAAGGGGCTGACCCTTCGGTCGGAACGCGAGCGGGTGATGGATGCGATCACGGCCTATCAGCTGACCTCGATGATGGAAGGGGTGGTGCAACGCGGCACGGCTTCGGGATCGGTCAAGCTGCCGGTGCCGGTGGCGGGCAAGACCGGCACCACGAATGACGCCAAGGACGTGTGGTTTATCGGCTTTACCAGCAATATCGCGGCGGGGTGCTATATCGGCTATGACCAGCCGCGCACGCTGGGGGGCGGGGCCTCGGGCGGCGGCTTCTGCGGGCCGGTGTTCCAGAAATTCATGACCGAAGCCGTGAAGAAATACGGCGGATCGGATTTTCGCGTGCCGCCGGGCGGGCATTTCGTCAAGCTTGACCGCTTTACCGGCGCGATGCTGCCCGATGATGCGACGGGGCCGAATGTGCAACCCGAATATTTCCGCGACGGGGTGGATGGTATCGTGGGGATCGGGATGCTGGTGGATGGCGGCTTTGCGATGGGGTCGAACCTGCCCTTGTTCGCCTATGGCGAAACCGATGGCGGCGAGGGGGCAACCGTCACCACCTCGACCGGCGAGACGGCCGTTATTCCCAAAAAGGCCGATTTCGGCACGCTGAGTTCGGGCGGGCTGTATTGAGGGGACCAAAAATCTTTCGAAGATTTTTGGCAAATTCATTCTGAATGAATTTGCGCGAAAGCAATGCCTGCCCGGCGCCCTTGCCCGCACCCCGCCTTGGCGCTATCACCCAGCCCAACCGTTGATGAGAAAGACCCTTCCATGCGCGCCGAAACGCAGAACAATGTGGACGCGATCAAGAAGTCGCTGGGCCTGTTGGCGCAGCGGCTGGATTGGGAAACCGCGCCCCACCGGCTTGAGGAATTCGACGCCATGATCGAGGCGCCGGACCTGTGGAACGACCCCGCCAAGGCGCAAAAGCTGATGCGCGAGCGGCAGCAATTGCTGGATGCGGTATCGACCTATCGCATGATCGAAAGCGGGCTGCGCGACAATGTCGAGCTGATCGAGATGGGCGAGGCCGAGGGTGATGCCGAGATCGTGGCCGAGGCCGAGGCGGCGCTGAAATCGCTGGTTGCAGTGGCGGCGGCGAAAGAGCTTGAGGCGCTGCTTGATGGCGAGGCTGACGGCAACGACACCTTCCTTGAAATCAACGCCGGTGCCGGTGGCACGGAAAGCTGCGACTGGGCGTCGATGCTGGCGCGCATGTATGTGCGTTGGGCGGAAAAGAAGGGCTACAAGGTCGAGTTGCAGTCGGAAACATCCGGCGAAGAAGCGGGCATCCGGTCGGCCGCCTACAAGATTTCCGGCCCCAATGCCTATGGCTGGCTGAAATCGGAATCGGGTGTGCACCGCCTGGTCCGTATTTCGCCCTATGATTCGGCGGCGCGGCGGCATACGTCATTTTCGTCGGTCTGGGTCTATCCGGTGGTGGATGACAATATCGAGATCGTCATTCCCGACAATGAAATCCGCATCGATACCTATCGGTCGTCGGGCGCGGGCGGGCAGCATGTGAACACCACCGACTCGGCTGTGCGGATCACGCACCTGCCCACAAATATCGTGGTGACAAGCTCGATGAAATCGCAGCACCAGAACCGCGAGATCGCGATGAATGCGCTGAAATCGCGGCTGTATCAGCTTGAGCTTGACCGCCGCAATGCCGAGGTCAACGCCCAGCACGCCGCCAAGGGCGAGGCGGGCTGGGGCAACCAGATCCGGTCTTATGTTCTGCAACCCTACCAGATGGTCAAGGATTTGCGGACGGGGGTGGAAACCTCTGACACGCAGGGTGTGCTGGACGGCGATCTTGACCGCTTCATGGCCGCGACATTGGCGATGGATGTGGCGGGCAAAAGCCGCGCCGAGGCGATGGCCGACGACTGAGCCCCGCGCCGATAGATCGGCCCGAGATACATCTTTGCGCCCCCGATGCCGCGTGATTACCATCGCGCGCAAAGGGGAACGCGATGGCCGAGCAGACGACAAACCCGCCCCGCGCCGTGCCCGAGGTGCTGGCGCTTGACCTGTCGGACCTGACCCATGCGCTGCGGCAGGGCTGGCGCGATTTTCTGGCCGAGCCCTTTTATGGTGCGTTCTTTTCGCTGGTCTATGTGATCGGCGGCTGGTTGCTGGTCTTTGCCTTTACCGCCAAGGGGCAGGTCTGGTGGACGCTGCCTGCGGGGGCCGGCTTTCCTATTCTTGGCCCTTTCATCGCCTGCGGGTTCTATGAAATCAGCCGCAGGCGCGAGGCGGGGCAGGGGCTGCGGCTGGCCGGGGTGCTGGGCGCGGTGTTCCGCCAGAAGGATCGCCAGATCCCGTCGATGGCGGTGGTGGTGGTGGTGTTCTTCCTGTTCTGGAATTTTCTGGCCCATATGATCTTTGCGCTGTTTCTGGGGCAGGCCACATTGGTCAATGTGTCATCCTCGCTGGCGGTGTTTGCCACGCCCGAGGGGCTGGCGATGCTGGCCTTCGGCACGGCGGTGGGGGCCGCGCTGGCCACGCTGCTTTATGCGCTGACCGTGATCAGCCTGCCGATGCTGCTGGATGACCGCGAGGTGGATTTCGTCACCGCGATGCTGAGTTCGGTCGCGCTGGTCAGGACCAATCCGGTGCTGATGCTGGGCTGGGGGGCGCTGATCGCAGGGATGGTGTTTCTGGGAATGGCGGCGCTGTTCTTTGGCCTGCTGGTCGTGCTGCCGGTGCTGGGCCATGCGTCATGGCATCTTTACCGCCGTGCGGTGATCTGGGCATGACAAAGGGCGCCCGTAGGCGCCCCTGACAGACGGAAGATCGCCCGATGTTATTCGGCGGCAGAAGCGGGCCCCGTGGTGACAGGCGTAACCGGGGCCGAGGGGCGGCCATTCGACAGGGGGTCATCCTGCCGCTGGACCGACCCTTCGAAATGCGCGCCGCTTTCGATGGCAATGGTTTTGTGGATGATGTCGCCTTCGACCCGCGCGGTGGCGGTAAGGCGCACCTTCAGCCCGCGCACGCGGCCCACGACGCGGCCGTTGACCACGATGTCATCTGCCACGATCTCGCCCCGGATGGTGGCGCTTTCGCCGACCGTCAACAGATGCGCGCGGATGTCGCCTTCGACCGTGCCTTCAACCTGGATATCGCCGGTGGTGCGCAGGTTGCCCACGACCGTCAGGTCCGATGAAAGCACCGAGGCCGCCGCCTTTACCTTGGGGGCCGAGGGCATGAAATCTGACGCAGGCTTGGGCGCGACCGGATCGGGCATTTTCGGGCGTTCAGGCTCGGCCGCTTTGGGTGCAGGTTCGTTGATCTTGCTTTTAGAAAACATCTCGCGCTGCCTTTATGAAGGTCATCGGGTTGATTGCCTTGCCGTTGACCCGGATCTCGTAGTGGAGGTGGGTTCCGGTCGAACGCCCAGAATTTCCCATATCACCAATCCGGTCTCCGCGCGATACCTTATCGCCGACATTGACGCGGATCTGCGACAGGTGGCCATAGCGGGTTTCCAGCCCATAGGCATGGCGGATCGAGACAAGCCGCCCGTAACCCGATTCCCAGCCTGCATGTGTCACCACCCCGTCGGCGGTGGCAAGGATCGGCGCGCCATAGCTGCCGGCCATATCCTGCCCTTCGTGCTTGCGGTGGCCACGGCCAAAGGGGTCGTCACGGCCGCCAAAGCCGCTGGTATAGCGCACGGCCGTGTTGACCGGCATCGAGAAGGGCGCCTTGAAGGCGGCGATGCGGTACATGTTCATGCGGTCAAGACTGTCGAGCAAGGCATTGGCGCGCGTCTCTTCCGGCGAGCCCGACAGGCCCGAGGTGGACAAAGTGATCGGCCCGAGCGGCCCGCCCTGACCGGAATAGCCCTTTCGGACGGTGGCGATCAGGTCATCGGGGGACAGGCCCGCATTGCGGAACATCTTGTCGAGGGGTTCCACCGAGATGGTCAGCGCATCCTCGAGCTTGGCGAAAATCTCGTCGGTGCGGCGCTGCATCAGCCGCTTTTCGGTTTCAACCTCGGCGGTGCGGGCATCGGCGGTTGCGGCGGTGCGGGCCATGTCATCGCGTTCCTGCGCGGTCATGCCCAAGGCATCGGACAGATAGGCAAGGGTGGCTTCGGTATCCTTGGCCTTGCCTTCGGCACCACGGGCCGACCCCTTTTCCTGCGACGAGGCATAAGTGACCGAGGCAAGGGTGGCGCGCGCCTCATCGCGTTCCTTGATGGTGCGGCGCAATGTTTTCTGGATGACATCGACACCGGTTTCCAGTTCGCGGCGTCGGTCTTCCGAGGCGAGCAGGCGCGACTGCATCTCGGCCACCTGGCGCAGGGCAAGGTTAAAGCGTTGCTGAGCGCGCAGCGTTTCCTCGGCGCGGCGGTCGCGGTCGTCTGACATGCGGTTGAGGCGTTCTTCGAACACGGCTTGCTGGCGTTGGGCCTGTTCGCGCGACGATCCGGCGCCGATATTGTCCATCAGCAGGATGGCGGTGGCAAGGATCGTCCAGGCCACGAACAGCGCGCCCCCGCCCAGCACCAGCGCCTGCGTCACAGGCCGTAGGCGGATAAAGCGGGTATCAGCATCCGATTTCAGGAACAGGCGCTGTTCCGGCAGGCGGCGTTCGAGCGCGGCATTGATCCTGTAGGAGACACGGCTGAGCACTTCCGAAGGGTCCGATCGTGGCTGAACAGTAAGGGACGCCTCCGTTCGGAGACAGCTTTGCTTAGCCAGCACGACCCGAGGTCGCAACAATTTTGACCAGATGGCCCAAGCGGGCCCCCGATTTCCGCCGATAATCGGCATAAACCCGCCGAAGCCCGCTTTGTTCCGTAAACCTTGATTATTATTGACTATCCGGAAGGGGTAGGTCGCGGCCCCGCACGGCAGGTTCGGCAACCTTGTGCGTCCAGGTTGACCGGCGGGGCCGAACGGATTTGCCATTCAGCCCGCTTGCCGCGCGGCGAAGACGGGGCCGACACGCTGATGGGCGGGGCGGGGGCGGATCACTTGCTTTTCAGCGCCCAGTCCGGTTTGGGCACGGCGCGTGACACGATCTGCGATTTCACCGCAGGCGACGACATCGATCTGGGCGATATCGGCATTACGGGGCTGTTGCGCGGGGCCGGGGGCACGCAGGTGCTGATCGACTATACCGGCGACCGGACGGCGGGTGTGGAATTGTTCGTCAGGGGCAGCCACAGGCAAATGACGGCGGATTTCCTGTTCTGACAGGTCAGCGCGCAGGCAGATCGTCGGCCAGCGGCCAATAGAAATCGGGCGGGATGCCCGCTTCGGCGCGTTTTTCTTCGTTGAAGGGGGGCTTCAGGGCGCCGTGGAAATAGTGGCGCACAAGGCGGTGGAACACCTCTTTGGGGTCAAGCCCGTCGCGGCCGCACAGCCAGTTGAACCATTTCGAGCCATAGGCGACATGGCCCACCTCTTCGGCATAGATGGTTTCCAGCGCGGCGATGGCGCCGGTTTCGCCCGCCTTGCGGAAAATCTCGATCATGCCGGGGGTCACATCAAGCCCGCGCGCCTCGAGCACCATGGGCACCACGGCAAGGCGGCCAAGCAGGTCTTGGGCGGTGTCTTCGGCGGCCCGCCACATGCCGGCATGGGCGGCAAGGGCGCCATAATGGCTGCCCGCTGCTTCAAGACAGTCGGATATCAGGTTGAAATGTTTTGATTCTTCGTCAGCCGCCTTGACCCAGTCATCGTAAAAGCCCAGCGGCATGGGCTGGTCGGTGAAGCGGGCGATGATATCCCAGTGCAGATCGACGGCATTCAACTCGATATGCGCGACCGCATGCAGCAGGGCGATGCGTCCGGCGGGCGAACCGTGCCTGCGGCGCGGCACATCGCGCGGATCGAGCAGATCGGGCTTTTCGGGGCGGGCGGGGCGGTCGGGCGCCGCGGCGCGGCCCAGCGGCAGGGGCGCGCCCGCCGCACGGGCGGCGAACCAGTCGGCCGCATGGGCGCGCGACAGGGCGGTTTTCGCCCGCCCGTCCGCCGTGTTCAGCACCTGAACCGCCCGCTGCGCCAGTGAAAGCGTCATCTGCCCCGTCACAGGGCGCGGGCCGCGGCCAGCACCTCGTCGGCATGGCCCTTGACGCTGACCTTGTTCCAGACCTGCGCAACGGTGCCCGCGCCGTCGATCAGCACGGTGGTCCGCTCGATCCCCATATAGGTTTTGCCATACATGCTTTTTTCCAGCCAGACGCCGTAATCTTCGCAGGTATGGCCGTTCTCGTCCGAGGCAAGGATCACGCCAAGCCCGTGCTTCTTGCAGAACTTGTCATGCGCCTTGACGCTGTCTTTCGAGATGCCGATCACGGTTGTGTTCGCGGCGGCGAAATCGGCCATGCGGGCGGTGAAATCCTGCGCTTCCAGCGTGCAGCCGGGCGTGTCGTCCTTGGGGTAGAAATACAGCACCACCTTGCCGGGGCGAAAGGCGGACAGGGTGACGTTGGCCCCGCCATCGCGCGGAAGGGTGAAATCGGGGGCGGCTGCTCCTGCGGTGATCATGCGCGGCTCCTTGCATTTTGAAGACCATGGCCTTGGGTTCTAGTTGCCTTTGGACAAAGATAAAGGCAATCCCCGCACAAGGCCCCCGCAAGCAGGGAAAGATGGATCACAGCACCGATCACGGCGCGACACCGGACACGGCATCGGACACGGCACCGCACATGCCACCGGACGGGGCGGCGCAACCGGCGCCCCCGCCTCCGCCCGTTCGGCGGCGCAGCCTGCGGCCGCATGGCCTGTTGGGGGTGCTGGCGCTGCTGGTGGCGGGGTTGGTCGCGCTGTTCGTGACGCTGGGCGCCACGGGGGCCGCGATCCGCCTGCCGGTCTGGATGGTGGCCGAGGCCGAGGCGCGCTTGAACCGGTCGCTGGCGGGGCCGCTGCCGGAAGGGGCGCTGGCGCTGGGGGGGATCGAGATCGGGGTCGAGGGGGGCTGGGTTCCGCGCCTGCGGCTTGACGATCTGCGGCTTTTGAACGCGGCGGGGGCGCCGATCCTGACCCTGCCTGAAACCGGCATCGTCTTTGACCTTGACGCGCTGCTGGATGGGCAGTTGCGCCCGCGCAGCCTGCGGATCAGCGGCGCGCGGATCGATCTGCACCGCGATGCCGATGGCCGCTTTGACCTTGCGCTGGGGCAGGGGCAGTTGGGAACGCGGATCGACGGGATTCCCGCGCTGTTCGATCTGGTCGATGCCGCCTTTGGCCTGCCGCTGCTGTCACGGCTGCAAGAGATCGAGGCCGATGCGCTGGCGCTTTCGCTGCGCGATGACCGGACGGGGCGCAACTGGGCTGTGGGCGACGGGCGCCTGCGGCTTGAGAACCGCCCGCGCGACATTCGCGCCGAACTGGGCATCACCATGGAAAATGCGGGCCGCCCCCCCGCGCAGGCCGTGCTGACCATCGTGTCGGACAAGGCCACGACCGAGGCCCGCATCAGCGCAACGGTCGATCAGGTCGCCGCGCGCGACATTGCCGACCAATCGCCGCTTCTGGCGGCGCTGCGCGTGCTGGATGCGCCCATTTCGGGCCGTTTTGCCGCCACGCTGGGCGAAGCGGGCATTTCCGCGCTTGAGGCAAGCCTGACCGTGGGCAAGGGCGCCCTGCGCCCGACCGAGGCGGCGGCCCCCATCGCCTTTGACCGCGCGGCGCTGGAATTCACCTATGATCCCGACCGCGGCCGGATGAAGCTGACCACGCTGAACGTGGACAGCCCCGCGCTGCGGATCAAGGCGACGGGGCAGACCTATCTGCAATCGGCGGCGGGCGAATACCTGACCGGACCGCTTGGCAGCCGGATGCCGAAATCCTTTCTGATGCAGGTGCATGTGTCCGAGGCGATGGTCGATCCGGCGGGCCTGTTCGAAAAGCCGCTGCGCTTTAGCGAGGGGGCGGTCGATCTGCGGCTGCGGCTTGATCCGTTCCGCATCGATATCGGGCAGGTGGCGCTGGTCGAAAGCGGGCACCGGTTGGTGGCGCAGGGGTCGGTGGGGGCCGATGCCAAGGGGTGGCGCAGTTCGGTCGATATGGCGCTGGACGAAATTACCACGGACAACCTGTTGCAGCTTTGGCCTCTGGCACTTGTGCCGCAGACGCGGCAATGGCTGATCGACAATGTGCCCAAGGGGCGGCTGACCAATGTGCGTTCGGCGCTGCGGATCGCGCCGGGCAAACCGACGCGCCTGCAAGTGGGCTATGATTTCCGCGATGCCGAGGTGCGGTTCATCAACACCCTGCCGCCCATCACCGGCGCCAGCGGCTATGCCACGCTGGACGGGCAGACCTATACCGCCGTTCTGGCCAAGGGCAGCGTCATGGCCCCCAAGGGCGGGGCGATCGACATGGCGGGGTCGGTGTTTTCGGTGCTGGACATCCTGCAAAAGCCCGCACAGGCCGAGGTGCGGCTGAAAACACGCTCAAGCCTGACGGCGGCGCTGTCGATCATGGACGAGCCGCCCTTTCACTTTCTGACCAAAGCCAAGCGGCCGGTCGAGATTGGCGAGGGGCAGGCGCAACTGGACGCGGTGCTGCGCTTTCCGCTGATCCCGCGCGTGATGCCGCGGGATGTAAGCTTTGCCGTCACCGGCCGGATCGAAGGGTTCATGTCAGATCGTCTGGTCAAGGCCAAGGCGGTAACGGCGGGGCTGTTGTCGGTCGGGGCCGATCCGAAGGGGCTTCGCATCTCGGGGGTGGGCAAGGTGGGGGCGGTGCCGTTTGACGTAACCTTCTGGCAGCCCTTTGGCCCCGATGCCGCTACCGGCGCGCGGATCGAGGGCAGCGCCGAGCTTTCGCCCCTGACAGTGCGGGAATTCAATCTGGGCCTGCCCGACACCATGCTTTCGGGCACCGGACAGGCACAGGTGACGATTGCCCTGCCCATGGGGGCGCCGCCGCGTCTGACGCTGGTGTCGGACCTGAACCGCATCAGCATGGCCCTGCCGGGGACGGGCTGGGCCAAGCCCGCCGATGCAAAGGGGCGGCTGTCGGTCGAGGCGCTGCTGTCGCAACCACCCGTGGTGAACCGGCTGGACCTTGACGCGCCGGGCCTTTCGGCGGCGGGGCGGGTCAGCTTTCGCGCCGATGGCGGGTTGGACGAGGCGCGCTTTGACACGGTGACCTTGGGCAGCTGGTTCGAGGGGGGGGCGGCCATCACGGGGCGCGGGGCGGGGCGGCCGGTGGCCGTGGCGCTGACCGGCGGGCGCATCGACATCCGCCGCATGGCGGGCACGGGCGGGGCGGCGGGGGGCGATGTGCCGATTGCCGCAACGCTGGATTCGGTCCGCATTTCGAACGACCTGCAACTGACCGGTTTCAAGGGTGATTTCACCCCGCGCGGCGGCTTCAACGGCAGTTTCACCGCGCTGGTGAACGGCATCGCCGCCATTCGCGGCACGGTGGTGCCTTCGCCGCAGGGATCGGCGGTGCGTATCCAGTCGGAAAATGCGGGCGCGGTGCTGGACAGCGCGGGGGTCTTTACCTCGGCCCGGGGTGGGCGGCTGGATATGACGCTGACCCCGACAGACCGGCCCGGCAGCTATGCCGGCAGCGCCCGGATCGAGCGGGTGCGCGTGGCCGACGCGCCGGTTCTTGCCGAACTGCTGTCGGCGGTTTCGGTGGTGGGGCTGCTGGAACAGCTGAACGGCGAGGGGCTGTTGTTCAACGAGGCGGTGGGCGAGTTCACGCTGGTGCCGGGGGCGGTGCAGATTACCCGCGCCTCGGCGGTGGGGGCATCGCTGGGGGTTTCGCTGGCGGGGGTTTACGGCACGGAAACCAAAGAGATGCACCTGCAAGGCGTGGTTTCGCCGCTTTATCTGTTGAACGGTATCGGTGCCATTTTCACACGACGGGGCGAAGGGTTGTTCGGCTTTAACTACGCGGTCAACGGCAATGCGGCGGGGGCGACGGTTTCGGTCAACCCGCTGTCGATCCTGACGCCGGGACGGTTCCGCGAATTGTTCCGCAGCGCCCCGCCCAAACTCAAGGACACTGGCGGATGAAACTTTCCGATTTCGATTTCGACCTGCCCGAAGATCTGATCGCCACGCGGCCCGCCAAGCCCCGCACCCATGCGCGGCTGCTGTTGGCCGAGGGCGATGCCATCAGCGACCGGCATGTCTATGACCTGCCGCAGATTTTCCGCCCCGGCGACCGGCTGGTGCTGAACAACACTCGCGTCATTCCCGCCCGTCTGACCGGCACCCGGGCGCGGGGCGCGGCGGTGGCGAAGATCGAGATCACGCTGCTTGAGCCGCAGGCGGCGGGGGGCTGGAAGGCGCTGGCAAAGCCGCTGCGCAAGGTGAACGCGGGCGAGGTGATCCGCTTTTCCGACGCGCTGTCGGCCACGGTGGCGGAAAAGGGCGAAACCGATCTGCGGCTTGAGTTCAACCTGACGGGCGACGATTTCGATGCCGCACTGGCCGAAGCGGGGGCGATGCCGCTGCCGCCCTATATCGCCGCCAAACGCGCCCCCGATGCGCAGGACCGCGACGATTACCAGACCGTCTTTGCCCGCCATTCGGGCGCTGTGGCGGCACCGACAGCCTCGCTCCATTTCGACCGTGAATTGCTGGAAACCTTGGCCGCGATGGGCGTGCAGTTCACCGAAGTGACGCTGCATGTGGGCGGGGGCACCTTTTTGCCCGTGAAGGTCGAGGATGTGACGACCCACAAGATGCATGCCGAATGGGGCGAGGTGACGCCAAAGGCCGCGGCCGAGATCAACGCGACCAAGGCGGCGGGGGGGCGCGTCATTCCGGTGGGCACCACCGCGCTGCGGCTGATCGAAAGCGCGGGGCGGTCGGGCAGGATGGAGCCTTGGACGGGGCCCACCGACATTTTCATCTATCCGGGTTTTGACTTCCGCATCACCGATGCGCTGATGACGAATTTCCACCTGCCCAAATCGACGCTGATGATGCTGGTATCGGCGCTGATGGGGGCGGACCGCATCAGGGCGATCTATGACCATGCGGTCACGAACCGTTACCGCTTTTTCAGCTATGGGGACTCGTCCTTGCTGGTGCCCTGACGCAACCGGCGGTGGCGCGGTCGTAATCTGCATGGATTTGCCCGCGCCTGCTGCTACCTTGGCCCTGTCCCGTTCCAGAAAGCCGCCGCCATGTTGACCGTTCTTTCCACCTCGTGGCCGCTGCTGCTGGGCATCATGCTGCTTATGGTGGGCAACGGGATACAGGGGTCTTTGCTGGGGATACGGGGCAGTATCGAAGGGTTTACGACCTTCGAGATCTCGATCGTGATGTCGGCCTATTTCGCGGGGTTCCTGTTCGGGTCGCGCATGGCGCCCGCGATGATCCGCAAGGTGGGCCATGTGCGCGTCTTTGCGGCGCTGGGATCGGTGATTTCGGCGGTGCTGGTGGTTTACCCCGTGGCGCCCGACTGGATCGTGTGGTCGCTGCTGCGCGTGCTGATCGGGTTCTGCTTTTCGGGCATCTACATCACCACCGAAAGCTGGCTGAACAATGCCGCCACCAACGAGACGCGGGGGCAGGCGCTTTCGGCCTATATGATCGTGCAGATGGTGGGGATCATCGCAAGCCAAGCCCTGCTGAACGTGGCGGAACCTTCGGGTTTCGTGCTGTTCGTCATTCCGTCGGTGCTGGTGTCGCTGGCCTTTTTGCCGCTGCTTCTTGCGCCCACGCCCGCGCCGACCTTTGAATCGACCGCGGCGCTGAGCTTTCGGGCGCTGTTCCGCATTTCGCCCTTGGGTTGTGCGGGGATGCTGCTGACGGGGGGCGTGTTTTCGGCCATGTTCGGCATGGCCTCGGTCTGGGGGGCGATGAAGGGGCTGTCGGTGCGCGACATCTCGGTCTTTATCGGGGCGATCTATCTGGGCGGGCTGGTGCTGCAATACCCCATCGGCTGGCTGTCGGACCGGATGGACCGCCGCAAGCTGATTACCGCGCTATGCGGCATCTGTGCGGTGGCGATGCTGGTGCCTGTCGCCTTTGACCTGCCGTTTTCGCTGTTGCTGGTGGCGGCGGTTTTGCTGGGTGGGATCACCAACCCCGTCTATGCGCTGCTGATCGCCTATACCAACGATTTTCTGGGCAAGGATGACATGGCGGCCGCCAGTGCGGGGATGATCTTTCTGAACGGGTTCGGCGCGATTTTCGGGCCGGTGGTGACGGGCTGGGTGATGGGGCTGGTGGGGCCTTCGGGGTTTTTCCTTTTCATCGCGGTGCTTTACATCGCGCTGGCGGGCTATGCGCTGTGGCGCATGTCGCGGCGGTCGGCGCCGGCGGGAACGGGGCATTTCGCCAATCTGGTGCCCACGGCATCGCCGGTTGCAGCCTCGGCCGTGCTGGACACCAAGGCGCGCTGACCCCGCCGCCTTGCACGCGGCGGCAAAGCCTGTCACGCTTTGGCCAAAGCAAAAGGTGCGCCCATGTCCGATCCTGTCGAAGTGCTCGATTTCTGGCTGGGCGAGGTGGGGCCTGACGGCTGGTATGCCGGCGGGGACGAGATTGACAGCGCCTGCCGCTATTTCGAACCCCTGTGGCAGGCGGCGCGCGACGGCGGGTTGGACCACTGGGTCGATGGCACGGTGGGCACGCTGGCCTTTCTGGTCCTGACCGACCAGTTGCCGCGCAACATGTTCCGCGGGCAGGCCGACAGCTTTGCCACCGATGCGCTGGCCCTTTCCGCCGCCCGCCGCGCCGTGGCCGAGGGGTGGGACATGGCCGCCCCCGAACCGGAGCGGCAGTTTTTCTACATGCCCTTTGAACATTCGGAAAACCCCGCCGACCAAAGCCGCGCCGTGGCGCTGATGGCCGAGCGGCTGACCGACCCCGAGATGCTGCTGCATGCCCGCGCCCATCAGGACATCATCACCCGTTTCGGGCGCTTTCCGTCGCGCAACGCGGCGCTGGGGCGCGACAGCACCCCCGCCGAGGCCGCCTTTCTGGCCGAGGGTGGCTATGGCGCGGTGGTCCGTGCCTTGCAGGACAGCCATGCAACCCGTGCATAGGGGCACGGCGTTAGCTTTGTTGCGTGGTCTTTCCCGATAGTTTAAGGCCAAACTACTTTTCTTGAGGGAGGAAACCATGGCCGCCACCTATGATGTGATCGTCATCGGCGCAGGTCCGGGCGGCTATGTCGCCGCCATCCGTGCCGCGCAGCTTGGCAAGAAGGTCGTGATCGTCGAGCGCGAGAATCTGGGCGGCATCTGCCTGAATTGGGGCTGTATTCCGACCAAGGCGCTGCTGCGCTCGGCCGAGGTGTTCCACCTGATGCACCGCGCCAAGGAATTCGGCCTGTCGGCGGGCAGCATCGGGTTTGACCTGAACGCGGTGGTGGCGCGGTCACGCGGGGTGGCGAAACAGCTTTCCTCGGGCATCGGGCATCTGATGAAGAAGAACAAGATCGCCGTGGTGATGGGCGAGGCGACCATTCCCGCCAAGGGGCGCGTTTCGGTGAAAACCGACAAGGGGGTCGAGGAACTGACCGCGCCTGCGATCATTCTGGCAACCGGCGCGCGGGCGCGGAACCTGCCGGGGCTTGAGGCGGATGGCGATCTGGTCTGGTCCTATCGCCATGCGCTGCAACCCGTGCGGATGCCGAAGAAGCTGCTGGTCATCGGGTCGGGCGCGATCGGGATCGAATTTGCCAGCTTTTTCAACACGCTGGGCGCGGATACCACGGTGGTCGAGGTGATGGACCGCATCCTTCCGGTGGAAGATGCCGAAATCTCGGCCTTTGCCAAGAAGCAGTTCGTCAAGCAGGGGATGAAGATCCTTGAAAAGGCGGGCGTCAAGCAGCTGGACCGCACCCCCGGCAAGGGCGTGGTCGCCCATATCGAGGTGGGTGGGAAGATTGAACAACACGCGTTCGACACGGTGATTTCCGCCGTGGGGATCGTGGGAAATGTCGAGAACCTTGGCCTTGAAGCTTTGGGCGTAAAGATCGACCGCACCCATTTGGTGACGGATGAATATTGCCGCACGGGGATCGAGGGGCTTTATGCCATCGGCGATATCGCGGGCGGGCCGTGGCTGGCGCATAAGGCAAGCCATGAGGGCGTGATGGTGGCCGAACTGATCGCGGGCGGGCACCCCCACCCGATCAAACCCGGCAGCATCGCGGGTTGCACCTATTGCTATCCGCAGGTGGCGAGTGTCGGCATGACCGAGGAAAAGGCCAAGGCCGCGGGGCATGCCGTGCGTGTGGGGCGTTTCCCCTTTGTCGGCAACGGCAAGGCGATTGCGCTGGGTGAGGCCGAGGGGATGATCAAGACCGTCTTTGACGCCAAGACCGGCGAATTGCTGGGCGCGCATATGGTGGGCGCGGAAGTGACCGAGCTGATCCAGGGCTATGTGATCGGGCGCCAGCTCGAGACCACGGAAGAAGACCTGATGAACACGGTTTTCCCGCATCCGACCCTGTCGGAGATGATGCACGAGGCGGTGCTTGACGCCTATGGGCGGGCCCTTCACTTCTGACCGGAGCGGGGGCGCTTCGCCCCCCGCACCCCCCGAGAGTATTTGAGCAAAGGTGAAGGGGAAGCCCGTGCGTGCAGTGGTGACGGTTCTGGCCCTGTGGTGCGCGGGGCTGGGCGCTGCGGCGCAATTCGGCAAGATGTCTTTCGCCTACGCGCTGTTTCAGGCGCGGTTCCCCGATCACGGGCCGGTGGGGATTGGTCTGCTGGTTTCGGTGGCGGGGATTGTCGGGCTGGTCTTCGGCACCACGGCGGGGCTGCTGGTGGCGCAGATCGGGCCAAGGCGGGCTATCGTGGCGGCGCTAGCGCTTGGGGCGGCCATGTCGGCGGGGCAGGTGGTGGACCTGCCCTATGCCGCGCTGTTTGCCACGCGGGTGGTCGAGGGGTTTTCGCATCTGGCCATCGTGGTGGTGGGGCCGACGATGATTGCGGGGCTGGCGCCGGCGCGGCATCAGGGGTTGGCGATGACGCTGTGGAGCAGTTTCTTCGGCGTGACCTATGCGCTTTTGGCGGTGGTCGCGCCCGGCCTGTTGGCGGGGGGCGATGCGGGGGCGCTGTTCGGGCTGCATGCGGTCTGGATGGCGGGGCTGGCGCTGGTGCTGGCGCAGCTGCTGCCGCCCGATCCGGCGGGGGTGGCGCATCCGATGACGGGGTTGTTGCGGCAGCACGGGGCGATCTATGCCTCGGCCCGCATCGCGGCACCTGCGACGGGTTTCGTATGCTATACCGCGCTATATGTGGCGGTGCTGACGCTGCTGCCGCCGTTGTTTCCGGCGCCGTGGCAGGGGCCGGTGGCGGCGGCGATGCCGCTGGTTTCCATCGCGGTGTCGCTGTCTTTCGGCGTCTGGCTGCTGGGGCGGATGAGTGCGGTGCGGCTGGTGCAGGCGGGCTTTGCCGTGGGCGCTGGCGCGGCGCTGGTGCTGGGGCTGGCATGGGGGCAGGTCCTGGTGGCGGTGGCGGCCGCAATGCTGCTGGCGGGCGCGATGGGCATCGTGCAGGGGGCGAGTTTTGCGGCTATTCCGCAACTGAACGCTTCTGCGCTGGACCGGGCGCGCGCCTCGGGGGCTGTGGCGCAACTGGGCAATCTGGGCACCACGACCGGCACGCCGCTGCTGGCCGCGCTGATCGCGCAGGGGGGGCCGGTTGGGGTGGCGGGTTTTGCGCTGGTTCTTTGCCTTGCGGGGATCGCCATCCATGCTGTGCAGGCGCGGCGGCGGGCGGGCTGAGGGCGGGCTGGCCGAAAAATAACGGCATTCGCCTTTCGTTCACCTCTTGTTCACTTTTTTCGGTTGGAGACTCGGGTTGGCTGACCTATCTCTGGCAGACCATTTGCGGATGGGCTGGGGGATTGGCATGGCCGAGCAGAAGTTCATCGAAGTGCGGGGCGCCCGCGAGCATAATCTGAAAAGCGTGGATGTTGACATTCCGCGCGACCAGCTTGTGGTGATTACCGGCCTGTCGGGTTCGGGCAAGTCGAGCCTTGCCTTCGACACGATCTATGCCGAAGGGCAGCGCCGCTATGTCGAAAGCCTGTCAGCCTATGCGCGGCAGTTCCTTGACATGATGGGCAAGCCGGACGTTGACCATATCAGCGGCCTGTCGCCCGCCATTTCCATCGAGCAGAAAACCACCAGCAAGAACCCCCGCTCGACCGTTGGCACGGTGACCGAGATTTACGACTATCTGCGTCTGCTGTTCGCCCGTGTGGGCACGCCCTATAGCCCGGCCACCGGCCTGCCTATCACCGCGATGCAGGTGCAGGACATGGTCGATGCCGTGATGGCGATGGAAGAGGGGACGCGGGCCTATCTGCTGGCGCCGATCATCCGCGACCGCAAGGGCGAGTACAAAAAGGAATTCCTTGAGCTTCGCAAACAGGGTTTCCAGCGGGTCAAGGTGAACGGTGCCTTCTACGAGCTTGAGGAACCGCCGGTTCTGGACAAGAAATTCCGCCACAATATCGATGTGGTGGTTGACCGGATCGTGGTGCGTGACGGCATCCAGACGCGGCTGGCCGACAGTTTCCGCACCGCGCTGGATTTGGCCGATGGCATTGCCATCATCGAAACCGCCCCCGCCGAGGGCGAGGGGACGCGCGTTACCTATTCGGAAAAATTCGCCTGCCCCGTGTCGGGCTTTACCATCTCGGAAATCGAACCGCGGCTGTTTTCGTTCAACGCGCCCTTTGGCGCCTGCCCCGCCTGTGACGGGCTGGGGGTCGAGCTGTTCTTTGACGAGCGGTTGATCGTACCCGATCAGGGGCTGACGCTGGGGCAGGGCGCGCTGGCGCCTTGGGCGAAATCGAAATCGCCCTATTTCACCCAGACCATCGAGGCGCTGTCGAAACATTACGGCTTCGACCGCAAGGCCAAGTGGAAAGACCTGCCGCCTTTCGTGCAGCAGGTGTTCCTGCACGGGTCGGGCGAAGAAGAGATCAAGTTCCGCTACGACGAGGGCGGGCGCATCTATGAGGTGTCCCGCGTGTTCGAGGGCGTGGTGCCCAATATGGAACGCCGCTACCGCGAAACCGACAGCGCATGGGTGCGCGAGGAATTCGAGCGTTACCAGAACAACCGCGATTGCGGCACCTGCCACGGGTTCCGCCTGAAGCCCGAGGCGCTGGCGGTCAAGATTGCGGGGCTGCATATCGGGCAGGTCGTGCGGATGAGCATTGCCGAGGCTTTCGCATGGATCGGCACGGTTCCCGACACCCTTGGCCAGCAGAAAAATGAAATCGCGCGGGCGATCCTGAAGGAAATCCGTGAACGGTTGGGCTTTCTGGTCAATGTGGGGCTGAATTACCTGACCATGTCGCGCAACGCGGGCACGCTGTCGGGCGGGGAAAGCCAGCGGATCAGGCTGGCAAGCCAGATCGGTTCGGGGCTGACGGGCGTGCTATATGTGCTTGACGAACCCAGCATCGGGCTGCACCAGCGCGACAATGACCGACTGCTCACCACGCTGAAAAACCTGCGCGATCAGGGCAATACGGTTCTGGTGGTGGAACATGATGAAGACGCGATCCGCGAGGCGGACTATGTCTTTGACATCGGCCCCGGCGCGGGGGTGCATGGGGGGCAGGTCGTGGCCAAGGGCACGCCTGCGGAAATTCAGGCCGATCCGGCCAGCCTGACGGGGCAATATCTGTCGGGCAAGCGCGAGATTGCGGTGCCCAAGGTGCGGCGCAAGGGCAACGGCAAGAAGCTGACGGTGGTGAATGCCACGGGCAACAATTTGCAGAACGTGACGGCCGAGTTTCCGCTGGGCATGTTCGTCTGCGTCACGGGCGTTTCGGGCGGGGGCAAATCGACGCTGACGATCGAAACCCTGTTCAAGACCGCCGCGATGCGGCTGAACGGCGCGCGCGAAACCCCGGCACCCTGCGAGACGATCCGCGGGTTCGAGCATCTGGACAAGGTGATCGACATTGACCAGCGCGCCATCGGGCGCACGCCGCGGTCGAACCCCGCCACCTATACCGGCGCCTTCACCCCGATCCGCGACTGGTTCGCCGGTCTGCCCGAGGCCAAGGCGCGGGGCTATCAGCCCGGTCGCTTCAGCTTTAACGTCAAGGGCGGGCGGTGCGAGGCGTGCCAAGGCGATGGCGTTTTGAAGATCGAGATGAACTTCTTGCCCGATGTCTATGTGACCTGCGAAACCTGCAAGGGCCAGCGCTACAATCGCGAAACCTTGGAAGTTAAATTCAAGAACAAAAGCATAGCGGACGTTCTTGATATGACATGTGAAGAAGCGCAGGAATTTTTCACCGCCGTCCCCGCGATCCGCGAAAAGATGGATGCGCTGTGTCAGGTGGGCCTTGGCTATATCAAGGTGGGCCAGCAGGCGACCACGCTTTCGGGCGGCGAGGCGCAGCGGGTGAAGCTGTCGAAGGAACTGGCGCGGCGGGCCACGGGGCGCACGCTGTATATTCTGGACGAACCCACCACCGGCCTGCATTTCGAGGATGTGCGAAAGCTGCTCGAGGTGCTGCACGAACTGGTCGATCAGGGCAATACGGTGGTAGTGATCGAACACAACCTTGATGTGATCAAGACCGCCGACTGGATCATCGATATCGGCCCCGAAGGCGGCGATGGCGGCGGGCGGATCGTGGCGACCGGCACACCCGAGGATGTGGCGCAGGTCGCAGAAAGCCATACGGGGCGCTATCTGAGCGATATGCTCAAACCCCGCCGCGTGGCGGCAGAATAGGCACGGCCCGGCGCCGGATCGGCAGGGCCAGGCAGATCGCGCTGCATTGACGGGCCGGGCATGGCCGATCTGCCCGCTGCCGGGGAATGGTTTTCAGAAAAGCGGAAGGGTCAGGCAAGCCCTGGCCGCGGTGCCGGGTGGCCGCGGCTGGTGCAACCTTTCCGCCCGACCGCGTGGCTGGCGGGTGCGTCACCCGATACAAAGCCATGACCTGGCAGGGTCGGGGTATCACCGCGGGCCGATAGCATCGGAAGGGACATCCAAGAACGTTAACGACCGACCCGTTGCCCTTGCCTTACAAGGCCGATCAGGCGCCCGCGTCCGCAGGGAAGCGGGGCCTTTTCAGATGCAGGCTGTGCATTTGCCGTCGGGCTATTCCCTTGCCACAATGCTGTTCGGGCTGTGCGGCAGTCGCGCCCCTTTCTTGATCGCCATTGGCATCCGATCACGGGACGATCCGCAAAAGCAGGGGGAACGTGACGGACCGGTATCTGGAAGCGGCCGCGTTCGCGTTCCATGGCGGCCTGACCGCCGTTGTATTGGGCCAAGGGGGGGCAGGGGGAAATATCGTTCAGCCCGTGGCCGCGCGGCGTAGCGCTGTCAGGTCTTTCAGCCGCACCTCGCCGCGTTCGGTGGCGACCCAGCCCGATTTGGCAAAGACATCCAGCTTGCGCGACACCACCTCGCGTGCAGAACCGATGCGGGCGGCGATTTCGGATTGCGTGGCGCGCACCACATGGCCATCGGCAAGGTCAAGCAGGGCTGCGGCAAGGCGGGCTTCGACCTTGCCAAAGGCGACCGCTTCCAGAAGCCGCGTCATTTCCCCCATGCGCTGGCCAAAGGACCGCAGCACAAAGCCGCGAAAGCCGGCATCGGCATCCATCAGCCGCAGGAACAGGGGTTTCGGGATCATCACCGTTTCGCAATCGGTCACGGTAGCGGCGGCGCCGGTATAGGGTTCGTCGCCCAAAAGGCCGAGGGTGGTCTGCACGCAGGATTGGCCGGGTTCGACCGCGTAAAGCAATATCTCGCGCCCGTTGGGGCCGGTCAGGAACACCTCGACCCGCCCCGACAGCAGCACGGGGTAGCCCTGCGCCCTGTCACCCGGCGAAAACAGGTTCAGCCCGCGCGGCAGGCTGCGCCGGGCCAATGCGGCAAGCGCGGCCTTTGTGGGTTCGGCCAAGGGGCCAAGCTGCGCGATCCAGTCCATGAAAGTCACCCCATCAAACTGCCGGAATGAAAGCAGAGAGCGGGCCGCGCAATCAAGGGGTGAATGGAAAAGGGCCACCCGATGGGCGGCCCTTTGTCTGTGGTTCAGGCTTGCGCCTCAGTCCATCGGCTTGAAGTTCAGCGAGGCGCCTTCCTTGATGCCCGATGGCCAGCGCGAGGTGATGGTCTTGGTGCGGGTGTAGAAGCGGAAGCTGTCGGGCCCATGCTGGTTCAGGTCACCGAAGGCCGATTTCTTCCAGCCGCCAAAGGTGTGATAGGCCAGCGGAACAGGGATCGGAACGTTGATGCCGATCATGCCCACATTGACGCGGTTGGCGAAATCGCGCGCCGTGTCACCGTCTCGGGTGAAGATGGCGGTGCCGTTGCCGTATTCGTGGTCCATCGCGTAACCCAAGGCTTCCTCATAGGTCTTGGCGCGGACGGTCGAAAGGACGGGCCCGAAAATTTCCTTGCGGTAGATGTCCATGTCGGGGGTGACATGGTCAAACAGGTGCGGGCCGACGAAGAAGCCGTTCTCATAGCCTTGCAGTTTGAAGCCGCGGCCATCGACCACCAGCTTCGCGCCCTGCGCCACGCCGGATTCGACCAGTTTCAGGATATTGGCCTTGGCGGCGGCGGTGACGACGGGGCCGTAATCGACATCGTTGCCAGCGGTATAGGGGCCGACCTTAAGCTTTTCGATCCGCGGGATCAGCTTTTCGATCAGGCGGTCGGCAGTTTCATCGCCCACGGGCACGGCGACCGAAATCGCCATGCAGCGTTCGCCCGCAGCACCATAACCCGCACCCACCAGCGCATCGGCGGCAAGGTCCATATCGGCATCGGGCATGATGATCATGTGGTTCTTGGCGCCGCCAAAGCATTGCACGCGCTTGCCGTTGGCGCAGCCGCGACCGTAGATGTATTCCGCGATGGGCGTTGAACCGACGAAACCGATGCCCGAAATGATCGGGTTATCAAGGATCGCATCGACCGATTCCTTGTCGCCATTGATAACTTGCAGCACACCATCGGGCAGACCGGCTTCTTGCAGCAGTTCGGCCAGCATCAGGGGAACCGACGGGTCACGTTCCGACGGTTTCAGGATAAAGGCGTTGCCGCAGGCCAGCGCCGGGCCCATTTTCCACATCGGGATCATGGCGGGGAAGTTGAACGGGGTGATCCCTGCCGCCACGCCAATGGGCTGGCGCATGGAATACATGTCGATGCCGGGGCCTGCGCTGTCGGTGAATTCGCCCTTCAGCAGATGGGGCGCGCCGATGCAGAATTCGATCACTTCCAGACCACGCTGGATGTCACCCTTGGCATCGGGCACGGTCTTGCCGTGTTCCGACGAAAGCACTTCGGCCAGTTTCTGCATGTCGCGGTTCAGAAGGCGGACGAATTCCATCATCACGCGGGCGCGGCGCTGCGGGTTGGTGGCGCCCCATTTCACCTGCGCCTGCGCCGCATCGGCGGTGGCGGCGTCAAGTTCGGCCTTGGTGGCAAGGGCCACGCGGGCCTGCACTTCGCCGGTGGCGGGGTTGAACACATCGGCAAAGCGGCCGGACGTGCCTGCAACATGCTTGCCGTTGATCCAGTGACCGATCTCTTTCATGGCGTCCTCCTATGGGTTGGCGCGACTTTAGCCTTGCGGAAATGCGGGGAACAGGGGCAAGATTTCAAAAAGGCTTTGCAGAAATGCAAAACCATTATGGCGCAACGGCAAGGGATTGCCCCGTGGCTTTCGGCCACGGGGCGCGCCCGACCCGCCCCCACGGGGCGGGCGCATGAAGCGCCCACCCCTCGGTTCGGGCGCGCCCCTACCGTTGTGTCAGGAGGTGGAATTGGACTGGGACGACCTGCGCATCTTCCTTGCCGTGGCCCGCAGCGAAAGCCTGTCGGCCGCCGCCAAACGCCTGCGGATCGACCCCGCCACCGTGGGCCGCCGCGTGGCACGGCTGGAAGAGGCGATGGGGGCGCGGCTGTTCGCCAAATCGCCCCAAGGTTACGCGCTGACCGAGGCAGGCACCCGCCTGCTCGACCATGCCGAACGCGCCGAAGCCGCGATGGACGGCGCGCGCGAGGCGCTTTCGGGCCCCGAGGGGCTGACGGGGCAAATCAGGATCGGGGCGCCCGATGGCTGTGCCAATTACCTGCTGCCGCAGGTTCTGGCGCAAATCTGCGATGCCAATCCGGGGCTTGAGGTGCAGATCGTGGCGCTGCCCCGCGTGATCAACCTGTCCAAGCGCGAGGCGGATATGGCCATCGCCGTCAGCCGCCCCACGGCAGGCCGCCTGACTGTGCAGAAGCTGACCGATTACCGCCTGCACCTTGCCGCGCATCGCGACTATCTGGCCAAGCACCCGCCCGTCACTGCCCCCGCCGACCTGTGCCTGCACCGCATGGTCGGCTATATTCCCGACATGATCTTTGACAAGGAACTGGATTATCTGGCCGAGATCGGGGTCACGGCTGTGCCCTTCGCGTCGAACTCGGTTTCGGTGCAGCTCAACTGGCTGCGCTGCGGGGCGGGGGTGGGGATCGTGCATGATTTCGCGCTGCCCGCAGCGCCGGGGCTGGTAAAGGTCATTCCCGAAGCGGTCAGCCTGACCCGCGCCTTCTGGCTGGTGCGCCATGCCGATGACGGGCGCGTGGCGCGGCTGAACCGCTTTGCCGATCTGCTGGCGGAAGGCATCCGCGCCGAAATGGCGCGGCTGGAACAGCTTTCCTGAAATTCCCGAAGTGACAAAGTCTTGACAGACTCGGGGCATTGGGCGGACGGTTGATAGACGGCGCAGGGAACGGGAGGTCCAGATGCACGTCCAGCAAATCCTGAAATCCAAATCTGATGACGGTGTGGTTACGGTGGCGCCGGGCACAAGCCTGGCCAAGGCGGCGGAAATCCTGTCGTCGCGGCGGATCGGGGCGGTGGTCGTGTCAGCCGATGGCAAGCGCGTGGCGGGCATCCTGTCGGAACGCGATATCGTGCGCGAACTGGGCCGCCGTGGCCCCGCCTGCATGGCCGACAGCGTCGATACGGTGATGACCGCCACGATTTCCACCTGCAAGCGCGACGACAAGGCGGATGCGGTGTTGCAGAAAATGACCGATGGCCGCTTTCGCCATATGCCCGTGGTCGAGGGCGACCAGATGGTCGGGCTGATATCCATCGGCGATGTGGTCAAGGCGCGGCTGATGGAACTGGCGATGGAGAAGGACGCGCTGGAAGGCATGATCAAGGGCTTCTGACCGCCGCTTTGCCCCTTGCATCGGCGCGCGCAATATTGTTGCGTCAGGGCACTGCGGCGGGAGGGGGAAGCCCATGCGTATCGGCCTTTATCCGGGGACATTCGACCCCATCACGCTGGGCCATGTCGATATCATCCAGCGCGCCATGGCGCTGGTGGACCGGCTGGTGATTGGCGTGGCGATCAACCGCGACAAGGGGCCGATGTTCAGCCTTGAAGAGCGTGTCGCCATGGTCGAGGCGGAATGTGCGGGTATCGTGGCCAAGACGGGCGGCGAGATTGTCGTGCACCCGTTCGAAAACCTGCTGATTGATTGCGCCCGCGATGTGGGGGCCACGGTCATTGTGCGCGGGCTGCGGGCGGTGGCCGATTTCGAATACGAATTCCAGATGGTCGGCATGAACCGCGCGCTGGATGCGAGCATCGAGACAGTGTTCATGATGGCCGATGCGCGGCGGCAGGCGATTGCGTCGAAGCTGGTGAAAGAGATTGCGCGGCTGGGCGGCGATGTGTCGAAATTCGTCACTCCGCCGGTGGTAGATGCCCTGGCGCGCAAGCTGGGCTGAAACGAAAAACGGGGGGCTTTCGCCCCCCGCTTCGGCACTGTCAGCGCCCGAATTCCTATTTGCCGTAAACGGCATCCCATGCGATGCGGCTTGCGTCTTCGGGGAAGATCCCGATGTCGAGCGCAATGTCGCGGGGCAAACGGGCGATCTCGTCGCGGGTCCGGCGATAGGCCGCACGGTTGGCGGCAGCGGCTTTCAGCGTAGCGATCACGTTTTGCATTTTCACAGTCCTTTTCATCGCCAAGGGCTTTTCGGTTGTCCCTTCGGCCTGCCCAATAGATGGGCCGGAATGGTGGCGCCAACAACGTGCAGGATGGGGATGCCGTCATGCGTTGAGCGCATGGCTTTGCGATTTTGTGCATAGCGAACGAAGCGGAATTTGACGCAAATTCCGCGCCGGAAAATGACGCATTTTCCGGGCCCCGCGCGCGAGGGAGGACCGGAATTTGCGACAAATTCCGGCGCGTTTCCTGCGTCAGGAAACGCAAAAGGGCGGGATCTTTCGATCCCGCCCCAAGAACGCGATGACCGCGCTTCAGATCAGCTTGCCCATCGCCACGGCCGTATCGGCCATGCGGTTGGAGAATCCCCATTCATTGTCATACCAAGACAGGATCGACACAAAGGTGCCGTCCATGACCTTGGTCTGGTCCATGTGGAACACCGACGAATGCGGGTCATGGTTGAAGTCGGACGAGACGTTCTTGAACTCGGTATAGCCCAGAACCCCCTTCAAGGGGCCATCGGCGGCGGCCTTGATCGCGGCATTCACTTCTTCCACGGTCGTCGCGCGCTTGGCGATGAATTTCAGGTCCACGACCGACACGTTGGGCGTGGGCACGCGGATGGCGAAACCGTCCAGCTTGCCCTTGAGCTGCGGCAGCACCAGACCCACGGCCTTGGCCGCCCCCGTGCTGGTCGGGATCATCGACAGCGCGGCGGCGCGGGCGCGATACAGATCCTTGTGCATCGTATCCAGCGTGGGCTGGTCGCCCGTATAGCTGTGGATCGTGGTCATCATGCCCTTTTCGATGCCGATCGCGTCGTCCAGCACCTTGGCGACCGGCGACAGGCAGTTCGTCGTGCAGGATGCGTTCGACACCACGATATCGTCCTTGGTCAGCGTGTGGTGGTTCACGCCGTAAACGATGGTCTTGTCGGCCCCGTCACCGGGGGCCGAGATCAGCACGCGCTTCGATCCATTTTCCAGATGCGCCATGCACTTTTCCTTCGAGGTGAAGATGCCGGTGCATTCCATCACGATATCGACATGGCCCCAGGGCAGTTCGGCGGGGTTGCGGATGGCCGACACCTTCATCGGGCCGCGGCCCACGTCGATCCAGTCCTCGCCCGTCGTCACGGTGGCGGGGAAGCGGCCATGGACCGAGTCGAAGCGCAAAAGATGGGCATTGGTCTCGACCGGGCCCAGATCGTTGATCGCCACAACCTCGATATCCGTGCGGCCCGATTCGATGATGCCGCGCAACACGTTGCGCCCGATGCGGCCGAAACCGTTGATGGCTACCTTGACGGTCATGGCTTTCCCTTTCGCTGAGGAGGCGGGGCGAATCCCGCCAAAAACGCTAGCGCTAACATTACGAAACGAGGTCGGAATTCAACCCTGTCCGGTCGCTAATGCCGCCAGAATGACACGAAATAGATCAGGTCCGCCAGCTTTCGCACAAGGAAGAACGACGCCCCCCCCCCGTTGAAGGCCAGATCAAGCAAAAGGGCGCCGATCACCACGGCGCCCAGAGTGATTGCGTTGCGGTCGCTCATGACCCCTCCGGTCAGTGCAGAAGCCGCCCCATCACACCGGCCACATCGGCCATGCGGCAGGAAAAGCCCCACTCGTTATCATACCATGCCAGCACACGGACGGTGCGGCCGCCCACAACCTTGGTCTGGTCGGGCGCGAAGATACAGGATTGCGGGGTGTGGTTGAAGTCAACCGAAACCTTGGGTTCGGGGTCATAGGCCAGCACCATGCCCATGTAACCCGCCGCCGCCTCGCGCACGATGTCGTTCACATCCTTGGCGTTCACGGTCTTTCCGGCGACGAAGGTCAGGTCCACGGCGCTGACATTCGGCGTGGGCACGCGAATGGCCGACCCGTCAAGGCGGCCTGCCAGTTCGGGCAGAACCTCGCCCAATGCCTTGGCGGCGCCCGTGCTGGTCGGGATCATCGCCATGGCGGCGGCGCGGGCGCGGTAAAGATCGTCATGGCGGCGGTCGAGCGTGGGCTGGTCGCCCGTGTAGCTGTGGATCGTGGTCATGATGCCGGATTCAATCCCGATGGCATCGTTCAGCACCTTGGCCAGCGGCGCAAGGCAGTTGGTGGTACAAGAGCCGTTCGAGACAACATGGTGGTCGGCGGTAAGCTGGCGATGGTTCACGCCGTAAACCACGGTCTTGTCGGCCTGCTTGGCGGGCGCCGAAACCAGCACACGCTTTGCCCCGCGCCCCAGATGCACCGCCGCCTTGTCGCGGGCGTTGAACTTGCCCGAACATTCCAGCACCACATCGACGCCTTCCCAATCGAGCGTGCTGGGGTCGTAAGACGACATCACGCGGATCGGCCCGCGCCCCAGATCAAGCGCGCCGTCCTTCACCTTGACCGTGCCGGGAAAGCGGCCATGGACCGAGTCGTATTTCAGCAGATGGGCGTTCGTCTCGATCGGCCCCGTGGCGTTGATCGCCACCACCTGCACATCGTTGCGGCCCGATTCCGCGATATGGGCCAACGTGCAGCGCCCGATGCGCCCGAAGCCGTTGATGCCGATGGTGATGGTCATGGCGTATCCTTTCGCGCTGCCTTTGGCTGCGGTGATACGCGCGCCGGTTCGTGCTGCAAGTGCAAAAGCGACGTAAATTCAACATGTTAACGCAAACACTTTGCGTTTGCGCTAACAGCGGTGAAGCTTTGCATTCGGGATCGGATGATCTAGCTATGGGGCAGGCGGCAAGGGATTGGTGCGATGAGCGGATTGTTGGCATTGCTGGATGACGTGGCGGCCATCGCCAAGGTGGCTGCGGCCTCGGTCGATGATATCGCGGCGGCGGCAGCCAAGGCGGGGGCCAAGGCGGCGGGGGTGGTGATCGACGATGCCGCCGTGACGCCGAAATATGTGCACGGCTTTCAGGCCGACCGCGAATTGCCGATCATCTGGCGCATCGCGCGGGGGTCGCTGAAGAACAAGCTGTTGTTGTTGCTGCCCGTGGCGCTGCTGCTGGCCAACCTTGCGCCTTGGGCGATCACCCCCCTGCTGATGCTGGGCGGGGCTTACCTGTGCTTCGAGGGGGCCGAAAAGGTGTTTCACGCCCTGTTCCCCGGCACCGATCATGGCGTGGACGAGGATTATGCCACCGAAGACCCCGCCCATCTGGAAGAGACCAAGATTTCCGGCGCGATCAAGACCGATTTCATCCTGTCGGCCGAGATCATGACCATCGCGCTGGCGGCGATTCCGGAATCGAATTTCTGGACCGAGGCGATCACGCTGGCCATCGTGGGCACCGTGATCACCGTGGGCGTCTATGGCGCGGTCGCGCTGATCGTGAAGATGGACGATATCGGTCTGCATCTGGCCGCAACCGCCCGCACGGGGGCGGGCAGGGCGCTTGGGCGCGGGCTGGTCAAGGCGATGCCGGGGCTGATGCGGGTGCTGTCCACCGTGGGCACGGCGGCGATGCTATGGGTGGGGGGCAACATCATCACCCACGGGTTGGAAGTGCTGGGCTGGCCGTGGCTGTATGACGCGATCCACCACGCAGCCGAGCTTGCGGCCCATGCCTTCCCCGCCGCGGCGGGGCTGGCGGCATGGGGGGTGACGGCAACCTTTGACGGCGCCTTCGGGCTGGCCTTGGGGCTCATGCTCATTCCGCTGGCCACGCGGGTGATCGGCCCGCTGGTCGCGGCGGTGACAGGAAAGCAAAAGGCCGCGCACTAGGCGCGGCCCTATCTTGTGTCATCCCCGCACAAGCGGGGATCTCCGTCAGGAATGGCGACGACGAGATCCCCGCTTTCGCGGGGATGACGGGTTGTTTTTGTCAGATCAAACTCTTCGCCAGTGCTACGGTGTGTTCCGCCGTGATGCCGAATTCCTTGTACAGCCGTTCCATCGGGGCCGAGGCGCCAAAGCTGGACATGCCGATGAAGCCTGCCTTCGCCTCGCGCCCGCGTTCGCCCAGAAGCCAGCGGTCCCAGCCCATGCGCACGCCGGCCTCGATGGCGATGCGGGCGGGGCCGGGGGGCAGGACCTTGCGGCGATACGCTTCGTCCTGTGCCGCGAACAGCTCCATGCAGGGCATCGAGACCACGCGGGTGCCGATGCCTTGGGCTTCCAGCGCGTCCTTGGCCTTAAGCGCGATTTCCACCTCGGACCCCGTGGCGATCAGGATGACCTGACGTTTCGCCACGCTTTCCGCCAGCACATAGGCGCCCTTGGCGACCATGTTGGTGTTGGTATGGGTCTTGCGCACCGCAGGCAGGTTCTGGCGCGACAAAGCGAGCACGGTCGGGCGCTTGGTTTCCGACAGCGCCACTTCCCAGGCTTCGGCGGTTTCCACCATGTCGGCGGGGCGGATCACCAGCGTGCCCGGCGTGGCACGGCTGATGGCAAGATGTTCGACCGGCTGGTGGGTCGGCCCGTCCTCGCCCAGACCGATGCTGTCATGGGTCATCACATAGACCACCGGCACGCCCATCAGCGCCGAAAGGCGCATCGACGGGCGGGCGTAGTCGGTAAAGCACATGAAGGTGCCGCCATAGGGGCGCACGCCGCCATGCAGCGCCATGCCGTTCATCGCCGCCGCCATGCCATGTTCGCGGATGCCGTAATAGACGTAGCGGCCCTTGCGATCTTCGGGCGTAAAGACGCCCAGATCGGCGGTCTTGGTGTTGTTCGACCCCGTCAGGTCGGCCGAGCCGCCGATGGTTTCGGGCATCACCGGATTGACCGCTGCCAGCACCTTCTCCGAAGCTGCACGGGTGGCAAGTTTCGGCATGGTTTCCACCGCAGCCTTTTTCACGGCGCGGATGGTGGCGGCCAGTTTGGCGGGGGCGGTGCCTGCAAAGATGCGGGCCAGTTCGGCCTGTTTGGCGGGCGACAGGGCCGCCACACGGGCCTTCCATTCGGCATGGGCGGCGCTGCCGCGCTTGCCCATCGCTTCCCATGCGGCTTTTACATCGGCGGGAATCTCGAAGGGCGCGTAATCCCAGCCATAGGCTGCCTTGGCAGCGGCCATCTGCGCGGCATCGGTCAGCGCGCCATGGCCCTTGCTGGTATCCTGCGCGGCATGGCCAAGGGCGATATGCGTCTTGCAGGCGATCATGGTCGGCTTGTCCGACTTTTTCGCAGCCGTCAGGGCGAGGTCGATATCTTCGGGGTCGTGCCCGTCGCAGGACAGCACATTCCAGCCGCTGGCGGCAAAGCGGGCCTTCTGGTCGGTGACATCGGCAATGGAAACCTTGCCGTCGATGGTGATGCCGTTGTCATCCCACAGCACGATCAGGCGCGACAGCTGCTGCTTGCCCGCCAGCGCGATGGCCTCTTGGCTCACACCTTCCATCAGGCAGCCGTCACCGGCGATGACATAGGTGTAGTGGTCCACCACCTTGGCGCCCCAGCGGGCGCGCAGGTTTTCCTCGGCAATGGCAAAGCCGACCGAATTGGCGATACCCTGGCCCAAAGGGCCGGTCGTGGTTTCCACGCCTGCCACATGGCCGTATTCCGGATGGCCCGCCGTGATGGCGCCCCATTGGCGGAAATTCCTGATCTGCTCGATCGTCACATCCTCATACCCCGTAAGGTAAAGAAGCGCGTAAATCAGCATCGAGCCATGGCCTGCCGACAGGATGAAACGGTCACGGTCGGCCCAGCGCGGGGCTTTGGGGTCGAATTTCAGATGTTTGTCAAACAGCACCGTCGCCACATCGGCCATGCCCATCGGCATGCCCGAATGGCCGGAATTGGCCGCGGCCACGGCATCGAGCGTCAGGGTGCGGATGGCGCAGGCACGGCGCCAATGGTCGGGATGCCGGTCGCGAAGGGTCTGGATATCCATGGCCGTGGTCCTGTAGCGGGAAATGTCGGACGCTGCATAACAGCCCAAGCGGCAAGATCAAGCAATCCAAGGCGGGCGCTTGTGGAAAAGCCCGTGGCTGTCCTTGCCGGTTGCGCTAAGATCAGCCACTAACCCCCTTCCGCCGATTCGAAAATTGGCTCTGGCCCACGGGGGGAGGTTCGATGTTAATACCCCGGCGACAGAACGGGAATTGACGAAAGGGAACCCCATGCAGGACCTTGCCGAACTGGAACGCCGGATCAACGCCGCCTTGCAGCGCATCTCCGAGGGGATTGAAGGCATCGGCGCAGGCCAAGCGGCAGCCCCCGCCGCAGATGCCGCGACCGAACCCGCAGCCGATACGGGGCGGCTGAAGGCCGAACTTGCCGCGGAACGCGCCCGCAACGCGGCCTTGCGTCAGGAACTTGCGGCGGCGCAACAGGCGGCCGCCGCGCCCCCCGCAGCACCCGCCCGCCCCGTGCCCGAGGGTCGCGCGGCGCAACTGGCCCGCATGGTGGACATGCAGGCGCTCGAATTGCAGCGGATGCGCAAGCATGTCGTGCAACTGCGTGAAAACCTTCGCAATCTGCGTCGCGCCGCCACTGACAAACTGCCCGATCCCGACCTGATCAACCGCGCCATGCAGACTGAACTGGAATCGATCCGCGTGTCGCGCTTTGCCGAAATGGCCGAACTGGACGAGATCATCGCAGAACTTGACCCCCTGATCACCCCCGACGGAACCGAGGTGCCGGAACATGCCTGACATGACCATCACCATCGGCGGCCGCAATTTCTCGGTCGCCTGCCAGCCGGGCGAAGAGCATTTCCTGCAAGCCGCCGCCGCCATGCTGGATGCCGAGGCGCAGCCGCTGGTGGGCAGCCTTGGCCGCCTGCCCGAGGCGCGTCTGCTGCTTATGGCAGGGCTGATGCTGGCCGACCGCACCGCCGCCGTCGAGGACGAGAACCGCAACCTGCGCGCCCGTCTGGCCGAACTGGAACAGCGCCCCTTGCCCGAACCCCAGCGCATCGAGGTGCCGGTGATCCCGCCGCAAGTGTCTGAAACGCTGGCCGAAATCGCCGCCCGCGCCGAGGCGCTGGCCGACCGCATGGCCGAGGCGCGGGCCTGACGGGGGGGCTGACGGGGCGGCGCCCCGCCAGTCCGATCCGGCTGACAGCTTGTGTTCGCACTGCTATGCTAAAGACATCTTCAGCCGGAGAGTGCCATGACCGCCACACGCCGCGCGACCTCGATGACGCTGGATGCCGCTTTGCTGGACGAGGCGCGTGCCCTTGGCGTTGATCTGTCGCGCGCCGCCGAAGAGGGTATCCTGGCCCAGGTCCGCGCCGCCCGCGCCCGCCGCTGGAAAGAGGAAAACGCGGCGGATGTGGCGGCCTATAACCGCTGGATCGAAGAAAACGGTGTACCGTTCGGCAGTTACCGCAAATTCTGATGGCCCGGCAGTTCGATCTTTATCGTTTGGCAAGCGGGGAATATGCGCTGGTGATCCAGACTGACCTGCTGGAAGAGATGGCGACCCGTGCTGTCTGCCTTGCTGTGCCGGAACATGACAAGGCCCCGTCGATCGCGTCCCTTGCGCCCGTGTTGATCAACGGCGAACTTCGGTTGCGGGTGCTGCCTTATGCGCTGGCGACCCTGTCGCTGGCGGAACTGGACAGTTTCGTTGCGAATTTCGCGCATGATCGCGACCGCATCATCCGCGCCTTCGACACCATGCTGACCGGCATCTGAAACGAAAAAGCCCGCCGAAGCGGGCCTTTCCTTGCGCCATGCGTCCGCGCTCAGGCGTTGGCGGCGCGGATCTTTTCGGCGGCGTCCTTGTCGAAGGTCACGCCCTTGGCTTCGAACAGCGCGTCAAGCTCGCCCGACAGGGTCATTTCGGTGACGATATCGCAGCCGCCGACAAACTCGCCCTTGACGTAAAGCTGCGGAATGGTCGGCCAGTCGCTGAAATCCTTGATGCCTTGGCGGATTTCGGCATCGGCCAGCACGTTCACATCGGCAAATTCGACGCCCATATAGTTCAGCACCCCCGCCACGCGGGATGAGAACCCGCATTGCGGCATCATCTTGGTGCCCTTCATGAACAGCACCACATCGTTCTTTGCGATCGTATCGCGGATTTGGTCGGTCGCGCTCATCTTTCCGTTCCTTTCATTCCGGCGCCTTGGTCGTCAGCGCCAGCGCATGAAGCTCTCCATGCGCGCCATCCATCTTGCCCTTGAGCGCGGCATAAACCGCCCGCTGCTGCTGGACGCGGTTCATGCCCTTGAAGCTGTCGTCGATCACTTCCGCCGCGAAATGCTGCCCGTCATCGCCATCGACGCGAATCTTCGCGTTGGGAAAGCTGGCACGGATCAGGTTTTCGATATCGGTGGCATTGATCGCCATGGGGCACTCCATTTTCCCCAAGATTTAGGCCTGCGGGGCAGGGGCCGCAAGGGTGCTTTGCCATTCGGCGCGCAGAAGCCCGTAAAGCATCACATCGACATTGCGGCCAAGCACGGGGCGGAACCAGTGGTCGCGCAGGCGCCCCTCCAATGTAAAGCCGCAATTGGTGTAAAGGTGCTGGGCGCGCAGGTTCTCGCCCGAGGCGTCGAGCCATAGCTTTTGCGCGCCCAAAGCGCGAAACCCGTAATCGACCAGCGCCCCCACAAAGGCGCGGCCTTGCCCCTTGCCGGTTTCGGCCAGCGCCAGACGGCGCAGTTCAACGCGGCCTGACGGATCGCCGATTTCGCAAAACAGCGCAAAGCCGGCGCTGTCGCCCCAGACCAGCAGGCGGCAGGTCGGGTCGGTCAGATAGCGGGCAAGGGCGGCTTCATCCTCGTCGGTGATGAAGGGCGCGTAATCCGGCCGTATAGCCAGCGACCGGATGAAGGCGAAATCGTCAGGGCTGGCGGGGCGCAGGGTCACGCCACCGCCTTGGCAAAAGCCGTGCGGTAGAGGTTCGACAGATCGGCCAGGGGTGCCACATCGCCACCGAAGGAAACCGTATCGCCCCCGAAACGGCCCAACACCGCTGCCGGAACGCCTGCCGCCTTGGCCGCTGCCAGCAGCGCATCGGCATTGGCCGTGGCGACAAGGTACCGCGCCTGGTCTTCCCCGAACAGGAAGGCGGCATCACCGCTGTCAAGCGCAACACCCATCCCCGCGCCCTCGGCCATCTCGAATGCCGCCAGCGCCAGCCCGCCATCGCCAAGGTCGGTGCAGGCGCGCAACGCCTTGCGGTTGGCGCGGATGAAATCGCCATTGCGCTTTTCCGCCGCCAGATCGACCGCAGGCGCATCGCCCGCCTCGATCCCGAACATCTCGGCCAGCACCGCCGATTGGCCCAAATGCCCCTCGGTCGCGCCGATCACCACCGCCGCATCGCCCGCCTGCGGGCGGCCCGCGATCAGATCGTCAAGGCTGGACAGGATGCCCACAGCGCCGATGGTGGGCGTGGGCAGGATGCCCGATCCGTCGGTTTCGTTGTAAAGCGATACGTTGCCCGACACGATCGGCATGTCGAGTGCTGCAACCGCAGCGCCGATGCCTTTGATGGCCCCCACGAATTGCCCCATGATCTCGGGCTTTTCGGGGTTGCCGAAATTCAGGTTGTCGGTCGTGGCAAGCGGCTTTGCCCCCACCGCGGTCAGGTTGCGATAGGCTTCCGCCACGGCCTGCTTGCCGCCCTCGAACGGGTTGGCCTTTACATAGCGCGGCGTCACATCGCTGGTGAAGGCCAGCGCCTTGCCCGTGCCATGCACCCGCACCACACCCGCGCCCGCACCGGGGGCGATGACGGTATCGCCCATGACCATGCTGTCATATTGTTCATAGACCCACGCCTTGTGCGCGTATGAGGGCGAACCGATCAGCGCGCGCAGCCCCGCGATGGGGGTGATGGCAGGCACATCGCCCAAGGGCGCGGCTTTCGGCGTTTCCACCCAAGGCCGGTCATATTCCGGCGCGCTGGACGACAGTTTCGACAAGGGCAGATCGGCCTTGATCTTCTCCCCGTGCATAATCAGGAAGCGATCTTCGGGGATCGTCTCGCCCACAATGGCGAAATCGAGGTCCCATTTGACAAAGATCGCCCGCGCCACATCCTCAAGTTCCGGTTTCAGCACCATGAGCATCCGCTCCTGGCTTTCCGACAGCATCATTTCATAGGCGGTCATGTTCGCCTCGCGCTGCGGAACATGGTCGAGTTGCAGCCGGATGCCCAAGCCGCCCTTGTCGCCCATCTCGACCGCCGAACAGGTCAGGCCAGCAGCACCCATGTCCTGAATGGAAATCACCGCACCCGAAGCCATCAACTCAAGGCAGGCTTCCAGCAGGCGCTTTTCGGTAAAGGGGTCGCCGACCTGAACGGTGGGGCGCTTTTCCTCGATCGTGTCGTCGAACTCGGCGCTTGCCATGGTGGCCCCGCCCACGCCATCGCGCCCCGTTTTCGCGCCAAGGTAAACGACCGGCATGCCCACGCCGCTGGCGACCGAGTAAAAGATCTTGTCCGCATCCGCCAATCCGGCGGCAAAGGCGTTCACAAGGCAGTTGCCGTTATAGCTGCGGTGAAAGCGCACCTCGCCGCCCACGGTGGGCACGCCAAAGGCGTTGCCATAACTCCCCACACCTTCCACCACGCCCTTGACCAGATGCGCGGTTTTCGGATGGTCCGGCACGCCGAAGGACAGCGCGTTCATCGCCGCGATGGGCCGTGCGCCCATGGTGAATACATCGCGCAAAATGCCGCCCACACCCGTGGCCGCGCCCTGATGCGGTTCGATATAGCTGGGGTGGTTGTGGCTTTCCATCTTGAAGATGACCGCCTGCCCATCCCCGATATCGACCACGCCCGCATTCTCGCCCGGGCCGCAAATCACCTGCGGGCCGGTGGTGGGCAGCGTCCGCAACCATTTCTTCGACGATTTATAGGAACAATGCTCGTTCCACATCGCGCTGAAGATGCCAAGCTCGGTAAAGGTCGGTTCGCGCCCGATGATTTCAAGGATGCGCTGGTACTCGTCGGGCTTCAGCCCGTGGGATGCGATCAGGTCGGGCGTGATTGCGGGTTCGGTCATGCTGGGCATCCCTTTGGCAACTTTTCCCGCCTCATAAGGGAAAGGTGGCGCAAGGGCAAACCGGCGCGCCGCCGCTGGCGAAAAAATCTTTTGGAAAAATCCTGCATCCATGTCGAAATCGGCACAGGGCGGGCGTCCTTGGGTCACGAAAGCCTGCTAACTGCAAACCCAACAAGGAACCAAGCGATGAACTACATGATCCTGATTTACAGCGACCCGTCCAAGGAACCCACCTACGGCACGCCGGAATTCGACAAGATGATGGGGGGATACTTCGCCCTGAACGAAAAGCTAAAGGCCGATGGCGTCATGCGGGGCGGCGAGGCCTTGCAGCGCGTCGAGACCGCCACCTCTTTGCGCACCCGCAACGGCAAGGTCGAAACGATGGACGGGCCCTTTGCCGAAACGCGCGAACATCTGGGCGGCTATTACCTGATCGACGTGCCCGACCTTGACGCCGCCCTGCGCTATGCCGCGCTGGTTCCCGCCGCGGACTATGGCACGATCGAGGTCAGACCGCTGATGAACTACAACCCCGAAGGTCACTGACCAATGGCGCAAGCCGCCCCCGCCGCCATCGCCGCAACCCGCGCCGTCGAGGCCGTGATGCGCGATCATCGGGGGCGGCTTCTTGCCGCGCTGATCGCGCAACTGCGCGATTTCCAACTGGCCGAGGATTGCCTGCAAGAGGCTGCGATTTCCGCCCTGTCGCATTGGGGCAGGGCGGGGCTGCCCGATCTTCCGCAGAACTGGCTGCTGCGGGTCGCCTATCGCAAGGCCATCGACCGGCTGCGCGGAGCGACCCGCGAGACGCGCAATACCGAAAGCCTTGCCCGCCTTGCCCGCGAAGAAGCCGCCGAGACCGAGGATGTCGCCATCCCCGATGAACGGTTGCGCCTGATCTTCACCTGCTGCCACCCCGCGCTGGAACCCAAATCGCAGGTCGCATTGACCTTGCGGTCGGTTTGCGGGCTGACCACGCCCGAAATCGCCCGCGCCTTTCTCGATACCGACGTGGCCATGGGCCAGCGCATCAGCCGCGCCAAGGCCAAGATCGCGCAGGCGGGTATTCCCTATGCCGTGCCCGGCCCCGATGACTGGAACAGCCGTCTTTCGGCGGTGCTGGCCACGGTCTATCTGATCTTCACCACCGGCTATGCCGTTGGACCGGCCGAGCCCCGCGATCTGGCGGCCGAGGCGATTTTTCTGGCCCGTCTGATCCTGTCGCTGCGCCCCGCAGAACCCGAGGTGGAAGGCATCCTTGCGCTGATGCGCCTGACCCATGCCCGCCGCGCGGCCCGCATCGATGCCGGGGGCGCAACCGTGCCACCCGCCGTGCAAGACCGGTCCCAGTGGGACCATGACGCCATCGCCGAAGGGCGGGCGCTGTTGCAAACCGCCTTTGCCCGCCGCCGCCCCGGCCCGTTCCAGATAAAGGCCGCGATTGCCGATTGCCAGATGGCCGAAGCGGGGCCCGACTGGCCACAGATTGCCGCCCTGTATGATGTGCTGTTGCAGTTCGAACCAACAGCCGTGGTGGCGCTGAACCGCGCCGTGGCGCTGTCGGAATCCGGCCAGCCGCAGCGCGCCCTGGATTTGGTCGAGGCGCTAGAGGCCGACCTGTCGGACTATCAGCCCTATCACGCGGCCAAGGCCGCGCTGCTGGCGCGGTTGGGCCGACAGGCCGAGGCCCGCCGCGCCTATGACCGTGCCATCGCCGGTGCCGCCAATCCGCAAGATGCCGCGTTTCTGCGCCGCAGCCGTGCTGCGCTGCCTGTTTGACGGGCAGACCTGCGGTTTTCTGCGAAAAACAAAAAAAAGGCCGAGCAAAAGCTCGGCCGAAGTCCAACAGGGAGGTATGAAGCAGCAAGAGAAACTCAATCGCCGCTTCGCCGTTGGATTTAGGCGGTGGTCGCCATGCCTGCAAGGGAAACTATGCTGCACCTGCGGCATTGCCGTTATGCAGTTTCCGCATGGCTGTGGAAACCTTTTCCTAGCTTTGCTCGCGCTTGCGGTACTTGAAGATTTCTTCGGTCACGAACTCGCGGAAGGCCGCGACCCGTTTCGAATGGCGCAGCTCTTCGGGATAGGCCAGAAACACCGGCACTTCGCCGCTTTCTACATCGGGCAGCACCCGCACCAGATGGGGCAGGTCCTCGGTGATGTAATCGGGCAGCACGCCGATGCCGATATGGTTGATCACCCCCTGCAACACGCCGAAATAGTTGTTCACCGTCAGCATCGAGGGGATGTCATTGGCCATCAGCTGCTGCACCAGCTGCGCGCCCGCCGCCACCTGCGCCGTGCCGGGGTGCTGGCAGATCAGGCGGTGGCTGTGGAATTCCGCCATGGTGGCGGGCGTGCCGTTCTGCGCCAGATATTCCGGTGTCGCGTAAAGCCGCATCTTGATGTTCATCAACCGCTTGCGGATCAGGTCGGCCTGTGACGGTTCCTTCATGCGGATCGCCACATCCGCCTCGCGCATGGGCAGGTCGAGCACGCGTTCTTCCAGCATCAGGTCGATCTTGAGACCGGGATATTTGTTGTAAAGCGTATGCAGGCGCGGGGCCAGCCACAGCGTGCCAAAGCCCGTGGTCGTGGTTACGCGCAACTCTCCGAACACCTCGTCCTCGCTGTCGCGGATGCGGGCGGCGGTGGCATCCAGCCGCTTGACCATCTGCTGGGTGGCGTCAAACAGCAACTCGCCCTGTTCGGTCAGGATCAGCCCGCGGGCATGGCGGTGAAACAGGGTAACGTTCAGGCTTTCCTCAAGCGCGCGGATCTGGCGGCTGACGGCCGATTGCGACAGGTGCAGCACATCGCCCGCATGGGTGAGCGACCCCTTGTCAGCCACCGCGTGGAAAATCCGCAGCTTGTCCCAGTCCATCGACATCGGTTCCGTCCTTCCGTCCCGCCATCTGGTCCCCATGTAGGCAGTATAGCTGCCATGTAAACACTGCATAGGTCGGCAGGGCGGACAAAAGCATGTTCGCCCCCAGATTGTGCATCGGCGCATCACCTGCGCCCGTTTCGGGGCGTTCCCCGCTTTCACGCGCGGCGCAATCGGCCTATGATCGCGCCATCACAACAGCGCCCCGGCCAGCGGGGCAGGGGGCAGCGATGGCGGTAGGGGTTTTCGACAGCGGTCTGGGCGGGCTGACAGTGCTTGACGCCGTGACGCGCCGCCTGCCCGATGTGCCCTTCGTCTATTTCGGTGACAATGCCCATGCGCCCTATGGCGTGCGGACGCATGATGACATCTTCAACCTGACCTGCGCCGCGACCGAACGGCTTTGGGCCGAAGGCTGCGATCTGGTGATCCTGGCCTGCAACACCGCCTCGGCCGCCGCGCTGAAACGGATGCAGGAAACATGGGTGCCGCCCAACAAGCGCGTGCTGGGCGTGTTCGTCCCGCTGATCGAGGCGCTGACCGAACGGCAATGGGGCGACAATTCCCCCCCGCGCGAGGTGGCGGTGAAACATGTGGCCCTGTTCGCCACCCCCGCCACGGTGGCATCCCGCGCCTTCCAGCGCGAACTGGCCTACCGCGCCATCGGCGTCGATGTCGAAGCCCAACCCTGCGGCGGCGTGGTCGATGCCATCGAACAGGGCGACGAGATATTGGCCGAGGCGCTGGTGCGGTCCCATGTCGAGGCCTTGAAGCGGCGGATGCCCGCCCCCGAGGCCGCCATCCTCGGCTGCACCCACTATCCCCTGATGGAAAAGGTGTTCCAAGAGGCGCTGGGGCAGGGGGTCAAGGTCTATTCCCAAGCGAACCTCGTGGCCGAGTCGCTGGCGGATTACCTGCAACGGCGGCCCGAGTTTTTGGGGGCAGGGCGGGAGTCGAAGTTTCTTACGACAGGGGACGCAAGGGCAGTGTCGGACCGGGCGACGCAGTTTCTGCGGAGACGGGTTGTGTTTGAGGGGGCGTAAGCCCGTAACGCGCCATTAACCATCCGTGCTGCAAGCTGACGGGGAACCGTCATTTATTGTAGTAACGAAAATGCGGATAGAGTATGATCCGGACAAGCGCGCCGAAACCTTGGCGTTGCGCGGATTGGACATGGCCGAGGCGGAACGGGTCTTTGCAGGCCCCTCGGTCACGACCGAAGACCGCAGGTTCGACTAAGGCGAGTCGCGCTTTCTGACAGTGGGTTTCCTCCGGCAGCGCATGACCATCATCGCTTGGACCCCGCGTGGCGAAGCCTGCCGCGTCATCAGTATGAGGAAGGCAAATGCCCGTGAAATCGCCCGATACTCCGCTGCCCTCCGATCCGCTGGGGGATGATGATCCGGCTTCCCTGCCGGATGATGACATCCCGGATCTTTCCACCCCCTATTGGGTCGAGCAATTCGCCAAGGCCAAGGTGCAGCGCGGGCGGCCGAAGGAGATGAACCCGAAGGTTTCCACCACCATCCGCCTTGACCCCGATGTTCTGGCCGCGTTCAAGGCGGGCGGGCCGGGTTGGCAGTCACGCATCAATGATGCCTTGCGGCGGGCGGCGGGGCTGTAGCCCCCTTGCCCTTACCCCCCTTTTCCCCCATCACATCCCCATCCAGCACAGGGGGCATCCATGACCGCATCCGTCGCCATCCTCGGGGCTTCCGGCTATACGGGGGCCGAACTTGTCCGTCTGATCGCCACCCATCCGGGGTTGCGGATCACCGCGCTGTCGGCCGACCGCAAGGCGGGGATGGAGATGGCCGAGGTGTTTCCCTTCCTGCGCCATCTGGCCCTGCCGAAGCTGGTCAAGATCGACGAGATCGACTTTTCCACCATCGAC
>JAIXRW010000065.1 GCA_027484985.1 Rhodobacter sp. | reverse complement strand
TTTTTTGGTGGAGCCAGGGAGGATCGAACTCCCGACCTCTTGAATGCCATTCAAGCGCTCTCCCATCTGAGCTATGACCCCACCGGAGGTCGAAGCCTTTCGGCTTCGATGGGCGAAGCGTTTCCGCTTCGGTGGCCGTTGTCTAGTAGAGGGCGCGGGGGGGTGCAAGAGGAAAAATGCACCTTTTTTCCGCGCCTTCCCAGGTTGTGATCAGGGCTCTTCCTCGTCACCCGCAACGTCGGCCAGATCGTCGAGCGAGACGTTGTCATCTGCGTCATCCTCGAGCAGATCATCGTCCAGTTCGGTATCGTCGGCGACGCCGGTTTCCAGCAGGTCGTCATCGGCTTCCAGATCGTCAACCAGAACTTCGTCGTCCTTTTCGGGAACGGCGCGGCTGATCACCTGGGCCGCCATTTTGCGGCGGGCGGATTCGATATCGACGACTTCGCCGGTATAGGGCGAAACGATGGGCGAACGGTTCAGGTCGTAGAAACGCTTGCCGGTGGTCGGGCAAATGCGCTTCGTGCCCCATTCTTCCTTGGGCATGGTTGTCCCCTTGGTTCAAGGCTGGCCCTGCGGTGGGCCGGTGTAAGCGGCACCGCTTGCCACAGGGGCGGGCGGCTGTCAAAGGCTTTTCCCCGTGCGGAGGGGGGCTGTTGCCTGTAAGGCGTAACTGACTATTCTTGTGGACGGATTCAAGGGGTTTTCGCAGCCGATGCCGGTTCTTCCCAGCCAGTCGCCCGATCAGGGCGCGGTCGAGATCACGCTGAAGCGGTCGGCGCGGGCGCGGCGATTCTCGTTGCGGGTCAGTCGTCTGGACGGGCGGGTCACGCTGTCGATGCCGCTGCGCGCGCGCGAGGCCGAGGCGATGGCCTTTGCGCGGGCGCAGGAAGGCTGGATCCGTCAGACGCTTGCCGCGATGCCGGTGGTTGCGGGCGTGGGGATCGGGTCGGTGGTGCCGGTCGAGGGGCGGCTGCTGCGGCTGGAACCGGGCGCGGGGCGGGCGGTGCGGATTGTGGGCGATGCGCTGCTGGTGCCGGGCGATCCGGCGTTGGCCGGGGTGCGGGCGGGGGCCTTTCTCAAGGCGCTGGCGCGGGAACGGCTGGTGGCGGCATCCGACCGGTATGCCGCCCTGATTGGGCGCAAGGTGGCGCGGCTGACGCTGCGCGATACGCGGTCGCGCTGGGGCTCTTGTGCGCAGGACGGGGCGCTGATGTATAGCTGGCGGCTGGTGATGGCGCCGCCTTCGGTGCTGGACTATGTGGCCGCGCATGAGGTGGCGCATATGGTCGAGATGAACCATTCTGACCGGTTCTGGGCGGTGGTGGAACGGCTGTATCCGCGTTGGCAGGTGCAGCGCAAATGGCTGCATAACGAAGGGCAGGCGCTGCATGGCTACCGCTTCGGTGCGTGAATGCTGACCCCCCGCGTCACAGACCCCAATGCCGCCGCGCATGAGCGGGTCTATCGAAGTCTGCGCCAGCAGGTGATGCATGGCGAATTGGCCCCGGGGCAGGCGCTGACGCTGCGCGGCATCGGCAAGCAGTTCGACGTGTCGATGACCCCCGCGCGCGAGGCCGTGCGGCGACTGGTGGCGGAAGGGGCGTTCACGCTGTCGTCCTCGGGGCGGGTTTCGACCCCCGAGCTAAGCCCCGAGCGGATCGAGGAGCTGGCGGCGATCCGGGCGCTGCTCGAGCCGGAGATGGCCAGCCGCGCCCTGCCGCGGGCGCATTTCGCGCTGATCGAGCGGTTGGCGGCGATCAATGCGCTGAACGCCGAAGCCGTGGTGAAGCAGGATGCCGTGGCCTATGTGCGGACCAATCTGGAATTCCACCGCACGCTGTATCTGCGGGCGCAGGCCCCCGCGATGCTGGCCATGTGCGAGACGGTCTGGCTGCAACTGGGGCCCACGATGCGGGCGCTGTATTCCAAGCTGCGGCGCAAGGAACCGCCGCAGCATCACCGCATGATTCTGGCCGCGCTGAAGGCGGGTGACGAGCCGGGCTTGCGGCTGGCGGTGCGGACGGATGTGACCCAAGGGCTGCGGCATCTGGCGAGTTGAGGCGATTTTCTGCGGAACGATCGCCCGTCACCAGCGCCGGGGGGCTTTGCGCCCCCCGGACCCCCCGCAGGATATTTGGGGGCAGAAAATGCAAAAGGGGGGCGATGCGCTGTGGCATGCCCCCCGTTTCGGGTTGATCGGTCGGCTTAGGCGTGGATCGCGCCGTCGCCGCAGGCGAGGGCGGCTTCGCGGACCGCTTCGCTATAGGTGGGGTGGGCGTGGCAGGTAAGGGCAAGGTCTTGGGCCGAGGCGCCGAATTCCATGGCGACGCAAATCTCGTGGATCAGGTCGCCGGCCATGGGGCCGATGATATGGGCGCCGAGGATGCGGTCGGTGGCTTTGTCGGCAAGGATCTTGACGAAGCCTTCGCCCTGGAACACGGCCTTGGCGCGGCCGTTGCCCATGAAGCTGAATTTGCCGACCTTGTAGGCGCGGCCTTCGGTTTTGAGTTGTTCTTCGGTCTGGCCGACCGAGGCGACCTCGGGCGTGGTGTAGATGACGCCGGGGATGATGTTGTAGTTCACGTGGCCCGATTTTCCGGCGAGGATTTCGGCCAGTGCCATGCCTTCGTCTTCGGCCTTATGCGCCAGCATGGGGCCGGTGATAGCATCGCCGATGGCGTATAGGCCGTTGATATTGGTGGCGAAATGGCTGTCGGTCTTGACCTGCCCACGGGGCAGCATCTCGACACCCAAGGCTTCGAGGCCCAAGCCTGCGGTATAGGGGCGGCGGCCGGTGGCGACGAGGACGGTGTCGGCTGCGAGGGTGGCTTCGCTGTCGTCTTTTTTCAGCTTGTAGCGGATGGTGGCGCCGGTGGGGGTGGTGTCAACGCCCTGCACGGCGGCGCCGAGGATGAACTTAAGCCCTTGTTTTTGCAGGATGCGTTGGAAGGATTTGGCGACTTCGGCATCCATGCCGGGGGTGATGGCGTCGAGATATTCGATCACGGTCACGTCCGACCCGAGGCGGGCATAGACCGAGCCCATTTCGAGGCCGATGACGCCGGCGCCGATAACCACAAGTTTTTGCGGGATTTTTTCAAGGGTCAGGGCGCCGGTGGAGGTGACCACGGTTTTCTCGTCAACGGTCACGCCGTTCAGGGGGGAGGATTCGGAACCTGTTGCAATCACTATGTTTTTTGCGGTGTGGATGTCGTCGCCCACTTTCACCTGACCGGGGGCGGGGATGGTGGCCCAGCCTTTGATCCAGGTGACCTTGTTCTTCTTGAACAGGAATTCGATGCCCTTGGTGTTCTGGCCGATCACATCGTCCTTGTAGCCCAGCATTTTTGCCCAATCGACGGTGGGCGCGGGCCCCATCAGGCCCATTTTTTCAAAGTTTTCATGGGCTTCGTGCAGGTGGTGGGTGGCGTTCAGCAGCGCCTTTGACGGGATGCAGCCCACGTTCAGGCAGGTGCCGCCGAGGGTTTCGCGGCCTTCGACCACGGCGACATTCAGGCCGAGTTGGGCGGCGCGGATGGCGCAGACATAGCCGCCGGGGCCGCCGCCGATGATGATCGCGTCAAAGCTTGCCATGGGTCGTTTCCTTCGGTTTTTCGTGCGAACGGGAATGCACACCCGATGCACAGTTTAGATCAGCGCCGTTAACATCAGCGCAAGGGTTGCGAACCAGCCCACCGCCCAGATGGCCGACCGCCACGGCGCAAGGCCCATGGCATAGGCGGGCACATAGAGGATGCGGGCGATCAGGTAGGTATAGGCGAGGGTGGCGGTGAGGGGGGAGGTCTGGCCCGAGAGGGTGACGACCACGACCGCGAGGGTGAAGAGGATGAGCCCTTCGAAATGGTTGTTCATGGCCCGTTGCAGGCGGGACGTGAGGGTGGAGAGCGGGCGTTCCGGCGCGCGGTCGCGGGGGGAGGAGGTGTAGCGGGTGCCAAGTTCGAGGTTCGCGGGGACCGCGAAGAGGATGAACTGGACCATCTGGACGAGGCCCGCGAGGGCGAGGGCGGTGAGTTCGGGGGTCATTTCCGCGCAGCTTTCAAATTGGGGTCACGCCCGGCGGAACGCCGGGGAGCGCCCGCCCCGCCCCCGCCGATCAGTTCGGGGGGGCGGGCGCTTCCTGCCCGCCCCGTCGGGTCGGGCGCTGCCCTTTGCGCCTGACGGGTCACGGGATCAGAGGTCCATCAGCAGGCGGCGCGGGTCTTCCAGTGCCTCTTTGACGCGGACAAGGAAGGTCACCGCGCCCTTGCCGTCAACGATCCGGTGGTCGTAGCTGAGGGCGAGATACATCATCGGGCGGATGACGATCTGGCCGTTCACCACGACGGGGCGGTCCTGGATCTTGTGCATGCCCAAGATGCCCGATTGCGGGGGGTTCAGGATGGGCGAGGACATGAGCGAGCCATAGACGCCGCCGTTCGAGATGGTGAAGGAACCGCCCTGCATTTCGGCCATGCTGAGCTTGCCGTCACGGGCGCGCAGACCGAGTTCGGCGATTTTCTTTTCGATCTGGGCGAAACCCATCTGGTCGGCATCGCGCAGCACCGGCACGACAAGGCCCGAGGGCGTGCCCACGGCCACGCCCATATGGACGTAGTTCTTGTAGATCACATCGGTGCCGTCGATTTCGGCGTTGACCTCGGGGATTTCTTTCAGGGCGTGGGTGCAGGCTTTCACGAAGAAGGACATGAAGCCCATCTTGACGCCGTGCTTTTTCTCGAAGGCGTCCTTGTAGGTGTTGCGCAGTTCCATGATGCCGGACATGTCAACCTCGTTATAGGTTGTCAGCATCGCGGCGGTGTTTTGCGCGTCTTTCAGGCGGCGGGCGATGGTCTGGCGCAGGCGGGTCATTTTCACCCGTTCTTCGCGGGCGGCATCGTCGGCGGCGACGGGGCCGCGGGGGATGCTGGCGGGCGCTGCGGGGGCCGCCACGGGGGCGGGGGCTGCGGCGGCGCGGGCGACATCTTCCTTCATCACGCGGCCATCGCGGCCGGTGCCGGTGACCTGATCACGGGTCAGGCCAGCCTCGGCCATTGCCTTTTTCGCGGCGGGGGCGTCTTCCACATCTTTGCGGGGGGCGGGCGTTTCGACGGGGGCGGGGGCCGCTGCGGCGGCCGGGGCGGCGGGGGCCGCTGTTGCGGCGGCGCCTTCGGTCATGATGGCAAGGCGGGCGCTGGCGGCCACGGTCGCGCCTTCGGGGGCGATGATCTCGATCAGGGTGCCGGAAACGGGGGCGGGCACTTCGACGGAAACCTTGTCGGTTTCCAGTTCGCACAGCATTTCGTCCTGTTTGACGTAATCGCCCACCTTCTTGAACCAGGTGGAAACGGTGGCTTCGCTGACGCTTTCGCCAAGGGACGGCACCATAACATCGGTCATCTGTTCATCCTCCGCGCCGCTGCGGGCGCCTATTGCGGTTCGGGCTTTGCGCCCTGTGGGTGGGCCCGCGCCGGGGGCGGCGCGGGGGATGGGGTCAGCCGATCAGGGCCGCTGCGACAAGGGCTTCCTGTTCGGCCTTGTGCTTTGACGCAAGGCCGGTGGCGGGCGAGGCGCTGGCATCGCGGCCTGCGTAACGGGCGCGGCTGTGTTTGGCGCCGATGCGGGTGAGCACCCATTCGAGGTTGGGTTCGACGAAGGTCCAGCCGCCCTGGTTTTTCGGTTCTTCCTGACACCAGATGATTTCGGCGCCCTTGAAGCGTTCCAGTTCCTTGGTCAGCGCAAGCGCCGGGAAGGGGTAGAACTGTTCGAGGCGCAAAAGGTAGGTGTTGTCGAGCGCCTGTTTGTCACGCTCGGCCAAGAGGTCGTAATAGACCTTGCCCGAGCAGATGACGACGCGCTTGATTTCGGCATCGGGTTTGAGCGCGAGGGTCGAGTTGCCCTTTTGCGCGTCATCCCACAGCACGCGGTGGAAGGTGGAGCCGGTGGTGAAATCGGCGGCTTCCGAAATGCACATCGGGTGGCGCAGCAGCGATTTCGGGGTCATCAGCACGAGCGGTTTGCGGAAGGACCGGTGGATCTGGCGGCGCAGGATGTGGAAGTAGTTGGCGGGGGTCGAGACGTTGGCGACGATCCAGTTATCCTGCGCCGACATTTGCAGGAACCGCTCAAGCCGGGCCGAGGAATGTTCGGGGCCTTGGCCTTCGTAGCCGTGGGGCAAGAGCATGACGAGGCCCGACATACGCAGCCATTTGCTTTCGCCCGAGTTGATGAACTGGTCGATCATGATCTGCGCGCCGTTGGCGAAATCGCCGAACTGGGCTTCCCACATCGTGAGCGCGTTGGGTTCGGACAGCGAATAGCCGTATTCGAAGCCGAGCACCGCATATTCCGACAGCATCGAGTCGATGACTTCGTAGCGGGCTTGCCCTGCGCGGATGTGGTTCAGGGGGTAGTGGCGTTCTTCGGTCTGCTGGTCGATGAAGGCCGAATGGCGCTGCGAAAAGGTGCCGCGGGTGCAATCCTGACCCGACAGGCGGACGGGGTAGCCTTCGGTGACAAGGCTGCCGAAGGCGAGCGCTTCGGCGGTGGCCCAGTCAAAGCCCTTGCCGGTTTCGAACATCTTGGCCTTGGCTTCCAGTTGGCGGGCCACGGTCTTGTGGATGTCGAAACCTTCGGGCACGCGGGTCAGGGCGGCGCCCACCTCGGCCATGGTTTCGGGTTTGATCGCGGTATCGCCGGGGGTGTAGTCGGACCCTTCGCGGTCAAGCCCCGACCAGCGGCCATCGAGCCAGTCGGCCTTGTTGGGTTTGAAGTTCTTGCCCGCTTCGAATTCCTCGTTCAGGCGGGCCTGGAAGGCGGCTTTCATATCCTCGATCTCGCCTTCGGGGATGAGGCCGTCTTTGACAAGGCGTTCGGTGTAAAGCTGAAGCGTGGTCTTTTGCTTCTTGATGCGGGTGTACATCGCCGGGTTGGTGAACATCGGCTCGTCGCCTTCGTTGTGACCGAAGCGGCGGTAGCAGAAGATGTCGATCACCACGTCCTTGTGGAAGGTCTGGCGGAATTCGGTGGCGACCTTGGCGGCGTGGACCACGGCTTCGGGATCGTCGCCGTTGACGTGGAAGATGGGGGCTTCGACCATCAGCGCGATGTCGGTGGGGTAGGGGGACGAGCGGCTGAAGGACGGGGCGGTGGTAAAGCCGATCTGGTTGTTCACCACGATATGGATCGTGCCGCCCGTGCGGTGGCCGCGCAGGCCCGACAGGCCGAAACATTCGGCGACGACGCCCTGACCCGCAAAGGCAGCATCGCCATGCAGCAGGATGGGCAGCACGGTCGAGCGGGTGGTCTGGTCGCCCAACTGGTCCTGCTTGGCGCGGACCTTGCCGAGGACGACGGGGTTGACCGCTTCGAGGTGGCTGGGGTTCGCGGTCAGCGACAGGTGGACGGTGTTGCCGTCGAAGCTGCGGTCGGAGGACGCGCCGAGGTGGTATTTCACGTCACCCGAACCATCGACATCTTCGGGCTTGTACGAGCCGCCCTGAAATTCGTGGAAGATGGCGCGGTAGGGTTTCTGCATCACATTGGCCAGCACCGACAGGCGGCCACGGTGCGGCATGCCGATGACGATATCCTTCACGCCAAGCGCACCGCCGCGCTTGATGATCTGTTCCATGGCCGGAATCAGCGCCTCGCCGCCGTCAAGGCCGAAGCGTTTGGTGCCCATGTATTTTACATGCAGGAATTTTTCGTAGCCTTCGGCTTCGACAAGCTTGTTCAGGATGGCCTTGCGCCCTTCGCGGGTGAAGGCGATTTCCTTGCCGTAGCCTTCGATCCGTTCCTTCAGCCATGCGGCCTGTTCGGGATCGGAGATGTGCATGTATTGCAGGGCAAAGGTGCCGCAATAGGTGCGGCGCACGATCTCGATGATCTGGCGCATCGAGGCCACTTCGAGGCCAAGCACCTTGTCGATGAAGATCGGGCGGTCAAGGTCGGATTCGGTAAAGCCGTAAGAGGTGGGGTCAAGTTCGGGATGCAGTTTGGTGTCGCGCATGCCGAGCGGGTCGAGATTGGCCACCAGATGGCCGCGAATACGGTAGGCGCGGATGATCATCAGCGCGCGGATGCTGTCGAGCACGGCGCGCTGCACCTGCGCGTCAGACAGCGACACGCCCTTTTCTTCGGCCTTGGCCACGATCTTTTGCGCTGCGGCCTTGGCATCCTTGGCGGGGGCGGCCACGGGCCATTCACCCGTCATGGCGGCGGTCAGGTCGTCGGTCGGGCTGGGCGGCCAGTCGGCCCGTGCCCATGACGGGCCGGATGCGGCGCGCTTGGCATCAAGTTCGGTATCGCCGAGGGCGCGGAAAAATTCGGCCCATGCGGCATCGACCGAAGCCGGGTCGGTGGCGTAACGCGCCTGAAGCTGGTCGATATATTCCGCGTTCTGCCCTTGCAGGAAGCTTTGGGCGTGGAACTGGTCGTTCGGGCTTTTGTCGGTCATCTGGTCGTTCCTCCCGTATGGGGCGGGCCGGGGCGTCCCCCGTGCCGGTAAGTCGGGCAATCAGTGCGTGGTGCCGAAAAGGGCGGCGGTCAGGGCAGAGTTCGGTTCGGCATGGTTGATCGAGGCGATGGCAGTCAGCGCCAGAAGCCCGAACAGGGCGAGGAAAGAGGCGATCATCGTCTTGGCGCGCTGGTCCATCGTGGTCTCCTCCATCCCCCTATCCCCCCCGTTACCGGCCCAAGGCTTTCATCACCGCCTCGCCCAATGTGGCGGGGCTGTCTGCAACCACGATGCCAGCGGCGCGCATGGCTTCGATCTTGGATTCCGCGTCACCCTTGCCGCCTGCCACGATGGCACCGGCATGGCCCATGCGGCGGCCGGGGGGGGCGGTGCGTCCGGCGATGAAACCGGCGCAGGGCTTGGCGCGGCCGCGCTTGGCTTCATCGCGCAGGAATTGCGCGGCTTCTTCTTCGGCCGAGCCGCCGATTTCGCCGATCATGATGATCGACTGGGTTTCGGGGTCGGCAAGGAACATTTCCAGCACGTCGATATGTTCGGTGCCCTTGATCGGGTCGCCGCCGATGCCCACGGCACTGGACTGGCCAAGGCCGAGGTCGGTGGTCTGCTTGACCGCCTCATAGGTCAGGGTGCCCGAGCGCGACACCACGCCCACCGAGCCGCGCTTGTGGATATGGCCGGGCATGATGCCGATCTTGCAGGCGTCGGGGGTGATGACGCCGGGGCAGTTCGGCCCGATCAGGCGGGATTTTGACCCTTCCAGCGCGCGCTTGACCTTCATCATGTCAAGCACGGGGATGCCTTCGGTGATGCAGACGATCAATTCCATCTCGGCATCGATGGCTTCGAGGATGCTGTCGGCGGCAAAGGGCGGGGGAACGTAGATCACGGTGGCATTCGCTTCGGTCACGGCTTTCGCTTCATGGACCGAATTGAATACCGGCAGGTTAAGGTGCGTCGTGCCGCCCTTGCCGGGGGTCACGCCGCCGACCATTTTGGTGCCATAGGCGATGGCCTGTTCCGAATGGAAGGTGCCTTGGCTGCCGGTGAAGCCCTGGCAGATCAGCTTGGTGTTTTCGTTGACGAGTACGGCCATGGGGACGTTCCTTTGTGGTCACGGGTGCGGGTCGCCCCGCGAAAGGTTAGCTGCCGAGGCTGATGCCGAGCATGAATTGGGACGGCGCGGCATTGGGCGTGACGCGACGGGTGAAGATCAGGCTTTGGTCCTGCGACCACAGGTTTTCAAAGCTGCTGCCCGAGACAGGCCGGGCCTGCGGGAAGCGGTCGGCGACAAGGGTCTTGACCCGCTCGGTCTGTCCGGTGCGGGACTGGGCCATCACCACGCAATCGCTGTCGTTCAACAAGACAGCGGGGCGCAGGTCATCGACCAGCCAGACCTGCATGCCGGCGACAGGATCGGGGACGGGGACGTAATCGCTGGCGCGGAGGGCGGCGCGGGTTTCGGCGCGCGAGCCTTGATCAAGGCAGAAACGTTCGAAGGATGCGACCAGTGCCTTGGGCGAGGATTTGGGCACGATGTTCGAGGGTTTCATGTTCCGCAATTCGTATTCGTCCGATGTCAGCTTTGCCGTGCAGCCGCCCAGCGAAACGATGGCGGCGAGCGCGATCTTTCCGGCGGTTGTGGCGGTATGGCGGGGCATCGGGGCGGCCTTTATTCGTGGGTGAAGCGCAGGGCGCTGTTGTCATCCGAGGCGCAGGTGGGGTCGTCGCCGCCCGAGGTGAGGGTGACGGCGTAGCCCTTGCCAAGGTCAAAGCGGGTGCAGCCGTTTTCGTCCTTGTCGGGGTCAAAGCCTTGTCCTGCCTGATCGAGATAGGCGCGCAGGCGGGTGGCAGCGGTTTCGGTGCCGATGCTTGCGCTTTCGATCTGGCAGAAGCTGCCGTCGATGGCGACGGTGATGAAGGGGTCTTCGGTCGTGGCGGGGTAAAGCCAGCCAAGGCCCATTTCATCATCGGCATCGCCGTTCCAGCCCGCATCGGCAAGGTATTCGGCTGTCTGCCGCCCGCCCTGTCCGACCGTGGCAAAGCAGCCGTCCAGCCCCTCATCGAACAGCGACAGGGTATCGGCATGTGCCGTTGCGGGGGCGAGCAGGGCCAGAAGGAGAAGCGGCAGACGCATCGGATCAGCCCTTGACTGCTTTGACGATCTTGGCCGCCGCATCCGACAGGTTGTCGGCTGCGATGACGTTCAGGCCGGAATTGCGGATGATGTCCTTGCCCAGTTCGACATTGGTGCCCTCAAGCCGCACCACCAGCGGAACCTTCAGACCCACCTCTTTCACCGCCGCGATCACGCCTTCGGCGATGATGTCGCAGCGCATGATGCCGCCGAAGATGTTGACAAGGATGCCTTTGACGTTCGGGTCAGAGGTGATGATCTTGAACGCCTCGGTCACCTTTTCCTTGGTCGCGCCACCGCCCACATCAAGGAAGTTTGCGGGTTCGGCGCCGTAAAGCTTGATGATATCCATGGTCGCCATGGCAAGGCCCGCGCCGTTGACCATGCAGCCGATCTCGCCATCGAGCGCGATGTAGTTCAGGTCGAATTTCGAGGCGGCGAGTTCCTTGGGGTCTTCCTCGGTTTCGTCCCGCAGCGCGGCTATATCGGCGTGGCGGTAAAGCGCGTTGGAATCAAAGCCCATCTTGGCGTCAAGGCATTTGAGGTTGCCGTCGGTCATCACCACCAGCGGGTTGATTTCCAGCATCTCCATGTCTTTTTCGATGAAGAGCCGATACAGGTTCTTGACCAGCGCCACGCATTGCTTGACCTGATTGCCGGTCAGGCCCAGTTCAAACGCCACGCGGCGGCCGTGGAATTCGGACAGGCCCGTGGCCGGATCGACCGAGAAGGACAGAATCTTTTCGGGCGTGTCATGGGCGACATCCTCGATCGACATGCCGCCTTCGGTCGAGACGACGAAGGACACGCGGGAAGTCTGCCGGTCGATCAGCAGGGCGAGGTAAAGCTCGCGCGCGATGTCGCTGCCGTCTTCGATATAGATGCGGTTCACCTGCTTGCCCGCGGGGCCGGTCTGCACGGTCACAAGGGTGCGGCCCAGCATCTGGCGGGCGAACTGGTCGGCCTCTTCCACCGAGCGGGCAAGGCGGACACCGCCCTTTTCGCCGGCTTCGGGTTCCTTGAAATGGCCCTTGCCACGGCCACCGGCATGGATTTGCGCCTTGACCACCCAGAGCGGGCCGTCGAGTTCACCGGCGGCGGTTTTCGCCTCTTCCGCCCGCAGGACCACGCGGCCATCGGACACGGGAACCCCGTAATGGCGCAACAGCGCCTTGGCCTGATATTCGTGGATGTTCATGGCAACCCGTCCATTGCTGTGCTTTTGCGGCGTATTGCCATGGAAGAACGGCGGGACGAAACGGTATTCTATGGTATGCAGCACTTTGCCCGCGAAAAACCGCCATTTGTGATCACACGCTGAAAACGTGTGATCACAAGTCGCGAGACCGTTACCGCCAAGGGTGATTCGCCGCATCGTCACCCGCCACCGGCCGCGCCACGAACAGCACCTGCCCGCGCGGCAGCGGGTCTTCGCGCCGCGTGACGGCGAAACCCGACGCGCGGGCCAGATGCAGCACATCGGACTCGAGCATGTGCCAAGGCGCGCGGGCGGCATGGGTGACGACCCCGTCAGGCTGGCGGAAGGGCCGGGCGTAGGTGGCGGCATCGGGGGCCAGAAAGACGGTGAAGAGCAGACATTCCAGCGCGGGAAACCGTGCGCGCAACGACACGAGGCCCAGACGCAGATGGTTCATCGGCAGATGGGTGAAAACGGCAAAGGCGATGGCATGGGTGATGGTGCCCGGGATGCCGGGAAAGGCGAAATCGGCATCCTCGACCAGTTGTCTTTGCGGCAGGCGGGCGGGATCGGCCAGTTCGGCGGCATGGCCCGCCAGCATCAGGGCGCGGCTGGCATCGGTGGCCCAGTAATGGCCGGGGTCCAGATAGGGCACCACGCGGCAACCGAGCCTGAGCGAGCCCGCGCCGATATCGAGCAGGTGGTGATGCGGGTCGAGCCCGGCATCGAGCAGAAGGCGCATCTGTTCGAGCCCCGTTTCCTCCCACCGGCCGCCCACGATATCGCGGTGGCGGCCCTTGGCGAGCGCCTGTTCATAGAAATCGGGGGCGGAATAGGGCGAGACGAGGCCTTTTGTCATGGCGCGGGTCTAGCGCGGATCGGCCCGTCTTGGAAGGCTTGCGCCTTGGGCAGCGAAGAAAGGGGGGCTGTCTGCCCCCCTCTTGGCGCGGCGCGCCAATTCACCCCCCGAGGATATTTGCCAGGCAGAAAATAAGGGGGGGGCTGCATTTTCTGCCGCCAAATATCCTCGGGGGGAGGCGCGGCACGCGCCGTGGGGGGCAGACAGCCCCCCGCGCGACGGCGGGGCAAAGGGCGGTCGGCCAAAGGAAAAGGCGCGCCTGTCGCGGGCGCGCCTTTCGGGGTCGTGTCAGGGTCGTGTCTGGGCGCGATCAGGCCAGCGAGGGGTCGATCGTCTTGCAGGCGGCGACGAGGCCTTTCACGGCATCGACCGATTTGGTCATCATCGCCTGTTCGTCGGGGTTCAGGTCGATGGCCACGACGCGTTCGATCCCGCCCGCGCCGATCACGGTGGGAACGCCGACGTAAAGACCGTCAAGCCCGTAGGCGCCTTTGACATAGGCCGCGCAGGGCAGGACGCGCTTTTGGTCCTTGAGGAAGGCTTCGGCCATTTCGATGGCGCTGGTGGCGGGCGCATAGAAGGCCGAACCGGTTTTCAACAGGCCCACAATCTCGGCCCCGCCATCGCGGGTGCGCTGGATGATGGCGTCGAGTTTCTCTTGGCTAGTCCAGCCCATCTTGACGAGGTCGGGAAGCGGGATGCCCGCCACGGTGGAATAGCGGGCGAGCGGGACCATCGTGTCGCCGTGGCCGCCAAGGACGAAGGCGGTGACATCGCGCATCGACACGCCGAATTCCACCGACAGGAAGTGGCGGAAGCGGGCACTGTCGAGCACGCCTGCCATGCCGACGACCATGTGATGCGGCAGGCCCGAAAATTCGCGCAGCGCCCAGACCATGGCGTCGAGCGGGTTGGTGATGCAGATGACAAAGGCGTTCGGGGCATGGGCCTTGATGCCTTCGCCCACCGATTTCATCACCTTGAGGTTGATGCCCAAGAGGTCATCGCGGCTCATCCCCGGTTTGCGGGGCACGCCTGCGGTGACGATGCAGACATCGGCCCCGGCGATATCGGCGTAGTCATTGGTGCCCTTCATCGTGGCGTCGAAGCCTTCGGACGGGCCCGATTGCGCGATATCGAGCGATTTGCCCTGCGGGGTGCCTTCGGCGATGTCGAAAAGGATGACGTCACCGAGTTCTTTCAGGGCGACCAAATGGGCGAGCGTGCCGCCGATTTGACCGGCGCCGATAAGGGCGATCTTGGGTCGTGCCATTGGGTTCATCTCCCGTCAGGTGTGGATACGGGGTTTGCCTACGCCCCAATGGCGCGTCTGGCAAGCGTCTCGGTATGCCGTTGCATGCGGCATTTGGTGGTAAGGGCGCGGTGTTTGCGCTAAAGGGCGCGCGAGGCTTGGGGGAGGCGGCGATGGAAGGTCTGGCATTCTGGGTGGCGGCGGTGATTGCGTCGCTTCTGGTGGGAATGTCGAAGGGCGGGTTGCCCATCGTCGGCATCCTGAGCGTGCCGGTGCTGGCGCTGGTGATTTCACCGGTGGCGGCGGCGAGTTTGCTGCTGCCGGTCTATGTGGTGTCGGACATGTTCGGGCTGTGGGCGTACCGGCGCGAATTCGACTGGCGCATCCTGGCGATCATGGTGCCTGCCACGACGGCGGGCGTGACGCTGGGCTATGCCACGGCGCGGGTGGTGCCCGAGGATTTCGTGACGCTGCTGGTGGGGGTGATCGGGGTCAGTTTCGCGCTGAACCTGCTGTTGCGCCCCAAGGTCGAGGGGCCGCCGCGCCCTGCCCGCGTGGCGCCCGGTCTGTTCTGGGGGGTGGTGACGGGATTTGTGAGTTTCGTCAGCCATTCGGGCGGGCCGCCCTATCAGGTTTACACCCTGCCTTTGGGTCTGCGGAAGGCGGTGTTCGCGGGGACATCGACGATTCTGTTTGCCTATGTGAATGCGATCAAGCTGATCCCCTATTACCTGTTGGGGCAGTTTTCGGCCGAGAACCTGCATGTGGCCCTGCTGCTGATGCCGGGGTCAGCGCTGGCGGTGTTTGCGGGGGTGCGGATGGTGAAGTTGCTGCCCGAGGCGCTGTTCTTCCGGCTGGTGATCTGGGCGCTGCTGGCGGTTTCGGTCAAGCTGATCTGGGACGGGGCGCGCGGCTTGGCGGGCTAAGGCGGGGGCCAGCCCCCGCACACGCCTTTGCAGCGGGGGCCAGCCCCCGTACCCCCGGGATATTTGGGCGAGTATGAAAGCGGCAGGTGGGGCGGTGCTTGCTGCGTTGCGGCATTTTTGGGGTTGCGTAAAGTTTCGGAATCGTGTCTGCAATCGAAAGAATGTTGCTTGGAGGATTTCGTGATGCGCCGCCCTGTCCGTTCTGTCCTGTATATTCCGGCGTCGAAACAGCGGGCGCTGGAGAAGGCGCGGGATCTGGCTGTGGACGCGATCATCCTCGATCTGGAAGATGCGGTGGCGCCGGATGAAAAGGCGGCGGCGCGCGAGACGCTGGCGCGGTTTCTGGGCGAGGTGGATTACGGGGCGCGGCTGCGGATCGTGCGGATCAACGGGTTCGATACGGTCTGGGGGCGCGAGGATGCGGCGGCCTTTGGCGCCATGGCGGGGGTCGATGCGCTGCTGGTGCCCAAGGTGGACGGGCCTGCCGTGCTGGATGCCGTGGCGGGCCTGACCGGCAAGCCGCTTTGGGCGATGATGGAGACGGCGCGGGGGATGCTGGCCGCGGCCGCCATCGCCGCGCATGGGCGGCTGGAGGGGATGGTGATGGGAACCAACGATCTGGCCAGGGAACTGGGCGCGCGGTTCAGGGCCGACCGGCTGCCGCTGATGGCGGGGCTGGGGGCCTGTGTGCTGGCGGCCAAGGCCGAGGGGCGCGTGATCGTGGACGGGGTTTACAACGCCTATCTGGACGAGGCGGGGTTGCGGGCCGAATGTGAACAGGGCCGCGATATGGGGTTTGACGGCAAGACGCTGGTGCATCCCGCGCAGGTGGACATCGCCAATGCCGTCTTTGCGCCGAGCGCGGCCGAACTTGATCTTGCGCGGCGCCAAATTGCCGCCTTTGCCGAGGCGCGGGCGGCGGGGCAGGGGGTGGCCGTGCTGGACGGGCGGATCGTCGAGAACCTGCATGTGGTCGGGGCTGAACGGTTGATCGCGCAAGCGCAGGCGATTGCGGCGCTGGCCGATTAGGTTCAGGGTGCGCCGCGACAGGCATGGCGCAAGGGGGATTGGCTTTGGTTTGGATCGTTGTGGGACTGGCGCTTTGGTCGGGCGCGCATCTGTGGAAGCGTTTTGCACCGGCGCAAAGGGCGGGGATGGGGAATGCGGGCAAGGGGATTGCCACGGCGGGTATCCTTGCGGGGTTGGCGCTGATGGTGCTGGGTTATCGCGGGGCCGGGCAGGTGGACCTGTGGTATCCGCCTGCATTCATGGTGCATGTGAACAACACGCTGATGTTGCTGGCCTTTTATCTTTATGCCGCAAGCGGGATGAAAACGGGGATCACGCGGGTGATCCGGCATCCGCAGCTGACGGCGGTAAAGACATGGGCGGTGGCGCATCTGCTGGTGAATGGCGATCTGGCGGCGGTGCTGCTGTTCGGGGGCTTGCTGGTCTGGGCGGTGGTTTCGGTCATCGTGATCAACCGGGCCGAGCGGGATTGGGTGAAGAACCCGCCTTCGACGGTGCGGAAAGAGGTGATGGCGCTGGTGGGTGCGGTGCTGGTGATGGGGGTCGTGATGGGCATCCACAACTGGCTTGGCGTGCAGCCCTGGGGGTGAGGGATGAGGCTTTACCGGTTCCTTTCGGACGATGACACGTCGGCCTTTTGTCACAAGGTGTCGCTGGCGCTGAGCAAGGGGTGGGACCTGCATGGCGGGCCCAGCTATGCCTTTGATGCCGCGCGGGGCGTGATGCGCTGCGGGCAGGCGGTGGTGAAAGAGGTTCCGGGCGACTATTCGCCCGAGATGAAGCTGGGCGAGGCGTAGGGCCGGACCCGAGGAATGGCGTGGCCCTGCCCGGACGGTAGGGCCGCGACCGGCCCGACAGGGTGGGTGCGCCCGCGCGCCCGCCCCGTGGGGGTGTGAGGTGGGACCGTCGCGCCAGTGGCGCGGCGTAAGCCCACCGAACGCGGGCGCGACCCGTGGCAAGCGCCACGGCCGAACCCTGACCGGAGGAGACGGCGGAAGGTGGACCGATGCTGAGTGTTTCGGGCAGCGTGGTCCGCTTGGACGGGTGTCGGCGTGGCGGTCTGGTCGCGCTGAGAGATTGGAGTGGTCCTGCCCTGACGGTAGGGCCGCTACCGACCCGAGGGGTGGGTGCGCCTTGCGCGCCCGCCCCATGGGGGTGTGAGGTGGGGCCGTCGCGCCAGTGGCGCGGCGTAAGCCCACCGAACGCGGGCGCGGCCCGTGGCAAGCGCCACGGCCGAGCCCTGACCGAAAGGTAGGCGGAAGGGGGGGGCGATGAAAACCAACGCAGGGCGTTTCTTCGAGGATTACCGGCTGGGCGAGGTGATTGCCCATGCCGTGCCGCGCACCGTTGGGGCGGGCGAGCGGGCGCTTTACCATGCGCTATACCCTGCGCGGGGGGCGCTTTATTCATCGGACGAATTCGCAAGGGCCTGCGGCCTGCCTGCCGCGCCGCTGGATGACCTGATCGCCTTTCACACGGTGTTCGGCAAGACCGTGCCCGATATCAGCCTGAACGCGGTGGCCAACCTTGGCTATGCCGAGGGGCGCTGGCTGGCGCCAGTCTGGCCGGGTGATACGCTGCGGGCGAGTTCGACCGTGATCGGGCTCAAGGAAAACTCGAACGGCACATCGGGCGTGGTCTATGTGCGGTCGCGCGGGGTTAACCAGCGCGGCGTGGTGGTGCTGGACTATGTGCGCTGGGTCATGGTGAAAAAGCGCGATCCGGCGGCGGCGGCCCCGCAGACCGTGGTGCCCGATCTGGCCCCTGCCGTGGCGGCGGGTGATCTGGTGGTGCCCGAGGGGCTGGATTTCACCGCCTATGATTTTGCGCAGGCGGGCGAACCGCACCGCTGGGGCGATTACGCGGTGGGCGAGCGGATCGACCATGTCGATGGCGTGACGGTCGAGGATGCCGAGCATATGATCGCCACGCGGCTGTGGCAGAACACGTCAAAGGTGCATTTCGACGTGACCCAGCGGCCCGACGGGCGGCGGCTGATCTATGGCGGGCATGTCATCAGCCTTGCCCGCGCGCTGAGCTTTAACGGCCTTGCCAATGCGCAGATGATCGTGGCGCTGAATGCGGGCGCCCATGCCAACCCCTGTTTCGCGGGCGATACCGTGCGGGCGTGGTCCGAAGTGCTGGACAAGGCCGAAACCGCCGCGCCGGGTGTGGGCGCGCTGCGGCTGCGGCTGGTTGCAACCAAGGCGGGTGCCGCCCCGTTTTCGTTGCGCGATGATGCGGGAAAATATGCGCCCGAGGTGCTGCTTGACCTTGATTATTGGGCACTTGTTCCTTTTTGATAGGGGTGTTTGCGGTTCATGAGTGATGCGATGCTGAAACCCCTTGTCCTGTCTGCCCTGATTGCCTTGTCGGCCGGTCCTGCCCTGTCGCAAGACTGGGATGCGCTGGACGATGACCAGATTGCCGAGGTGACGGGCAGTATCACCACCGATCTCTATCACGAGATGGGCCATGCCCTGATCGACATCATGGACCTGCCGGTTCTGGGCAACGAAGAGGATGCGGCCGACATCATGTCGGTCTTTCTGATCAATTCGCTGTGGGAAAACGAACCGGCCGAGCAGGTGATGCGCGCATCGCTGGCGACATGGGAAAGCATTGCCGAAAGCCGGGGCGAGGGTGATCCCGACTGGTGGGATGTGCATGGCCCCGACAAGAAGCGCATCGCCACCATGGCCTGCCTGTTCTATGGTGCCGATCCCGATGCGCGCGGGCAATTCGCCGCCGATCTGGAAATTCCCGAAGATCGCGCATCATCCTGCCCCGAGGAATATTCGCAGATTGACGAAAGCTGGGGCCAGTTCTTCCAGCAACTGGTCGATGCCGGGCCCGGCAAGTCGATTGTCTGGGAAGAGCCCGAGGTGGAGGACCCGCTAACTGATGCCATCCGCGACGAGGTGGAGTATTTCAACTCGATCCTCACGCTGCCTGCCACGCTGGTCGTGCGGGTGGCGCCCTGCGGTCAGGCCAATGCCTTTTACGACCCGAGCGACGTTTCGATCACCATTTGTTCGGAAAGCGCGCAACAGGTCATCGATCGGTTATAAGCCTGCCGCACAGCCCTGCCGCGAAACTGTGATCACAGTCTGAAAATTTGTGATCACTAACGCGAAAAAAACCGCTCTGCGGTGGATTGATGCTGCATCTGCGGCGTTGTGAAGCGTGACTCGGCCCGAAAAACCGCTATCACTCGGTCAACGAAATCGAAGCGCGGGCCGGCCATGCCGGTTCGAAAGCGACGGAGGGAACCGATATGGCCGAACCCAAGCGGGTCGAAAGACCGCTTTCCCCGCATTTGCAGATTTATCGTCCGCAACTGACCTCGATCACCTCGATCCTGACGCGGATCACCGGCAACGGGCTGATCGTGGGCACGGTGCTTGCGGTGTGGTGGCTGCTGGCTGCTGCCGTTTCGCCCGAATACTTCGCGGTGGCCGATGCGGTGGCGACAAGCTGGTTCGGGGATCTGGTGTTCACGCTGTCGGCCTGGGCGCTGTGGTATCACTACCTTGCCGGTCTGCGGCATCTTTATTTCGATGCCGGCCATGGCCTTGACATACCCACCGCCGAGAAACTGGGCTGGGGTTGCATCATCGGTTCGGTCGTGCTGACCGTCATCACCGTCCTGATCGTCTGAAGGGGGCATCATGCGCTATCTGACCGACCGCAAACGCGCCGTGGGCAAGGGTGCCGCCCATACCGGAACCGAACATCACTGGTATATGAGCGCATCCGCCGTGGCGCTGGCTTTCCTTGTGCCGACATGGCTTTACATCTTTGGCCATGCGCTGGGCCAAAGCCATGATGCCGTGGTCGCCACCTTTGCGCGGCCGTTTCCGGCCATTCTGACCGGATTGGTGCTGTTCGTTTCGATGCGGCATTTCGCCAAGGGCGCCACGATGATGATCGAGGACTATTCGGGCGGGTCCACCCGCCGTGGTCTGGTCATTCTGGCGCATTCGCTTGCTTATGTGATCACGGCGACGGGGATCTATGCCCTGGCCCGGATCGCTCTTTGAGGGGTCGATATGACGGCTTACGCTTATGAAGTTCACGACTATGACGTGGTCGTGGTGGGCGCGGGTGGCGCGGGTCTGCGGGCTACGTTGGGCATGGCCGAACAGGGCCTTCGCACGGCCTGCGTGACCAAGGTGTTCCCCACCCGCAGCCATACGGTTGCGGCACAGGGCGGGATTGCGGCCAGCCTTGGGAATATGGGCCCCGATTCGTGGCAGTGGCACATGTATGACACCGTGAAGGGGTCGGACTGGCTGGGCGACACGGATGCCATGGAATATCTGGCGCGCGAGGCGCCCAAGGCCGTGTACGAGCTGGAACATTACGGCGTGCCGTTTTCGCGCACCGAAGAGGGCAAGATCTACCAGCGCCCCTTTGGCGGCCATACGACCGAGTTCGGTGAAGGCCCGCCGGTGCAGCGCACCTGCGCCGCCGCCGACCGCACGGGGCACGCCATTCTGCACACGCTTTACGGGCAAAGCCTGAAGAACAACGCGGAATTCTTCATCGAATATTTCGCGCTTGATCTGGTCATCACCGATGGCGCCTGCACCGGCGTGGTGGCGTGGAAGCTGGATGACGGCACGATCCATGTGTTCAACGCCAAGATGGTGGTGCTGGCCACGGGCGGCTATGGCCGCGCCTATTTCAGCGCGACAAGCGCCCATACCTGCACCGGTGACGGCGGCGGCATGGTGGCGCGGGCGGGATTGCCGCTTCAGGATATGGAATTCGTCCAGTTCCACCCGACGGGGATTTACGGTTCGGGCTGCCTGATCACCGAAGGCGCGCGGGGAGAGGGCGGGTATCTGACCAACGCCAATGGCGAGCGGTTCATGGAACGCTATGCGCCGCATTACAAAGACCTTGCGCCGCGCGATTACGTGTCGCGCTGCATGACGCTGGAAATCCGCGAAGGGCGCGGGGTTGGGGCCAATGGCGACCATATCCACCTGCACCTGAACCACCTGCCGAAAGAGACGCTGGACCTGCGGCTGCCGGGCATTTCGGAATCGGCGCGGATTTTCGCAGGGGTCGATCTGACCAAAGAGCCGATCCCCGTGCTGCCCACGGTGCATTACAACATGGGCGGCATCCCCACGAATTACTGGGGCGAGGTGCTGAACCCCACCGCAGACAACCCCGATGCCATTTTCCCCGGCCTGATGGCCGTGGGCGAGGCGGGCTGTGCAAGCGTGCATGGGGCGAACCGTCTGGGGTCGAACAGCCTGATCGATCTTGTGGTGTTCGGCCGTGCCGCCGCCATTCGGGCCGGGCAGGTGGTTGACCCCAAAGCCGCCACCCCCGCCACCAACAAGCCCGAGGTGGACCGCGCGCTGGACCGGTTCGACGCGACGCGCCATGCCAACGGCGCCACCCCCACGGCGGCGCTGCGGCTTGAAATGCAAAAGACCATGCAGGCCGATGCGGCGGTGTTCCGCGCCGAAGCCACGCTGGCCGAGGGCGAACGCAAGATGACCGCGATTGCCGGCAAGATGGATGACATCAAGGTGACGGACCGGTCGCTGGTGTGGAACAGCGACCTGATGGAAACGCTGGAACTGGCCAATCTGATGCCCAACGCGCTTGCCACGATCTATGGCGCCCATGCCCGCACCGAAAGCCGTGGTGCCCACGCGCATGAGGACCACCCGACCCGCGATGATGCCAATTGGCGCAAACATTCGCTGGCTTGGGTCGATGGGGCCAAGGTGACGCTGGGCTACCGCGCGGTGCATACCGCCCCGCTGACGACCGAAGCCGAAGGCGGCATCAGCCTGAAGAAGATCGCGCCTGCGGAACGCAAGTTCTGATAGGATGGTTGAATAAGGGCGATACGGACCAGGAGGTGGCGACAATGCAACCCAAGGCGCGTTTCGGGCATAACAGCGGGGCCAGGCAGACCATGTATGCGATTGCTTTCGATCTCGACACAGCAACGCTTAAGGCGAGTTATCACAATGAGTTGTGGCAAAACGCCTATAACGACATCTCAAAGGCGCTGCGCGGGCATGGCTTTGACCGCACCCAAGGGTCTGTCTATTTCGGCGGCGACAGCGTCGATGCTGTCACCTGTGTTTTGGCCGTGCAGCAATTGACCACCGAGTTTGACTGGTTCGGTCCGTCGGTGCGCGACATTCGTATGTTGCGGATCGAAGACAACAATGATCTGCGGCCCGCCGTCGAGCGCGCGATTGCGATGAAGAAATGACGCGCGCCCTGATGCTGTCCGCGCTGCTGGTTGCCGCCTGTTCGCCCGAGGATGTGGCCGACAAGGTGGGCCGCCGCACCGCCGAAACCGTCGTCGCCCCCGTGGTGGGGGGCGGGGCCGCAACGGCCTGTGTGGTGCAGAACGCCGATGCGGCCGAGATACAGGCGCTGGTGCGTGATGTGGGCACCGTGGCCGGAACCTCGACCAAGGGGCTGATCGCGTCCATCCTTGCCCGTCCGGCCACACAATCCTGCCTTGGCGCGGCGGGTGTGGCCCCGCCGGTGGTGATGTGATGCGGCTTTTGGCGCTGGTTCCGCTGCTCTTGCTGCCTGCCTGCGGCCCGTTGACGGTGCAGCAGGCCGAACGGCAATGTTTCGAACGCGCCCGCCTTGCCGCCGCCCCGCGCGGCGTGGTGGGGTTCGGGGTCGGATCGGACGGGCGCGCGGGCGCCAATGTCGAGATCAACCTCAGCTCTGATTTCCTGACCGGACGCGACCCATCGGCCGTGTTCGACTCTTGCGTTTACCAGAAATCCGGCCAGCCGCCGAGCAGGCCGCTCTCCTCGTTCCCGGAATGGAAGGGATAAGCCATGGTCCAGTTCACGCTGCCCAAGAATTCGAAAATCCGCACCGGCAAGACATGGCCGAAACCTGCGGGCAAGAACGTTCGGAAATTCCAGATCTATCGCTGGACACCCGATGACGGCGAAAACCCGCGGGTCGATACCTATTTCGTCGATATGGATAGCTGCGGCCCGATGGTTCTGGACGCGCTGATCAAGATCAAGAACGAGATCGACCCGACGCTGACCTTCCGCCGGTCCTGCCGCGAGGGGATTTGCGGGTCTTGCGCGATGAATATCGACGGCATCAACACGCTGGCCTGTATCTATGGCCTCGACGAGGTGAAGGGGGATGTGAAGATCTATCCCTTGCCGCATATGCCCGTGATCAAGGACCTGATCCCCGATCTGACGCATTTCTATGCCCAGCATGCCAGCATCATGCCGTGGCTGGAGACCAAGACCAACGCTCCGGCCAAGGAATGGCGGCAGTCGATCGAGGACCGGTCCAAGCTGGACGGCCTTTATGAATGTGTGATGTGCGCCTGCTGTTCGACATCCTGCCCGTCCTACTGGTGGAACGGTGACAAATATCTGGGGCCTGCCGCGCTGCTGCATGCCTATCGCTGGATCATCGACAGCCGCGACGAGGCTACGCCGGAGCGGCTGGACGAACTGGAAGACCCGTTCAAGCTCTATCGTTGCCACACGATCATGAACTGCGCCAAGACCTGCCCCAAGGGGCTGAACCCGGCCAAGGCGATTTCCGAGATCAAGCGGATGATGGTTGACCGCGTGGTGTGACCGTCCGCGCAAGCCGGACCAAAGGCCCGTGGCGCGATGCTGCGGGCCTTTTTCTATGCGGCAACCGGCGAAAGGGGGGCTGTCTGCCCCCCTCTTGCCGCTTTGCGCCAATTCACCCCCCGAGGATATTTGACGGCAGAAAATGGGGCGGGGGCGCTTTCATTTTCTGCCCCGAAAATATCCTCGGGGGGAGGGCCGCCTGCGGCCCGTGGGGGGCAGACAGCCCCCCGCGCGGGTGACGCGCGCGCCGCGCTGTCAGGGATGGTCCGAAGGTCGGAACGGGTGCGGGTTCGCAAGACATGGCTTGCAGGGGGATGGCATTGTCACGCGATTGACGGTTTCCGCGCTGCCGCGCAGGTCCAGATGGCGGTGATCGCCGGTCCCGGACCTTAGCCTGCGGGCGGGGCCGCCTTGGCCCGTCGTGGCGGTGATGACCGCGCAGGCACGGGTGGATATGGCTGCCTGTCTGGCGCAGCCAAGCCGGTGCCGGGTGTCTTTCGAGCGGCAGTAGGGCCGGGCCTCGGGCGATTATCTGAGCGTGGTCGAAAATGACGCGCCGGTTGCGATTTATCCCGACCGCGAAAGGCGGAAGGTGCGGACCACGACCTTTGGGGGGATAGGGGCACCAATGCCACGCCTGGCAGGGCGCTGGGGGCGGTGACGGGGGCGACCACGGGGGCTGCGGCCATGCCTGACGCCCCGGTGACGACCTATATGCGGCAAAACCCCGTCGATCCGGCCTATCCGGAGGGCGAGGTGGTAACGGGGGCCAGCCTGCCCGACACGGTCGCCTTGCGGCCGATGCCCGATCCGACCTAAGCCTGTTCCTATGTGAACGGCGTGCCGGTTCTGTTGGAACAGGGCCAGCGCCGGATCGTCTATGTCCTGCGCCGATCCTGCGGGGGGGAGGGGGCTGTGCCGCTGCTGATGCTGTTGCTGCTGGTGGGCGTGCTGGCCTTTATGTGGGTCGCGCGACGCCATTCGACGCTGACGCGGGCCTGTCTGTGGCGGCAAGAGCGCAGCGCCGGCCTTGGCGCGTGGCGCTGCGCGGCCTGCGGGGCACGGGTTGATTTGCCCGCCGCTGCGCGGCCCAAGGATTGCCTGCGCCGGAAGGATCGCTAGGCTGGCCCCTGAACAGGGAGCCCGCCGATGAAACCCGTAATGCCTGACCATCCCCGCCCCGCCGATGCAACGGCCCGTCTGGGCGTGAAACCGGTGATCTGCTATCCCGTGGGCGGCTTGCCCGCGGTCGATCTGGCCCCGCTGCGCGCCGCCCGTGCGGGCTGGACGCAGGTGGACGAGGTTCTGGTTCCCGCCCGCACCGCGCGCTGCTTTTCGGTGCCTGCCGGTCATTTCTTCCGCATCGAAAGCATCGAAGGCCCGCAGGTGGGCGACCTGAACCTGTGGTCGGCGCAGGATCTGGCCGAGCGGTTCTATTCCGGCAAGACCCGCGCGCTGCAAGGCACCCATCTGTCAACCGGCGACAGGATGTGGTCGTCCTTTCCCTATCTGCGGCCCATGGCCACGATCACCGATGATACGCTCGACTGGTACGGGTTCGATGCCTTTGGCGGGGCGGTGCATGATGTGATCGGCACGCGCTGCGACCCCTATACCCATACCCTTTTGTCCCATGGCGGGCAGTATCACCATTGCTGCCATTCCAACCTGACCCGCGCCCTGGCCGAGTGGACCGGCCTGCCGCTGGCCGAGGCCGAGGCCCATGTGCATGATGTGCTGAACGTGTTCATGTGCACGGGGTTCACCCGCGACACGGGCCAGTATTTCATGAAGGCGAGCCCCGTGCGCCCCGGCGACCATCTTGAGTTCTTCGCCGAGATCGACCTGCTGGGCGGCCTGTCGGCCTGCCCCGGCGGGGATTGTTCGGCCGAACATTCCTCGGACGTGTCAGCCTGCCATCCGCTGCTGGTGCGGGTGTTCCGACCCGCCGCCGCCCCCGCAGGCTGGGCCCCGCCGCCGGTGAACGGCTATGACCGCAGCCACGGGCGCTGACGATCAGGCGAAGGCGGCGGTCAGGGCGATTTCCACCATGTCGCCAAAGCTGCGTTCGCGGTCGGCCGAGGGCAGGGCATCCTCGCGCAGGATATGGTCGGAAATCGTCAGCACGGCCAGCGCGCGGCGGTTGTAGCGGGCGGCAAGGCTGTAAAGCTCGGCCGCTTCCATCTCGACCGCGAGCGTGCCGTGGCGTTGCAACTGGTCCGACAGGTCCTGGCGTTCGTCATAGAAGGTGTCGGACGAATAGATGCCGCCCACATGGGTGGCAATGCCCTTGGCGATGGCGGCTGCATGGGCGGCGGCAAGCAGGCCGAAATCGGCCACAGGGGCAAAGGCAAGCTCGCGGAAGATTGACCGCGACGGGCTGCCCAGCGTGGTGCAGGCCTGCGCCAGCACGATGTCGCGCACATTGACATGGTGCTGCAAGGCCCCGGCCGAGCCGATGCGGATCAGCGTCTGCGCGCCATAGTCGCGGATCAGCTCGTTGGCATAGATCGACAGCGACGGCATCCCCATGCCCGAGCCGTGGATGGTCACGGGATGGCCGCGCCATGTGCCGGTAAAGCCGAGCATACCGCGCACCTCGTTCACCAGACGGGGCGAGTCCAGAAAAGTCTCGGCCGCCCAACGGGCGCGATAGGGATCGCCGGGCAGAAGGACGGTTTCGGCAATCTCGCCGGGTTTCGCGCCGATATGGACGGTCATGACGGGGCCTTTCGTTTTGGCGGGCAGGCTAAGGGACAGGCGCTTTGCGGGGAACAAGATTTTTCTACGAAAAATCTGCGCACTGCTGCAAGCGCCGCATCGGTGGCAGGCGGCGCGGGATGAGTATTTGGGCAAGGGTGAAACACGTCTCTTTCACACTGGTCCAAATATCCCGGGGGGAATCGGCCACAGGCCGATGGGGGGCTGGCCCCCCCTGTGCGGTGGGTCAAGCGCTGGCGGCGAGGTCGTCGATCCATGTCTCGACGAAGCGGTCGAAAGCGGGGCCTGGCTGGCGCAGGGTCAGCGTGGGTTCGAACGGGTCGGGTGCGGCGACGGGGCTGCCCGACAGTTCCCCAAGCACGGCATGGCCGCAGAAGGGGACATAAGTTTCGGAATAGCCGCCCTCATGCACCAGAAGCAGGCGGTCGGCGCAGAGGTCGGCTGCCGCCTGCATGGTGCGGCGGGTCATCTGGCGGAAGGTGTCGGCGGTGCAGAGCATCCGGCCCAAAGGGTCGATCGCGGCGGCGTCGAAACCGCAGGCGACGATGATGGCATCGGGTTTGAAGGCGTGAAGCGCGGGGACCACGAGGCGGTCGAAGGCCGAGAGATACCCCCTGTGCCCGGTGCCGGGCGGAAGGGGGATGTTGCGGTTGTAGCCCGCCCCCGCCCCCGTGCCGCGGTCTTTCGCATCGCCCGTATCCATCGGGTAATTGCGGTCCTGATGCAGCGAGATCGCCAGAACCGAGGGGTCGTCGTAAAAGATGGCTTCCGTCCCGTTGCCGTGATGCACATCCCAGTCGATCACCGCAAAACGCAGGCCGGGGGTCGCGGCCTGGGCAGCGCGGATGGCGATGGCGATATTGGCCAGCAGGCAAAACCCGTTGGGTCGGTCAGGCAGGCAATGGTGCCCCGGCGGGCGTGACAGCGCATAGGCGTTGCGCGCCTTGCCTGACAGAACCGCACTAAGCCCCGCCATGGCGAGGCCCGCCGACAGGGCGGCAATCTCGTAACCGCCTTGTCCGAAGGGGGCACGCGGGCCCAGCTCGCCCCCGCCCGCATCGGACAGCGCCTTGAACCGGTCGAGATAGGCGCGGGGATGGACGCGCAGCAGATCCTCGGTCGTGGCAGGCGGGGCCGATTGCAGGGCAAGCGCGCCCATCAGGCCTGTGACATGCATCAGGTTAACCAGACGGCGCTTCGTTTCGGGGCTTTCGGGCAGGCCCGCGCCGGGCTGGACAAAGCCACCCGTGGGCAGGGTAAAGGAGTAATTGCCACCGCCATGCCAGAGGGTGCGTTCGTCGTGGTAAAAGGCGGTGGTCATCGGCGGCTCCCTATGCGTGCGGGGCCAAGGTTAGCGGGGGTGCGGGGCGTGCAGAAGGGGGAACTGGCGCATCTGGCCGTGGCGGGCGCGGAATTTGCCGTGCGCGTGACGCCACGGGCAAGGCGGGCAGGGGTCACGCTGGAAAACGGGGAATGGCGCATCGCCGTCACCGCCCCGCCCGAGGATGGCCGCGCCAACGCCGCCGTGGCCGAGGCGCTGGCCCATGCCTTGGGCGTGGCCAAGGGGCGGCTGGTGCTTTTGCGCGGTGCGACCGCACGCGACAAGGTGTTCCGGCTGGAGTGACGCCCCCCCCTTCACCTTTGCCCAAATACTCGTCTTGCCCGCCTTCCGCCGCGCAACGCCGAAGGACGATACCGCGGCAGCCCGCCCGAGCGGGGGCTCGATGCCCCCCGAGGGCGGGGCGCTTTCAGCCCTTGGCGCGTTCGATCCGGTAGCTGCCTTCGGGCAGGTCAAGCGCTGCGGCAAGGTCGCGCAACTGGGTCATCGACAGGGTGATGCGGACAGGTTCCCCGCTTAGCGGGTCGATCTGTTCCAGCGTGACGCAATCGTCGAAAGCGTTGATCGTCACATCCTCGACAAGGCCGTCATGGCCTTCGTCGATCAGGGTGATCACGGTCGCGTCGAAGTCGTGCTCGATGGTGAACATGCAATCAAGGCTAGCGCGGGGCGGGCGGTGGGGCAATGGGCAAGGCGGGGGCGGCCCGATTTGGGTGGCGGGGCGCAAGGGGGCTTTCGCTCGGGCGTGGCTTTGCTAGCTTGGCTGCGGGGATGCGGGCGCGGGGCCTGCGCCGGATGCCGGGGGATTGCGATGCTGTGGCGGATACGGGCGCTTTTCGCGGGGCTGGCGGTGGCGGGGCTTTCGGCCTGCGCGCCGGTGGCCCTGCCCTTGCCCGGCTTGCCCCGCACTGCCCCGCGCGTGCTGGCCCCCGCGCCGCCCGCCGCCCCGACCGACCGGCTGCAACCGCGTGATGCGGCGCGCAATTTCATCAGCGTCGTGCACCGGATCGAACCCGTGACCGAGGCACTGTGCCGCGCGCGCAACCGGGCGGTGAATTGCGATTTCCTGATCATCATCGATGACCGCCCCGGCCAGCCGCCCAATGCCTTCCAGACCATCGACCGCAGCGGACGCCCCGTGCTTGGCTTTACCCTTGCGCTGATCGCAGATGCCCGCAATGCCGACGAGATCGCCTTTGTGCTGGGGCACGAGGCGTCGCACCACATCCTTGGCCATATTCCGCAGCAGCGCCAGACGGCGGCCACGGGGGCGGTGCTGGCGGGTATCCTTGTGCAGGCGGCGGGCGGTGACGCGGCGGCGGTGCGGCAGGCGCAAGAGATGGGTGCCACCGTAGGCGCGCGCAGCTATGCCAAGGATTTCGAACTCGAAGCCGATGCGCTGGGCGCCGAGATCGCGTGGCGCACGGGATATGACCCCGTTCTTGGCAGCGGCTTCTTCGACCGTCTGCCCGATCCGGGCGACAGTTTCCTTGGCACCCATCCGCCCAACACCCAGCGCAAGGCGCAGGTGCAGGCGGTGGTGGCGCGGCTTCAGGCCATGGCCCTGTAGCGCGCCTTGGGGCCGCGCCTTGATCCTGATCAAGGAAACCGCGCCACGGCTGCGGCATCCTGTCACCATGATGTGTCAGCAAAAAGGGTGACGCGATGATTGGATATGCAGAGGCCCCGCAAGCCTGGGGCCTGACGCGGGGCATGGCGCGGGTGCTTGGCCTGAACCTGACCGATGCCGTGATCGACGGCTGGCTGACGCGGGCGGAACTGGCCACATTGGTCGCCCGCTGCCAGACCTGCGGGCAGGATGCCGTCTGCACCGGCTGGCTGGCGCGGACGGTCAAGGCCGACGCCCTGCCTAAGGCTTGCGCCAACAAGGCGG
>JAIXRW010000048.1 GCA_027484985.1 Rhodobacter sp. | reverse complement strand
TAGGAAAACGGCGGCAGCCCCACCTTGACCGCGCCATCCTCGACAATCGCGCCCTGCCCCGCACGCGGCGCGACATTCATCGGATTGACGCCGGTGTTCACGGCATAAAGGTCGGGATGCGTCATCACCTGATGATCGATGATGCGGGCCTGCGGGCCGAAGCCTTGCAGCGACAGCGTGACATCCAGCACCTCGGTCGGGTGGCGGTTGACGGCAAAGAAGGTCACGGTGCCCCCGTCTTCGTCATACACGCCCGATACATCCAGATAGGGCACATTGTCGGCCACATCGGCATCATATCCAGGGCACTGGACCACCATGTTCAGCGCCGTCCCGCGCCCGAAGATCGAGGCGAAGTAATACGGGTAATAGATCGTCTGCCGCCACGCCGCGCCCATCGGATCGGTCATGATCGGGGCGATCACGTTCACCAGCTGCGCGATACAGGCGATCTTCACAATATCCGACCTGCGGATAAACGTGTTCAGGATGCAGCCCACCTGCAACACATCCTCAAAGCAGTAGATATCCTCAAGCAGCCGCGGCGCATGCGGCCAGCCCTCGTTTCCGGCCAGGATGGCGCGGTCCTGCTCGTTCGAATGATACCAGACATTCCATTCGTCAAAGCTGATATAGACCTGATGCTGCGACCGCTTGTTGGCCTTGACCAGATTGATGGTGGAATGGACGGTCTGGATATAGCGGTCCAGCTTGTGGTTCAGCGCCAGATAGTTGCCCGCATGGCGGGTGCGGTTGGCGAAATACATGTGCAGGCTGATATGGTCCACCGCGTCATAGGTGTGTTCCAGCACGATCCGTTCCCATTCGGGATAGGTTTTCATGTCCGAATGGGACGACCCGCAGACGATCAGTTCCAGCGATTTGTCAAAGGCCCGCAGCGTCTTGGCGGTTTCGTTCGCCAGACGGCCATATTCCTCGGCGGTCTTGTGGCCCACCTGCCACGGCCCGTCCATCTCGTTGCCAAGGCACCACAGACGGCAGTTGAACGGATCGGCGCGGCCGTTCTTCTTGCGCAGGTCGCCCCAATAGCTGCCCACCGGCCCGTTGACATATTCCACAAAGTTGCGCGCATCATCAAGGCCCCGCGACCCGAGGTTGATCGCCAGCATCATCTGCGTGCCCACCGTATCGCACCAGTCGGCAAATTCATGCACGCCGACCTGGTTCGATTCTGACGTGTGCCATGCAAGGTCCAGCCGCACGGGCCGGTTCTCGCGCGGGCCCACCCCGTCTTCCCAGTTATAGGCCGATACGAAATTCCCGCCCGGATAGCGCACGTAAGGAATGTTCAGGTCGCGCACCAGCTGGGCCACGTCGCCCCGCATGCCGTTCTTGTCGGCGGTCGGATGGCCGGGCTCGTAGATGCCGGTATAGATCGCGCGGCCCAGATGTTCGAGAAACGCCGAATAGACGCGGTCATCAATCCGCGAGATCGTGTAATCCCGGTGTGCAATCGCCGTTGCCTTCATTGCCGCATCCCTCCCTGACGCTGCCACGCGACGGGCGCGGCATTGGTATCTGGTTTACAGATATACATCAGGAAAGAACGATATCCGTCAAGCCCCCATGCAGGGCGGGCAGCGCTAGCGTTCGGTGGTCAGGCGCAACAGGATATCCTGATCGTAATTGCCAAAACCGCGGCCAAAAATGTTCAACCCGCCCGGATGGCGCGCATCCTCCTTGACCGAGATGCGGAACCGGATCGAATTATGCGCCCCCAGATCAAGGTCTTTCAACGATACGGGCGAGATCTTCATCCCGTCCACAAAAGTGCCTTCCGCCGTCACGCGCACCGATTTCAGCTTGCCATACTGGCTGCCCTTCAGCTTCCACCAATCGGGCGTATAGACCCCGCGCTGGTCGCCATAATCCCCCGGCGAGGTCCATGTGCCGATATCGATGTGATTGATCGAAAAGGTGATGTCCGAAGGCCAGTCCGCCGCCGTGCCGGGCACTTCCGACGACAGTTCCATCGAAAATTCGACCGCGCTGACCGTGGTATTCAACAACTTGGTATTGTTGGGGAATTTGTATTCCACATAGCCGCGCGTGAACCAGATCAACCCCGCCGACATGCGCGCCGGATCAAGGAAAGTGTCGGGCACATCCAAAAGCCCGATGATGCCTGCCGTCGAACACAGCCCGCAGGGCGCCGTCACGTCGCAACTGGTGTATAACCCCAGCGGCATCGCCACCTCGATCACATTGTCCGATGTGGCGGCCGCGTCCTTCTTGAACGTGACCAGAACCTCGTCGAACAGCGGATGGCAGATCTTCTGGTTGCCCTTCTTGGCGCGCTGCGTCTCGGTCCGGATCAGGCCCGCATCTTCCAGCGATTGCACATTGGCCGAAATGCTCGATTGCGGCATCTCCATCGCCGCGGCGATGGCATTCACATTCATCGGGCCCTGCTGGTGCAGCAGCTTCAATATCCCCACCCTTACGGGCGAGGCGAGGGCTTTCAACGTCTCGACCCCTTCTTCGGGATCGACGATCAGGAAATTCCGGCTCATGCAGCACCTTGCAACGCAATCCGGCGTTTGTATCAGCTTTTCGGTTTCGGTCAAACATGTGGTGGCGCGACCGAGGCGCGAACAACCATATCGCAGGGAATCTTGATCCGCAGCGGCGCCAGACCCTGCCCCTGCATCAGCCGGTCCACCGCCCAGCGGGCCATGTCCTCGTGCGGCAGCACCATGGTCGTCAACGGCGGCTGAAGCGTGGCCGCGATCTCGTCATTGTCGAACCCGATCACCGACAGATCGTGCGGAATCCGCAATCCGCGCTCGGCCGCCGCCTCGTAAACGCCCAGCGCCACACGGTCGTTGAAACAGAAAATCGCCGTCGGCGGATCGGGCAGGTCCAACAGCCGGTGCGCGGCCGCACGGCCGGAAATCGCCGTCCATGCCGGCCCCGCGACCAGCGCCGGATCGGGCGGCAGATCGGCACTGGCCAGCGCACGGCGATAGCCCTGGGCGCGGTCGCGGGCGGCCATGCCCCATTCCTCGCCCGCGATATGCCCGATCCGCCGATGGCCCGCCGCGATCAGCGCCTGCGTGGCGGCATGCCCCCCCGCCAGATCGGCGGGCACCACCGAACTGCACGGCGCCCCGTCCGATCCGCGCGGCGCCTGCGCGTTCACCATCACCACCGGCAGCCCCGCCAGCGCCTGCGGCACCGCCACAACCCGCGTCACAAGCGATGTGTAAAGCACCCCCGCCAGCCGCAACCCGCGCAGCGATTCGATGGCCGCCGCTTCGGTCGCCGGGTCGCCCCCCGTGCAACAGGCCAGCACCAGCGCCCCCGCATCGGCGGCCTGTTGGCGCGCCCCGTCCAGAAAGGGCGCGGCAAAGGGTGTGGTCACCACCTCGTCGATCAGCAGCCCGATCACCGGCACCCCGCCCCGCCCCACCGCCGACCGCCGCGCATAGCCCAGTTCCGCCGCCACCGCCTGCACCCGCGCCCGCGTGGCCGCCGCGATCCGCGCATTCGCCACCCCGTTCAGCACCAGCGAAACCGTCGCCTGCGACACACCGGCAAGCTGGGCAATATCGTTCAGTCTGGGTCTGCGGGTCATGGGCGGGGCCAACGAATCATCTTAACGCCAAGGGGGCGGGTTGCTATGCAAAGCACATGCTAAACTTTTAGCAAAACTTTTGCAGGGGATGCAAATGCACGAACAGGGCGGAACGGGAATGCGCGAAAGGCTGTCGCTCGACGGGGCGTGGGACTTCCGCCACGAACAGGGCCCATGGCGCAAGGCGCAGGTTCCCGCCCCGTGGCAGGCCCTGTTTGCCGATCTGCGCCACGCCTCGGGCCGCGCCACCTACCGCCGCGGCTTCACCCTGCCCGACCACGCACAAGGCACGGAAATCGCGCTGAAATTCGGTGCGGTCAGCCATATCTGCGACGTGTTCGTGAACGGCACCCGCATCGGCGGGCATGACAATGGCTGGCTGCCCTTCGATTGCGTGATCCCGCCCGCCCTGCTGCGGGCCGACAATGAACTGGTCGTCACCTGCCTAGCGCCCGATGGCCACCGCGACACCGCGCCCGATGCGCCCTTTGCCGAAATCCCCCATGGCAAGCAAAGCTGGTATGGCCCGCAGGGCGGCATCTGGCAAAGCGTGGCGCTGGAACTGCGCCACCCCTGCCACCTGACCCGCGCCGACATCTCGGCCGATATCTCCGGCCGCGTCGGCCTGACCCTGCAGCTGCCCGCCACCGCCCCCGCGGCCGAGGCGCGGCTGACCCTGCTCGATCCCGCCGGCGCAAGGGTGGCGCAGGCCACGCTTGCCGTCACCGGCGGGGCCAATCCCGCCAGCCTGTCGCGCGACGCGCCGCACCTGTGGTCACCCGAATCGCCCGCGCTCTACCGCCTGCGGGTCGAACTGGCGCAAGGCGCCGTGGTGGACCGCACCGAACACAGCTTCGGCTTCCGCCGCTTTGAAACGCTGGATGGCAAATTCTGGCTGAACGGCAAACCCTTTTACATGCGCGGCGCGCTCGATCAGGATTACTACCCCGAGGGCATCTGCACGCCGCCCTCGCTGGCCTATATCGAAGACCAGTTCCACAAGGCAAAGGCGCTCGGCCTCAACCTGCTTCGCACCCATATCAAGATCCCCGATCCCCGCTATTACGAAGCGGCCGACCGCCTTGGCCTGCTGATCTGGACCGAAATTCCCAATGTCGCCACCTTCACCGATGCCTCGGCGCAGCGCATGAAGGACACGATGGAGGCGATCATCGCCCGCGACGGCAACCATCCGTCCATCGTCATCTGGACGCTGATCAACGAAGACTGGGGCACCCGCCTGTGCGAAGACCCCGCCCATCGCGCATGGCTGGCCGCCACCTTCGATTGGCTCAAACAGCGCGATCCGGGGCGTCTGGTCGTCGATAACTCGCCCTGCCACGGCAATTTCCACGTCAAAACCGATATCGACGATTTCCACTACTACCGCTCGGTCCCCGAACGCCGCGCCGAATGGGATGCGCTGACCGCCGAATTTGCCAGCCGCCCCGACTGGACCTTCAGCCCCCATGGCGATGGCCAGCGCCGTGGCGACGAACCGCTTGTCGTGTCTGAATTCGGCGTCTGGGGCCTGCCCGATCCCGAACAGGTCAGGATCGACGGCGCCGAACCGTGGTGGATGGAAACCGGCGGCACATGGGGCGATGGCGTGGCCTATCCCCATGGCGTGCAGGACCGTTTCGCCCAGCTTGGCCTTGCCCGCAGCTTCGGCAGCTTCGACCGCTTCATCGCCGCCGTTCAGGGCTATCAGTTCCAGAACCTGAAATACCAGATCCAGTCGATGCGGTCCCATGCCCCGATCCAGGGCTATGTGATCACCGAATTTACCGATGTGCATTGGGAGTCTAACGGACTTCTCGATATGAACCGCAATCCGCGCCCCTTTGCCGATGCCTTTGCCACCATCAACGCCGATTGCGTGATCGTGCCGCAGGTGGGCCGCTATTCGGTCTGGATGGGCGAAAGCCTGTCCATCGGCCTTTCCGTCGCGGCGGGCGGGCAGGCGCAGGGCGCGGGCATGCTGCACTGGCGGGCCGAGGGGGCCTCGGGCCGAATCGCGGTCCCGCCCTGCCCCGCGCTGGGCGTGGCCGAAACGGCGGGGCTGCACCTGACCGCCCCGTCAGACGGCGAGAACCGGATGCTCGCCCTTACGCTGGAATGGCAGGTCGGGGGGCGGGTGGTCGCCACCGACCGTGTCGAGATCGCGCTTTACGCCCGCCCCGGCCTGACCGGCCTTCCCGCCGTCCACAGCCCCGATCCGGCCCTTGCCGCGCATCTGGCAGGGTTGGGCCTACAGGTCGTCGCGGCCAAAAAGGCGGCCGTCACCGTGGCGCATGCGCTGGATGCAAACGACATCGCGCGCCTGCAATCGGGCGCAAATTATCTAGTCCTCGCAGATGGTTCGGGCGGAACACGCCTTCGAACCGATACCGCGCGGCGCGAACAGCCCTTCATTCCGGTCGTCGATTCCACCCCCGGCATCCCCGGCACTGCCGAATCGCAACTGCCCAACATGGTGCTGCACGCCCGCCACGGCACAATCTGGCGCGGCGACTGGATCGCAGGCTTCTCGTGGCTGCGGCGCGAGGGGGTCTTTGCCGCCATCCCGGGCGGCCCCTTGGTCGATCTGTCCTTCGACCGCGTCATCCCGCACCATGTGCTGACAGGCTTTCGCACATGGGAATATGCGGGGCCCGTCCATGCCGGACTTGTGGTAGGCTGGTGCCACAAGCCCGCCGCCCTTTTGGCCGAACGGCGCGTGGGGCGCGGGCGCATGGTGGCCACCACCTTCCGCCTGACCACCGAACCCGCAGGGGCCGATCCGGTGGCCACCACGCTTATGGCCGCGATGCTGGCGCTGGCCACGGGCGCGGCGGGCAGCGCAGTTTAGGTATCCTACAAACCGATACATATCTGGAAATCAGTTGACACAAGGGCGACCGGCTTCATAGGCTTTGACCAGCGGAAACGACACGGGCGGCGCAAGGGCGAGGAGGCCCCGCGCCACAGCGCCCGGTCCGGACCGCAGAACCAAAGGGATCGACCCGCAGGCGCCAGGGTCGCCGGCAAAGGAAGATGGCGCGGGCGAGGACAACTCGCATTTAGGGAGGGTTTGAAGATGAAACGTCTGTTGAGTGCGGCGGTTCTTGCCGCGTCGTTCGCGGCCCCGATGGCCCATGCCGCCGAGACCGTGGTCTGGTGGGATTTCCTCGGCGGGGGCGATGGCGTCCGCATGAAGAAACTGATCGAGGATTTCAACGCCGAGAACAAAGGCAATATCGAAATCCAGGCCACCACGCTGGACTGGGGTGTTCCGTTCTACACCAAGGTGCAAACCTCGGCCGCCGTGGGCGAAGGGCCTGACGTGATGACCTATCACGCCTCGCGCATCCCGCTTGCCGTCAGCCAGAACACCCTGACCGAAATCACCGCCGACGACATGGCGACGATGGGCCTGACCGCCGACAGCTTCGCCAAGGAAACCTGGGATGCGGTCAATGTCGATGGCAAGCAATATGCCGTGCCCTTCGATACGCACCCGATCGTGCTTTACTACAACAAGGACCTTCTGGAAAAATCGGGCCTGATCGGCGCCGATGGCCTGCCTGCCGGTCTGGACGGGCTCGACAATTTCAACGCCGCGCTCAAGAAGCTCAAGGATGACGGCAACGAATGGTCCATCGTGCAGGTGACGGCCGACGGCAACTTCGCCTTCCGCACCATCTATTCGCTGCTCTGCCAGCAGGGCGGCTCCATCGGCAATGATGGCGATTGGCTGCCGGGCGACAACCCCGACAAACTGGCCAAGGCCGTGGGTGTCATCTCCGACTGGGTCAAGGACGGCTACAACCCCTCCTACACCGACTACCCCTCGACCGTCGCGCTGTTCACGTCCGGCAAGTCGCCCTTCATGATCAACGGCGTCTGGGAAGTCCCGACCATGGTTGACCTCAAGGAACAGGGCAAACTGTTCAACTGGGGCGCCATCGAACTGCCGGTGCTGTTCGACAAGCCTTGCACCTATGCCGACAGCCACAGCTTCGCCATCCCCAACAACGAGGGCAAGCCGCAGACCCCCGAAAAGCACGCCGCCGTGCTGTCGGTGATCAAGTACATGTCGGAACATTCGCTGTTCTGGGCGACCGCCGGTCACATCCCCGCCAACAAAGCCGTGACCGAAACCGCCGAATACAAGGCGATGCAGCCGCAGGCGACCTATGCCAAGCTGACCGCAAATCAGGTCTTCGACCCGAAATCGGTGCATGCGGGCGTGGCCTCGCCGCTGTTTGACGCGGCCGGAAACGCCTTTACCGCAGCGATGAACGGCGAAACCGATCCCGTCACCGCCGTGGGCGAGATGAAGGCCGCTCTCGACGCGCTCCAGTAACCGCGATCGACCGGCGGGCCCGCACGGGCCCGCCGGATTTTTCTCCGGCTCGGGACAGGACATGCTCAGGAACCGCCGCAGCGACATTCTCGTCGCCTATCTGCTGACCGCCCCCTTCATCGCGGTCTATGCTTGGCTCTTCCTCTGGCCGACCATCCAGATGGTGATGCTCAGCTTTACCGACGCCCCGCTGATCGGGGCAGGCAAATCGGTCGGTCTTTCCAATTACACCCGCATGTTCGCGGACCCGGTCTTTCACAAGGCGGTCTGGAACACAGCCTATTTCGTAGCCCTCACCGTCATTCCCGGCACGGCCATCGCCCTGTTGATCGCGCTCATGGTGGCGCGGCTGTCGGGCTGGCTGCAAAGCCTTGTGCTGGCGGCGTTTTTCCTGCCCTACATCCTGCCCGTCACCGTGGTCTATGTGATCTGGGACTGGCTGACCAACGTGCAGTTCGGCATGATGCAGGGCCTGATCGAATGGGTGACGGGCCGTCCCGTGAACATCTGGCGCACCGTGCCGTGGTTCATGCCGGGGGTGGCCATCATCACCATATGGTGGACCAACGGCTTCTCGATCCTTCTGTTCCTGGCAGGCCTTCGCAACATCCCGCGCGACCTGTACGAGGCCGCGGCCCTTGACGGGGCGACGCGCTGGCAGATGTTCTGCCGCATCACATGGCCGCTGATCTGGCCCATCACGGTGCTGTGCCTGACGATCCAGCTGATCCTGCAACTCAAGATCTTCGATCAGGTCTATCTCTTCGCCATGGGCGGGCGCACGCAGGCCACCATGGTGCTGGTGCAATACATCTTCGAACAGGCCTTCCAGAAGAACGCGGGCGGTTATGCCGCCACCATCGCGGTCGCGCTGTTCGTGATCGTGGTCGCCTTCTCGATCCTGCAATTCCAGATTCTCCGCATCAGGGGGCAAAGATGACCGGCGCCACCACCGACGGCCAGTCCACCTCGCTTGGCTACATGCGGCGCACGCCGGGGGGCGTGCTGCTGACCCTTCTCACGCTGATCGCGGCGGCGACATGGTTCTTCCCGATCTACTGGGCCGTCATGACCAGCCTTCGCAGCGATTCCGATACAGTCACCGATTTCGGCCTGATCCCCGCGAACCCCACGCTCGAAGGCTATATCTTCGACATCGTGCATTCCGAACTGCCGATCTGGTATCTCAATTCCACCATCACCTCGGTCGGGGTGACGGTGGCGGTGGTGTTTATGTCGGCCTGCACCGGCTTTGCCATCTCGCAACTGCGCTTTCCGGGGCGGATGCTGCTGTGGTGGACCATCCTTGCCAGCTTCATGGTCCCCGTCACGGCGCTGATCGTGAACCACTTCATCATCATGGCCAATGTCAAACTGCTCAACACACATCTGGGCATCATCCTGCCCATGCTCATCAGCCCGGTGACGGTGATCGTGTACAAGCAGTTCTTCGACGGCCTGCCCAAAGAGTTTCGCGAAGCCGCCGTGATGGACGGCGCGACCGAATTGCAGGTGTTCCTGCGGGTGTTCCTGCCGATGAACTGGGGCGTGACCACCGCCTTGGCGATCATCACCTTCATCGGGTCGTGGAACGCCTTCCTGTGGCCCTTCCTCGTGTCGCAGGATGAAAAGATGATGACCGTCACGGTGGGCATCACCGCCGTGCAGGATGCCTTTGGTGTGGCGTTCGGGCGTGTCCTTGCAGGCGCGGTGCTGGCATCCTTGCCCGTCGCACTTGCCTATCTTCTGTTCCAACGCCGCGTCACGCAGGCAATCGCGCTTTCTGCGGGTATCAAGGGATAATCATGGCTTCGGTAGAGCTTTCACAGATCACCAAGACCTTCGGCGCGCACGATGTCATCCGCGGGATTGACCTCACGGTCGATGACGGGTCGTTCTGCGCGCTTCTCGGCCCTTCGGGCTGCGGCAAATCCACCCTGCTGCGCATGATCGCGGGGCTGGAAACCGTCAGCGGCGGCACCGTCCGCATCGGCGGGGCCGATGTCACGCAGGCCGAACCCAAAAGCCGCGGCGTGGCCATGGTGTTCCAGTCCTACGCGCTTTACCCGCACCTGACCGTGGCCGACAACATCGCCTTCAGCCTGTCGCTTGCGGGCACGTCCAAAGCGGTGCGCGCCGAAAAGGTGGCCAAGGTCGCCTCGATGCTGCGCCTTGGCGAATTGCTCGACCGCCGCCCCGCCCAACTGTCGGGCGGGCAGCGCCAGCGCGTCGCCATCGGCCGGGCCTTGGTGCGCGACCCCAAGGTGTTCCTGTTCGACGAACCGCTGTCGAACCTCGATGCGCTGCTGCGCGTGCAGATGCGGCTGGAACTGGCCAAACTGCACAGCGACTTGGGCAGCACCATGGTCTATGTCACCCACGATCAGGTCGAAGCGATGACCTTGGCCGACAAGATCGTTGTCCTCGACAAGGGCGCGATCAGTCAGGTCGGCACCCCGTGGGAGCTGTATAACCGCCCCGCCAACCGCTTCGTCGCGGGCTTCATCGGCTCACCCGCCATGAACTTCCTGCGCGGCACGGCGCGCATGGCTGCGGGCGGCATCGCCGTCACCCTGCAAGGCGGCGTCACGCTGACCCTGCCCGCCCGCGCCACGCAGGATTTCGTGGGCGACCGTCCGGTCGAACTGGGCATCCGCCCCGAACATGTCTCTGTCGCCAGCGGAACCGGCGCCCAACTGTCGGGGCGCAGCGCGGTTGTCGAATATCTGGGCAACACCTCTTACGTCTATGTCGATACCCCGCAAGGCTCGGTCATTGCCGAAGCGGCGGGCGCGCGCGGCCTGCAATCGGGCAGCCCCGTCGGCTTGTCACTGAACCTTTCCGAGGCACATCTGTTCGATGAAAGCGGCCGCGTCCTCGCCGCCGCCAGCGTCTGAACAAAAAGGAGCAGTCCATGCAATACCGCCGTCTCGGAAAATCGGGCCTTCAGGTCAGCGCCTTTTCCTTCGGGTCATGGGTGACCTTCGCCAAACAGGTCGATATCGCCCCCGCGAAAGAGATCATGTCCGCCGCCTATGACGCGGGCATCAACTTCTTCGACAATGCCGAAGGCTACGAACAGGGCCGGTCCGAACTGGTGATGGGTCAGGCCATCGAAGAACTCGGCTGGCCCCGCGACAGCTATATCGTCTCGTCCAAGGTGTTCTGGGGCGGCCAGAAACCCACCCAGCGCGGGCTGTCGGCCAAGCACGTGACCGATGCCTGCCACGCCGCGCTGAAACGCCTGCGCGTTGAGTATCTCGACCTCTATTTCTGCCACCGCCCCGATGTCGATACCCCGATCGAGGAAACGGTGCGCGCCATGCACAACCTGATCCAGCAGGGCAAGGTCATCTACTGGGGCACCTCGGAATGGTCGGGCCAGCAAATCACCGAAGCCCATGCCATCGCCGCCCGCTGGGGCCTGACACCCCCCACGATGGAACAACCGCAGTATAACCTTTTCGAACGGCACAAGGTCGAAGCCGACTATGCCCCCATCTACGAAACCTTCGGCCTTGGCACCACCATCTGGTCGCCGCTCGCCTCGGGCCTGCTCACGGGCAAATACAACGACGGCATCCCGCAGGATGCCCGCGCCGCCCTGCCCGGCTACGAATGGCTGCGCGACCGCTTCACCAGCGCCGAAGGCCGCGCCCAGATCGCCAAGGTGCGCGACCTTGCCGCCCTGGCCGCCCGCCTTGGCATGCCCCTGCACCACATGGCCCTTGCATGGTGCCTGACCAATCCCCGCGTCTCGACCGTGATCCTTGGCGCCTCGCGTCTGTCGCAACTGACCGACAACCTCGCCGCCCTTGACCGCGTGGCCGACCTCACACCCGATGTTCTGGCCGAGATCGACACGATCATGGGCAACCGCCCCGCGGCCCCGCAGAGGTTCTGATGTTCCTCAGCCGCGTCCTCTGTCGCGATGGCCAGATCAAACTGGCCCTCAGGCAAGGAAGCGAGGCTGCATTCCTGACCGAACAGGACGATCTTGGCGCGCTTGCCCTGCGGGCGGCCGCCGAGGGTGTGGCGCTTTCGGCCCTGCTGTTGCGGCGGGGGCCGGGCGATCCGGCCGATATTCCGGGCCTTCTGGCGGCGGGGCGGTTGCTGCCGCCCCTGCCCGCCGGACCCGTGGCGCTGCTGCCCGAAGCGATGGCCGAAAACACGGGCACCCTTGCCACCGTGCCCCCCGGCGCGGGGCTGGGCCTTGCCGCAGGCGGCACGCTGGAAGGCGGGGTTGCGGCGGTGTTCCTGACAGCCCCCGACGGGCGGCCGTTGCCCATCGGCTGGGTGCAAACCCATGCGGGCGGCCTTGCGGCAGGCCGCCGAATTCTGTCCTGCGGGCCAGAACTTTGCCTTGCCGCCGTGGCACCCCTGCCCGCAGGCCAGACCCGGCTGACCACCGCAGGCACGACCCTCACCGAATTTGGCCTGCCCGACACCGATCTTGCCCGCGCCACCCCGCCCGTCGGCCTTGCGGCGGGCACGGTCGCGGTGCTGCGCCCCTCGCGCTGGCTTTTGCGCCTCAGGGCCGATCACACGATGGCCAGGGTCGAAACCGCCATCCCCGCCCTTGGCCTGCCGCTGGCGAACCGGCTTGGCGCGGCGGCTGACGGGCATTGCGAACAGGAATGGAGACGACAGGCATGACATTCGGCACCCTGAACGGCGCGGCGGTCCCGCTGATCGCCCTGCGCGGCGCAGACGGGATAACGGCGCATGTCACCCCCTACGGCGCGCGGCTGGTGGCACTTCTTGTGCCCGACGGGCGCGGCGGCATGATCGATGTGGTGCTCGGCCATGACAGTCTGCAACCCTATCTCGACTATCAGACCTATTTCGGCGCGACCTGCGGGCGCTTTGCCAACCGCATCGCCGCCAGCCGCTTCGTGCTGGACGGGGCCGAGATCGTGCTGGATGCCAACGAAGGGCCGAACCACCTGCATGGCGGGCGGCGCGGGCTGGACAAGGCGCTGTGGCAGATCGTGGCACAGGGGGCCGACCATGTGACCTTTGCCACCACCTCGCCCGCGGGCGACATGGGCTATCCCGGGCAGCTTTCCGTCACCGCAACCTACCGCATCGCGGCGCCCGACCGGCTTTCTATCGCGATGACGGCCCAGACCGATGCGCCAACCCTGTGCAATCTCGTGAACCATGCCTATTTCAATCTGGCCGGCGGCGGCGGCGATGTGCTTGACCATGTGCTTGAAATTCCGGCCGATTTTTACACCCCCGTCACGCCCGACCTTTTGACCACCGGCGAGGTGCGCCCCGTCGCGGGAACCGGCTTCGATTTCCGCACCCCCCGCAGCCTGCGCGCGGCGATGCAGGCCGATCCCGCCGTTTCGGGCGGCTGGGACCACAACTGGTGCCTGCGCGGCCCCGCAGCGGGCCAGGACCTGCACCTGTCGGCCCGCCTTTCGAACCCCGCAAACGGGCTGTGGATGGAACTGGAAAGCAACCAGCCCGGCGTGCAGGTCTATTCCTGCGGCATGATGCACCCGCCCGTGCCCGGCAAGGGCGGCCAAAGCCACGGCCGCTTCGCGGGGCTGACCTTCGAGACCCAGCTTTTCCCCTGCGCGCCCAACCACCTGCACTTTCCGCAGGCGCGGCTCGATCCCGGCCAGACCTACCGCCACCGCATGGCCCTGCGCTTTGGCACCGCCTGATCGGGCAACTGCGCCCTGCACGGCGTTTTTCCTGTTCCATGCCGGAAAGGTTTATCTAAATTCGCCCCGACCGGGGGCCCCGTCACCCCCGCAGCGGAGGATCCGATGACGAAACGCGACTACAGCCTTCTCGGCACCGATGGCGCACGCGCGGTCGAAACCGGCCTTGCCGCCGCCGAATGGTATCACACCGATGTGCCGCGCAAGGTGATGAAAGACCTGATGGCCCGCAAGGACGGCCCCGCCATCCGCGACACCATCATCCTTTACGGCTGCATGATCGCCTTCGCTGCCGCCGGCATCGCGCTTTGGGGCACATGGTGGTGCCTGCCCTTTTGGCTGGCTTACGGCGTGCTTTACGGCTCTGCGTCAGATTCGCGCTGGCACGAATGTGGCCATGGCACCGCCTTCCGCACGGCATGGATGAATGATGTCGTGCACGAAATCGCATCCTTCATGATCATGCGCAACTCGGCCACATGGCGCTGGAGCCATGCCCGCCACCACACCGACACCTATATCGTCGGCCGCGACCCCGAAATCGCGATCATGCGCCCGCCCGTCTTTGCCAAGCTGATCGGGTCGTTCTTCGGCATCCCCGAGGTGATCGCCTTCTTCCCCCGCATGATCCGCAACGCGCTCTTCGGCCCGACCGAGGACGAAAAGACCTTCGTGCCGCAATCGCAATGGGCCAAGGTCCGGCGCGTGGCGCAAATCTATGCCGCCATCTATGCCGCCACTCTGGCGCTGGCGCTGTGGTCAGGGTCGATCCTGCCGCTGATGGTGATCGGCCTGCCGCGCATGTATGGCGCATGGCACCATGTCATGACGGGCCTTCTGCAACATGGCGGACTGGCCGAAAACGTGGTCGATCACCGGCTCAACACCCGTTCGGTGCTGATGAACCCGATCAGCCGCTTCATCTACTGGAACATGAACTACCATGTCGAACATCACATGTTCCCCATGGTCCCCTATCACGCGCTGCCGCGCCTGCATGAAATCATCAAGCACGACCTGCCCGCGCCCAACCGCTCGATTGCCGAGGCGTTCCGCGAAATGTGGCCCGCCCTGCGCCGCCAGCTTGCGAACGAAGATTACTTCCTCGGCCGCACATTGCCGCCCACGGCGAAACCCTACCGCACCGATTTCCACAAGGCGGCGCTGGGCCAAGCCCTGCCCGCAGAATAGGCCCCCATGCCGAACGGGATCGGCGCCTGCGCGACCGATGACATAAACCCCGAAGACCTGATCCGCTTTGACCATGCAGGCGCCACCGATGCCATCTACCACGCGCCCGACGGGCGCTTCTATGCCACCGCGGGGCTGTGCACGCATGAAAACGTGCATCTGTGCGACGGCCTTGTCATGGGCCATCTGGTCGAATGTCCCAAACACAACGGCCAGTTCGACGATCGCACCGGCGCGGCAAAGCGCGCCCCCGTCTGCCTGAACCTCAAGACCTTCGCCACCCGCATTCAGGGCGATGCCGTTTTCATCGAGCTTCCCTGAAACGGCGCGCCCTCTCGACGGCCGCACGCCCCGCCGCTAGGCTTCGTCGCAAAACGGCGGGGGGGGACGAACATGCTGGCATGGCTGCGCGCCGAGGCGTCGCGGATCGCAAACACGGTGCTCTGGTCTTGGCAGGGCTGGGCCAGCGCATGGCGGGGCGAAAAATCCCTGCGGCAATGGACCTTGGTCAACCTGTGTTCCGCAGCCCTCGCCTTTTCGCTCGACCTGTCGGCCGGCGAACGCGCGCTGATCCTGTCGCTGGGTCTGCTGGTGCTGGCGGCCGAACTGATGAACACCGCCGTGGAAGAGGTGGTCGATTACATCTCGACCGCGCAAGACCCCCGCGCCAAACGGGCCAAGGATTGCGGCTCTGCCGCCGTGGCGATGACCGCACTGGCAGGCGGGGTCGCCTGGGTGGTGATCCTGCTGTCCTAACCCGCCACCGCCGCCAGCGCGTGGCTGACAGGGCGCAACTGGCCATAAAGCGTTTGCCACAGCGCAAAGCGGCGGTCGGCCCGCGCCTGCGCCTCGGGGCGCGGCTCGAACACCCGCTCGACCCGCACCAGGGCGGCGGTTGCCCGCGCAAGATCGGGCAACAGCCCCGCCCCCACCCCCGCCATCACCGCCGCCCCAATCGCACCGGGGTCGCTGCCCGCCACCCGCTCGATCCGGCGGCCCAGCGCATCGGCCCGTATCTGCGCCCATGTCTCGGGCCGGAACCCGCCCCCGCCCGCCCGCAGCACCACAGGCCGCAGCCCCGCAGCCCGCTCCAGCGCCTCGAAGGCCAGACGCGCCGAAAACGCCACCCCCTCCAGCACCGCCGCCGCCATCTCGCCCGCCCCATGCGCCCCCGTCAGCCCCGCAAAGGCCCCGCGCGCCGCCGCATCCCAGATCGGCGCCCGCTCGCCCTGCAAATGCGGCAGGAACAGCGGCGCATCCTCGGTGATCGGGGCCGCCATCGCGGCCAGTTCGGGCGCCGACCGCCCCAACAGCCGCGCCCCCCAATCAAGCGAGGCCCCGCCCGATTGCGTCGGCGCGGCATGCAGGCGCAACCCGCGCCAATCGGGAAAGGTGATGATCCCGGGCTCGGGCCTCGCCTCGGCCGACAGGATGCCCAGCACCTCGGACGTGCCCGAAAGATAGAACCCCTCGCCATCGCGCGCCGTGCCCAGCCCGAACAGGCTGGCCCATGCATCCATCACGCCCAGCACCACCGGCGCCCCCGCACAGGGCCAGCCGGTCAACACATGGCCCACCGGCGCCAGCGGGTCCGACAGCGGCGCCAGACGGTCCGCCGCGCCGGGCAATCGGGCAATCAGCGCATCGGCATAGGCAAAGGCCGGCGTGACCAGCCCGACCGATGAAATCGGATCGGTCGCCAGAACGCCCGTCAACTGCCACAGCACCCAGTCACGCGGCAACAACACATGCGCCGTTTTCGCCCAAGTGTCGGGTCGTGCCTCGCGCATCCAGCCCATGCGGGCCAGCGCATGGCTCGCATCCACCGGAATCGGCGCGCCCAGCCATGCGGTCTTTTCCGCAACCGTCACCTGCGCGTCGATGGCGGCCCCCGCAGCGGCGGCGCGGCCATCCTGCCAGACGATCGCAGGGCACAAAGGCGCGCCCGCCGCATCGCAAAAGACATGGGTATTGACCTGACTGGTCAGGCACAGCGCGGCAGCGGGGCCAAGCGATGCAAACCGCTCCAGCGCCGCCCGCACAAGGCGCAGCCAGTCGGCGGGGTCTTGTTCGACATGGCCCGCCTGCGGCCGGTATGTCAGATAGGGGCTGGCAAATTCGGCCACGCGGTTTCCGTCAAGGTCAATCATCACCGCCTTGACCGACGTGGTCCCGATATCGATGCCGATCAGATGCCCTGCCGCCATGGTTCCCCCGCCGTGAAAGTGCCGCCCGAAATCACTGGACGCGCCCAGACTGGCCTGACAATCATTCCCCCGCAAGGTCGCGCAACGATCAGGGGAGGCTATCGGAATGACCGGATTTACACGGCGTGCTGTCGGCGGTTTGGCACTGGCAGCGGCATTGGCGAACTTGGGCGGCATGGCCCATGCGGCGGGCGAAAAGGTGGCGGTGATCACCCCCTACCTGTCGCAGCCCGGCACGCAATTCTATGTCGAGGCGTTTCAGGCCCGCGCCAAGGAACTCGGCTGGGACGTGAACGTGATCGACACCGCAGGCGATGTGGCGGCGGTGATTTCCCGCATGGAAGATGTCGCGACCCAAGGCGTGGATGCCATCGTTTTGAACGTCGATCCCGCACAGGTGGGCGCAGGGCTCGATGCGGCAGTGGCCGCCAATATTCCGGTATTCGGCATGGATGCGGGCGCCGATCCGCGCATCAAGGCCAATGTCACCTCGAACGGCTATGCCATGGCCGCCGAAACCAGCGTCTATGTCGCTAACCGCATCGGCGGGGCGGGCAATGTGGTGATGTTCGTGTTCGACGCCTTCCCCCCCGTGCAGGCGCGGGGCGTCATCGCGGATGCGGTGTTCAAGAACCATCCCGACATCACCGTGCTTGACCGCGTCACCCCCGATGTGTCGGACGGCGGCATTGCCGACAGCCGCGCCAAGATGGAAGCGATCCTGCAAGCCAATCCCGAACCGGGCAGCATCAAGGCCGTCTGGGCCGCATGGGACCAGCCCGCCCTCGGCGCGCTTCAGGCTATCGAGGCGGCAGGCCGTCAGAACGAAGGCATCGTCATCACCGGCATCGACGCCAACCCGCAGGCCCGCGATGCCATCGCCGCAGGCGGCAATTTCGAAGCCTCCATCGCGCAGGATTTCCAGGGCATCGGCAAGACCACCGCCGACACCGTGGCCCGCGTTCTGGGCGGCGAGGCGCTGAAGGCCAACGTGATCTATGTGCCCACCAGGCTGATCACCTCGGCGAACGCGAAAGAGTAAAGGCGCGCGGGGGGCTACGGCCCCCTGCCACCCTGCTGCCATGCCGGAACTGCGCCTGTCGGGCCTTGTCAAATCCTTCGGTCCCGCGCGCGCGCTGGACGGCGCCGCCCTGTCCCTGCGCGGCGGCGAGGTGCATGCCCTCATGGGCGAAAACGGCGCGGGCAAAAGCACGCTGATCCGCATCTTGGCGGGGCTCGAACGGGCCGATGCGGGCATGGTCACGCTCGACGGCGCCCCCCTGCCCCTTGGCACGTCACAGGCGGCCACGGCGGCGGGTCTGCGCTTTCTGCATCAGGAACTTCAGGTGGTGCCCGCACTGGCCGTGGCCGAAAACATGCATCTCTCGCGCCCCTATCCGCTGCGCTTGGGGCTGGTGGACTGGGCCACCCTGCGCCAGGCGGCACGCGGGGCGCTGGCGCGGCTGGGGGTTGACCATATCGCCCCCGAAACGCCCATGGGCGCGCTTGGTCCGGGCGACCAGATGCTGGTCCGCATCGCGGCCACCCTGCTTGAGGGCGGCCCCGCCCCCTGGGCCTATGTGATGGACGAACCCACCGCCGCCCTGACGGGGGCCGAGGCCGCGCGCCTGTTCGCCGCCATCGGCCAGCTTCGGGCGGCGGGGGCGGCGGTGCTCTATGTCTCGCACCGCATGGACGAGGTGATGCTGCTGGCCGACCGCATCACCGTCCTGCGCGACGGGGCGCATGTCGCCACCCGCGACCGCGCCGCCACCACCCGGGACGAGATCATCCGCGACATGACAGGGCGCGAGATGGCCGATCTCTTCCCGCCCCACCGCGACCGCGCCGCCCCCGCGCCCCTGTTGCAGGTGGCAGGTCTGCGCGCGGCGGGGCTGGGGCCGGTCAGCTTCGACCTTGCCACGGGCGAGGTGCTGGGCGTGGCGGGCCTGTCGGGTTCGGGGCGCGGGGCCCTGCTGCGGGCGTTGATCGGCGCCCTTCCACGCGCGGGCAAGATCACGCTGGCAGGCCAGCCGCTCGCCGCCGACCCTGCGGGGGCATGGGCGCAAGGCTTGGCCTATATCCCCCGCGAAAGGCGGGCCGAAGGGGTGATGCCCCGCCGCGCCTTGGCCGAAACGGTCGCCCTGCCGCATCTGTCCCGCCTGTCGCGGCGGGGCTTTGTGAACCATCGTGCCGCCACCGCCCTTGTGCGCCGCCTGTCGGCACAGGTGCGGCTCAAGGCTTCGGGGCCCGCCCAGCCGGTGGCGGAACTGTCGGGCGGCAACCAGCAAAAGGTGCTCTTCGCCCGCGCCCTTGCCGGCAATCCGCGCCTGCTGCTGCTCGATGAACCCACGCGCGGCGTCGATGTGGGCGCGAAATTCGACATCTACGCCCTGATCCGCAATCTGGCGGCCAGGGGCACGGCGGTGATCGTGGTCTCCTCGGACCTGCCCGAACTGATCGGCCTGTCCGACCGCATCGCCATACTGCAGGGCGGCCACATCACCCAAACCCTGCCCGCCACGGGCATGACCGAGGCCGCCTTGCTTGCGGCCTGCTACGGAAAGGACGGCTAGGCCATGGCAAGGGTTCTGCGGCATTACGGCTCGCTCATCGGAATGGCCGCCATCGTGCTGTTCTTCTGGGCCGCCCTGCCCGACACCTTCATGACGGCGCGCAACTGGCTCAATATCAGCCAGCAGCTTTCCATGCTGACGGTTGTGGCTGTCACCATGACCGTGGTGATGGTGATGGGCGATTTCGACCTGTCCGTCGGGGCCATGGCATCGCTGGCGGGGGTGGTGGCGGCGGTGCTCTTCACCCTTGGCGCGCCGGTGCCGGTGGCGCTGGCGGCGGCTCTGGCCGTCGGGCTGGCAGGGGGCGTGCTGAACGGCGTGCTGGTCAGTGTGATCGGCATCCTGCCCTTTGTCGCCACCCTGGCCACGCTGACCATGTTTTCCGGCGCCGCCTTTCTGGTATCGGGCGGCAAAACCGTGTTCGGACGCGACATCCCGCAGGGCTTTGCCGATTTCGCCCGCTCGGGCCTGCCCCTCGGCACGCTCGATGGCAAACCGCTGGTCCTGCCCGCGCTGACACTGTTTGCCGCCGCAGTCACGCTCGCCGTCTGGGTGGTGCTGGATCACACCACCTATGGCCGCCGCCTTTACGCCATCGGCGGCAATGCCGAAGCCGCGCGTCTGGCAGGGGTCAAGGTTGACCGTCTGCGCCTGTCGGCCTTTGCCTTTACCGGCGCGGGGGCGGCGCTGGCGGGGCTGATGTATGCGTCGCGTGTCGCCTCGGCCAACCCCGTGCAGGGCGACGGGCTGATGCTGTCTGCCATCGCGGCGGTGTTTCTGGGCATGACCATCACGCGCGACGGCCAGCCCCATGTTCTGGCCACCGTGGCAGGGGTTGTCACTTTGGGCGTCATGGACAACGGCCTGACGCAACTTCAGGTCGATAGCTATGTCCGGCAGGTGCTGGTGGGGGCCATCATCATCGTCGCCGTCTCGGTCAGCGCCATCGGCAAACGGGCCATGCGCGGCCGATAACGGCCGCCCGCCCCCCGCGCGGGGCTTGCGAAGTGCGGCGAAGCGGGGCAGGATCGGCTTTACTAAGTTTAACGATGGGTGACGGTGCCATGCTGCCCTTGGCGCACGTGTTCCGTGCGGGCAGAGTATCCGGCTATGCGCTGGCACTGGTCATCCCTTTGGCCGGTTACGGCACAAGCCATGCTTTTGCCCCCGGCCTGACAGGCCCGCCCTTCGTCACCCTTTTCCCTGCCGTGCTGCTGGTGGCCCTTGTCGCCGGGCGCGGCCCGCTTGTGGTCGCGGTGCTATGGTCGGCCGTCTTGGGCGGCCCATTCGCCGATGATCCGCAACACGCCCCACTGGGCGCCCTCTTGCCGCAAAACCGCGCGGCGCTGGCCGGTCTTGTGCTCTTCGCCCTTGCCGCCCAACTGACCGGCGGCCTTGTGCAACGCCTGCGCGCCATGAAGGACGCGCTCGCCCGTGCCCAAACGGCCCTTGCCGATGCCAACCGCAGCCTTGATGCCCGCGTCACCGCCCGCACCGCCGAACTCGCCACCGCAAACCGCCGCCTCCAGCGCGAAATCGCCGCACGGGCCGAATCCGCCGAAAACATCCGGCAGGCCGGCAAGATCGAGGCCATTGGCCAATTGTCCGGCGGGATCGCCCATGATTTCAACTCCCTGCTCGGCATCGTCACCGGCAATCTGAACACCGCCCGCCGCATGCTCGCCCAAGGCCAAGGCCAGGCCGATGCCCGCCCCCATATCGAAAGCGCGCTTGACGGGGCCCAACGCGCCGCCGCACTGGCCCGCCGCCTGTTGGACTTTGCCCGCCCGCGCCCGCTCGTCCCCGTGGTGGCCGATGTGAATGCCGTGCTGGGCGGGCTGGCCAACATGCTGCGCCCCACCTTGGGCGAAAAGATCCGCCTCAGGCTGAGCCAAGACCCCGACCTGTGGCTGACCAGGATCGACCTCGCCCAACTGGAAAGCGCGCTGGTCAATCTCGCGGTCAATGCCCGCGATGCCATGCCCGATGGCGGCAGCCTGACCATCGAAACCGCCAACGCCTTTCTCGACGACGCCTATGCCGAGGCCCATACCGGCGTAACGGCAGGCCAATATGTGCGCGTGACCGTCTCGGATACCGGCTGCGGCATCCGACCCGAGGTGATGGAACGGGTGTTCGAACCCTTCTTCACCACCAAATCCGCCGGGTCCGGCACCGGGCTCGGGCTGGCCCAGGTGCAGGGCTTCATCCGCCAGTCAAACGGCCATATCAAACTGTTCAGCGATCCCGGACAGGGCACGGTGGTCACGCTCTATCTGGCCCGCCACTACGGCCAGGCCCCCGCTCTTTCGCATCCGTCCCCGCCGCTTCCCGCAGGTCATCCCTCGGTCGCCGTGCTGCTGGTCGAAACGGACGATAGCTTGCGCGAAAAGACCGGGGGCATGGTGCAGGTGCTGGGCTATTCCGTCATCGCCACCCCCTCGCCCGAGGCCGCTTTGGCCATCCTGCGCCAGCGCGACGATATCGCGCTTCTGCTGACCGATCTGGCCCTGCCCGGCATGTCGGGGCCGGAACTGGCCGCCAGGGCGCTGGAATTTCGCCCCGCGCTGCGGGTGATCCACGCCACCGGCGATGCGGGCGCCATTCCCGCAACGGCTGCCCTTCCCGGCGGGGCCGGGGCGGTGCTGGCCAAACCCTTCGGGCTTGACCAGCTTGCCACCACCATCGCCACCGTATTGGCCACCGTCTGACCGGCTTTCGGCTCTGGCCTTCGGACGGGCGGCGTTGCACTGTCCCCCAAGCAAAACGGCAACGGAGCGGATGATGCAAAAGGTCTGTCTGGTCACGGGGGGCGGTCGCGGAATCGGCGCCGCCGTCGCACGCGAAATGCACGCACGCGGCTACCGGCTCGCGCTCATGTCGCCCTCGGAAAGCTGCGAGAACCTCGCCGCCGAACTGGGCGGCGTGGCGCGCCGCGGCGTGGCGCAAAGCGCGGATGACCTGAAAGGCATCGTCGATCTGGCGCTGTCCAGCTATGGCCGCATCGACGCCGTGCTCAACCATACCGGCCACCCGCCCAAGGGCGACCTGCTGGCGATCACCGACGAAAACTGGGATCTGGCCAATGACATGATCGTCAAATCCGTGGTGCGGATGGCCCGTCTCGTCACCCCGGTGATGGAGGCGCAGGGCGGCGGGTCCATCGTGAACATCACGACCTATGCCGCCCTCGAACCGTCGCTGTGGTTTCCCGCCTCTTGCGTCTATCGCGCTGGCGTATCGGCCTTTGCCAAACTCTATGCCGACCGGTACGGCCCGCAGAACATCCGCATGAACTGCCTGCTTCCGGGCTTCACCGACAGTCTCGACGTGGCGAAATACGGCGAACTGGCCGCGCTCAAACGCATCGGAACCGTGGCCGAACAGGCCAAGGCGGCGGCCTTCCTTCTGACCGATGACAGCAGCTACATCACCGGCCAAAGCCTGCGCTGCGATGGCGGGCTGACACGCCATATCTGAAACCTGCGACCGGGTGCGCCCTTGCGGCGCCCGCGTCCGGCGCCTAGCCTCGCCCGCAGAACAAAGGGGCAGGACATGCGGATCGCACTCCTGACAGACATCCACGCCAACCGCGAGGCATTCGAGGCCGTGCTGGCCGATCTGGCAGGCCGCGCCATCGCCCGCATCGGCATTTTGGGCGATGTGGTGGGCTACGGCCCCGATCCGGCATGGTGCGTCGAAAAGGTGCGCGCGCTGGTCGGCGCGGGGGCCTTCTGCATCAAGGGCAACCATGACAGCGCCCTGTCCGACCCGTCCGAACACCTCAACATCACCGCCCGCCGCGCCATGAACTGGACGCGCCCCCTGCTCGATGCCGACCAACAGGCCTTCCTTGCCGCCCTGCCCCTGCGCCATGCCGAAGCCGACGCGCTTTTCGTCCATGCCAGCGTGAACGACCCCGCCGATTGGCTTTACGTCACCGATGCCACCTCGGCCATGCCGTCCTTCCGCGTCTGCACGGCGCGGCTTATCCTTGTCGGCCACCGCCATGTGCCCGCGCTCTACAGTTGCGACATGGCCGGCCGGGTCAAGGCGCAGCGCGTGGCGGCGGGGCAGGCGGTGCCGCTGATCCGCTCGCGCCGCTGGCTGGGCGTGGTGGGGTCGGTCGGCCAACCCCGCGATGGCGTGGCGCAGGCCAGTTACGCCATTCTCGATCTGGTGCAGAACGAACTGACCTTCCGCCGCGTCACCTATGACGTGCAAAAGACCGTGGGCAAACTGCGCGCCGCAGGCCTGCCGGAATCGCTCGCCATGCGGCTGAACTGGGGAACATGATGCTGCGTCCGCACGAAGGGCAGGCAATCGACGGCTTCACCTTGGGCGCACGCCTGCACAAGGGCGGCTTTGCCACCATCTGGCAGGTGACGCATCCCGACCATGCCTACCCCATGGTGATGAAGGTGCCCACCATCCTTGACGGCTACGATGCCCCCACCATCGTGGGGTTCGAGGTCGAACAGATGATCCTGCCCCGCCTGTCGGGGCCGCATGTCCCCCGCCTCGTCGCGGTGGGCGATTTCTCGGTCATGCCCTATATCGTGATGGAACGGATCGAGGGCAATTCCCTGCTCGCCCTGTTCGAAAGCGCCCCCCTGCCCCTGCCTGCGCTGGTCGAGACGGCCGCGCGCATGGCCGCAGCGGTCCATGCCCTGCACAAACAGCATGTCGTGCATCTCGACCTCAAACCCGCCAATTTCCTGCAACGCCCCGATGGCGACCCCGATCGCGCCATGGTCTGCATCGATTTCGGCCTGTCGCGGCACGACCAGCTGCCCGATCTGCTGGACGAAGAATTCACCATCCCGATGGGAACCTTTCCCTATATCGCGCCCGAACAATATCTGCGCCAGCGCAATGACCTGCGCTCCGACATCTTCGCCCTTGGCGCGATCATCTACGAAGGCGCCACGGGTCGCCCCCCCTTTGGCCGCCCCGAAACCCTGCGCGGCGTGCGCCAGCGGCTCTGGCGCGATCCCGTGCCGCCCCGCGCCATCGACACCCGCATCCCCGAATGGCTGCAAGAGGTGATCCTGCGCGCGCTCGAGGTGGACCCCGCCAAACGCTACCAGTCGGCGGCGCAAATGCTGTTCGACCTGCAACACCCCGCGCAGGTGCGCCTGACCGACCGCGCCCGCAAGATGGCGCCCGACGGGCGGCGCGCGGTCTGGCGGCGCTGGCGGGCGATGCGGCGCCTGCGCGGCTTCGCCCCGCCATCCGGCGTCAGTGCCCAGATCGGCAAGGCGCCGGTCATGCTCGTCGCCGTCGATCTTTCGCCCGAAATGGAACCGCTCAGCCTGCACCTGCTGATGTCGGTGCAGCGCATGCTCAAGGCCGAACCCGATGCCCGCGTGGCATGCGTGAATGTCATCAAGACCGCCCGCATCGGCATCGACCCCGCCACCGATGACGCGGGCGACCATCTGCATGTGGCCCGCCTCATCGCGCTGCGGGCCTGGGCGCAGGGGCTCGACCTGCCCGATGACCGGCTGACCTTCAGCGTGCTGGAACATCCCAACCCCGCACAGGCCATCGTGGACCATGCGGCCAAGAACCAGATGGACCACATCCTCATGGGCGCCCGCAGCCATTCGGCCACGCGGCGCTATCTTGGCTCGGTCTCGTCGCAGGTGGTGGCGGAATCGCCCTGTTCGGTCACCGTGATCCGCCTGCCTTCGACCTAAGGGCGCGCATCCCCGTCACCCCCCGCGCAGGTATCGGCCGCCGTGCCACCCTCCCCCTGCTTTCATACTCGCCCAAATATCCCGGGGGGTGGCCGCAGGCCAAAGGGGGGCTGGCCCCCCTTTCACGCTATCCGCCATACCCCGCTTGGAAGCTCAGCGCACATCGCGCCCCTGATTGAGGATTATCACATTGCCGCTGCAAATATCGCCCGCAGCCGAAACCAGAAACCCCACCCATGCCGCGATCTCGGCAGGCTGCATCGCATGTCCATGCGGCATGGCGGCAATGGCGCGGGCCAGCACATCCTCGGTCAGCACGTTGAACAGCGGGGTCTCGGTCATCGCGGGGGCGATGGAATTGACCGCGATCCTGTCACGCGCATAGCGGCGGGCAAGGTCTTTGGTCAGCGTATCCAGCGCGGCTTTCGATGCGCGGTAATGCGGCGGGTCGAACACATCGAAATTATACGCCCCGTTCGAGCTGATATTGACGATCTTCCTGACCCCCTCGCGCCCCGCCATCAGCGCAATGGCCGCCTGACAGCAGTGGAAGGCGCCCGAAAAGTTCAGCGCCATCTGCCGGTCAAGCTCGTCCGCCGGAATATGCGGGAAATCCGACATAAAGCAGGTGCCCGCATTGTTGACCAGCGCATCGATCCCGCCATGGTCCTGCCCGATGCGGGCAAAGGTGGCGGCAATCGCGGCGGGGTCGGTCAGATCGGTGACCACAGGGTGAAACCCCGGCGCCGCCATGCGGTCCAGCCCCGCCCGATCGATGTCGATGCCCAGCACGACCAACCCGTCCGCCAGCAGCCGCGCGGTGATCGCCTGCCCCAGCCCGCCCGCCGCCCCCGTCACCACCGCAATCCGTGCCATGCCGTTCCCCCCGCCGATCCGGCCGCCAGATCACCACGAACCGCCACCACGGCGCAAGCCTCAGCCCCGCTCCCGCGCATCCAGATAGGCACGCACGCAGGTCACCACATGGGCAAACCGGTCGCCCCCCAGATGCACCCCGCCATACCACCGCGTCACCACGACGACATGATCGACCAGCCCCGCGCGGTCCAGCATCCGCAAGATCACCGCCCCCGCCCCGGCCTCGCCGTCATCACCCTTGGCGGGGCCCGCATCCGACAAGACCACCGCCCAGGTGTTATGCGTGGCCTTGGCGAATTTCTTGTCACGCTTCAGGTTGGCCAGAAACGCCTCGACCCCCGCCCGCCCCGCCACCGGCCCGCCGCTGACCGCATAGCGCGACCCGCGATCCCGCAGCACCTCGGCTATCTGCAACATCGCCGCCCCCATTGCACGCC
>JAIXRW010000049.1 GCA_027484985.1 Rhodobacter sp. | reverse complement strand
CGCCTATCTGGGTGCGATGGCTGCGGGTCATGCGGTGGCCCCGGTGGCGCCGGGTGGAATGGCGGCGTTTCGCGCCCGTTTCGCGCCCGAGGCCGTTTATGCGCCGGTGGGCGGGCGCTGGCGGCTGCTGCTGGATGCGCGCGGCGGTTCGGGCGCGCTGCATCCTGATCTGGCGCTGGTGCTGACGACCTCGGGCAGCACGGGACAGGGCAAGGCGGTGCGATTGTCGGCGCGGGCGGTCGAGGCGAATGCGGCGGCGATTGCCGAATATCTGGGCCTGACGGCGGCTGAACGGGCGGCGCTGGTGCTGCCGCTGCATTATTCCTATGGCCTGTCGGTGCTGCATTCGCATCTGGCGGTGGGGGCCTCGGTCTGGCTGGCCGGGGGCGGGCTGATGCGGCCCGGATTTCTGGACGCCTTGCGTGACAGCCGCGCCACCAGTCTTGCGACCGTGCCGCACGGGCATGAGCTGCTGGCGCGCACGGGGTTCGACAGGGCCAGCCTGCCCGATCTGAAAACGCTGACCGTGGCGGGCGGGGCCATGCCCGCGCCGCGCATCCGCGCCCTTGCCGCGCTGATGCAGGCGCGCGGGGGGCGCTTTCTGGCCATGTATGGCCAGACCGAGGCCACGGCGCGCATCGCCTATCTGCCGCATGCGCAGGCGCTGACGGTTGCCGAAACCGGCGTGATCGGCCAGCCGGTGCCGGGCGGGCGGTTGTGGCTGCGCGAGGGCGAACTGCACTACGACGGCCCCGGCGTGATGATGGGCTATGCGGCGGATCGTGCCGATCTGGCGCGGGGGGCCGAGGTGGGGGCGCTGGCGACCGGCGATCTGGCCGAATTGGGGCCGGACGGGATGTTCCGCATCACGGGGCGCAAGCGGCGTATGTCCAAGATCGCTGGGCTGCGGATCGGGCATGATGCGGTCGAGGCCGCCTTGGCGGAACGCGGCATCGCGGCGGCGGTCTGGGGTGATGACAGCCGCCTGCATGTGGCGGCCGAAGGCGGGGGCGATCTGGCGCCGCTGCTTGCGGGGCTGACGGGGCTGACGCCGCGCCATCTGGCGGTGCGGCGGGTGGCGGCGCTGCCGCGGCTGGCCAATGGCAAGGTCGATATGCAGGCCCTGCGCCAAAGCGCAGGTGCCCCGGCGCCCGCGGGGCTGGCGCAGGCCTTTGCACAGGTCTTTCACCCGCGCGCTGTGGGCCGCGACGACAGCTTTGCCAGCCTCGAGGGCGATTCGCTGCGACATGTCGAGCTTGCCATGGTGATCGAGGCGCGGCTGGGCCATCTGCCGCAGGGCTGGGAGCGGATGACGCTGGGCGAACTGGCCGCCCTTGACCGGCACAACGTGGCGGGGGCGATGCCGGTGGATACGGCGCTGGTGATGCGGGCGCTGGCCGTGCTGGCTGTCGTGGTCACGCATGAAACGCTTTGGCCGCTTTACGGCGGCGCGGCGGTGATGGTGGTGCTGATCGGGCTGATGCTGGCGCGGTTCCAGCGGCAGGCCATGGCGCGGGGCGATGTGGCGGGGCTGATGCGGCCCTTGGTGCGGGTGCTGGTGCCCTATTACGCCATCCTTGCGGGTTATGCCGTGGCATGGGGGCAGGTGCCTTGGGGATCGGCGCTGCTGATCTCGAATTTCGGCATTGGCGCGCCGGCCACATTCGACCGCCTGCCGTTCCTTTACTGGTTCGTCGAGGCTTTTGCCCAGATGGTGGTGCTGATTGCGGTTCTGGTCCTGCTGCCGCCTGTGCGGCGGATGATCGGGCGCGATCCGTTCCGCTTCGGGCTTTATGCGCTGGGCGGGGCGCTGGCCTTGCGCTTCGGCTTTCCGCTGGTCTGGGATATCGGCGGGCAGCGCATCTTTACGCTGGCTTGGGTGCTGTATCTGGCAGCACTCGGCTGGCTGGCCGGGGTGGCCGATACGGCGCGGCGCAGGGCGCTGGTGCTGGCGCTGGCCGTGCCTGTCATGGCGGCGGTGGCCTATTGGGGGGGCAACTGGTACGGCGCGTGGCTGAAATACGGCTCGGTCCTCGCCGTGCTGGCGCTGCTGCTTTACGCCCCGCAGATGCGCCTGCCGCGCGCTGTGCTGCGGCCCGTTCTGGCGGTGGCGGGGGCAAGTTACCTGATCTACCTGACCCACCGCTTCGTGCCGAACCTGCTGCTCGCGCCTCTTGCCGCCGATCTGCCGCCTTGGCTGTTCCACACCTTGTCCATCACGGGGGGGGTGGCGCTGGGCCTTGGCGCATTTGCCGCGCAACGCGCCCTGCTGGGGCTTTGGGCAAAGCGCCCTGTGCTTCACCCTGGCAAAATACTCCACGGGGGTGCGGGGGTGTGAAACCCCCGCCGCGCCGTTTCAGCCGCGTTGCAGCTTGACAGGCTCGCTGCGGCCCAGCCGCAGGAAATGCGCCATGAAGGGCTTGGTTGCATCCTCTGCCCGCGTGGCGGCGTAAAGCCGTTTCGTCACCGTCTGCGGGCCAAGGGGGCGGGTGATGTAATCGCCGCTGGTGCGGATGTCGCGCAGCACCCAGTCAGGCAGGACCGACACGCCGCGGTTCGAGGCGACCAGCATCAGGATGACGGCGGTCAGTTCCACCTGCCGCTGGCCGCGCGGTTCGACGCGGGCGGGGGTGAGCAGTTCGGTGAACACATCCAGCCTGTCGCGGGCGACGGGATAGGTGATCAGCACCTCGTCGCGGAAATCCTCGGCGGTGATCCTGTCTTTGGCCGCAAGCGGGTGGTCCTTGGCCGCGACAAAGGTGGGGTGGTAGTCGAAAAGCGGGTTGAAGGTCACGCCGTCGAGCGGGGCGGGGTCAGAGGAGATGACAAGGTCCACTTCCTCGCGCAGCAGGGCGGGGAGGGCGTCGAAGGCAAGGCCCGCGCGGATATCGACATCGATATCGGGCCAGGCGTGGCGGAACAGTTCCAGCACCACGAAGAGCCATTCGAAACAGGCATGGCATTCGATGGCGATGTGCAGCCGCCCCGTCTTGCCCGATTTGAGCGCGCGGAATTCGTCTTCCAGCGCGTCGATCTCGGGCAGGATCCGTTCGGCCAGTTTCAGCATGCGCAGACCCGCCGCCGACAGGCGCAAGGGCTTGGCGCGGCGCACGAACAACTCGACCCCCGCCTGATCTTCCAGCCCCTTTACCTGATGGGACAGGGCACTTTGGGTCATGTTGAGAATCTCGGCCGCGCGGGCAAGGCCGCCTGCCTGATGGATGGCGCGGATGGTGCGGAGGTGGCGGAATTCGAGATGCATGGGATTATGCGGCACTTTCATCATTGACATGAGAATTATGAATTTGTCTCACAAGGCGGGATTTGCGACAAGGGGGCAATGACAGGAGAGCCGCCATGACCGTGACGCCGCGCATCAGTTTCGAATTCTTCCCGCCCCAGACGCTGGATGCGTCCTTCCGGCTGTGGGAGACGGTGCAGGCGCTGGCCCCGCTGCGGCCGGGTTTCGTGTCGGTCACCTATGGCGCGGGGGGCACGACCCGCAAGCTGACGCATGATGCGGTGGCGACCATCGGGCGCAATTACGGGCTGAACGTCGCGGCGCACCTGACCTGCGTCGATGCGACCAAGGCTGAAACGCTGGAGATTGCCGAGGCCTATGCCGCGGCGGGCGTGACCGAGATCGTGGCCCTGCGCGGCGATGCGCCCAAAGGGGCCAGCCGGTTCGAGGCGCATCCCGAGGGTTTCGCCTCGTCGGTCGAGCTGGTGGCGGCGCTGGCGCGGACGGGCAAGTTCAAGATCCGCGTGGGCGCCTATCCCGAACCGCATCCCGATGCGGCTGACCGCTTTGCCGATGTGACATGGCTGAAACGCAAGATCGATGCAGGTGCCACCAGCGCGATCACGCAGTTCTTTTTCAGCGCCGACACCTTTTTCCGCTTTCGAGATGCCTGTGTGAAGGCGGGGATCACCGCGCCGATCATTCCCGGCATCCTGCCCATCACCAGCTGGGAGGGGGCCAAGAAATTCGCCGCCCGCTGCGGCACGCAGGTGCCCGCTTCGCTGGACGAGGCCTTCCGCCTTGCCGCCCGCGACGGGCGCGAGGAACTGCTGGCGCTGACGCAATGCACGGGTCTGTGCGCGCGGCTGATCGAGGGCGGGGTGGAGGATCTGCATTTCTACACCCTCAACCGTCCGCATCTGACCCGCGAAGTGGTGCGCGCCTTGGGCATCACGCCCGAGGTCGCGCTGGAAAAGGTGGCCTGAGGATACGGCATCCACGCTCCCCCGAGAGAAGTGGCACACTGGGCGCCCGCCGGTTCCCGACCCCCGCCCGAACGGGTCTCCCGCGGGGGGAGGGGCCAAAACAAGGCGGGCGCCGGTTTTTTCATCTGGCCAGAAGCGGGGGCCAGCCCCCAATCGGCCTTTGGCCGATTTCCCCCGGAGTATTTGGGCAAGGATGAATACGGGGGTAAGGCGCGGGGCATGGCGCGGGGCATGGGCGGCGCAGGCAAGGTAGCGCGCGGCGGCTTGGGCCCTTGTGACCTGCGGGGGTTGGGCGCTATCGTCGCGCAACGCTGTGAAGGATGCCGCCCGTGCCGAAACCCGTCTTTGTTCTGAATGGTCCGAACCTGAACCTGCTGGGTCTGCGCCAGCCCGAGATTTACGGGCGCGAAACGCTGGAGGATGTGGCCGATGCCTGTTCGGCGTTGGCCGAGGAACTGGGGCTGACGGTGCGCTTTCACCAGTCGAACCACGAAGGGGCGCTGGTGGACTGGATCCATCAGGCGCGGGCCGAGGCGTCGGGGATCATCATCAACCCGGCCGCCTATACCCATACTTCGGTTGCCATTCTGGATGCGCTGAACGCCTTTGAGGGGCCGGTGCTTGAGGTGCATATCTCGAACGTGCACCGGCGCGAGGCGTTCCGGCACCATTCCTATGTGTCGCTGCGGGCCGAAGGGGTGATCGCGGGCTTCGGGACGGAAGGTTACGCGCTGGCGCTGCGCCGGATGAAGACGCTGGTTGGCAACTGATGTTGCCGCGCAACCGGTTCAAGCAGCGGCTTCTGGCCGGACAGCAGCAGATCGGGCTGTGGAATTCGATCCCCGGGTCGCTGACGGCGGAAATGCTGGCGACCTGCGGTTTCGACTGGATCGTGATCGATACCGAACATGCGCTGACCGACATTCCCGACACCCTGCCCATGTTGCAGGCCATGGCCCCCTATCGCACCCATGCGGTGGTGCGGCCTGCCAGCAATGACACGGTGCTGGTCAAGCGGGTGCTGGATTTCGGGGCGCAGACGCTGATCATTCCCTTTGTCGAGACTGCGGACGAGGCGCGGGCGGCGGTGGCGGCGATGCGCTATGCGCCGCGCGGGGTGCGCGGGGTGGCGGGGATGATGCGGGCGACGCTGTTCCAGACCGTGCCCGATTACCACCGCCGCGCCGAGGAAGAACTGTGCCTGATCGTGCAGATCGAAAGCGTGGCTGCGGTCGGACGGATTGCCGAGATTGCGGCGGTGGACGGGGTGGACGGGCTGTTCATCGGGCCTGCCGACCTTGCCGCGTCGATGGGGCATGTGGGGGATCAGGGCCATCCCGAGGTGGTGGCGATGGTCGAGCGCGCGATCCGGGCCATCCGCGCGGCGGGGCGGCCTGCGGGGATTCTGACGACCGATCTGGATTTCGCGCGGCGTTGCATGGACTGGGGCACCACCTTTACCGCTGTCGGGGTGGATATGATCTTGCTGGCACAGGCCGCGCGGGCACTTTCGGCGCGGTTCCGCACAGAGTGACCCAGGGAAGCTTCAGGGGGGCGGGCATGGGGGCCGATGATCGCTTCCGTCTGCATGGCAAGGCCGTGCTGCGCGATGCGGGCGGCGGGGGCGGGGCTGCGGGCCCTGTCGCGGGGCCGGTGCTGCCCGATTTTCCGGCAGGGGCGGCGCTGCGGGCGGCGCTGGCCATGGCGGGGGCGGGGCGGGCCTTTCGCATCGGGCTGGAAGATGCGCCGCCGCCCGTGGCGGGGGCCGCGGCCCCTGTTTTCGAGACATTGACGGCGGGATCGTCGGGGCGGCCGCGGCGCATCTTGCGGACGCAGGCATCATGGTTGCGAAGTTTCGCGGTGAATGCGCGGCTGTTCGGGCTGGTGCCGGGGGTGCGCGTTGCCGTGCTGGGGCGGCTGGTACATTCGTTGTCGCTTTACGGCGCGCTTGAGGGGGCCTGTCTGGGCGCGGAGGTGCATCTGTTGGGCGGGCTGAGGCCGGACCGGCAAAGGGCGCTGCTGGCCGCGCAGGGGGTCGAGGTGGTCTATGCCACGCCGTCGCAGTTGCGAATGCTTTACGAGGCGGGCGGCGGCCGGCTTGAGGCGCTGCGGGTGGTGCTGGTGGGGGGATCGAAGCTGGACAGCCGGTTGCGCGTGCGGCTGGCGGGGCTGGCCCCTGCCGCGCAGGTGCGCGAATTCTACGGCGCGGCCGAGGCGAGTTTCATCACGCTGGCCGATGCCGCGACATCGGTTGATTCGGTGGGTCGCGCCTATCCGGGCGTGCGGATTTCGGTGCGAAACCCTGCGGGGACCACGCTGCCCGATGGCGCGGTGGGCGAGGTCTGGGTGCGGTCGCCCTATCTGTTCGAGGGGTATGCGGGCGCCGATACGGGCGGGGCCGAATGGCGCACGGGCTGGCTGTCGGTGGGCGAGATGGGCTGGATCGAGCAGGGCGAGCTGCATCTGGCGGGCCGCGCGGGGCGCATGGTGACTGTGGCCGACGAGAATGTGTTTCCCGAAGGGATCGAGGCCTTTCTGGCCGCCCTGCCCGGGGTGGAGCGCGTGGCCGTGCTGCCGAGGCGCGATGCGCTGCGCGGGGTGGTGATGGTGGCGGTGGTGCAGGGTGACGCGGCCTGCGAGGCCGAGATCTTGCAGGCCGGCCGCGCCCGGTTCGGCGTGCTGAAGGCGCCGCGCGCGGTGATCTGGCGGCAGGACTGGCCGCTGTTGCCATCGGGCAAGACCGATCTTGCGCGGTTGGCGGGCGAGGCGGGGCTGCTGTGAGGCGCGCCTTTGTCATTGCCGCGCGGCGGACGGCGGTGGTGCCGCGCGGCGGGGCCTTTCGCAACCTGTCGGTCGATGCGCTGGGGGCTGCGGTGCTGCGCGCGGTGCTGGAGGATGCCGCATTGCCGGGCGCGGCGGTGGACGACGTGATCGTGGCCAATGCGCTGGGCGAGGGCGGCAACCCCGCACGGCGGATCGCGCTTTTGGCGGGCCTGCCCGAGCGGGTGGCGGGGCTGACGCTTGACCGGCAATGCGCGGGCGGGCTGGATGCGCTGTTGCTGGCGCGGGCCATGGTGGCGGCGGGGGCCGATGTGGTGGTGGCGGGCGGGGCGGAAAGCTATTCGCGCCGCCCCGAGCGGCGGATGCCATGGGCCGATGCGCCCTATGACGAGGCGCCCTTTACCCCCTGGCCCGACCGTGACCCCGCCATGGCGGATGCGGCGGCGGCGCTGGCGGTGCGGTTGGGCCTGTCGCGGCAGCGGATGGATGCCTGGGCGGTGGACAGCCATGCGCGGGCGCGGGCGGCGATTTTGGCGCTGCGGCCCGAGATCGTGGCGCTGGGCGGGGTGGCGGATGATCCTTTCGCGCGCCCGTTGACCGCTGCCGTGGCGGCGCGGGCGCGGCCCATTGCGGGCGGGGTGACGGCTGCCAATGCCGCCGTTGCGGCGGACGGGGCGGCGCTGTGCCTTGTCGTGTCGGAACGGGTGGCGGCGCGGGGGCTGCGGGCGGTGGAACTGGTGGCCGGGGTGACGCTGGGCGCCGAGCCCGAGATGCCGGGGTTGGCCCCCGTGGCGGCAATCCGGCAGGCGCTGGATGCCGCGGGGCTAAGGCCGGACGCGCTGGAACGGGCCGAGGTGATGGAGGCCTATGCCGCCCAAGCCATCGCCTGTGTCGAAGGCGCGGGGCTGGATGCGGCGCGGGTCAATGCCAAGGGCGGGGCGCTGGCGCGGGGCCATCCGGTGGGGGCATCGGGTGCGGTGCTGGCGGTGCGGCTGTTCCACGATCTGGGGCCGGGCGCCGGATTGGCCGCGATTGCGGCGGCGGGCGGGATCGGGACGGCGCTGGTTCTGGGGCGGGCGGGGTAGCGGGGGGCAAGTGCCCCCTGCCCGCAGGTGGGGCGCTGCCTTCAGCCGCGCGACAGCAGGGCGCCGGGGCGCATCTGCGCGATGGCGCGGGTGATCAGCGCGGCCAGCACGCATTTGATCAGGTCGCCCGGCAGGAAAGGCGTGGCTAGCAGCGTCGCCTCGGGCAGGGATTTGCCCAGCACCAGCGCCATGCCCGGAATGCCAAAGGCATAAAGCGCCACGATCCCGCCCAGCACGGCCCCCGCAAAAGCGACGACCGGCAGCGCGGCAGACCAGCGTTCCACCACCAGCCCCGCGACAAAGGCGGCCACCGGAAAGCCGATCAGGAAGCCCGCCGAGGGGCCGACGAACACGCCAAGGCCACCGCGCCCGCCCGACAAGAGCGGCAGGCCGATGGCGACCAGCACAAGGAACAGGATCACCGCAAGCGCCCCGCGCCTGGCGCCCAGCACCGTGCCGCACAGCATGATGCCAAGGCTTTGCGCCGAGATCGGCACGCCGAAGGGCAGGGTGATGGCAGGCACGAGGCCCAGCACCGCGACCAGCGCGGCGAACAGGGCGATATGGGCAAGGTTGCGTTCCATGGCGGTCTCCAATCCGGTGGGACGGTTTAGCCCGCTCCGCCCCTTGCCCGCAAGGCCTGAGCGACCTGTTCGGCATCGTCAAGCGCGGCGAGCGTAGCGGGCAGCACCACACGGTGGCCGGGGCGGCGGGCGGATCGGGCGCGGATCGCCTCGGATATCTGGGCGATGCGCCGGGACAGGACGGGGATGAAGCGGATCACCAGCGCCACGGCCAAGGACAGCGCACGCGGCGACAGGCCAAGGCGCGACAGGCCAAGGCGCGACAGGGGGGCGGCCAGCCGTTCCAGCGTGGCGATCATGTCGGAAAGCCGCGTGGTCATGGTGACAAGGTTGGCGCAGGCCACGGCGGTGAAAAGCCGCAAAAGGATGGTCGCCCCCGCCTGCGGTTCGCCCCGCCACAGGTGCCACAGCGCGATCACGGCGGCAAAGGGCCAAAGCGGCCGCAGCAGTCGCAGCGCATGGGCGGCAAAGGCGGTGCCGAAGGCCAGATGCAGCAAACCCGCCGCCCCCGCGCACAGCGCCAGCGGCAGGGGCGCATCCAGCGCGAACAGCAGCACCGTCACGGCGCAAAGGGCGGCCAGCTTGGCCCCTGCGGGCCAGCGGTGCAGCGGGGTGTCAACCGGCGAGGTCAGTGTCAGCATCGACCTCTCCGATCCGCGCCATCTCGGCGGTGAAGGCGGGCAGGACCGCGGCGGGCGGCCCGTCGGCGCGGATGCGCCCCGCCTCGAGCCACAGCACGCGGTCGGCCCCGGCCATGGCGGCGGGATCGTGGCTGATGGTGATCGTGCGTTGCGACAGCGCGGCCAGTCTGCGTGCCAGCCGCGCCTGCGTTGGCAGGTCCAGCCCCGCAAAGGGTTCATCGAGCAGAATCGTCTCGGGCTGCATCAGCAGCACCGACAACAGGCACAGGTAATGCCGCTGCCCCTGGCTAAGTGTGGCGGTGGGGGCCTTGGCCCAATGCGCGCGGCCTTCCATCGCCAGACAGGCCATCGCGCGCGCTTCGGCCGCGTGTTTGGGCTGGCCCATCTGGACCAGACCGAAAGCCAGTTCCTCGATCACGGTGGGAAACAGGATCATGTGGTCGGGGTTCTGGAACAGGATGCCCAGCGCCCGCAGCATGGCCTTTCGGTCCTTGGGGTCATACCCCTCGACCGTGACGCGCCCGGCGCTGGGCGCGACCAGCCCCGCCATCAGTCGCAACAGCGTGGTCTTGCCCGAACCGTTCCGCCCGACAATGCCGATGCGCGGTTCGGTCAGCGTCAGGTCCAGCCCCGACAGGATGGTCCGCCCCGCCACGGCATAGGACACCCCCGAAAGGATGATGCCGCCCGAACCCGCTGTGATCGCCGCCCCGCTCATGCCTTGGCGATTATCGCAAGCGAAAGGGCCGTTCCAGAAGAAACGGCCCCCTGCATTTTCTGTCTTCAAATATCCCACGGGGTCGTCCAGCGGTTTCGCCACCGGTTCGAGAAACCGATGGACGGGGGTGTGAACCCCCCGCTCTGCCCTCAGCCCTGACGCGCAGCCGCGACGGAGGCTTCCAGAATATCCATCGCTTCCGCGAAATGCGCGTCGGGAATGGTGATCGGCGCAAGGAAGCGGATCACGTTGCCATAGACACCGCAGGTCAGCAGGATTAGCCCGCGCTTCAGGGCCTCCATCCGCACGCGGCCTGTAAAACCGGCATCGGGTTCGTGGTTCGACGGGTTGGCAAATTCGACGGCGACCATGAAACCCGGGCCGCGGATATCGACGATTTCGGGGGTGGTGGAGCGGATCTGTTCCAGACGCTGCTTCAGGCGGCTGCCAAGTTCATTGGCGCGGGCGCAAAGCTGTTCTTCCTCGATCACATCCAGCACGGCATGGCTGGCGGCGATGCCCAAGGGGTTGCCGGCATAGGTGCCGCCCAGACCGCCGGGATTGGCGGCATCCATCAGTTCGGCCTTGCCGGTCACGGCCGCCAGCGGCAGGCCGCCCGCCAGACCCTTGGCCATGGTGGTCAGGTCGGCGGCCACGCCGTGCATTTCCATCGCGAACAGGTTGCCGGTGCGGGCAAAACCGGTCTGCACCTCGTCTGCGATCATGACGATGCCGTGCTTGTCGCACAGCGCGCGCAGGGCGCGGATCAGGTCGGTCGGCGCCTCGTAGAAACCGCCTTCGCCCTGCACGGGTTCGAAGATGATTGCGGCGACGCGGTTCGGGTCAAGATCGGCCTTGAACAGTTTCTCGATGCCCTTCATCGAGTCGGCGGTCGAAATGCCATGCGGGCCCATCGGGAAGGGCACGTGGAAGACATCGGGCATCATCGCGCCGAAGCCCTTTTTGTAGGGCTCCACCTTGCCGGTCAGCGACATGCCCATGAAGGTGCGCCCGTGGAAGCCACCGCCGAAGGCGATCACGGCGTTGCGCCCCGTGGCGATGCGGGCGATCTTGATCGCGTTTTCGCAGGCTTCGGCGCCGGTGGTGACGAAGATCGTCTTCTTGGCAAAGTCGCCCGGAACGATGCTGTTCAGCCGTTCGGCCAGACGGATGTAGTTTTCGTAAGGCAGCACCTGATGGCAGGTATGGGTAAAGCGCGCCATCTGCTTGGTCACGGCTTCCATCACCTTGGGGTGGCAGTGGCCGGTATTGACCACGGCGATGCCTGCGGCGAAGTCGATATAGCGGTTGCCTTCGATATCCCAGATTTCCGCGTTCAGCGCGCGGTCGGCATAGATCTGGGTCATCATGCCCACGCCGCGGGAAATGGCGTCGTCACGGCGGCGGGCAACGTCTGCGTTCAGCATTTCAAAGGCTCCATCGTCTTACCCTGAGATCGGGTCGTTGCGGCTATTTGATCAAACTTTGCCCATGGCTTCAATCAGGAAGACAGGCCGCCGTCTGGTCCATTTTGTCACCCTTGCGCGGCGAATGCGACAGCGGAGGCGATTCACGCCTTGTTAACCGCTTTCGCGGCAGGATGGCAGAAGGATGGACAGATCGGTTGGCAGGACAGGGCCTGTTGGCAGGAAGGGGGGGTGCGATGGCGATCGACAGGCACGAGGCGTTGGACAGGTTGCGGCTGATCCGGTCCCGCAGGGTCGGCCCTGCCACCTATTCCCGCTTGCTGGCCGAACATGGCACGGCCGGGGCGGCGCTGGCCGCGCTGCCTGCGGTGGCGCGTGCGGCCGGGGTTGAAGGCTATTCCCCCTGCCCGGTCGAGGTGGCCGAATACGAAATGGCGCAGGCGCGGCTGGCGGGGGCGCGGATGCTGGTGCCGGACGGGCCGGATTACCCGCCGCTGCTGGCCCTGTTGCCCGATGCGCCGCCGGTGATCTGGGCGCGGGGCGATACGGGGCTGCTGGCGCGGCCGATGGTGGCGATGGTGGGGGCAAGGAACGCCTCCTCGCTGGGCCTGCGCATGGCCAAACGGCTGGCGGCCACGCTGGGCGAGGCGGGGCAGGTCGTGGTGTCGGGCCTTGCGCGGGGCATCGATGCCGAGGCGCATCTTGCCGCGATCGAGACGGGCACGGTTGCCGTGATGGCGGGCGGTGTGGATGTCGTCTATCCCGAGGAACATGGCAAACTTGCCGCGCTGATTGCGGAAAAAGGGTGTCTGCTGTCCGAACAGCCGATGGGCTTGCAGCCGCAGGCGCGCCATTTCCCGCAAAGGAACCGGATCGTCGCGGGCATGGCCCATGGCGTGGTCGTGGTCGAGGCGGCGGCGCGGTCGGGATCGCTGATCACCGCGAAAGAGGCGCTCGATCTGGGGCGCGAGGTGATGGCGGTGCCCGGCCACCCGTTCGACGCCCGCGCCTCGGGGTGCAACATGCTGATCCGCGATGGCGCCGTGCTGGTGCGGGGGGCGGCCGATGTGTTCGCGGCGCTGGGCGTGGCACAGGTAGCCCATGGCGAGGTGCCCGATGCCCGCCCGCCCTTGCCCGGCCCGGTTCCCGCCCCGCGCCCGCTGTCACAGATAGCCGATCTGCACAGCCAGATCCTGCAACGTCTGGGCCCCAGCCCAATGGCCGAGGACCAGCTGATCCGTGATCTTGCCCTGCCAGCGGCGCGGGTGGCGCCGGAACTGGTGGCACTGGAACTGGAGGGCGCGATCACGCGGGCGGCCGGCGGGCTTGTGTCACGCGTGGTCTAGGGGGCAGGGGCGAAGCCTTTGCGGACATGCGGCGCCCCGCTGCCCGTGCCGCGCCTTTTGCAACCGTCGCACGGGGGCTGTCTGCCCCCGCGCCGCGCCCGAAGGCGCGGCTCCCCCGAGGATATTTGTGCCAGTGTGAAAGGGCGGTAGGGCTTTCGCGGTGCAAGAGATGCCCTTTCATTTTCATCCTTGCCCAAATACTCGACGGGGTGAGGGCCGGAACGGCCCGAGGGGGCGGCAGCCCCCTTGTGCGGGCAGGATTTTCGCACCGTGGGGCGAGGGTGGTTCTTCGCAGGGACACCATGGATGCGATTCCTGCGCAGTGGCGGCGCATGGGCGCGGCACTGGCGCGGATTGACAATCCATGGGGTTCGCCCACATGTTGCCGCGCTATTCGCAGGGCCAGAGGGGCAGTTGAAGTTATGGCAGTCGTCGTTGTCGAATCCCCCGCCAAGGCCAAGACGATCAACAAATATCTTGGGCCCGGCTTTGTGGTGCTGGCCTCTTACGGGCATGTGCGCGACCTGCCCGCCAAGGACGGATCGGTCGATCCCGAGCAGGACTTCCGGATGGAATGGGAAGTCGCGGCCGAATCGAAAAAGCACATCCGCGCCATTACCGAGGCGCTCAAGACCGATGACACGCTGATCCTTGCGACCGACCCCGACCGCGAGGGCGAGGCGATTTCGTGGCATTTGCAAGAGGCGCTTGCCCCGTCGCTGAAGAAGGGCAAGACGGTATCGCGCGTCACCTTTAACGCCATCACCAAGGACGCCGTGACCAAGGCGATGGCCCAGCCGCGGCAGGTCGATACGCCGCTGGTCGAGGCCTATCTGGCCCGACGCGCGCTGGACTATCTGGTCGGCTTCAACCTGTCGCCGGTGCTGTGGCGCAAGTTGCCGGGGGCGAAATCGGCGGGGCGCGTGCAATCGGTCTGCCTGCGGCTGATCGTCGAGCGCGAGATGGAGATCGAAGCCTTCCGCGCGCAGGAATACTGGACGGTCAAGGCCGTGCTGACCACCCCGCGCGGGCAGGAGTTCGAGGCGCAGCTGACCGTGCTGGGCGGCAAGAAGTTGCAGAAATTTGACATTCCGACCGCTACGGCGGCGGAACTGGCGGTGCAGGCTGTCACGTCCCGCACCTTGGCCGTGGAAAGCGTCGAGGCCAAGCCCGCCACGCGTAACCCCTATCCGCCCTTCATGACCTCGACCCTGCAACAGGAGGCCAGTCGCAAATACGGCTTTGGCGCCAAGGCCACGATGAACGCGGCGCAGCGGCTGTATGAGGCGGGGCACATCACCTATATGCGGACCGACGGCATCGACATGGCGCCCGAGGCCGTGGCCGAGGCGCGGGCCGAGATCGGGCGCCGTTTCGGCGACCGCTACGTTCCCGCCAGCCCGCGTATCTACAAGAACAAGGCAAAGAACGCGCAGGAAGCGCATGAATGCATCCGCCCCACCGACATGTCGGCCAGCGCCGATACGCTGCGGCTCGAGGAGGACCAGCGCAAGCTGTATGACCTGATCTGGAAGCGCACCATCGCCTGCCAGATGGAATCGGCGCGGATGGAGCGCACCACGGTCGAGATTGCCAGTGCAGACGGGCAGGTCGGTCTGCGGGCCAGCGGGCAGGTCGTGCTGTTTGACGGGTTCCTTGCCGTTTATGACGAAAGCCGCGACGATCTGGTCGTCGATGACGAGGATGAGGGCAGCCGCCTGCCGCAGATGGCGCGCGGCGATGCATTGGACAAGCGCCGTGTCGCACCCGAGCAGCATTTCACCCAGCCGCCCCCGCGCTATACCGAGGCCACGCTGGTCAAGCGGATGGAAGAACTGGGCATCGGTCGCCCCTCGACCTATGCCAGCATCATCACGACCATTCAGGACCGCGAATACGTCAAGAAAGACAAGAACCGCCTGATCCCCGAAGATAAGGGGCGTCTGGTCACGGCCTTTCTGACCAACTATTTCCGCCGCTATGTGGAATATGATTTCACTGCCGATCTGGAAGCCCAGCTTGACGATGTTTCGGCCGGCGAGCGCGATTACAAGGAAGTGCTGTCGCGGTTCTGGCGCGACTTTTCGGCCGCGATCGCGGAAACGGCTGACCTGCGGATCGGCGAGGTGCTGGACCGCATCGACGAATTCCTTGCCCCGCATCTTTACCCCGCACGGGCCGACGGGTCCGATCCGCGCATCTGCCCCACCTGCGGCAGCGGGCGGCTGCATCTGAAAACCGCGCGGTCGGGCGGGGCCTTTATCGGTTGCGGCAATTACCCCGATTGCCGCTATACCCGCCCCATCGGCGGCAGCGAGGATGGGGCCGCAGGCGGCGGCGACCGTGTGTTGGGGCTTGATCCGGCGGGACTTGAGATCAGCCTGAAAACGGGGCGCTTCGGCCCCTATGTGCAGCGTGGCGAGGCGACGGCAGACCAGCCAAAGCCGCCACGCGCCAGCCTGCCCAAGGGTTGGACGCCCGACAGCATGACGCTTGAGCGGGCCTTGATGCTGCTTGATCTGCCGCGCCCCATCGGGCCGCATCCCGAAACGGGCGATCTGGTCGAGGCGGGGATCGGGCGGTTCGGCCCCTATATCAAGCATGGCGCGACCTATGCCAACATTCCCGATGTGGAAGAGGTGTTCACCATCGGCATGAACCGCGCGGTCGAGGTTTTGGCCAACAAGGCCACGCGCGGGCGCGGGGCGGCGGCCCCTGCCGGGCCGCTGCGGAGCCTTGGCGACCATCCCGATGGCGGCGAGGTTCAGGTCATGCCGGGGCGCTACGGGCCCTATATCAAATGGGGCAAGGTCAACGCGACCCTGCCCAAGGAACTGACGCCCGAGGCGGTGACGCTGGACGAGGCGCTGGTGCTGGTGGCCGAAAAGGCGGGCAAGGGCGGCAAGAAGGCCGCGCCGAAGAAGGCGGCAGCAAAGCCCAAGGCGGCGGCCAAGCCGAAAGCGGCAACCAAACCGGCGGCCAAGCCCAAGGCGGCAGCGAAACCGAAAGCCGCCAAGGACGCCTGAAGCAGCGCGAAATGCGGGATGGCGGGGCAAGGTGGCCCCGTCAGTTAACAAGTGGGGTGGTGTGATGAAATGGCTTCTCGCCCTTGCGGCGATCCTTACGGCGGGGATGGCTAGCGCGTTCGAGGCGGGCACGCTCGGGTCTGATTATCGTGATACGGGCTATGTGCAGGGCTGCACCGATACGGGCGAGTTACCTGGTTGCACGATCATCACGGGCGGGTCGCAATTCGTGGTGGCGGCAGACGGGCCAAGCGATGCGGCGGCGCTGGAACAGTTGCGCGCCTTGCCAAAGCTGGCATGGGTCGCCTTTCGCGGCGATATCTTGAATGTCTATGATTCCTACGCCGACCTTGCGCTGGCTTTCATCGCCCCCGCGCCCGAGGTGGACCCCTATGCCGATCTGGTGCAGGCGGTGCAAGGGCGCTGGGCTTCGACCGACGATCCCTTGGCCAGCCTTGTGGTGGACGGCATGATCTGGACCGATTTCTATGACGGTCAGGAAGTGGCGCGGTCGGTCATCAGCTTTTCCGACAGCTGTTCCGATGGCCCGATCGGGGAGCGGATGCTAGAGCTGTTCAGCATCGGGTCGGCCGATCCGGTATCGCTGTGCTATGCGGTCGAGGGGGTCGATGCTGACCGGATGGAGCTGACCTATACCGCGCGGGGCAATACGCTGGTCTTCGGGCGGCCCGACTGATCAGGCAGCCCCCCGCGGGTCAAGCAGTTTGGCCATGACATCGGCGCTGCGGATCGTGCCGCGCACGGTGCCCGCTTCGGTCACGGCTATTTCGGTCGCGCCATCGCGGAACATCTGCATCACCCGCTTTACGCCGGTTTCCAAATCGACCGAGATATCGGCCCCCGAAGCCCCTGCCTGCATCACGTCACGCGCGGTCAGCACGCCCAAGGGGTTCATATGGGCCACGAAATCGGCCACATAGTCGGACACCGGATTTGCGATGATCTCGCGCGCGGTGCCGCATTGCACGATGCGCCCGCCTTCCAGCAGGGCGATGCGGTTGCCGATCTTGAACGCCTCGTCCAGATCGTGGCTGACGAAGATGATGGTGCGCTGAAGCTTTGCCTGAAGGTCCAGAAGCTCGTCCTGCAACCGTGCGCGGATCAGCGGGTCGAGCGCGGAAAAGGGTTCGTCCATGAGCAGGATCGGCGCCTGCGTCACGAAGGCCCGCGCCAGCCCCACGCGCTGCTGCATGCCGCCCGACAATTCGCCCACCTTGCGGTCGGCCCATTGTGTCAGGTTCACCAGCGCCAGCTGTTCATCGACCAGCCCGCGCCGCTCGGCGGGGGTCATTCCGGCGAGTTCGAGGCCAAGCCCCACGTTTTCGCGCACGCTGCGCCATGGCAAAAGGCCGAATTGCTGGAACACCATGGCAATGCGCGACAGGCGCAGGCGGCGCAGCGTGTCGGGGCTGGCCTTGGTGACAGATACCATGCCGCTGCCGTCATTCACCCGCACCTCGCCCCGCACCACGGGGTTCAGCGCGTTCACCCCGCGCAGCAGGGTCGATTTGCCCGAACCCGACAGGCCCATGAGCACAAGGATCTCGCCCGTGGCCACGGTCAGGCTGCAATCATGCACGCCCAGCACCTGACCGGTCTTGTCCTGCACCTCGGCCCGCGACAGGCCCTTGTCCATCAGGGGCAGGGCGCGGTCGGGGTTGTCACCGAAGACGATGGAAACGCGGTCAAACTCTACGGCATTGGCAGACATCAGCGCGTCACCCGAAGCATGCGGTCAAGAAGGATGGCCACCACCACGATGATGAAGCCCGATTCAAACCCCAGCGCGGTGTTCACGCTGTTCAGCGCCCGCACCACCGGAACGCCAAGGCCATTGGCCCCCACCAGTGCCGCGATCACCACCATGGACAGCGACAGCATGATCGTCTGGTTCAGCCCCGCCATGATCTGCGGGAAAGCGTAAGGCAGTTCGACCTTCCACAACCGCTGGCGCGGGGTGGCGCCAAAGGCGGTGGCCGCTTCCAGCAGGGCCTGCGGCGTGGTGGAAATACCCAGATGCGTCAGCCGGATCGGGGCGGGCAGTACGAAGATCACTGTGGCGATCAGGCCCGGCACCATGCCAAGCCCGAAGAACACGATGGCGGGGATCAGGTAAACAAAGGTCGGCAGCGTCTGCATCAGGTCAAGCACCGGCACCATGGCACGGTAAAGCCGCGGGCGGTGCGCGGCGGCGATGCCGATCGGCACACCCAGCCCCATGCAAACCACGCAGGCCGACAGGATCAGCGTCAGGCTTTCGGTCGTTTCTTCCCAATAGCCCTGGTTCAGGATGAACAGAAAGCCAAGAAAGATGCCCAGGCAAACCTTCCACGACCGTTGCAGAAACCATGTAAGCGCCAGAAACACCGCGATCACGGCCAAGGGCGGCGGGCTTTGCAGCACCCACAGGATACCGGCGATCATGCCGTCGAGCAGCATCGACAGGAAATCGAAGAAGGGGCCTGCATGATCCTTGAACCAGTCAAAGATGTGCTTGGCCGTCTTGCCGACCGGTATCTTGTAATCGGTAAGCCAATCCATGCGCCGGATGCCCCTTCACCTTTGCCGAAATACTCTGCGGGGGGCACGGGGGGCCGCACAGGCCCCCCGCCCCGATGCAGGGCGACCGTTATTGCAGCGCAGCCGTCACCGCGGCCTTGGCATCGCCGCCATCCTTGGTGGTCACGCCTTCCAGCCACGGGTCGATCACCGACGGGTTGGCGGCAAGCCATGCCTTGGCGGCATCGGCCGGATCTTCGCCATCGTTCAGGATCTTGCCCATGATCTCGTTCTCCATCTGCAAGGTGAACGTCAGGTTGGTCAGCAACTTGCCCACATTCGGGCATTCAGCCACATAGCCTTTGCGGACGTTGGTATAGATCGTGGCGCCGCCAAGGTTGGGGCCGAAATAGTCATCGCCCCCGGTCAGGTAGGACATCTTGAAATTGGCGTTCATCGGATGGGGTTCCCAGCCGAGGAAGACGATGGGCTTGCCCGCGGCGTCATGCTTGGCCACCTCGGCCAGCATGCCCTGTTCCGAGCTTTCGACCAGTTCGAAACCGTCAAGGCCGAAGGGGCCATTGTCGATCATATCAAGGATCAGGCGGTTGCCGTCATTGCCCGGCTCGATCCCGTAGATCTGGCCTTCCAGCTCGTCCTTGTGGGCGGCGATGTCCTTGAAATCCTTGATGCCAAGGGCGGCTGCGGCCTCGTTCACGGCCAGCGTGTACTTTGCGCCTTCGAGGTTGGCGCGGACGGTTTCGACGGTGCCCGCATCGCGGTAGGGGGCGATGTCGCCTTCCATCGAGGGCATCCAGTTGCCAAGGAACACGTCGATATCGCCCTGCGCGAGGCCGGTGTAAGTGACGGGAACCGAAAGCAGTTTCGTTTCCGACTCATACCCCAAGGCATTGACGATCAGCGAGGTGACGGCGGTCGTCGAGGTGATGTCGGTCCAGCCCACATCGGAAAAGGTCACCTTGTCGCAGCCTGCGGCGTTGACGGCGCTTGTGACCGCGAGGGTGGTGATCCCTGCCAACAGTGCGGTTCTCAGATTAGTCATGGTCGTTCCCTGTCGGTTTTTGTTGATTGACGAGTCAATAGACTTCACGCTTATTCGGTTTGGCAAGAATTTTCTTGGGGTCCACCGAAAATGCCGAAGCTGGGAATGGAGCCTATCCGAAAGGCCGCGCTGGTCAAAGCGACGATCAGCGAAATCGGCCGTGTCGGGTCGCTTGACGTGACGGTCAGCCAGATCGCCAAGCGGGCGGGCATGTCCAGCGCCTTGGCGCACCATTATTTCGGGTCGAAGGACGACATGTTCCTTGCCGCGATGCGCCATGTCCTGACGCTGTACGGGGCCGAGGTGCGGGGGGCGCTGGCGCTGGCGGAGGGGCCGGAACAGCGGCTGCGGGCGATTCTGGCGGCCAGTTTCAGCCCCGGCAATTTCCGGCGCGAGGTGGTGGGGGCGTGGCTGAATTTCTATGTTCTGGCCCAGACCGTGCCGGATGCCAAGCGCCTGCTTGCCATCTATCAGGGGCGGCTGCGGTCGAACCTGATGGTCTGTCTGCGGCCGCTGTCGGGGGCGCGGGCGGGCGGAATTGCGGAAGGATTGGCCGCGTTGATCGACGGGCTTTACCTGCGCGAGGTGCTGAAATCGGGGCCGCCGGACGGGGCTGCGGCGGTTGCGACCGCGCTGGCCTATCTGGATGCCCAACTGAAAGGCCACATGAAAGGAACGACGCCATGAGGGCGCAACCGCAAGCCAGCCATTTCGTGAACGGTGCCTATGTCGAGGACAGGGACGGCGCGCCGATCGAGGTGGTTTACCCCGCCACCGGCGAGGTGATCGCCGTGGTGCACGAGGCAACCCCTGCGGTGATCGAGGCGGCGCTGGCAGGCGCTGCGGCGGCGCAGGCAGCATGGGGGGCGATGCGCCCCGTGGAACGCGCGCGCATCCTGCGGCGGGCGGCCGATATCATCCGCGACCGCAACCCCGACCTTGCACGGCTGGAAACGCTGGATACCGGCAAGCCCTTGCAGGAAACGCTGGTGGCCGACTGGCCCAGTGGCGCGGATAGCCTTGAATGGTTCGCGGGCCTTGCCCCTGCCGTGACGGGCGAGACGATTCCCCTTGGCCGCGATTTCGTTTACACCCTGCGCGAACCGCTTGGCGTTTGCGTGGGCATCGGCGCGTGGAACTATCCCAGCCAGATCGCCTGCTGGAAGGCCGCGCCTGCGCTGGCCATGGGCAATGCGATGGTGTTCAAGCCTTCGGAAGTGACCCCCCTTGGCGCGTTGAAACTGGCCGAGATTTTCATTGAGGCGGGGCTGCCTGCGGGGCTGTTCAACGTGGTGCAGGGGCGCGGGTCGGTCGGCGCTGCGCTTGTCACCGATGCGCGGGTGGCCAAGGTGTCGCTGACAGGATCGGTCCCCACGGGGCAGAAGGTCTATGCGCTGGCGGCGGCGGGTGTGCGGCATGTGACGATGGAACTGGGGGGCAAGTCGCCCCTGGTCGTGTTCGACGATGCGAGCGTCGAGGATGCCGTGGGTGCGGCCATGCTGGGCAATTTCTATTCGGCGGGGCAGGTCTGTTCCAACGGCACGCGGGTTTTCGTGCAAAAGGGTATCAAAGAGCGGTTCCTTGCGCGATTGGCCGAACGAACGGCGAAAATCATCCTTGGCGATCCGCTGGTTGAGTCCACCCAGATGGGGCCGCTGGTTTCTGCCACGCAGCTCGACAAGGTGATGGGCTACATCGCCAAGGCGAAGGCGGAAGGCGCGCGGCTGGTTTGCGGCGGGGCGCGGGCGGCGTTGAACACGGGCTATTATGTCCAGCCCACCGTCTTTGCCGATGTCACCGACGACATGACGCTGGCGCGGGAAGAGGTGTTCGGCCCCGTGATGGCGGTGCTGGATTTCGACAGCGAGGCCGAGGTGATCGCGCGTGCGAATGACACCGAATTCGGTCTGGCGGCTGGGGTGTTCACCGCCGATCTGGCGCGCGCGCATCGGGTGGTGGGGCAGTTGCAGGCGGGGACGACATGGATCAACGCCTATAACCTGACGCCTGTGGAATCCCCCTTTGGCGGGTCGAAGCGGTCGGGCGTGGGGCGCGAAAACGGGCACGCGGCCATCGAACATTATTCGCAGGTAAAGTCGGTCTATGTGGGCATGGGCCCGGTCGACGCGCCGTATTGATCGTCGGGGAATTGGATATGCAGGCGGAATTCGTCATCATCGGGGCCGGTTCGGCCGGATCGGCCATGGCCTATCGGCTGGGCGAGGCGGGGGCGCGGGTCATCGTCATCGAACATGGCGGCACCGATGCGGGGCCGTTCATCCAGATGCCCGCCGCGCTGTCCTACCCCATGAACATGGCGCGCTATGACTGGGGGTTCCAGACCGAGCCGGAACCGCATCTGGGCGGGCGGCGCCTTGCCACGCCGCGCGGCAAGGTGATCGGCGGGTCGTCGAGCATCAACGGCATGGTCTATGTGCGCGGCCATGCGCGGGATTTTGACGGATGGGCCGAGATGGGGGCTGCGGGCTGGTCTTATGCTGATGTGCTGCCCTATTTCCAGCGGATGGAGCACTGGCACGGCCATGGCGACGGGGCCGACCCTGCCTTTCGCGGGGCGAACGGGCCGTTGCATGTGACGCGGGGGCCGCGCAAGAACCCGCTGTTCGGGGCCTTCATCAAGGCGGGCGAACAGGCGGGTTATCCCGTCACCATGGATTACAACGGCCAGCAGCAGGAAGGTTTTGGCCCGATGGAGGCCACCATCTACAAAGGCCAGCGCTGGTCTGCCGCCAATGCCTATCTGAAACCCGCGATGAAGCGGGGCAATGTCACCACGATCCGCGCCTTTGCGCGGCGGGTGGTGATCGAGAATGGCCGTGCTACGGGGGTCGAGGTGGAACGCGGCGGGGCCATCGAGGTGATTGCGGCCAGCCGCGAGGTGGTGGTGGCGGCATCCAGCATCAACACGCCGAAGATTCTGATGCTGTCGGGCATCGGCCCCGCCGCGCAGCTGCGCGAACATGGGGTGCAGGTCGTGGCCGACCGTGCGGGTGTGGGGGCAAACCTGCAAGACCACCTTGAGATTTATATGCAATTCGCGGCCAAGCAGCCTGTCACGCTGTTCAAATACTGGAACCTTTGGGGCAAGGCGCTGATCGGGGCGCAGTGGCTGTTCACGGGGCAGGGACTGGGGGCAAGTAACCAGTTTGAGGCCTGCGCCTTTATCCGCTCGAAGGCCGGTGTCGAATATCCCGATATCCAGTATCATTTCCTGCCCATCGCCGTGCGTTATGATGGCAAGGCCGCCGCCGAAGGCCACGGGTTTCAGGCCCATGTCGGCCCGATGCGATCAAAATCGCGGGGGGCGGTCACGCTGCGGTCGGGCGATCCGAAGGACGCGCCGAAGATCCAGTTCAACTATATGTCCCACCCCGAGGATTGGGAGGATTTCCGCCGCTGCATCCGCCTGACGCGCGAGATTTTCGGGCAGGCGGCAATGGCCGAGCATGTGCGCCACGAAATCCAGCCCGGGGCGGCGGTGCAGACGGACGAGCAGCTTGACGACTTCCTGCGCGAGCATGTCGAAAGCGCCTATCATCCCTGCGGCACGGCCCGTATGGGGCGGCGCGATGACCCGATGGCGGTGGTCGATCCGGAATGTCGGGTGATCGGGGTTGACGGGTTGCGCGTGGCCGACAGTTCGATCTTTCCGCAGGTGACGAATGGCAACCTGAACGGCCCGTCGATCATGGTGGGCGAAAAGGCGGCCGATCATCTGATGGGGCGCACGCCTTTGCCGGCATCGAACCTTGAGCCGTGGATCAACCCCAATTGGCGGGTGGCGCAGCGCTAGGTCAGAATTCGAGCGTATATGCCAGCGACAGGTTGGTGGATTTCACGCCCTGACCCAGTGCGGCAACGGTCGCGCCGATTGTGGCGATGCCCGAACCTACCTGGCCCGACAGGCCGAGCCCGAGCGATGCGGTCGTGTCCGATTCGGTCCCTGATTGTTCGGAGCGGGTTGTCACATGGCCAAGGGACAGGCTGGCATAGGGTGCGAAGGGGCTTTCCCAGACGGGGCGGCTGGCAATGGCGGAAACGGTGATTTCGCCGTTTGCCTGCTGGATATGGTCGCCCATCAGGGTGAAGGCCGGGCCGATGCGCTGATTTATCTTTTCGTCAAATCCTGAAACCGAAAGGGCGGTTTCAAACCGGGCATTGGTGGTTTGGACCGAACGTGTCACCGACAGCGCGGCAAGGATGCGGCGCCCTGATACGGGTGTATCGGCAAAGGTGTAGCCGGTATCCGCGATCCCGAAATTCGCAGAGAGCAGCCAGCCATCGGCCAGTCTGGTTGCGCCGTAGAGCCCGAGGGTGGTGCTTTTGCCACGCAAAAGCACATCAACTTCGGCATTTGCGAACGCGAGATAGAGGCCGATCAGGCCGGTTTTCGACGTCAGCGTATCGACGCCCAGAACGATACTGTCTGCTTCCCCCGCCACCGCGCCGAAAAGTGTGGTCAGTCCGCCGTCGATCCAAATGGCCGACGGGTTCCCCCGGCGGATCGTGCCCATGGTCATGACGGTGGCCGAACTGTCCGGGATTGATCCGATACGGTTGGCGATGCGGTTTTGCGCGGCGTGGTTGATGGCCCTGCCGGTGGCGGCGGCAGCACTGGCAAGGCCGCGTGCGGATAGGACAAGTTTGGGGCTGTCGCCGGGCACAAGGATCGGCGGATCACCCGGCCCATCGGAACCCACCTTGACCAAGACAAAAAGGGTCGCACCGGCAAAGGCGCGCAAATCCGCCAGCGTGCGGCTGTCGGTTACGATTTGTCCGGCGAAAACAAGTTGCTGGCGGTTGGCAGGTATCGACGTAAGGGGTTCGAGCTGTTGCGAAAGCGCGCCGCCCGTATCTGCGAAATTGGCATCGAAACTGAAGCGCTTGCCTGTCGATGGAACACTGACCGTGATCATCGTCGCATGGGCCGCGGCCGTCTGGATGACGATGGCAAGGCACAGCAAGACCGCCGCGCGCAGTGTTGCCAGCCGAAGGCCGCGATGCACGAAATTTGCAAAATACACCACGACACGCACCTTGAACCACCCACAACGCGTGCGTCTTGGACGCCCTGCTAGACCCAAGCAGGGCGGGATTGTGTCATCATCCTGGCTTTGTCACCGAAGATGCCAGCAATGACCGCCCGGGTTTCGCGCCGCGGGCGGCAATGCGGACCTAGGCCGGTTCGGCCATGCGGCCGGCCCACATTGCCTTGAAGCCCGGGCGGGACTGGCAGGTTTCGATCCATGCCTTGAGCGCGGGAAATTCGGCCATCAGGGCCGCGTGGCCCTGCGCGTAGCGCACACATTCGGCCACGACGATATCGGCGGCGGTGAAGCGGTCGCCCATCAGGAAGGGATGGGCGGCCAGATGCCCGTAAAGCCGCGCGAAGGGGCGGCGCAGTTTTTCGGCCGAGACGTTGACGGTGGCCTGTTGTTCGGGGGTAAGCGGCGCGCCCGAGGCGAGGGGATAGAACATCTCGAGCGCGGGCCCCTCGACCGAGGTGGCGGCGAACAGCGCCCATTGTTCCATCAGCGCGGTTTCGGCATCGGACGCAGGGCCGAGCGTGCCGCCATGGCGGCGGGCGATGTAAAGCGTGATCGCAAGGCTTTCGGTCAGGACAAGATCGCCATCCTTCATCGCGGGGATCTGGGCCTGCGGGTTGACGGCGGTAAATTCGGGCGAGGCGGTGTGCAGCGGCGCATCGGCGGCCTTGGGATCGGCAAGGCGATAGGCCTGAATCACCGGAACATGGGTAAAGGTGGTGCCCGTTTCGTGCAAAAGCCAAAGCGGGCGCGAGGCGCGCGAACGATAGACGCCATACAGGGTGAGCATCGGTTTCCTCCGGTTTTTCGGGGAGGTTACACGGCGGGGCGGGACGTGGCGAGGGGCAGTCGTCTCTTGTCTGCACAATAAAGCGGCGATAGGTCTGGACGCATGACGAAAGCGATGACCTTTCCGGCCCATGCGCGGGCGACCCTTGCGCTGGGCTTTCCGCTGATCGGCAGCCATCTGGCGCAGATGGCGCTGCATGTCGTCGATACGGTGATGCTGGGCTGGTATGGCGTGACCGAACTTGCCGCCGTGGTGATCGGGGCGTCGTCGTTCTTTGCGGTTTTCATCCTTGGATCGGGCTTTGCCCAGGCGGTGATGCCGATGGTCGCGGCGGCCTTGGGCGAGGGGGACGAAGCGCAGGTCAGGCGCGACACGCGCATGGGGCTGTGGCTTTCGGCGGGGTACGGGCTGCTGAGCTATCCGCTGTTCTGGCATTCGGGCGCGGTGCTGCTGGCCCTGGGCCAGAACCCCGAGGTGGCGGCGCTGGCGCAGGATTTCCTGCGGGTGGCGGGGTTGGGCATGGTGCCCGCGCTGCTGGTGATGGCGCTGAAAAGCTATCTGGCGGCGCTGGAGCGCACGCAGGTCGTGCTATGGGTGACGCTGGGCGCGGTGGTGGTGAATGTGGCGATCAACTGGTTCCTGATCTTTGGCAATGGCGGCGCGCCGGAACTGGGGGTGGTGGGATCGGCCATTGCTTCGGTGATCGTACAGGTGCTGACCTTTGCGGTGCTGGCGGTCTATGCCGGACGGGTGCAGGGGCTGCGGCGGTTCAACCTTTGGCAGCGGTTCTGGCGCCCCGATCTGCCCGCGCTGGCGGGGGTGTTCCGGCTGGGCTGGCCCATCGGGGTGACGGGGCTGGCGGAAAGCGGGTTGTTTCAGGCCAGCGCGTTGATGATGGGCTGGATCGGGACGGTCGAGTTGGCCGCGCACGGGATCGCCATGCAGGTGGCCTCGTTGACATTCATGGTGCATCTGGGGCTGTCGAATGCGGTGACGGTGCGGACGGGTTTTGCCGACGGGGCGGGCGATGGTGCGGCCGTGCGGATGGGCGGGCTGGCCGGGATTGCGCTGTCGCTGGGGTTTGGCGGCGTGATGGTGGTGGCGTTTCTGGTGGCGCCGGTGGCGATTTTGTCGGTGTTTCTGGACATGACGAAGCCCGAGGCGACCCGGATCGTGGCCTATGGCACGCTGCTGCTGGCGCTGGCGGCGGTGTTCCAGCTGCTGGATGCGATGCAGGTCATGGCGCTGGGCCTGTTGCGCGGGGTGCAGGATACGCGGGTGCCGATGTGGCTGGCCGCGTGCAGTTACTGGCTGGTCGGGATTCCGTCGAGCTATGTGCTGGCCTTTCCGCTTGGGCTGGGCGGGGCGGGGCTGTGGCTGGGGCTGGTGATCGGGCTGGCCAGTGCGGCGGCAAGCCTGATGTGGCGCTTCTGGTCGCGGCAGGCGCGGCGCTGAGCGCGGCCAAGGGGGGCAGATTTTCGCCCCCGCCCCTATGGCGATGCTTTTCCTTTCGGCGCCAAGGGCCTATCGTGACAGGGTGACGGGGTTGACGAGTGATGCGCTTATCCGGCGAAGGCCGCACCTTTTTGTTGTTGCAAGGCCCGCACGGCCCGTTTTTCGCGCGGCTGGGCGCGATGCTGGGGGCGGCGGGGGCGCGGGTGTTTCGCGTGGGTTTCAACCGCGGCGACCGTGCCTTTTGGCCCGATACGGCCAGCTATATCCCGTGGCGCGGCACCGCCGAGGAATGGGCGGGGGCGGTTTCGGCCCTGATGCACGCGCGGGGTGTCACCGATCTGGTGCTTTATGGCGATACGCGGCCGCTGCACGCCGCCGCGATTGCTGCGGCCGAGGCGATGGGACTGACGGTCCATGTGTTCGAGGAGGGCTATCTGCGGCCCTATTGGATCACCTATGAGCGCGGGGGGGCGAACGGACATTCGCGGCTGATGGAGTTGCCGGTGTCCGAGATGCAGGCCGCCCTTGCCCGCACCGATGGCAGCCAGCCCGATGCGCCCGCCCATTGGGGGGACATGCGCGAACACATGTTCTGGGGGGCGCTGTATCATTGGTTCGTCTTTGCCGGGTTCTGGGATTACCGCGCCTATCGCCCGCACCGCGAGATCACGGTCTGGCAAGAGGCCAAGCTGCATCTGCGGCGCCTGCTGTTGCAGCCCTTTCACCGGTGGGAGCGGATCATCGCCACCGCCCGCATCCGCCGGGCGGGGTTTCCCTATCATATCGTGCTGTTGCAACTGGAACATGATGCAAGCTTTCGCGCCCATTCGCCCTTTGCCGGGATGGCCGAATTCATCGACGCGGTGATGGCGGGCTTTGCCGCCGGTGCGCCGCCGCATCACCATCTGGTGTTCAAGGCCCATCCGCTTGAGGATGGGCGCAGCCCGTTGCGGCGCATCATCCGCGATCTGGCGGCGCGCCATGGCATAAGGGGGCGGGTGCATTTCATCCGCGGCGGCAAGCTGGCCATGCTGCTGAACCAGGCGCGCAGCGCGGTCACGGTCAATTCGACGGCGGCGCAACAGGCGCTGTGGCGGGGGCTGCCGCTCAAGGCGTTCGGGCAGGCGATCTATGCCAAGCCCGAATTCGTATCGATGCAGGCACCGGCCGAGTTCTTTGCCGCCCCCAGCCGGCCGGATGGCCGCGCCTATCGCGATTTCCGGCTGTTCCTGCTGGAAACATCGCAGATTCCGGGCGGGTTCTATTCGGCCAACGGGCGGCGGGCGCTGCTGCGGCAGGTGGTCGATCTGATGCTGGCACCGCAGGACCCCTATGAGGCGCTGCTGAGCGGGAACGCGTCTCACCGGCAACAGTTGCACGCGGTGAACTGAGCTTTCGGCGCCCCGCTTTCAAGCCGCTTGGCAACAGGGCCCCTTTTCCTGTAACTTTACAAAAAACTTGAGGCATACTCCATCCAAGGAGCCCGAGCAGTGGCAATGTCGGTATCTCGCGGGGCCAAGGTCGTGGCCCTTTCCCTGCTGTGCATGGGGGTCGCCGGTTGCGGCCTGCCGCGCAGTGGCCCGAACAAATCGGAAATCTACAAGGGGTCGGTGCTGCGCGAGGGCGATGCCTTTGTCGTGCAGGTCAATTCGCGGGTGACGCAGGCGACATCGGTGATGCCGTCTTTCGGGTTCACCGACGGTTTCATGAAGGCCGGTGTGATCGGGTCGGATGTGATTGCGGCGGGCGACAAGCTTTCGCTGACGGTCTATGAAAACGTCAAGGATGACCCGCTGCTGGGCAATAGCGGGCAGCGGCTATCGCAGTTGAACGAATTGCAGGTGGATGGCAGCGGCGAGATTTTCATCCCCTATGCCGGGCGGATCAAGGCGGCGGGCAAATCGCCCGAACAGTTGCGGAACGAGATTGCGGGCAAGCTGGATTCGCAAACCCCCGATCCGCAGGTGATCGTGCAGCGGGTGGCGGGCGACGGATCGACCGTGACGGTTTCGGGCGAGGCATCGCAACAGGGCATCTTTGCCATCGAACGGCCAACGCGGACGCTGTCGTCGATGCTGGCGCGGGCGGGCGGGGTCAAGATCGATCCGGCGCAGGCGATCATCCGGGTAACGCGCAACGGGCAGACCGGCAAGGTGTGGTTGCAGGACCTGTACGAGAACCCCGCGCTCGACATCGCGCTGCGTCCGAGTGACCAGATCGTGGTGGAAAAGGATTCGCGGTCCTTTACGGCGCTGGGCGCAACGGGCGCGCAGAACCGCGTGCCGTTCGAGACGCAGACCCTGTCTGCGATCGAGGCGATTGCCATTGTCGGCGGGCTGGCCACAAATCTGGCCGATCCCACGGGCGTGTTCGTGTTCCGCAACGAACCGGCCGAGATTGCCAATGCCGTGCTGGGGCGCAAGGATCTGGTCGGGGCGCAGCGCATGGTCTATGTGCTGGACCTGACCAAGCCCACCGGCATGTTCGAGGCGCGCGATTTCCTCGTGCGGGATGGCGATACGGTCTATGTGACCGAAGCGCCCTATGTGCAGTGGCAAAAGACCATCAGCGCCGTGACCGGCACGGCGAGTGCCGCAAGCACGGTTACCGGAAACTGAGCGGTGGACCGTCAGGCCGATGATGCCGCCGGGGAGGTTCCCCGGCGGTTGTTCGTTTACAATGGCGGTTTCCTTGCCCCGCGGTTGCGGCGCATTCTTGCGGCGGCGGGGCACGAGTTGCGGTTTGGCCTGCCGGGGGCGGGCGATGGCGTGGCGGTCTGGGGCCGGTCGCCGCGGGCGGCGCGGGGCGAGGCGGTGGCGGCCCGATACGGCGCCCGGCTGGTGCGGATCGAGGATGCCCTATTGCGCTCGGTCCGGCCGGGGCGGGCGGGGGATGCGCCGCTGGGGGTGTTGATCGACCCCTATGGCGTGCATTTCGACGGGTCGGGGCCATCGCTGATCGAACGCATCGCGGCGCGTGATCCGCTGGATGACAGCCAGCTTTTGCAGCGGGCGCGGGACGGGATGGCGCGGTTGCAGGCGGCGGAGCTGTCGAAATACAATCTGCACGATCCTGCCTGCGCCCCGCCCGGGGCAGGTTATGTTCTGGTGGTGGACCAGACGCGGGGCGATGCGTCGATCCGCCATTCGGGCGCGTCAGAGGCGGTTTTCGCGCAGATGCTGGCCGAGGCGCGCGAGGCCCATCCGGCAGCGCGGATCGTGGTGAAGGTGCATCCCGAAACGGCGCTGGGCCTGCGGCGGGGGCATTATGCGCCCGCGAACCTGCCGCCGAGTGTGACGTTGCTGGCCGATCCGGTTTCGCCATGGGCGCTGCTGGCGGGGGCGGTCGCGGTCTATACCGTGTCGTCGCAACTGGGGTTCGAGGCGATACTGGCCGGGCATCGGCCGCATGTCTTTGGCCAGCCCTTCTATGCCGGATGGGGCCTGACCGAGGATCGCCACAGCTTTGCCCGCCGCAAGCGCAGCCTGACGCGGACGCAACTGTTTGCGGTGGCGATGATCCTTGCGCCGACATGGTATGACCCCTGCCGCGACAGGCTGTGCCGGTTCGAAGAGGCGGTTGACCAGTTGGAAGCCGAGGTGCGGGCCTTTCGTGACGACCGGCACGGGCATGTGGCCCTTGGCATGCGGCTGTGGAAGCGGGGGCGGTTGCAGCAGGTGTTCGGGCGGGAAAAACCGCTGGTCTTTGCGCGGAATGCACAGGCGGCGGTGACGGTGGCGGCGCGGCAGGGCAGGGGCCTGCTGGTCTGGGCCAACCGCGCCGGCGATCTGCCCGGTGGCTTGCCCGCGGGTATGGCTGTGCGGCGGGTCGAGGACGGGTTCCTGCGGTCGCGCGGGTTGGGGGCCGATCTGGTGGCGCCGCTCAGTCTGGTGACGGACGATCTGGGCATCTATTACGATCCGTCGCGCGAAAGCAGGCTTGAGCGGCTGATCGCGGCCCCGATGCCCGCCGGAGGGGCAGCGCGGGCCGAGGCGCTCTTGGCCACGCTGCGGGCGCGGGCGGTGACGAAATACAATCTGGGCGGCGGTCTGCCCGATCTGCCGCCTGCGGGGCAAAGACGGATTCTGGTGCCCGGTCAGGTCGAGGACGATGCCTCGATCCGGTTGGGGGCGGGGCAGGTGGCGACAAATGCAGCACTGGTGGCCGCCGTTCGGGCGGCCTGCCCCGAGGCGGTGATCGTGTTCAAGCCGCATCCCGATGTGGAAGCGGGGCTGCGCCCCGGCGCCCTGCCCGATGGGGCGGGGGCCGACATCATCGCGGCACGGGCCGATCCTGTCGCGCTGGTGGGGGCCTGCGACGAGGTGTGGACGATGACATCCCTTCTGGGATTCGAGGCGCTTTTGCGCGGGAAGCCTGTAACCTGCCTTGGTGCGCCCTTCTATGCGGGGTGGGGGCTGACGCGTGACCTTGGCCCCGTGCCGGAGCGCCGGTCGCGCCTGCCTGACGGCAGCCGCCGCCCGCCTGTGACGCTGTTGCACCTGATCCATGCGGTGTTGATCGCCTATCCGCGCTATTACGACCCCGTCAGCCGCCGCCCCTGCCCGCCCGAGGTGGTGATCGACCGGCTGTCAGGCGGAACGCTGCCCCGTTCCGGCCCGCTGAACCGCGCCATTGCCAAGGCGCAGGGGGCGCTGGCGCGCCATGCCTGGATCTGGCGTTAGTAGATATAGCGGATCTGTTCGCCCCAGAACCGTTCGAGCCGCCGCAGATACTGGTTCACATCTTCCAGCGAGGCCACGGTGACGCCGGTTTTGGCGGCCAGCATGGCGGCCTGTTTGCGGAACAGTTCCCCGATCAGTTCGCGCAGGCCGCGCCCCTTGTCGGTCAGTCTGACGCGGACCGAGCGGCGGTCAACTTCCGACCGCTGGTGGTGCAGATAACCCGTTTCGACCAGTTTCTTGAGGTTATAGCTGACATTCGACCCCTGATAATACCCGCGCGAGCGCAATTCGCCTGCCGTCACCTCGTGTTCGGCGATGTTGAAAAGCAGCAGGCCCTGCACGGGGTTCACCTCTTCGATGGCAAGGCGTTCAAATTCGTCCTTGATCACATCGAGCAGCAGGCGGTGCAGCCGTTCGATCATGGCCATGCTGTCGAGATAGCCCTGCAAGACCAGCGTTTCAGACCCGTCGCGGATCGCAAATTGAACCGTCATTTCGCCCTCCTGTCCGGCTTTGACGGGGACAGATTCGCGCAAATTCGCCAAGATCGGGTAAACGCCGCCGCGACCTTTTCAGGGGCGGCGCATCAGCCTTTCGCGGGCAAAGGCCGCGATTTCGGCAAGCAGGGCGGCCAGATGGGCGGGCGGGCTGGCCTGACCGAAGATCCATGCCATGAGATCCTGATCGTTTTCGGCCAGCAGCGTTTCGTAAAGCGCAAGCCGCGCGGGATCGAGGCCTGCCAGATGCGCGTCGGACCACGGCCCGAGGATAAGGTCCATCTCTTTGGTGCCGCGCCGCCAGCTTCGCATGGACATGCGTTTCAGGCGCGCCTCTGCCGTCTCGTTCATGATGTCGTCTCAACCTGCTTGAATGCGTGGCGGGCGCACCCTAAGAGGAGCGCCGATCCTTCCTTTTGCCCCAAACGCCGCGAGGTTCCCATGGCCTTCCTGTCCGACACGCTTGCCCGCGTCAAACCGTCGCCCACCATAGCGGTGACGAACAAGGCCCGCGAACTGGCGGCAAGCGGGCGCGATATCATCGGGCTGGGGGCGGGCGAGCCCGATTTCGACACGCCCCAGAACATCAAGGACGCGGCAAAGCGGGCGATCGATGCGGGGCGGACGAAATACACCGCTGTCGATGGCATCCCCGAACTGAAGGCCGCGATCTGCAACAAGTTCCTGCGCGAGAATGGCCTGACCTATACCCCCGCGCAAGTGACGGTGGGCACGGGCGGCAAGCAGATTTTGTACAATGCGCTGATGGCCACCTGCAATCCGGGGGATGAGGTGATCATCCCCGCGCCCTATTGGGTGAGTTACCCCGATATGGTGCTGCTGGCGGGCGGCACGCCCGTGCCGGTGGTGGCTGGGATCGAGACCGCGTTCAAGCTGACGCCCGAACAGCTGGAAGCGGCGATCACGCCGAAAACCAAATGGTTCATCTTCAATTCGCCGTCGAACCCCACGGGGGCAGGATATACGCGCGATGAGTTGAAGGCGCTGTGCGATGTGCTGCTGCGCCATCCGCAGGTCTGGATCATGTCGGATGACATGTATGAACATCTGGTCTTTGACGATTTCAAGTTCTGCACCCCCGCCGAGGTGGAGCCCGCGCTTTATGACCGCACGCTGACCTGCAATGGCGTGTCGAAATCCTATGCCATGACAGGCTGGCGCATCGGCTATGCGGCGGGGCCGGTGGCGTTGATCAAGGCGATGGGGACGATCCAGTCGCAATCGACATCGAACCCGTCGTCGGTATCGCAATATGCCGCGCTTGAGGCGTTGACGGGGCCGCAGGATTTTCTGGCCGAGAACCGTGTGGTGTTCCAGCGCCGCCGCGATCTGGTGGTGGGGATGCTCAATCAGGCCGAGGGGGTGACCTGCCCCGTGCCGGAAGGGGCGTTCTATGTGTATCCTGACATTTCGGGCTGCATCGGCAAGACCACGCCTTCGGGGGTGACGATCAGCAATGACGAGGTCTTCGCCTCGGCCCTGCTGGAAGATACCGGCGTTGCGGTGGTTTTTGGTGCGGCCTTCGGGCTTTCGCCCAACTTCCGCGTCAGCTACGCTACGTCGGACGCGGTGTTGCAAGAGGCCTGTGCCCGCATCCAGCGGTTCTGCGCCTCGTTGATGTGAGTGGCCTATGGCTGACAGGATCACGGCCAACCTTCCGGCACGCGATTTCGCGGTGACGCGGGCGTTTTACGAAAGGCTGGGCTTTGCGGTCGAATTTGCCGACAGCACATGGATGATCCTGTCACGCGGCGCGATGGAGATCGAGTTTTTCCCGCACCCGCAGCTTGACCCCAAGGAAAGCTGGTTTTCGGCCTGTCTGCGGGTCGATGACCCCGATGCGCTGCGGGCCGAATGGCAGGGGCTGGGGCTAAGCGCGGATGAGGGCGCAATTCCGAGGTTGACAGATTTCTTCAAGACAGGCGACGATTTGCGGATGTTCGCCGTGGTGGACCCTGACGGTTCGCTGTTGCGCGTCATCGATAACAGGGACTGACCCTTTTCATGTCTGGCGACCTGCCTGAATATTACTTCCGCATCCGCGAGAATGGCGCGACCGTGTTCCGGATCGATACCGAGAACCGCCAGCGCCGGATCGAGATGGAGGAAATCGCGGTCGTCAATGTGCGCAACGGTCAGGTCAAGCCGCATGGCGAGCGGGTTCTCAGCCCCGCCGAGGCCGAGATGATCGCGCGCTGGATGGCCGAGCGGATCGAACAACTGGCGCGGCGCGATCTTGACGATATCCACCGCGCGGTCGATCACCTGAATCTGACCGCGCAATGGGCGCAGTCGAAGGCGACCGACGACCAGCTTGAACAGGTGGCCGACAGCCTGCTGTTGGCCATGCATGACCTGCGGTCGGTTCTGGTGCGGCGCAAGGCGGACCGTTTGATGCGGGCGCAGAAGGCGGCGGAATAGGCGCAGGCCATGGGGCGGGGCCCGCGGGCGGCGCGGGGCAGGCACGGTTGCCTTTGGCGGGCGCGTGGCCGATGATAAGGCCAGACGCTGCGGGAGATCATGCCAGATGGCGATACCGGTCGAAAGTTTCTTTCTGCCGCAAGGTGCAAGCGGGACGTTGCAGCAACGTATCCGCCAGATGGTGGCCGAAGGTATTCTGTCGGGCCGGTTCCGGGCGGGGGACAGGATGCCTTCGTCGCGCGGGTTGGCGCAGCATCTGGGCGTAAGCCGGATCACGGTGACGCTGGCCTATACCGAGCTTGTGTCATCCGACTATCTGACAGCGCGGGGGCGGTCGGGCTATTATGTCAGCGAGGGCGTGCCGGTGCAGCCCGCCTTTCGCCCCGTGGCGCGGCGCGATGACCGGGTGGACTGGGCGGCGGTGACGGGGGGGCGCTTTTCCGCCCAGCCGCGGCTGGACCGGCCCGAGGATTGGCGGGCCTATCCCTATCCGTTCATCTACGGGCAGGCCGATGCCAGCCTGTTCGATCACCAGAACTGGCGGCTATGTGCAGTGCAGGCACTGGGGCGGCGCGACTTCGAGACGCTGACGGCGGATTACTACGAGCAGGACGATCCGATGCTGATCGAATATGTGCTGCGAAACATCCTGCCGCGGCGGGGCATCGCGGCGCGGCCTTCGGAGGTGCTGGTGACGATGGGGGCGCAGAACGCGCTATGGCTGGCGGCACAGGTGCTGCTGGGGGCGGGCAAGACCGTGGCGCTGGAAAACCCCTGCTATCCGGCCTTTCGCGGCATGGTCGCCCAGACCGGCGCGCGCATCGTGGCGGTGGATGTGGATGCCGAGGGCCTGCCGCCCGAGGCGCTGCCACAAGGGGTGGATGTGGTCTTTCTGACCGCCAGCCACCATTGCCCGACCAATGCCACCATGCCCGTGGCGCGGCGCAACGCGCTGTTGCGGGCGGCATCCGAGCGGAATTTCATCGTGGTCGAGGATGATTACGAATTCGAGATGAGCTTTCTGCGGCCGGTTTCGCCCTCGCTCAAATCGCTGGATGCCGAGGGGCGGGTGATTCATGCGGGCTCGTTTTCGAAGTCGATCTTTCCGGGGTTGCGGCTGGGCTGGCTGGTGGGGTCGGAAGGGTTTATCCGCGAGGCGCGGGCGCTGCGCGGGCAGGTGTTGCGCCATCCGCCCGGCCATATGCAGCGCACGGCGGCCTATTTCCTGAGCCTTGGCCATTACGACACGCTGGTGAACCGGATGAAGGCCGCCTTCCGCAAGCGGCGCATGGCGATGGACGAGGCGATTGCGGGCAACGGGCTGACGGTGGCGGGGCAGGGCGGGTTTGGCGGGTCGTCCTTCTGGATGCGGGCGCCCGAAGGTGTGGATACCGAGGCGCTGGCCCTGCGGCTGCGGGCCGAGGGCGTGCTGATCGAACCGGGCCGCGTGTTCTTTGCCCCCGAGGCCGAGCGGCGGAATTTCTACCGCCTCGCCTATAGCTCGATCCAGCCTGCGCGGATTGCGGAAGGCATCGCGCGGATTGCGCGGGCCATCGGGTAGAAGAAAGGGGGCTCGCCCCCTCTTGGCCTGTGGCCAATTCACCCCGAGGATCTTTGGGCGAGTATGAAGGGGAAAGCGTCCCCTTCTTTCCGGATGGGAAAACATCGTCGGGGGGGGCTGCGCTATGGTGCGGGACTTGGCGGGCAGCGGGGCGCCTTTTCGGGATGGTGGGGCCAACTGGACCTAAGCGGCTGTCCGGTCTGGCCCTAATGCGGCGGATGCGGCAGGGATAGAAGACGAAGCGGGGCGCCCATGTGCCCGGACGGACAGGAGAGACGATCATGCGGATGACCACCGAGGAAGCCTTTGTCAAAGTGTTGCAGATGCATGGCATCGAGCATGCATTTGGCATCATCGGATCGGCCTTCATGCCGATTTCCGATCTGTTCCCGCGGGCGGGCATTACCTTTTGGGATTGCGCGCATGAAGGATCGGGCGGGATGATGGCGGATGGCTATACCCGCGCGTCCGGCAAGATGTGCATGATGATCGCGCAGAACGGGCCGGGCATCACCAACTTTGTCACCGCCGTTAAGACGGCCTATTGGAACCACACGCCGCTTTTGCTGATCACGCCGCAGGCGGCGAACAAGACCATCGGGATGGGCGGCTTCCAAGAGGTCGAGCAGATGGCGCTGTTCAAGGACATGGTCGCCTATCAGGAAGAGGTGCGCGACCCGTCGCGCGTGGCCGAGGTGCTGAACCGCGTGATCCTGCAAGCCAAGCGTCATTCGGCGCCCGCGCAGATCAACATGCCGCGCGATTTCTGGACGCAGGTGATCGATATCGATCTGCCCGCCGTGGTCGAGTTCGAGCGCCCCGCAGGCGGCGAGACGGCGATTGCCGAAGCGGCGGCGCTGCTGTCGTCGGCCAAGTTTCCGGTGATCCTGAACGGTGCGGGCGTGGTGCTGGCGGGGGCCATTCCGGCCAGCATGGCGCTGGCCGAGCGGCTGACTGCACCTGTCTGTGTGGGCTACCAGCATAATGATGCCTTTCCGGGCAGCCATCCGCTGTTTGCGGGGCCGCTTGGCTATAACGGCAGCAAGGCCGGGATGGAGTTGATCGCGCAGGCGGATGTGGTGCTGTGCCTTGGCACGCGGCTTAATCCGTTTTCAACCCTGCCGGGATATGGCATCGACTATTGGCCCAAGGCGGCCAAGGTCATTCAGGTGGATATCAACCCCAACCGGATCGGGCTGACCAAGAAGGTTTCGGTCGGGATCGTGGGTGATGCCAAGAAGGTGGCCGAGGCGATTTTGGCGCGGCTGTCGGGCAATGCCGGGGATGCCGGGCGCGATGCGCGGCGCGACACCATTGCCACGACAAAAAGCCGTTGGGCGCAGCAACTGGCCAGCATGGACCATGAAGACGACGATCCGGGCACCACATGGAACCAGCGCGCCCGCGCCGACAAGCCCGACTGGATGAGCCCGCGCATGGCATGGCGTGCGATCCAGAGCGCGCTGCCGCGCGAGGCGATCATCTCGTCCGATATCGGCAACAACTGCGCCATCGGCAATGCCTATCCGACCTTTGAAGCGGGGCGGAAATATCTGGCACCCGGCCTGTTCGGGCCTTGCGGATACGGCCTGCCCAGCATCGTGGGGGCCAAGATCGGCTGCCCCGATGTGCCGGTGGTGGGTTTCGCGGGGGACGGGGCATTCGGTATCGCGGTGACGGAGTTGACGGCCATCGGGCGGCCGGAATGGCCGGCGATTACCATGGTGGTGTTCCGCAACTATCAGTGGGGTGCGGAAAAGCGCAACTCGACCCTGTGGTATGACGACAATTTCGTGGGGACCGAGCTGGATACGCAGGTGTCCTATGCGGGCATCGCCACGGCTTGCGGGTTGAAGGGCGTGCAGGCCAAGACCATGGACGCGCTGCGCGATGCGCTGGCCAAGGCGATTGACGACCAGATGAACCACGGCAAGACGACGCTGATCGAGGCGCTGATCAATCAGGAACTGGGAGAGCCGTTCCGCCGCGACGCGATGAAGAAGCCGGTCGAGGTGGCGGGGATTTCCAAGGCGGATATGCGGCCGCAGGTCGTTTGATGCCCTTTGATCTGGGGCTGGGCGGGGCGGTCTGGATGGCGGTGGCTGTTCTGATCGCTGCGCTGGTGCGCGGCTATTCGGGGTTCGGCTATTCGGCGCTGGTGATTGCGGCGTCATCGCTGGTGATGAACCCGCTGCATATGGTGGCGGTAGTGGTAATCCTTGAGACCGCCATGTCGTTGCAGGCGTGGCGGGGCGTGGGGCGCGATGTCGATTGGCGGCGCGTCGGGTTCCTGCTGGCGGGGGCGGCCATCGGCCTGCCGCTGGGTCTGTGGGCGCTGACGGGGATTTCGGAAGATGCTGCGCGGGCGGTGATTTCGGCCTATGTGCTGGTGATGTGCCTGATCCTGCTGGCGGGGTGGCAGTTGCGCGGCGAATGGCGGGGGCCGAGCAACCTGTTCGCGGGCATCGTGTCGGGGCTGGCCAATGCGCCGGGGATGGGGGGCTTGCCGATTGCGGCCTTTTTTGCCGCGCAGGCGATTCCGGCGAATGTGTTTCGCGCCACGCTGATCGCTTACTTTCCACTGCTGGACCTCTATTCCGCGCCGCTTTACTGGTATCACGGGCTGGTATCGTGGGACACGATCTGGGCTTCGCTGATCGCCTTGCCGCTGACCTTTCTGGGCAACTGGCTGGGGGGGCGGCATTTCCTGCGGACCGATCCGCAGGAGTTCCGGCGGTTTGCCATCGTGCTTTTGGCGGTGCTTGCATCGCTGGGCTTGTTCAAGGCGGTGCTTTGACATGGCGGTGCTTGTGGTCAATGCGGGGTCGTCGTCGATCAAGATCGCCGTGTTCGATGCGGGCATTGCCGAGGTTGCTTCGGGCCGCGTGACCGAGATCGGCGGGGCATCGCGTGTCGAGGTGGGCGATTTGCGCGGGGCGCGGCCGGTGGCCGACCATGCGGCGGCGCTGGCGGTCTGTCTTGAGGCGCTGGAAGAGCAGGGTCTGGGCCTGTCGCGGCTGACGGCGGCGGCGCATCGGGTGGTGCATGGCGGTGCGCGGCTGGTGCAGCCCTGCCGCGTAACGGCCGAGGTTCTGGCGGGGATCGAGGCCTGCGTGCCGCTGGCCCCCCTGCACAACCCCGCGAACCTGACGGCGATCCGCGCCTTGGCCCGGCTTGCGCCCGATCTGGCGCAATATGCGAGTTTCGACACGGCGTTCCATGCGACCAACCCCGAGGTGGCGGTGCGCTATGCCCTGCCTCCGCAGGTCGAGGTGATGGGGCTGCGGCGCTATGGCTTTCACGGGATCAGCTATGCGGGGCTTGTCGGCGCGCTGGGCGACCGGCTGCCGAAGCGGCTGCTGGCGCTGCATCTGGGCAACGGGGCCTCGCTTTGCGCCATACGGGACGGGGCATCGGTGGCGACGACGATGGGGTATTCTCCGCTGGACGGGTTGACCATGGGCACGCGGGCGGGGGGCATTGACGGCAACGCCGTGCTGCGGCTGGCCGAGGTGCATGGGGTTGCGCGGGCGGGGGCGATATTGAACCGCGAAAGCGGGTTGCTGGGATTGGGCGGCGCGTCGGACATGCGCGACTTGTCCCGCATGGGAACGGCGCGGGCGCAGTTTGCGCGGGCGCATTTCACCTATTGGGCGGTGCGCCATGCGGGCAGCATGATCGCGGCGATGGGCGGCCTTGACGGGATCGCCTTTACCGGCGGGATCGGCGAGAATGACGCCGAGGTGCGGGCGGGCATCTTGGATGGGCTGGCATGGGCGGGGGTGGCCTATGACCCGGCACGTAATGCGGCCGGGGGCGCGGATTTGGCCCAAGCGGGGTCGCGTGTCGCAATCTGGACAGTCGCGGCCGCCGAAGAGCGCCAGATTGCCCGTGAGGCCATGGTGGTCATGTCCGGGGAGGGCGTGTGATGGGGCAACCGAAGGTCGAACTTTCGCCGCCCGTTTCGGACGAGGTGCGCAAGACCACCTGTTACATGTGCGCCTGCCGCTGCGGGATCAACGTGCATCTGAAAAGCGGCAAGGTCAGCTATATCGAAGGCAACCGCGACCATCCGGTGAACAAGGGGGTGCTGTGCGCCAAGGGGGCGTCGGGCATCATGCAGGTGACCGCGCCAAGCCGTTTGCGGGCGCCGTTGCGGCGGGTCGGGCCGCGCGGGTCGGGGGCGTTCGAGGAAATTTCTTGGGACGAGGCATTGGCGCTGGCGGTTTCGTGGCTGAAGCCGCTGCGCGAGGAGGCGCCCGAAAAGCTGGCCTTCTTTACGGGGCGCGATCAGAGCCAAAGCTTTACGGGCTGGTGGGCACAGCAATTCGGCACGCCCAACTATGCCGCGCATGGCGGGTTCTGTTCGGTGAACATGGCGGCGGCGGGGATTTACACCATCGGCGGGGCCTTCTGGGAATTCGGCCAGCCGGATTGGGAACATACGAAGCTGTTCGTCTTGTTCGGCGTGGCCGAGGACCATGACAGCAACCCGATCAAGATCGGTCTGGGAAAACTCAAGGCACGCGGGGCGCGGGTGATCGGGGTCAACCCGATCCGCACGGGGTATAATGCCGTGGCCGATGACTGGCTGGGCATCACGCCGGGGACGGATGGGCTGCTGATCCTGTCCTTGATCCATTGCCTGCTGGCGGCGGGTAAGATCGATCTGGACTATCTGGCGCGCTGGACCAATGCGCCGCTGCTGGTGAATGAAACCGAGGGGCCGGAAAAGGGCCTGATCCTGAAGAACGCGGAAAGCCAGCCCTTTGTGATCGACAAGCGCACGGGCATGCCGGCACCTTGGGACGGGGCGGGGGTGCAGCCCGACCTTGGCGCGGTCTGGCAGGGGCACCGCACGGTGTTCCAGCACATGGCCGAGCGGTATCTTTCGGACGAATACGCGCCCGAGGCGGTCGAGGCCCGTGTGGGTATTCCCGCGGCCCGCATCCATGCCCTTGCGGCGGAACTGGCGCGGGTGGCGTTTGACGAAGCCTTCGAACTGCCGGTCGCGTGGACGGATTTTCGCGGCGACAGCCATAGCAGCATGACGGGGCGGCCTGTCAGTTTCCACGCGATGCGGGGGATTTCGGCCCATTCCAACGGCTTCCAGACGGCACGGGCGCTGCATCTGTTGCAGATCATCCTTGGCACGGTCGAGGTGCCGGGGGGATACCGGCTGAAGCCGCCCTACCCCAAACCGGTCGAGGCGCATCCGACCCCGCATTTCGTGGCGGCGGCGGGCAAACCGCTGAGCGGGCCGCATCTGGGTTATGTGCGGGGGCCGGAGAACCTTGCGCTGAAAGAGGACGGGACGCCTTGGCGGATCGACAAGGCGTTTACCTGGGAAAATCCGTTCTCGGCCCATGGGTTGATGCATATGGTCATTCCCAATGCCCATGCGGGCGACCCCTACACGGTCGATACGCTGTTTTTGTATATGGCGAACATGTCGTGGAATTCGTCGATGAATTCGGCCCGCGTCATGGAGATGCTGACGGACAAAGGCGAGGACGGGGAATATGTGATCCCGCGGATTATCTATTCCGATGCCTATGCTTCGGAAATGGTGGCCTATGCCGACCTGATCCTGCCCGATACGACCTATCTGGAACGGCATGACTGCATCAGCCTGCTGGACCGCCCCATCAGCGAGCCTGATGCGGCGGGCGATGCGATCCGCTGGCCGGTGGCGGACGTGGACCGCGATGTGCGGCCGTTCCAGTCGGTATTGCTGGATCTGGGGGTGCGGTTGGGTCTGCCGGGGATGACGAACCCGGACGGGACGGCGAAGTTCAAGGACTATGCCGATTACATCGTGACCCATCAGCGCAGGCCCGGCGTGGGGCCGCTGATCGGCTTTCGCGGTGACGGGACGGCGGAAGGGCGGGGCGAGCCGAACCCCGACCAGTTGGCGCGCTATATCGAAAACGGCGGGTTCTATCAGGCGCATGTGCCCGAGGGCGCGCGCTATATGAAGCCATGGAACGCGGCCTATCAGGATTGGGCGGTGGCGACCTCGTTCTACGAATCGCCGCAGCCCTACCTGTTTTCGATCTGGTCCGAACCGATGCGGAAATTCCAGCTGGCGGCCGAAGGGCAAGGCTTCATCCAGCCGCCCGACCATTTGCGCGAGCGGTTGAAGCTGGCGATGGACCCGCTGCCCTTGTGGTATCCGCCCTTTGGCGAGGATGCGGCGGCGGGCTATCCGGTCCATGCGCTGACGCAGCGGCCCATGGCGATGTATCACAGCTGGGGCAGCCAGAACGCGTGGCTGCGCCAGATTCATGGCAAGAATTACCTTTATGTGCCCACGAAGATCTGGGAGGCCGAGGGGTTCGAGGATGGTGATTACGCCCGTGTCACCTCGCCCAATGGCGAGATCGTGGTGCCGGTGGCGCATATGGCGGCGCTGAACGAGAACACGGTCTGGACATGGAACGCCATCGGCAAGCGCAAAGCGGCATGGGCGCTGGACGAGGGCGCGCCCGAGGCGACCGAGGGGTTCTTGCTGAACCATCTGATTTCGGAACTGCTGCCCGAAAAGGGCGACGGGCATCGCTGGAGCAACAGCGATCCGGTCACGGGGCAAGCGGCGTGGTTCGATCTGCGGGTCAGGATCGAGCGGGCGGGAAAGCGCGACCATGCGGAACCGGAATTTCCGGTGCTGCCGCGGGTCGTGCCGAAGGGGAGGGGGCGGGCATGAGCGAAGCGATTTCTGGCGCAGAAATCGCGCCGAATTCTGACGCAGAATTCGGGGTGGCGTCGGGCGGCGCGTTTGGTCGGGGGGCGTCGGAATTTGCGTCAAATTCCGACCCGTTTTCTGCGCCAGAAAACGGGGGCCGCGCATGACCGCCTTGCCGCAAGCCACCGAGAAGAAGTTGGGTCTGGTCATCGACCTTGACACCTGCGTGGGCTGCCATGCCTGTGTCACGGCCTGCAAAGGGTGGAACGATCAGGGCTATGGCGCGCCGCTTTCGGACCAGAACCCCTATGGCGCCGATCCTTCGGGCACCTTCCTGAACCGCGTGCATTCCTATTCGGTGCAGCCCGAAGCGGGGCCTGCGCAGACCATCAACTTCCCGCGGTCCTGCCTGCATTGCGAAGATGCGCCCTGCGTTACCGTTTGCCCCACGGGGGCCAGCTACAAGCGGGCCGAGGACGGGATCGTGCTGGTGAACGAGGATGCCTGCATCGGTTGCGGCCTGTGTTCCTGGGCCTGCCCTTACGGTGCGCGCGAGATGGATCAGGCGGCGGGGGTGATGAAGAAATGCACGCTGTGCGTGGACCGCATCTATAACGAGACGCTGCCGGAAGAGGACCGCGAACCCGCCTGCGTGCGGACCTGCCCCACGGGGGCGCGGCATTTCGGGGATTTCGCCGATCCTGACAGCAAGGTCAGCCGCCTGACCGCCGAGCGCGGCGGTTATGCGCTGATGCCGGAAATGGGCACGAAGCCCGTCAACCGCTACCTGCCGCCAAGGAAGAAGGACGCCCCGCAAGAGGCAAGCCTGCTTGCGCCGCTGCTGGACATAAAGGCCACGGGCTTTGCCGGTTGGCTGGACAAGGTGCTGGGGAAGATCGGATGAATCCCGCGCCGTCTGTCATTGTCTTTACCGTGCTGTCGGGCATGGGGTTCGGCTTTCTGGCCATGCTGGGCTTTGGTCTGGCGGGGGGGGCGGGCGGGTTGGCCTTTGCCGCTTGGGCATTGGGTTATGGGTTGGCGGTGGCGGGGCTGGTCGCTTCGACCTTTCACCTTGGCAATCCGCAGCGGGCGCTGCTGGCCTTTACCCAATGGCGGACAAGCTGGCTGAGCCGCGAGGCATGGGCTGCGGTTGTCACGCTGCTGCTGCTGGCCCCGCAGGCGCTGTCGGACTGGCTGGGGCTGGGCTGGGGGCGTGGCTTTGGCCTGCTGGGCGGCGCGATGTGTTTGGTGACGGTGGGATGCACGGCGATGATCTATGCCCAGATCAAGGCCGTGCCGCGCTGGAACCACTGGATCGTGCCGGTGCAGTTTCTGGTGGCCGCCGGTGCGGGGGGGCTTGTGCTGGCCAAGGGGGGGCTTTGGGGGGCGGTTGCTTCGGCCCTGCTGGCGGGGGTGCTGGCGCTGGGCTGGCGGATCGGGGACAGGCGCTTTGCCCAAGTCGGGGCGCGGCTGGAAACCGCGACCGGGCTTGGCGCCGTGGGGCGGGTTTCGGTGTTCGAATTGCCCCATACGGGCGGCAACTATCTGATGCGCGAGATGATCCATATCGTCGGGCGGCGCCATGCGCTGCGGTTGCGGCAGATCGCCTTTGCGATGGTCGGGCCGGTGCCGGTGCTGGCGTTGCTGGCGCTGCCGCCACTGCTGGCTGTGCCGGTTGCGGCGCTGTGCCATCTGGGCGGGATGCTGGCCGCCCGCTGGCTGTTCTTTGCCGAGGCCGAGCATGTGGTGGGCCTGTATTACGGGCAACGCGGTGCCGCTGTGGCGGGATAATGGCAGGGCATGCGCCTTGTTAACCATTCTAAAGATATTGATCGGTACAGGTTGGACGCCCTTGGCACCCGGTTGGAAGTATGGACCGCGCCTGCCCTATGGCACTAACCTTCGCCAAACGCGGCCAAGGGTTGCGGCATGCACGAAAGCCTGGGGGGCCGGCAGTGAAGACCAATACAGAAAACACGATTTCGATCCTTCTGGCGGATGACCATATCCTGCTGGCCGAGTCGCTGGAGCTTTTCCTGAAGGCGGATGGCGATTTCGCGCCGCAGCGCGCCGAGACGCTGGACAAGGCGCTGGCCAAGATCGAGGAACACGGGCCGTTTGACGTGGTGCTGCTGGATCTTGACATGCCGGGCATGGGCGGGTTGCAGGGCCTTGAAAAGGCCATCGCGGCGAATGGCGAGGGCAAGGTTGTGCTGTTTTCGGGGCAGGCGCGGCAGGATGCGGCGCTGCGTGCGATCGAAATGGGCGCGGCGGGGTTCATTCCCAAGACATTGACGCCGAAATCGCTGGCGACGGCGGTGCGCTTTGTCGCGGCGGGCGAGATTTACTTTCCGACATCCATGAGCCGCACCAAACGGCCCGATGCGCCCGGCGAGGTGCAGCTGTCGCAGCGCGAGTTCCAGGTGCTGCGCGGCATCTGCGAAGGCGCCACGAACAAGGATATCGCGCATGACCTGCAACTGACCGAGGTGACGGTCAAGATGTATGTCCGGTCGGTCTGCACCAAGCTCAAGGCCAACAACCGCACGCAGGCGGCGATCATCGCGCTGTCATCGGGCATGGTCTGACACATCCGCAAGGTCGGGCCGTTGCAGCGCGTCTCCGTTCGGGGGCGCGTTTTGCTTTGGGGCGTTGCCGGGTTGCTGCGGGCGGCCTAAGACTGCGGGGCGAATTGCATGGGGGGGTGGCATGGCTTTGGCGGTGGTGACGGCGGGAACTTCGGCCATCGGGCGGCATCTGGTCACGGCGCTGGCGGGGGCGGGCTATGATGTGGCGCTGACCCATGTGGGCAGTGAGGCCGTGGCGGCCGAGGTAGTGGCGCAGGTGCAGGCGCTGGGGCGACGGGCGATGGCGGCCGAGGTGGATGCGGGCGACGAGGTGGCGGTGCCCGCCTTTCACGCGCGGGCGGCCGATTGGGCGGGCGAGGCGCCTGCCGTGCTGGTGAACAATGCGGGCATCCAGACCTGGGCCGCGCTGCTGGACCTGCGGGCCGAGCAGTGGGATGCGGTGATGCGGACGAACCTGCGCGGCACGTTCCTGAACACGCAGGCGGCGGCAAGGCTTATGGTGGCAGCGGGCACGGGCGGGGCGATTGTCAACCTTGGATCGGGCTGCAACAAGTTGGCTTTCCCTAATCTGGTCGATTACACGGCATCAAAGGGCGGGATCGAGCAATTCACCAAATCGGCGGCAAGCGAATTGGGCCAGCACGGTATCCGCGTGAATTGCGTGGCGCCGGGCGCGATTGCGACCGAGCGGACGGCGGCCGAGGCGGGCGATTATGCCGGAACATGGAGCAAGGTCACGCCGCTGGGCCGGGTGGGCACGCCCGATGACATTGCTGGCCCCGTGCTGTTTTTCTGTTCGGATGCGGCGCGGTTCGTCAGCGGGCAGACGCTGTGGGTGGATGGCGGGCTGTTTTCCCGTGCGGTCTGGCCCTACGAGGGTTAGGGCGCGCCGGTCTGGCGCATCCTTCGGCTTTGGTCGGCGGTCTGGATCACCACCTGCCAGTGCACCAGCGCATCGGCATCGGTCAGTAAAGGGTGCGCGCCCGGTTCGGCCCTGTTCACCCGCAGGATATGGGCGGTGATGGCGGCATAGGTTGCATCCGGCAGGGATTTGGGCCGTGATGGGGGCATGGGGTCGCGGCTGTAGGTGAACAGATCGGCCACGGTCTTACCCTTTCATTCCGTATTGCCGTGGCAGGTGGTGGCGCAGGCCGAATTGTAGCGACCTTTGCCATCGTTCACCCGGTTTTTGGTAAAGGTGGCGGGCAAGAATTGGCGGGTGGGGAATTGCTTTTTCTGGCGCATTGCCGCAACCGCGGATACCGCCCCGTGGGCGGGTATTGGTCGATGCTGGATGCCCCGCGACGGTTGGCACAGCAGATGAAATTCATGCCGCGACAGGCGGGGTTCTGAACGCTTCGGCCCTTGGGCAGGGTGAACAGGGTGGCCAGCGGTTCGGGTTGCAGTAGGCATGGTCCTTATCCCTGCCCGGGCCGTTGTGCCATTCGGGACCGGGCGCAAGGCCAAGCAGGCCGTGCGGCCCGACGGGTGGGGTGGACTTTGGCAATCGTCACATGGACGGTCTTTTCGCCGCTGTCGGCGGGCGATGGGGCGTTCGGTCAGCCAAAGCAGCTTGTCACGGCCCCATGCCGCCGGACGGGCCTTTGCGGTATTGGAAGGCGCCCCCGTCAGGACGCGAGCCAGCGGTCGAGAATGGTTTCCAGATCGGCCGAGGAGACCGGCTTGACCAGATAGGCGTTCATCCCTGCGGCCAGACCTTCCTGATGGTCAGCGGGATCAGAGCGGCCGGTCAGTCCGATGATCGGCACGCGCCCCTTGCCGGTGGGCAGGGCGCGGATGCGGCGTGTGGCCTCAAGCCCCCCCATGACGGGCATCTGGTTGTCCATGAAGACCACGTCGAAATCGTGTCCCAGCAGGCGTTCCAACCCGTCGGCGCCGTTTTCGGCGGTTTCGACCTGTATGCCATGCTTGCCCAGCAGGGCGGCGGTCAGTTCGCGGTTGATCGGGTTGTCATCGATCACCAGCGCATGTTTGCCGCGCGCGGGCGGCAGGGGCGCCTGTTTTCCTGTGGCAGACCGGACGCGCGGTTTGCGCGGGGTTCTGGCGCGGGGCGGTGCCTCGATCACCTTGCACAGCTTGGTGATGATAAGATCGGGATCGACAGGCTTGACCACCAGATCGTCAATGCCTTCGGTCATGGCAAGATCGACCATTCCCTGACCGCCGCCATTCGTCATCAGGATCGTGCGCGGAATGGCGGGCCCAAGCCGTTTGCGCAGGGTCTTGATCGTCTTGACCCCGTCCATGTCGGACATCCGGTGATCGACCAGCAGGATGTCGGGCAGGTTGTCAGGATTGGCCAACAGCGCCAGCGCCTCGGCGCCCGAATTGGCGGTGCGGACGGTTGCGCCGCTGCGGACAAGCAGGTCGGCGATTTGCCCGCGCGCGCCGGGATGGTCATCGACCAGCAGCACATGGCGGCCCGACAGCCGACCATCCGCCGTAAGGTCAAGGCCGGATTCAGCCATGCCAAGCGGCAGGATCACCCAGAACAGGCTGCCCTTGCCCTGTTCGCTCGTCACCCCCACCTCGCCATGCATGAGCTGGGCAAGCTGGCGGCAAATCGACAGGCCAAGGCCGGTTCCGCCATAAAGGCGGGCGGTGGAATCTTCGGCCTGACTGAAGCTTTGGAACATGCGCGACAGTTGTTCGGGCGTCATGCCGATGCCGGTATCGGCTACGCCAAAGCGCAGGCGCACGGTATCGGGCGCGTCATCGGGTTGGGCGGGTTCGACCGAAACCGAAAGCCGGATGGTGCCCGAGGCTGTGAATTTCACCGCATTCGCCAGATAGTTCATCAATATCTGGCTGACGCGCAATGAATCGCCCAGCAGGCGGCGCGGAACGGTGCGGTCGATTTCGACCAGAAGTTCAAGGTTCTTTTCGGCAACGCCCTTGGCGATGGTGTCCACTGCGTTGTGCAGCACGGTTTGCAGTTGAAACTCGGTCCGTTCGATGCGGAGGCGGCCCGCCTCGACCTTGGACAGGTCGAGCACATCGTTCACGATCATCAGCAGATGGCGCCCCGAGGCCTGCACCTTGTTGAGAAATTCGCGCTGGTGGTCGTTCAGGTCGGTGCCCATGACCAGTTCGGTGAAGCCAAGGACGGCATTGATGGGCGAACGCAACTCATGGCTCATATGCGCGAGGAATTCCGATTTCAGCCGGGCCGCCTGCACGGCGATGTCGCGGGCCTGCGCGAGTTCGATCTGGGCCGCGCGTTCGCGCGAGATGTCTTCGACGACCCAGACGCTGCCGCGTGACAGATCGTTCTGGTCGATCACCGAGGCGCGCAGGCGCACCCATACGGTCGAGCTGTCGAAGCGGACCAGTTCGGCGACCTGTTCATGGGTGCCGGATGAGGCAAGGTCGGCCTGTGCCTGTTCGCTCATCATGGTCCATTCGGCATGATCCTTGAAAAAGGTGCGGGTGGACATGCCGGCCAATTGCCCCGGTGGCCAAAGCAGGATCGAGGCGAGCGAGGGGTTGCAGCTGACCAGAATATGGTCGCGCACCAGTGCGATGCCGGCGGTTGCGGTGGCAACGGTGGCCTGCATTTCATCGTAAAGGTCAGTCAGTTCCTGCGTGCGCTTGGCAACCTGCGCTTCCAGCGTCTGCTGATAGGCGGCCAGCGCCGACTCGGCCTGACGTTTCACGGTGATGTCGTTCCACAACACGAAGATATCGGTGCGCCCGTCTTCGGTTACGGCGGTAAGCAGCACTTCCACCAGCACCGGTTCGCCGTTGAACCTGAGATGTTCCCATTCAAAGCGCAGCGCGCCTTGGGCGATCACATCCGCGACCATGCGGCGCGATTTCGGCCCCGAGGGTTCGCCATCGGGCTGATAGGGGGGAGAGAGTTCTTCGGGCGTCATGCCAAGAAAGCTGCGCCCTTCGGGATAGCCCAGAAGGTCAAGCGCCGCGCGGTTGGCGTTGACGAAGCGGCCCTGCTGGATGATTGCGGTGGCCTGCGCCGAATGCTGAAAGGTGCGGCGGAAGCGTTCCTCGCTTTTCTTGAGCATGGCAAGGGTGGTGGCCCCCAGCGCGCGGCCGGCGATGCGCGATGCGGCAAGCCCCAGAAGCAGTGCGTCGTCACGGTCGATTTCCTGCCCTTCGGCGGGCAGAAGGGTGATGGCGCCGCGTTCTTTGCCCTCGATCATGATCGGGGTAATGTGGGCCTTGGCGGTGTCGCGCGTGCCGATTTCGTCATGCACATGGCCGATCAGTTCGATGCGGACAAAAGGCGGTTCGGTATCGGCAAAGCCGCGATGCAGGGCAAGGGCGATGTCTTGCAGGACCTGCGCCATGGGGCGCTGCATCGTATCGGTGGCAAGGAATATCTGGTGCAGGCAGGCCTGTTCGCGCAGGCGGCGGCGCAATTTGGCCTCGACCGCGCCACGGGCGGCAAGGGCGGTGCCAAGGCGACGGCGCAAGACATAGGTGGTGATCAACGCGGCCACAAAGACCGCGCCCAGCAATTCGAACAGGCGCAGCAGGTTGTCGGGGCTGATACCGCCAAGGATGGGCAGCGGCCGCCCCGACCAGCGCGCGGCGATCATGCTGATTTCGGATGGGGCGATCAGGTTGAAACCGGCATCGATGCGGTCGTAAAGCAGGGTGTCGCCCTTGCGGACGGTCCAGTGCAGCGTGCCCGACAGGATGGGCGCGCTTTGGCGGAATTCATCCTGCTTGCCGGCCTGCGACAGCAGATAGGCGGCCGGTTCGGTGTGCAGGCAAAAGGCGGGCATGTCGCCGATCAGGACAGTATAGATCAGATCATGCATCGAGGCGAAGGCGCGGGTGCGGATGCCTTCGCGGGCCATGGCGTCTTCGCAGACGGAACGGGTGATGACGCCGATCGTATGGGTGCGGGCGGCGGCAAGATCGCGGATCGGGCCAAGCGATTTCTGCGCGAAGATCGCCACATCGACATGGGCATATTTCGGTCCGAACTCGAATTGCTTGAGCCGGTCGGCAGTGGGGCTGACGATATCGGCCACGTCGGCTTCGCCTGCGGCGAGGGCGGGCAGAACCTCGGGCCAAGGGCGGCGCAGGATGGTGACGGGGATTCCGGTCTTGCGCGACCAGAGGTTCCACATATCGATGCGCTCGCCCTGCGGCTCTCCTGTCGGGGCAAGGCTGACATAGGGGGGAACGTCATCGGGCATCACCACGGTCAACCGTTCATTGTGGTCATGCGGTTCGGCTAGGGCCGGGGCCGCGACCACCGCCATGACGGCGGCAAGCACGAGGTGCGACAGACGGCGGCAGGAAATGAAAATATGACTCAAGCGCACTCACCAGTCTCTGGGGGGATGCCCGATACGGCGGGCGCACTGGTACAGGGCGCGGCAGAGTGCCGCAGTAAAGATGAGCCGATGAGACAGTGTTTGCCGGATAGATTCATTGTTTCAAATCAAATTCGCACATTTCGGTCACCGGAATGATCTTTTGGTGGTCGAGGCGCAACCCAAAGTAGAACAAGGGGTGTTTGACGTGCTTTATGCGATAATTGTTCCAAGATAAGGATGGTTTGATACATCCTTACGTATGGATAACAGACCTAGGTTTGCGTTGGACCCGCCTGAACTGTGCTATACTTCGCCATGCGCCGAAGTGGCGTTGGTAAAGTGGTGGCTTTGGGTCGGGTCGGGCGGACATGTTGGGCGAGTTGCTGGTTGATTTTCTGGAAGCGGGGCAGGGACAGGACCTGTCGAAACATGATGTCCGGCCGACAAAGGCGCTGACTGTCGGGCAAAGCCCCAACCATGGCACATCGGGCCGTCTGGCCGTGCGGGCCGAGACGATGGCATTGAACGAGGAACTGGCGCGTCTGGGCGTGGTGATCGATCCGCAGACCGGGCTGGTGACGGTTCGCAGCGCCTGAGCGGACGTGCGCCATTGGCAACGCGACCCTGTCGCGGGGGGCACCTTGGCACAGAATAGTAGGAAGAACGGCTGACCCACCCGCATTACACGCGGCGTTTTGCGGGCGGGCTTGGCTGTTCGGCACGGCAATGCCGATCAGGGCGCTGCCGGGCAGGCCGCCGCAGACCGTGACGGCAGCGACGGTTTCCATTGAAACCTGTGCCGCGCTGGCCAAGCGGTGCGGCCTTTACGCTGCGGTTCCCCGTTACGGGCAGTCGAGCGATTGCGCCTGACGGACGGCGCAAAGGCTGGCAAGGGCGCGGGTCACGGTGGCGACAAGATCTTCGCCGGAATAGGGCTTTGGCAGCCATGCCAGCGGTGCGGCGGGGACGGCGCGCTTGCGGTTTTCGTCATCGAAACTGCCGGAGGCGATGACAGCGGGAAGATCGAGTTCCGCCCGCAAGGTGATGGCGGCCTCGATCCCGTCACGGCCGGGGCCGAGGCGGACATCCATCACCACCAGATCGGGCCGCAGGCTGCGGGCAAGTTCAAGCGCCCTGTCATGGGTCGCGGCCTTGCCCACCACGACAAACCCGGCAGCCGACAATTCGGTTTCGGCGGTCATGGCGATCAGGAATTCATCCTCGACAATCAGGATACGGGCGGGGCGGGCTGGGGCGGGCAGGGTCAAGCGGGGCTCCATCGGGTATGGCTGTGGGGAAAACGCTGACGGGCGATTGCGGTTCCCTGCGGCCCGCTTGGCCTGCGAAACGGGATTATGCAGCAAAAACAACTGGAACAGCGGCGCTGGCCAGACATAGCATAGCCAGCGGACAAAATTTTTTGCAAGCGGTTGCAAGGACGGGCCATGGTATCGCTGAAGGATGTGGCCGAACGGGCCGGGGTGTCGCGGTCGGCGGTATCGCGCAGCTTTACCGAAGGGGCATCGGTTGCGCCCGCCACACGGGCGCGGGTGCTGGCGGCGGCCGAGGCGCTGGGCTATCGGCCGAACCTGCTGGCCCGCAGCCTGACGACACGCAGCACGGGGCTGATCGGGCTGGTGTCGAACAACTTTCAGAACCCTGCTTTCCTTGAGATTTTCGATCTGTTCACGCGGGGTTTGCAGGAACGGGGCCTGCGCCCCTTGCTGGTGAACCTGACCGACGAGGTTGACCCTGCGCGGTCGGTCGGGTTGGTGCGGCAATATTCGGTGGACGGGGTGATCGTGGCGTCATCAACGCTGCCCACGGCCTTTGCGCGGGCGTTCCGCGATGCGGGCCTGCCCACGGTGCTGGCTTTTGGCCGCGTGGCGGGAGAGTCGGGAGTGGACGTTGCCGCCATCGACAATGTCGCGGCCGGGCAGTTGGCGGCCAAGGTGCTGCTGGCGCGGGGTTACAGGCGGCTGGGCTTTCTGGGCGGCCCCGAGGCTGCAACCTCGACCCAGGACCGCTTGGCGGGGTTTCGCGCCGTGGCGGGCGATGTGCGTTGCACCTTTGCGCGGGCCTATTCCTTTGGGGCGGGGCGCGCGGCGATGCAGGGCGAGTTGGGCGATCTGTGCGAAGGGTATTTCGGGGGCGACGATGTGCTGTCGATCGGCGCGCTGTCGGCGCTGCGCGATGCGGGGCGCGAGGTGCCGCGCGATGTGGGGCTGGTCGGGTTGAACGACATGGCCATGGCGGGGTGGGAGACGTTTCGCCTGACCACCATACGCCAACCCTTTGCCGAGATCGTGGCGGGCGTGCTGGATATGCTGGCTGCCGGCTTGCGGACCCCCGGCAAGGCGCCGGAGGTGCGGGTTTATCCCTGTGCGCTGGTCGAGCGGGGCACGCTGCGCCCCCCCGTCTAGCGGAACATGGGCGGGCGGGCGTCGGTCCATGTGCCGCCAGCCTTGGCCGAGGCGACTGCCGCGTGGATGGCGGCGATGGACCGCAGGCCGTCTTCCGCCTTGGGGAACAGGTTGGCGGCGGGGTCGGGCGTTTTTCCGGCGTTGAGCGCGGTGATCGTATCGGCCAAGTCGCGGTAGATATTGGCAAAAGCCTCGGGCATGCCTTCGGCATGGCCCACGGTGACGCGGCTTGCGCGATCCGCTTCGGGTGACAGGTTGCCTTCGCCGCGTTCGATGATTTGCAGGCGTTTGCCGAGCGGCATGTAATGCAACTGGTTCGGCTGTTCCTGCGCCCAGCGCAGACCGCCGGTTTCGCCAAAGACCTGAATGGTCAGCCCGTGCTGGCGGCCGATGGCGACCGAGGATGTCCAAAGCCGCCCCACCGTGCCGCCCGAGAAGCGCAGGTTGACCATGGCGTCATCTTCCAGCGTGCGGACGGGCAGGCAGGAGGCGAAATCGGCTTGCAGCTTTTCAGCCTCTTGCCCCAGCACGAAGCTGGCCATGTGCAGGGCGTGGATGCCGCAATCGGCAAACTGGGCAGAAACGCCCGCCTGCGCGGGGTCATAGCGCCAGCGGACGCGGGGGTTGTCGGCATCGGCGGCATCGGCGTGGTGGCCATGGGCAAATTCGGCCACGACAAGGCGGACCTTGCCGATATCGCCGCGTGCGACCATGGCTTTCATATGCCGGACAAGGGCATAGCCGGTATAGCCATAGTTCACGGCGCAGATGCGGCCTGCCGCTTTTGCGGTGCGGACGAGGTCTTCGGATTCCTCGACTGTCACGGTCATCGGCTTTTCCACAAGGACGTGGAAGCCCGCTTGCAGGAAGGCCTTGGCGATGGGGTAGTGGGTGGCGTTGGGGGTCGCCACGGTGACAAGCTCGATCCGGTCGGGGCGGTTACGTTCGCCCGCCAGCATTTCCTGCCAGTCGCCATAGGCGCGGTCGGGGGCAACGCCGAGGCGTTGGGCAAAGTCGCGGCCCCGTGCGGGGTCGGCGTCAAGCGCGCCAGCGGCAAAGGTGAAAAGGCCGTCCATTCCGGCCGCGATGCGGTGCGCGGGGCCGATCTGGCTGCCCTCACCCCCGCCGATCATTCCCCAATTGAGGCGCATGGTCTGTCCTTTCAGAAGCCGATGGAGGCGAGGTATTCGCGGTTGGCACGGGCATCGTCAACCGGCGAGGTGGTGCCTGCGGGATCGCAATCCTGTTCGACGGTGCACCATCCGGTGAAGCCCGCGTCGAGCAGGACTTGTCGCACGGCCGGAAAATCGACATCGCCTTGGCCGAGGTTGCAGAAGATGCCGTTCGCGCAGGCATCGTAAAAGCCGGTGCGGTTGGCCACGGCCACGGCTTTGACATCAGGGTCTATGTCTTTGAAGTGCATGTAGGAAATGCGGCTTATGTGGTGGCGCATGAAGGCCACGGGGTCGAAGCCCGCATAGGAATGGTGGCCGGTGTCGAAGCAGATTTTCAGCAGGCTTTCGTCAATTTCGCCCAGCAGACGTTCCAGCTCGGGTTCGAAATCCATGAAGCCTGCGGCATGGGCGTGGATGCCGACGGTCAGACCGTGATCGGTGCCCATTTTCGCGATCTCGCGGAAGCGGTTGGTGAAGGCGGCCCAGTCGGCGGCGTCCATCTGCACGGCCTCGGCCGCGCGGCCGGCGGTGGGGGCGCGGGCGGGGGCGATGCTGTCGATCAGCACAAGGTGTTTGGCCCCGTGTGCCGTGAGCGAGGCACACGTGCGGCGGGCGGCGTCTTGCAGTTCGTCCCACTTGGCAGGGTCGTGGAAGGGGCGAAAGACCACGCCGCCGATGAGGGTTAGGTCGTGCTGCGCAAGGCCGTCTGCCAGGGTGGCGGGGTCTTCGGGCATGAAGCCGATGGGGCCAAGCTCGATCCCCTTATAGCCCGCGGCGGCGCAGTCTGAGAGCACCTTTTGCCATGTGGGGTTGCGCGGATCGTCGGCAAATTCGACACCCCACGAGCAGGGGGCGTTTCCGATACGGATCATAGGGTTACCCATTGTCTGGAGGCGTGGGAGCGGTGGGCGGCGTCGATCACCTGCATGACGGAAAGACCATCGCGGAAGGTGGGCCAGACCGGTTTGCCGGTTTCGATGGCGGTCAGGAAATCGCGCGCTTCGATGATGATCTGGTCCTGATATCCGGTGCCGTGGCCGGGGCCCTGACAGAAGGGCAGGTAATCGGGGTGGTCGGGTCCGGTCAGGATTTTGCAAAAACCGCGGGTGGCGGCGGGGCCTTCGGATTTATAGAGCCAGAGGGCGTTCTGGTCTTCCTGATCAAAGCGGATGGCGCCGGTTGTGCCTGTGATTTCATAGGCATAGCCCATCTTGCGGCCTGTCGCCACGCGGCTGAACGAAAGATGGCCCATCGCGCCATTGGCAAAGCGGCACAGGAACTGGGCTTGGTCGTCATTGGTGACGGGGACGGGGCCGGTGGGGCCGGGGCGGGTGGGGTGGACGGTTTCGATATCGGCCACAAGGCTGGAGATCGGGCCGATCAGGGCGAGGGCTGCGTTGATCATATGGGGCGACAGGTCGCCCATGGTGCCGTTGGCCACGCCCTGATTGCGCCACGAGGCGGGCTTGGTGGCGTCGGCGTCAAAGTCTTCGGTATGTTCGCCGCGGAACCAGACCACGCGACCGATTTCGCCGCTGGCGATGAGGTGGCGGGCATACTGGCTGGCGGGGGTGCGGATGTAGTTGAAGCCTACCATGTTGGGAAGGCCCGACTTTTCGGCGGCTTCGGTCATGGCGATGGCGTCCGCAAGGCTGGCGCCGAGGGGTTTTTCGCAGAGCACGGGCTTGCCCGCCGCAAAGGCGGCAAGGGCGATGTCGCGGTGGAATTCCTGTGGCGAGGCGATGACCACGGCTTCGATTAACGGATCGTTAACCAGTTCGCGCCAATCGCCGGTCGAGCGCGCAAAACCGTAGGCGTCGCGGTAGCGGGCGGCGCTTTCGGCTGTGCTGGCTGCTATCATATCAAGGCGGGGGCGGAGTTGCGTGTTCATCACGGCACCGACCGCTGCCATGGCGACCGAATGGGCCTTGCCCATGTAGCCGCCGCCGATGATGCCGATTCCGATGCTGCGCATGGATGCCCCGAGAATGATTGCAACCGGTTGCAATATCGTTAATCCTTGGGGCGATGGATGGCAACGGGGTTGCGATGCTGGATCACGAAATCGCCCGGCGTTTGCGGCTGGACCGCTTTGTCGTGCTGGGGCGGGCGGGACTGGACCTTTACGCCGAACCGGCGGGAAGCGCGATTGGCGCCAGCGGTCTGTTCCGTTCGTGCCTTGGCGGATCGGCGGGAAATATCGCGGCGGGGCTGGCGCGGTTGGGTGCGGGGGTCGATCTGCTGACCTGCGTTTCGGAGGATGCGGTAGGGCGCTTTGTGCAGGGGCAGATGGCGGCCTATGGCATCGGGGCGCGGTATCTGCGGGTGGTGGGCGAGGGGCGGCGCACATCGCTTGCCATTACCGAAACGCGGATCGAGGGCTTGCAGGGGGTGCTGTATCGCAACCATGCGGCCGATTTTGCGCTGACGGCGGCGGATGCCGAGGCGGTGGATTTCGCGGCCACCGGCGCCTTGGTGGTGACGGGCACGGCGCTGGCGGCGGAACCGTCGCGGGGCGCGGTGTTTCGCGCGCTGGAGCGGGCGCGGGCGGCGGGGGCGGTGACGGTGATCGACCTTGATTACCGCGCCTATAGCTGGGCAAGCGAGGCCGAGGCGCGGGCGGTCTGCGGCGATGCGGCGGGTCTGTGCGATCTGGTCGTCGGCAATGACGAGGAGTTCGGGCTGCTGGCGGGCGGCTTGGCGCAGGGCCGCGCCTTTGCCGCAGGCTTGCCTGCGGCGATTTACAAGATGGGGGCGGCAGGGTCGGAAACCTTTGTCGCGGGGCGGTCGTTCCGCTGCGGGGTGTTTGCGGTCAACCCCTTGAAACCGTTGGGGTCTGGCGACGGGTTTCTGGCCGGAACGCTGGCCGCGCTGGCGCGGGGCGAGGGGTTGGAGGCCGCGGTGCGGCAAGGGTCTGCGGTGGCGGCGATGGTGGTTGCGGGGTTCGGTTGCGCGCCCGCCATGCCGGACCGAGCCGCATTGGATGCGTTCATCAGGGAGCAGGAACATGCACATAGCGCCCCATGACAATGGCAACCGGGCGATCATTGCGGCGGATCATCCGCTGGTGCCTTTGTGCTATTTCAACATCGTGAAACTGAAGGCGGGCGAAAGCTTTTTCAGTCGCGTCGAGGGGTATGAGACCTGCGTGGTTCCGGCCACGGGGCGGGTGACAGTGGCCGTGGGCCCCGAGGTTTTTGCAGGCATCGGCCAGCGGGTGCGTAACGTCTGGGATGGCGAGCCGGAAGGGGTGTATGTGCCCACGGGGGCCGAGGCGCGGATCGTGGCCGAGACGGATACGGAATGTTTCGTGGCAGGGGCGAAATGTGACGATGTTTTCGCGCCCTTTGCGGTGCGGGCGGCGGATATCGACCCTGTGCAATACGGGTCGGACGAGACGAAAACCCATCGCAAGATCAAGCATATCCTAGGCCAGAAATACCATGGCCGCGTGGGGCGTTTGCTGGTGTCCGAGCTTTATACCGTGGGGGCGGGGGGCTGGTCGGGCTTTCCGTCGCACAAGCATGATACCGAGCGGCTGCCCATCGAGACGCGGCATGACGAGGTGTATAACTTCCGCTTCAATCCGGCGCATGGATCGGGGTTGCAGATGATGCAGCGCGAAGAGGGCAAGGCGGGGGACGCCTATCATATCGTTGACGGATCAACGATTTGCGTGGATCGCGGCTATCACCCCTGCTGCGTGTTGCCGGGATATGAGATGTATTATTTCACCATTCTTGGCGGGCTGACGCAGCGGCCGCTGGTGCAGTATTTCCAGCCCGAACATGCCGACCAGATCGAGACGATCCCCGGCATCAAGGACATGATCGCGAAGTTCAAATGACGCTGGCCACCCTGCGCGATGTTCTGGGGGGGCCACGGGCGGTGGCGGGGCTGGTCGTGCTGGGCTGGGAGGATGCGCGCGCCTTTGTCGATGCGGCCGAGGCCGAGGGGCGGCCCTTGATCTTGCAGGCGGGGCCGGGGGCGCGGGCCTATACGCCGCTGCCGGTGCTGGGGGCGATGTTCCGGCATCTGGCCGAGGCGGCGAGCGTGCCGGTGGTGTGCCATCTGGACCATGGCGAGGGGTTCGAGACCTGTCTGCGCGCGGTGCAGGCGGGGTTTACATCGGTGATGTATGATGGATCGGCGCTGCCGCTGGCCGAGAATATCGCGGTGACGCAATGTGTTGTGGAAATGGCGCGTCAGGCGGGCGTGTCGGTCGAGGCCGAATTGGGTGTGGTGGGCTATGCGGGGGGCAAGCCGTCGCAGGCGACCGATCCGGCCGAGGCGGCGGCACTGGCCGCGACGGGGATCGATGCCTTGGCGGTGTCTGTCGGGAATGTGCATCTGATGACAGATAGCGTGGCGGCAATCGACATTGGCGCCTTGCAGGCGATTGGTGCGGCGGTGCCTGGCCTGCCGCTGGTGCTGCATGGCGGATCGGGGATCGCGCCTGCCGACAGGGCGCGGATCGTGCGGGAATCGGCGGTCCGAAAGTTTAACATCGGCACGGAATTGCGGCAGGTCTGGGGGGCATCCTTGCGGGCGGCGGTGGGGCGCGACCCTGCGCGGTTTGACCGGATCGCGATATTGTCGGAAACGCTGGGGCCGTTGACCACGGCGGCGCGGGGGGTCATTCGGGGCTTGTGAGCGGCGATTCCGGCATGCACAGATGATGCAGACGCGGTGAACGCAGGCTTAACGGTCTGTTCATTTTCCGGAACGGGGCGCGGCATGAAGGTCTCGGAGGATTTTGTTCCCAAGGGGGTGGCGCATGTGCCGGTGGCGCGGGTGGCCGAGCCGCTGCGGCTGGCCTTTGTGCTGCTGCCCGATTTCAGCCTGATCGCCTTTTCGTCGGCCATCGAGCCGTTGCGGATTGCCAACCAGTTGTCGGGGCAGGCGCTGTTCGAATGGGAGGTGATGTCGGAAGCCGGCGGGCCGGTGCGCTGTTCGAACGGGCTTGAGGTGAATGTGGACCGCGCCCTTGGCGAGCCGCAGGGCAAGGCGATGGTCTTTGTCTGCGCGGGGGTCGAGCCGGAAAAGAGCGCGTCAAAGCGGGTGGCCGATTTTCTGCGGGCGGAATGGCGCAAGGGGCGCACGGTGGGGGGGCTGTGCACGGGGGCCTATGCGCTGGCGCGGGCGGGGATACTGGAGGGGCGGCAGTTCACGCTTCATTGGGAGAACCTGCCGCCCTTTGCCCAGACCTTTCCGAAGCTGGCGCCGGTCGAACAGTTGTATTGCATCGACGACCGCATCCTGACCTGTGCCGGGGGGGCTGCGGCGACGGACCTGTTCATCGAGATCATCGCGCGGAATTTCGGCGGCAAGCTGGCCGATGCGGTGCTGCGGATGTGCCTGCATGGCCAGCAGCGGCCGGCGCATCTGCGGCAGCGGATGTCGGTGTCATCGACGATCGGGATCAGGAACCCCGTGCTGGTGGCGGTGATCGAGGCCTTCGAGGCCAATATCACCGGCGAGGTCGATCTTGTGGCGCTGGCCGAAGAACTGGGCGTGTCGCGCCGCCAGATCGAACGGCTGTTCGAGCGGCATGTGGGGGTAAGCCCCAAGCAGTACCTGACGGGGCTGCGGCTGGAACGGGCGCGGGGGTTGCTGTCGGAGACGGATATGGGCGTGTCGGCGGTGGCCTATGCCTGCGGGTTCCAGACGGTGAACACATTTTCAAAGGCGTTCCGGCAAAGATACGGGGCGGCCCCGGTCAAGGCGCGGCGGGTGCGGAGCGGCTGACGCGGGGCGCCATGGGACCGGGGGTATTTCTGCCTGATGCCGCGGGCGGGGGGCCGTCTGCCCCCCGCACCCCCCGAGGATATTTGGACAAGTGTGAAAGGGGGGAAGGGTTTCGCTTTCGCCTGTAGCGCAAAGGGGGGGGGCGCGGGGGGGCTGCATTTAGCGGGCTGTGGGTTTTGTCCTGGCCCGGATGTGTGTTGGGGCAGGGCGGTGGCTGGGCGGAGGGTGGGTGCGGGTTTTTGCGGCGGGGTGCGATGCGGCCCGGCCTTTGGGTCTATCGGGCCCCGTGTGACGGCGGGCGGGCGGGGCGGTTTCCGGCTGGATGCGGCGGGCGCTTTGCGCTAAGGGGGCGCCATTCCGACCTATGGCCGACCTATGGAGGAGCGCCCATGAAAGCCGCTGTCGTCACCTTTCCGGGGTCGAATTGCGACCGCGACCTTGCCATCGGCTTCGCACGCGCGGGGTTCGAGGTGGTGCGGGTCTGGCACAAGGACAGCACGCTGCCTGCCGGGGTGGATGTGGTGGGGGTGCCGGGGGGATTTTCCTTTGGCGACTATCTGCGCTGCGGGGCGATTGCCGCGCAGTCGCCCATCGGGGCGGCGGTCAAGGCCCATGCGGGGCGGGGCGGCTATGTGCTGGGGGTCTGCAACGGGTTTCAGGTGCTGACCGAGATGGGGCTTTTGCCCGGGGCGCTGATGCGCAATGCGGGGCTGAAATTCATCTGCAAGATGCTGACGCTGAAGGTGGCCACGACCGACAGCGCCTTTACCGCCGCTTACGCCAAGGGGGCGGCGATTTCGGTGCCCGTGGCGCATCATGACGGGAACTTTACGATTGATGCCGAAGGGCTGCGCGCCTTGCAGGATCAGGATCGCATCGCATTCACCTATGCGGCCAATCCCAATGGATCGGTGGCCGATATTGCGGGCGTCCTGTCGGAGAACCGCCGCGTGCTGGGCATGATGCCCCATCCCGAGCGGGTGGTGGACCCTGCAACGGGCGGCACGGACGGGGCGGCGCTGTTTGCATCGCTGCTGGGCGGGATGGCGCTTGTCTGAGGGCGGGTTTCAGGCGGTGGCTTGAAGCGGGGCGGGGCCTGCGCCTAGATAGGGCCCATGCAGGACGCCGATACCCATGACGAGGCCGCACCCGCGCGCACGTTTTCGTGGCGCGTGAAACTGGCGGTGGTGATCCTGGTGCTGTTCGCCGCGGGCGTGGTGCTGGTTACCAACCGCTGGCTTTCGGAACGCTTTACCGAATCGACGCGCAACCGCGCCGAACTGCGGCTGGCGCTGTATTCGGGCAATATGGTTTCCGAATTGCAGCGCACGAGCGTGGTGCCGCTGCTGCTGGCGGGCGATCCGGCGCTGGCCGATGCGCTGCGGTCGGGGAATTTTTCGGGCACGTCGCAAAAGCTGATCCGCGTGCAGGCCGAGATCGGGGTGGCCTCGATCATGCTTTTGGATGCGGCGGGGCGGGCGGTGGGGGCGACCAACCGCAACCTTCTGGGCACCAATCACCGGTCTTTTGCCTATTTCGTCGATGCCCAGCGCACGCAGGATACGGTCTTTACCGCGCAGGCGCGCGAGGGCGGGGCCTATGATTTCACCTATTCGCGGTCGGTTCTGGTGGATGGCAAGCCTGCGGGCGTGATCATCGTGGCGGTCGATCTGATGAAATACGAGCGCGCATGGTCGGGCTTGCAGGATGCGGTTCTGGTGACCGATAGCGAGGGGACGGTGATCCTTGCGACAGAGCCGCGCTGGCGCGGGCTGGCGGTGGCCGATGCGCTGGCGGTCAAGGATGCGGGCAATGCGCTGGGGCGCGCCTTGCAGGCCACGGCCGACTGGGCGCAGAACCCGCCCGATGCCTATGTGCGTGGCGAGGCGGTGATGAAGACCGAAGCGCGGGTGCCGTTCCGCGGCTGGAAGATGATGACCTTTACCGCCTATGATTCGGTGCGCGAGCGGGTGAACGGCATTCTGGCGCTTGAGATCATGGGGTTCGCCATTCTGATGGCGGCGGCGTTTTACGCGCTGTCGCGCAAGGCGTGGTCACAGTCGATCAGCTTTCAGCGGGAATCGGCGGAACTGCGCCTGCTGAATGCGCGCTTGCAACGCGAGATCGCGGAACGCGAGAAGGTGCAGAAGGATCTGGAAGTGGCCGAGCTGACGCTGGCGCAATCATCGAAGCTGGCCGCTTTGGGCGAGATGTCGGCGGCGGTGAGCCATGAGTTGAACCAGCCCCTGGCCGCGATGAAAACCTATCTGGCCGGGGCGCGGCTGCTGTTGCAGAGGAAGCGCCCCGAGGAGGCGTTGAGTTCGTTCCAGCGGATCGACGATCTGATCGAGCGGATGGGGGCGATCACGCGGCAGTTGAAGAGCTATGCCCGCAAGGGGGGCGAGGCCTTTGAGCCGGTCGATCTGCGGCAGGCGCTGTCATCGGCGCTGTCGATGATGGAGCCGCAGTTGAAGCTGCGGGTGGTGCGGATCACCCGCACGCTGCCGCGCCAGCCGGTGATGGTGCTGGCCGACCGTATCCGGCTGGAGCAGGTGATCATCAACCTGCTGCGCAATGCGCTGGATGCGACGCGCGAGGTGGCCGAGCCGCGCATCGACCTGATCCTGTCGGCGGGCGAGGTGGCGATGCTGACGGTGCGCGACAATGGCCACGGGATTGCCGACCTCGATAACCTGTTCGAGCCGTTCTACACCACCAAGAAACCCGGCGAGGGGGTAGGGCTGGGGCTGGCGATCAGTTCGGGGATCGTGACCGATCTGGGCGGGCGGCTGACGGCGCGGAATGCCGAGAAGGGCGGGTCCGAGACGGGCGGCGCGGTGTTCGAGATGCAGTTGCCGTTGATGGCCCCGGAAATCGAAGCAGCAGAATGAAGAGAATGAGGTGCTGAATGGCCCGTGCGATGAAGGTGGCGATCGTCGATGACGAGGCGGATATGCGCCAGTCGATCAGCCAGTGGCTGGCGCTGTCGGGGTTCGATACCGAGACCTATGCCAGCGCCGAGGATGCGCTAAAGGGGATCGGGCCGGAATTTCCCGGCGTGGTGGTCAGTGACATCAAGATGCCGGGCATGGACGGGATGGCGTTTCTCAAGCGTCTGATGAGCATGGATTCGGGGTTGCCGGTCATACTGATCACCGGGCATGGCGATGTGCCGATGGCGGTGGAAGCGATGCGGGTGGGGGCGTTCGATTTTCTGGAAAAGCCGTTCAACCCCGACCGGATGACCGAACTTGCCAAGAAGGCCACCCAGACGCGGCGGCTGACGCTGGACAACCGCGCGCTTCGCAAGGAGTTGTCGGACGGGTCGGTGCTGATGAAAAAGCTGATCGGCGGGTCGCCCGCGATGGAGCGGCTGCGCGAGGATATCCTCGACCTGGGGCAAGCGGACAGTCATGTGCTGATCGATGGCGAGACGGGCACGGGCAAGACGCTGGTCGCGCATGCGCTGCATGCGGTGGGGCCGCGGGCGGCGAAGAAATTCGTCACCATTTCCTGCGCGGCATGGACCGAGGACCAGTTGGTGGCCAAGCTGTTCGGGCCTTCGGAAGAGGGGACCATTCCGCTGGTGGAAGAGGCGCGGGGCGGGACGCTGTGCCTTGAGGATATCGAGGCGATGAGCCAGCCGATGCAGGCGCGGCTGCTTGCGCTGATCAACGAGCAGGGCATGCCGCCCGAGACGCGGATCATCGCCATCTGCAACGAACATGCGCCCGACAAGACGCTGGAGGATGTGCTGCGGTCGGACCTTTATTACCGGCTGGGCGCGATGACGATCCTGTGCCCGCCGTTGCGGGTGCGGGGCGAGGATATCCTGACGCTGTTCACCCGCATGTCCGAGCAGTTCGCGGAAGAATATGGCTGCGACGCGCCGCAGGTGACGGCGCAGGAGGCGGCGCAACTGTTGCAGGCGCCCTGGCCGGGGAATGTGCGCCAGCTGGTCAACATTGCCGAGCGGGCGGTGTTGCAGAACCGGCGGGGATCGGGGTCGATCGCGAGCCTGCTGATGGCCGATAACGAGGCGACGGGGCCTGCGATGACCACCGAGGGCAAGCCGCTGAAGGAATATGTGGAAGCCTTTGAGCGGATGCTGATCGACAATACGATGCGGCGGCACAAGGGCAGTATCGTTGCGGTGATGGACGAACTGTGCCTGCCGCGCCGGACGCTGAACGAGAAGATGGCGAAGTACGGGTTGAGCCGCGGGGATTACGTCTGAGGGGGGCAAAGGTTTTCTGAAAACCTTTGGCAAATTCCTTTTGAAGGAATTTGGCGCGGAGCGGGGCGAAATCTGGCGCAGATTTCGCGACGATTTTTGACGCAAAAATCGGTGGCAGGCGGTGCGCGGAATTTGCGTCAAATTCCGCCGCGTTTTCTGTGTCAGAAAACGCGCCGCGGGTCGCGCTGCCGTTACATCCGTTAAATCGCCCATTGTCTTTGCCGCCGCTTTCCCGCTAGGGTTGGCGAACGCGGGTTACACCCCGCAGTAGAATTCTCTGCCCCGATGCAGGGCGCGCATCACGCGCCGCGGGGGGGCAGTCGGATCGGCCGGAAGGTCGTCAGTTTGCCCGGCCAAGTCTTTGACGGAAGCGGGCTTTTGTCAGCGGGGCCCCGAAAGGGGTTCCAGAGAGAACCGCGATGGCGCGTGCGATTATGATGGCGAAGCGGGAGGGCTGCCCACCGGGCAGGGCCCCCGGCTTTGTCGCCCTGCGCCGCCTCGCCCGAACAAGCCGCCCTTTCCCTGCCGATGACGGACCCCTGGCGGGGCCGCCACCGTTGGCGCGGGGCGCATTGGAACACCATGGCCAAGAAAATGCTGATCGATGCCACCCATGCGGAAGAGACCCGCGTTGTGGTGGTGGACGGAAACAAGGTTGAGGAATTCGACTTTGAGACTGTCAACAAACGGCAACTCGCCGGAAACATCTACCTTGCAAAGGTAACGCGGGTCGAACCGTCGCTTCAGGCGGCGTTCGTCGATTACGGCGGGAACCGGCACGGTTTCCTTGCCTTTGCGGAGATTCATCCGGATTATTACCAGATTCCGGTCGCGGACCGCAAAGCCCTGCTTGAGGAAGAGCGGGCGCTGAACCGGGCCGAGGAGGAAGAGGACAACCGCCGCAGCCGCAAGCCACGCCCGCGCCCCGAAGGCCAGCGCCGCGATGCGGTGAAATCGGCCGAGATCGGCGGCATGGATGTTGTCGATCTGGGCGACGAGACCGGTGCCGATGCGCTGGTCGAGCCGGCAGGCGTTGAGGCGGCGCAAGATCACGGTCAGGCCGAAGGGCAGGGCCATGATCATGGGCATGACCACGGCCAGGATCATGGCCACGACCATGGGCATGACCACAGCCATGGCCACGATCACGGCCATGACCACGACCACGCGCATGACCATGGCGAGGGCAATGGCGACGCCGCGCCCGCGCCCTATCGCGCCATGGACCATGCCAGCGACACCGATGACGAGATCGAATCGATCGCCGAAGAGGATGTGGCCGAGGAAATAAGTGCCCCGCGCAGACCGCGCGCACGGCGCTACAAGATTCAGGAAGTGGTCAAGGTCCGGCAGATCATGCTGGTGCAGGTGGTCAAGGAAGAGCGCGGCAACAAGGGGGCTGCGCTGACCACCTATCTGTCGCTGGCGGGCCGCTATTGCGTGCTGATGCCCAACACGGCGCGGGGCGGCGGGATTTCCCGCAAGATCACGCAGGCTGCCGACCGCAAGAAGCTCAAGGAAATCGCGCAAGAGATCGAGGTGCCGGAAGGCGCCGGTCTGATCATCCGCACGGCGGGCGCCAAGCGCACCAAGGCCGAGATCAAGCGCGATTACGAATATCTGATGCGCCTGTGGGAGCAGATCCGCGAGCTGACGCTGAAATCGATCGCTCCGGCGGCGATTTACGAGGAAGGCAACCTGATCAAACGCTCGATCCGCGATCTTTACAGCCGCGAGATCGACGAGATTCTGGTCGAGGGCGAAGCGGGCTATCGCACCGCCAAGGATTTCATGCGGATGATCATGCCCAGCCATGCGCGGCTGGTGAAACGCTATGACGAGGCGATGCCGCTCTTCGCGCGCTTTCAGGTCGAAAGCTATCTGGGCGGCATGTTCAACCCTGTCGTGCAGCTGAAATCGGGTGGCTATATCGTCATCGGGATCACCGAGGCGCTGGTGGCGATCGACGTGAACTCGGGGAGGGCCACGAAGGAAGGGTCGATCGAGGAAACCGCGCTCAAGACCAACCTTGAAGCGGCCGAGGAAGTGGCGCGGCAGTTGCGTCTGCGCGACCTTGCCGGGTTGATCGTGATCGACTTCATCGACATGGAAGAGCGGCGGAATAACGCGGCGGTCGAGAAGCGGTTGAAGGACAAGCTGAAAACCGACCGCGCGCGGATTCAGGTGGGGCGCATCTCGGGCTTTGGCCTGATGGAGATGAGCCGCCAGCGCCTGCGTCCGGGGATGCTGGAAAGCACCACCCAGCCGTGCAGTCATTGCCATGGCACGGGGCTGATCCGGTCGGATGACAGCCTTGGCTTGCAGGTTCTGCGCGCGCTGGAAGAGGAAGGCACGCGCAAGCGTTCCAAAGAGGTGCTGCTGAAGGCGCCGATCGGGATCGTGAATTTCCTGATCAACCAGAAGCGGGAACATGTGGCGCTGATCGAGGCGCGCTATGGCATGAGCGTGCGGATCGAATGCGACCCCGCGCTGGTGAGCCCCGATTATGTGATCGAGAAGTTCAAGACCGCGACGCGCGTGGTGCCCGAACCTTCGACGGTGATTTCGGGCCATGCCGGCCTGATGGGCGCGGCCGTGGACGAATACGAGGACGAAGACCTGCCGCTGGACGAGATCGACGAGGCCGAAGAGGCCGAGATCGAGGAGGTCGAGGGCGAGGCCGAAGCCAAGGCGGAAACCCCGCGCGGCGAGGCGGCGGCCAATGGCACCGGCAACGGCAAGAAAAAGCGCCGTCGGCGCCGTCGGCGCAAGGGTCCGGGCAATGGCACGGGGGCGGATGCGCAGGGCGCGGATGCCGCCGGTGACGATGCCGATGGCGAGGATGACGGCGAGGATGACGGCGCGGACGACGATAGCGGTGACGCGGCGGCGCCCGAGGCCGTGGCCGAGCCTGCCCTGGCCGAGCCGGTTGCCGAAGCGCCGAAGAAGCTGACGCGGACGCGCGGCGGGGCCAAGGCCAAGAAGGCCGAGGCGCCGGTTGCAGAAGCGGTGGCCGAAGCGGTGGCCGAAGCCGCGCCCGAGGCGGAAAAGCCGGTGAAGAAAACAAGCACGCGGACATCCAAGGCCAAGGCGGCCGTGGGTGATGCGGCCGGGGGCGAGGCGGCAGAAGCGGTCAAAAAGCCGGCCAGCCGGTCGCGCAGCAGCAAGGCCAAGGCGGCCGAGGCGGTGCCCGAGCCGGTCACGGAAGCAGCGCCCGAGGTGGTGGCCGCGCCTGCCACGCCAGAGGCGGTTGCCGAACCCGCGCCCGCCGCCGCGCCGGTGGTGGTGGTGGCCGAGCCTGCCAGGGCCGAAGACCCCGACAAGCCGCGCAAAAAGGGCTGGTGGTCGCTGGGCCGCTGACCCTGCGGGACAACGGATAGAAAGGGGCGGCCGGGCAACCTGCCGCCCCTTTGCTTTGCCCCCGCCGCGCGGGGGGCTTCGCGCCCCCCGACGTCCATCGGTTCAGGAACCGATGGACGTCCCCCCGCGGAGTATTTGGACCAGGGTGAAAGGGGCGGGGGGGGCGCAGCGCGCCCTCAGGCGCGGGCGGTCTTTTCGATGCGATAGGTGGTGAAACCCGCGCCGAGCGTCGCGCCAAGGAAGCGATAGCCCGCCTCGGTGCAGAAATGCGGCAGGTCGATTGCGGCCATCGGGTCGGTCGCCTGCACGGCAAGCACCGAACCTGCGGGCAAAGCCAGCAACCGCTTGCGCGCGCGCAGCACCGGAAGCGGGCAGAGCAGGCCGATACAGTCGAGGGTTTCTTCGGTCATGCCGCTTGGTAACGCGGGGGCGCGGGTCTTTCCATGGCCGATTGGCATTGCGCCCCCCGATCCTGCTGCGATCTGCCATTTTCTGCCCTGCAAATATCCTCGGGAGGGGTTCGGGGAGGGTGGAAAACCCTCCCCGTCCGCGGGTGGGGCAGGGCGGTGGGGCGCAGGACCGGCGGAGTCTGCAGGGCAGATGCCACGGCAATGTGACAACGGGCCACGTGACGGCGCGTCAGGTTGGCGTTAGAGGGGGGGCATGTTCGGGATTGATCTTTTTGATGCGGGGCTGGCCCCTGCGATGATGGTGGCGCTGCTGGCGGGGGTGTTGTCCTTCCTGTCGCCCTGCGTGCTGCCCATCGTGCCGCCCTATCTGGCCTATATGGGCGGGATCAGCATGGGCGAGATCGGGCGGGCTGCGCGGCGGCGGGTGTTGTTGCCTGCGCTGTTCTTCGTGCTGGGGCTTTCGACGGTGTTCCTGCTGCTGGGCTTTGCGGCATCGGCGCTGGGGACGTTTTTCCTGCAATATCAGCAATGGTTTGCCCGCGTGTCGGGGCTGGTGGTGATCGTGTTCGGGCTGCATTTTCTGGGCCTGTTCCGCATCGGCCTGCTGGACCGCGAGGCGCGGATGGATGCGGGTGACAGGGGCGGGTCGGCCTTTGGCGCCTATGTGCTGGGGCTGGCCTTTGCCTTTGGCTGGACGCCCTGTATCGGGCCGCAGCTGGGCGCGATCTTGTCGCTGGCCGCGCAAGAGGGGTCATTGTCGCGCGGGACGTTGCTGCTGGCCGTTTATGCGGCGGGGCTGGGGCTGCCCTTTCTGCTGGCTGCGCTGTTCATCGGGCGGGCGGTGGGTGTGATGGCGCGGATCAAGCGGCATATGCGCGCGATCGAGCGGGCGATGGGGCTGCTGCTGCTGGTGGTGGGGGCGGCGCTGCTGACCGGGGCCTTTACCGATGTCAGCTGGTGGCTGCTTGAGACATTCGACCGCTTCGGCATTCCTCTGCTTGGATAGCGCCGCAATTTCCCTATGATTTTGCCCGAAAGGCCCGTCATGCTGGCGGGGTGTCTGGTATGGGGTGAGCGGATTGGCCGAGGCGGGAACAGGGCAGGTGCGGCGGCGCCGGGTCTTTTACATTCCCGGCTATGACCCCGTCTCGCCGCGCCGCTACCGCGAGCTTTACCGCAAGGAGGGTTTGGCACAGGCCGAGGTGTCGGGCTATGGCCTTGCGCTGCGGCCAAAGCGGGTGGCGGGGCCCTATGGCTGGCATGTGAAGGCCGAGATCGATGGCGAGGCTGTCGAGGCCGATGTCGAGGTGCTGGTCTGGTCGGATATCGTGCAGGGCTCGATGGATCAGGGGGTGGCCGCGACCTACTGGCAGATGCTGCGGACGGCGTGGATTTATGTGGCAAGCGGGGCGCTGCTGCGGTTGGTCTGGCTGCGCAAGGGGCCGACGGTGGCGGCGCTTTATCCCATCATCAATCTGGTGGTGCAGTTCTTTCTGGCGCTGGGCGCGGGTTGGGGGCAGGTCGTGCTGTGGCGCTGGCTGTGGCCTGCGGGGGGCTGGATTGTCGGCGCGGTGCTGGGGGTGGCGGTGTTTGTCGCGCTGCTGCGGTTCTTCAAGCGGATCGACCGCAGGATCCTGGCCTATTATCTGATGCATGATTATGCGTGGTCGGCGCAGTATTGGGGGGCATACCCGCCCGAGCTGGAGCCGCGTATGGCCGCGTTCCGCGCCACGATCCGCGAGGCGCTGGCGGGGGAGTATGACGAGGTTCTGGTGGTTGGCCATTCCTCGGGCGCGATATTGGGCGTGTCGATCCTGTCGGACCTGATCCGCGAAGGGGTGCCAGCGGGGCGGGCGGTGCTGTCGTTCCTGTCGCTGGGGCAGGTCATTCCGATGGTGTCCTTTCTGCCGCGGGCGCGGCGGTTGCGCGGCGATCTGAGCTATCTTTCGGCGCGGGATGAACTGGTTTGGGTCGATGTGACCGCCCCCGGCGATGGCTGCGCCTTTGCGCTGTGCGATCCGGTCAGTGTGACGGGGGTGGCGCCTGCGGGCAAACGCTGGCCGCTGGTGATATCTTGCGCCTTTACCCAGACCTTCAGCCCCGAGCGGTGGCGGAAGATGCGCTACAGCTGGTTCCGGCTGCATTTCCAGTACATGTGCTGTTTTGACCGCCCCGGCGATTACGATTACTTCCGCATCACGGCGGGGCCGCTGGCGCTGGGCGCGCGGTATCAGGGACGGGCGCCTTCGAAAAGCCGGATCGAGCGGGCGGCTTCGGGCTATAGGGATATGGCATGACGCGGCCGCCCAAGCCCGTGCCGCGGCCGGACCGCGTATCGTTGTGGCGGTATTTCCGGCTGTTCCGGCAGGATATTCTGTCGGCGCAGCCCGCGCGGCTGTATCGGGCCTGGATGGCCGAGTTCCGGTCGCCGTTTTTCCGCAGCTATCTGTGCAATGACCCCGCGCTGGTGCGGCGCGTGCTGGACGAGCGGCCTGACGATTTTCCCAAATCGATGCGGGTGGCCGAGGGGTTGCTGCCGCTGCTGGGGCGGTCGGTTTTCGTGACCAATGGCGCGGAATGGAAGCGGCAGCGGCGGATCATCGACCCCGCCTTTGAAGGCGGGCGGCTGCGCGATGCCTATCCCGCCATGCAGGCGGCGGCCGGGGCGGCGGTGGCGCGGATGGCGGTGGGCGAGGTGGAGATCGAGGCAGAGATGAGCCACGCGGCGGCGGATGTGATCTTTCGCACGCTGTTTTCGATCCCGATCGAGCACGCGGTGGCGGCGCGGGTGTTTGCCGAGTTCCGCGCCTATCAGCGGGCGCAGCCGATCTTGAACCTTGCCGCTTTTGTTCCGCTGCCTGCATGGGTGCCGCGCTGGCACAGGCCACGGGTGCGGCGGGCGGCGGCGGTGATACGGGGGTTGATCGCGGGTCTGTGCGCGGCGCGGGCGGGAGAGATAGCGGCGGGGACCGCGCCGGATGATCTGGCCACCAAGATCATGGTGACGGCCGATCCGGTGACGGGCGCGCGGTTCGGCACCGACGAGATGGTGGATCAGGTCGCCATCTTCTTTCTGGCGGGGCACGAGACAAGCGCGAGCGCGCTGGGCTGGGCGCTGTATCTGCTGGCTACGCATGGCGAGGTGCAGGAACGGGTGGCGGCCGAGGTGGCGGCGGCGGGGACGGGGTTTTCGGCGCTGTCGCGGATGAAACTGACGCGAGACGTGTTCCGCGAGGCGCTGCGGCTTTATCCGCCGGTGCCGATGATGGTGCGCGAGACGCTGCGGGACGAGGATTTCCGCGGACGCAAGGCGCGGGCGGGGGCGCAGGTGGTGCTGTCGTCCTGGCATCTGGGGCGGCATGCGCGGATCTGGGAGGCTCCGGATGATTTCGACCCCGACCGCTGGGGGCGCGAGGAGAACCGCGCGGCGGCGCGGGACGGGTATCTGCCGTTTTCGAGCGGGCCGCGGGTTTGTACCGGGGCGGGGTTTGCGATGATGGAGGGGGTGCTGATGCTGGCCGCACTGGTGGGGGCGTTCCGGTTTTCGCCCGTTATGGGGAAGGTGCCGGTGCCGGTGGCGCATCTGACAGTGCGGGCGCGGGAGGGGATCTGGCTGCGGGTGGAGCGGCGGTGAGGGGGGGCGAAATCTGGCGCAGATTTCGCGACGATTTCTGCACGCAGAAATCGGGCGGTGCGGGTGGTCGATGGCGGGACCGGAATTTGCGTCAAATTCCGGCGCGATTTCTGCGTGCAGAAATCGTTACAGCAGGCGGCGGATGGGGTCGCGGTTGCAGATGATGATGAACTGGCCGGAGTTTTCGAGCACCGAAAAGCCCCGCCTGCGCATTTCGGCAAGAAACGCCTCGCGCCCGACATAGCGTTCCACGTCGCGCACTTGCCTGCGGATCACGCCGCCGTCTCGCGCCGCCTGCGAATTGAACAGATGGGCGATCCAGCCTTCGTTCGAATAAGGAAGGTAATTGCGCGTCATGGCCGCAGAATGCCGTAACGAGGTTAACACCCCCTTAACCGCGATAATGCCCCAGCACGAACAGCCGGATGGCCGAGGCGAGGCCGATATCGGTTTCGCGGGTTTCGTCGATTTGGGTGGCAAGCTGGTTCAGCGTCAGCCCGCGTTCGGCGGCGATGTCGCGGAAGGCTTGCCAGAAGGCCTCTTCGAGCGACACGCTGGTGCGATGGCCGCGGAGCGTGAGCGAGTGCTTGGCGGGGCGGGCGGTCATTCGCGTTCATGCCCCTCTTCGCGTTCATGCCCGTCGAGTTTTACCCGCGCCTGTTCGGCGCGGGCTTTTTGCAGGGCCTTTTCGGCTTTGGTCAGCCCGTGTTTGGCGGCGTTTTCGTCAGCCTGTTTGCGGGCGGCCTGACGGGCCGCCTGTTTCCGTTTGGCACGCAGGTTGACGATTTCGGCCATCAGTCTTTCGGGCCGATCATGTCTTCGGGGCGGACCACGCGGTCGAAGGTTTCGGCATCGACGAAGCCCAGGGCGATGGCTTCTTCCTTCAGCGTGGTGCCGTTCTTGTGCGCGGTCTTGGCGACCTTGGTTGCGTTGTCATAGCCGATGGTGGGGGCAAGGGCTGTCACCAGCATCAGGCTTTCCTTCATCAGCTTGTCGATGCGGGCCACGTTGGCCTGCGTGCCCGCCACCATGTTGTCGGTGAAGCTTCCCGCCGCATCGCCCAAGAGCTGCATGGATTGCAGCACGTTATAGGACATCATCGGGTTATAGACGTTCAGTTCGAAATGGCCCTGGCTGCCCGCGAAGCCCACGGCGGCGTCATTGCCCATGACATGGGCGCAGACCATGGTCAGCGCCTCGGCCTGGGTGGGGTTCACTTTGCCCGGCATGATGCTGCTGCCCGGTTCGTTTTCGGGCAGGATCAGTTCGCCCAGCCCCGAGCGGGGGCCTGAGCCGAGAAGGCGCAGGTCGTTGGCGATCTTGAACAGGCTGGCCGCGACGGTTTTCAGCGCGCCCGAGAACATGACCATGGCGTCATGGGCGGCAAGCGCCTCGAATTTGTTGGGGGCGGTGACGAAGGGGAGGGCGGTAATGTCGGCGATGCGGGCGGCGACGCGGGTATCCCAGCCCACGCGGGTGTTGAGGCCGGTGCCGACGGCGGTGCCGCCTTGGGCCAGTTCATAGATGTCGGGCAGGCAGGATTTGACGCGGGCGATGCCCTTGTCCACCTGCGTGGCGTAGCCCGAAAATTCCTGTCCCAGCGTCAGGGGGGTGGCGTCCTGCGTGTGGGTGCGGCCGATCTTGATGATGTCCTTGAATTCCGCCGACTTGGCCCAGAGCGCCTTGGAGAGCTTTTCCAAACCCGGCAGCAGCACATCCCGCGCCATCATGCCGATGGCCACATGCATGGCGGTTGGGAAAGTGTCGTTCGAGGACTGGCCCATGTTCACATGGTCATTGGGGTGGACGGGTTTTTTGCTGCCCATCACGCCGCCCAGCATTTCAATGGCGCGGTTGCTGATAACTTCGTTGGCGTTCATGTTCGACTGGGTGCCCGATCCGGTTTGCCAGACGACAAGGGGGAAGTTGTCGTCGAACTTGCCGTCGATCACTTCCTGCGCCGCTGCGGCGATGGCGTTCCCGAGTTCGGGGCTGATGTCGCCCTGATCGATGTTCACCAGCGCGCAGGCTTTCTTGATGACGCCCAAAGCGCGGATGATGGCCACGGGCTGGCGTTCCCAGCCGATGGGGAAGTTGATGATCGACCGCTGGGTCTGGGCGCCCCAATACTTGTCGGCGGGCACTTCGAGCGGGCCGAAGCTGTCGGTTTCTGTGCGGGTGGCGGACATGGCGGGCCTCATGTGTTGCGTTGCGGGTGGCTTAGCCAAGCGGCGCGGCAAAATCAATTGGCATACCGTGGCATACAAT
>JAIXRW010000067.1 GCA_027484985.1 Rhodobacter sp. | reverse complement strand
GGCGCGGCTGACCTCGGCCAAGGCGGCGTCGATCAGCCCAAGGTCGGCGCCGGGTTTTGCCACGCCTTCGGACAGCACGCGCCGCCAGCCGCGCGCGCCGGGGCGGCCGTGGAACAGGCCCAGCATGTGGCGGGTGATCTGGTGCAGCCTGCCGCCGCTTGCCAGATGGGCGGCGATATAGGGTTTCATCGCCTCGACCACGCCAAAGGCGTCAAGCCCCCCGCCCTCGGACCAGAGCGCATCGGCCCCGATCAGCACCGAGGCCGGATCGTGATAGGCGGCGCGCCCCACCATTACCCCGTCTAGCCCCGTATCAAGCAGGTCGCGCACCTGTGCAAGCGTGGTCACACCACCGTTGATGCAGATGGTCAGATGCGGAAATTCCGCCTTCATCCGCTGGACCAGACCGTAATCGAGCGGCGGGATTTCGCGGTTCTCCTTGGGCGACAGGCCTTGCAGCCATGCCTTGCGGGCGTGGATGATGAAATAGGTGACACCTGCCGCGCTGACCTTTTGCAGAAAATCGGGCAGCACCTTATCCGGGTTCTGGTCATCGACCCCGATCCGGCATTTCACCGTAACGGGCACGTCCGAGGCATCGCGCATCGCGGCCACGCAATCGGCCACCAGCGCGGGCCGCTCCATCAGCACCGCGCCGAAACAGCCCGATTGCACGCGGTCGGACGGGCAGCCCACGTTCAGGTTGATCTCGTCATAGCCGAAGGGCCGCGCCAGCCGCACCGCTGCCGCCAGTTCGGCAGGGTCGGACCCGCCAAGTTGCAAGGCCACGGGATGTTCGGCATCGGAATAACCCAAAAGCCGGTCCTTCGGGCCGTGGATGACGGCAGGCGCGGTGACCATTTCGGTATAAAGCATCGCCCGCCGCGTCATCAGCCGGTGGAAATAGCGGCAATGGCGGTCAGTCCAGTCCATCATCGGGGCCACGGACAGTCTATGTGATTGATTTTCTGTCATTTTTCTTGTATCTTCAATCCGTTCGCGCAATGGGGTGTTCACGCCAGACCACGCCCCGATATTCGCCGTTTCGACGACTTATGACACATATAGCGCACAGGAAAATGGCCTTGATCACCAAGCTTCCCCGCTGCGGTTACCATCTCCGGGCCAGACCGAAGGGCCGCTGCGCGAGCGAGACGCCCCTTACGCCGTGACGACGCCCGGAACGGGACGCGCCAAGCCGCGACACTGGTCGATCAGGGGGTGCCGCCCAAACGATCGTCCGTGGGCTGCCTGCACCGTTTCGGTAACCTCGGTAACCTGCGTATAGCCGATCTGTCCGGCGTAGGGAAACCACCCCGATGCGGCACGGCGGCGACATGCGCAACGCCGAAGCGCGACCTTGGGAAACAGAAGGGGCACCTTGGTCGTCACAAGCTTATCGGGTATGGCCGCCAGCGTGCAGATCAGGGTGCCGGACCCGTGACGGTCGGCATCGACATCGGCGTGATCAAGATGATCCTGCCCCGTGCCGCCGCAGTCCACAGGCGGGACTGTCGCGTTTGGGGCGTCGATCTGGCCCGCATTGCGCCGAAGCGGCCTGGCCTTATCGGCGGGGTGCCGAGCGCGACCGCCGCCCGACGACGGCAGACCAAGGCGGCCTGGTCCGCCGCTGTGACCGGAATATGCGCCGGACCCGGCGTTTGGCGCGGCCATGGGTGCAGGCGTTCCACCCGCCCCAAGTTTTGACCCTGATCATGGTGCGGTGCGCCAGCGGGTGCAACGGGCCGTCGGAACCGCGTCAGGGGCTGGTCCCTTGCCGGGTCTAGTGGCGCCTAAAGGGCGTGCGGACATCAGGCATGGCCCCGTTCGGGCCGATCAGACGCAGCGGGGCGTTGACGATTGCGATGGTCTGGCGAAGCGCCGTGCCGGCAGGGCCAAGCAGGCGGGCAGGCACGACCCGGATGACGCAACAGAAGGTAACTGTTGGCAAACGGCGGCAAGCGACAGGCGAAAACCGCGCGTATGGCCGGAACCGCGCCAGATGCGGATTGGCCGCGGCGTTACGATCATGTAGAAGCGGAAAACCAGTGCGGGAAATTTTGCCCGCCTGCCCCCTAACCGTTTCCAAAAGAGGTCATTCTTTGGGAAGTTTCCAAGCGGCGTGGTCATTGCTGTTGCCAAGGGACCGTCGCCGTGTGTGGCCGGTTCTGACCGTGTTTGTCATCGCTTCGGTGCTTGAAACCGCTATGGTCGCTGCGGTTTTGCCGTTTCTGAGCGTGATCGCCTCGCCCGACACTGCGGTGGGCACGGGGCGCGTGGCGCAGATGATGGACTGGCTGGGCGTGGCGCCGGGCTATCCGACCATGATGGCGCTGGGGGTGTTCGCGCTGGCGGCGATTATCATTGCGGGAATCGGCGGAATCGTACGGACCTATTGGCTGCATGCCTTTTCCACCCATGTCGCCGTGGTGACCAGCACGCGGGTGCTTTCGGCGCAATTGCGCCAACCTTACGAGTTCTTTCTGGACCATCACAGCGGCGAGCTGTCGAATATGGTGCTGACCGAGGCGGCCCAAGTGATGGACCATTTCTTCCTTCCCGCTGCCAATTGCATATCTTCGCTGCTGACGGTGATCGCGCTGGTTTTGCTGGTGTGCTTTGTCAATCCGGTGATCGCGGTGTCCAGCATCATCGTGCTGAGCGGGATCTATGCGCTGTCCTATCTGACCAGTTCCAAGATGATCACCCGCATGAGCACGCGCCGTATCTCGGCCAACGAAGACCGGTCACGCACGGTGATCGAGGCCTTTGGCGGCATCAAGCAGGTCAAGCTTTCTGGGCATGAAACCGGCTATGTCGGGCGCTACACCAAGGCCTCGGACCGGTTGGCAGATGCGATCACCTATACCAACGTGGTGTCCGAAGCGCCGCGTGTGATCGTGCAGACAACGGCCTTTGCCGGGATCATCCTGTTGTGTCTGATCATCATCAGCACCCAGGAAGACACCGCGACCCTGTCATCGCTTTTGCCGATTCTGGGGGTGTTTGCCTTTGCCGGCCAGCGGATGCTGCCCGCGCTGGGGCAGGTTTATACCAATGCCACGCGGCTGAAGGCGGGGGCCGCGATCGTGGTTCGGGTGGCCGAAGAGCTGGCCCGCCCCGTCACGCCGGTGGATGGCGATGGCGCCCGCGACGGGACCATGGCGCTGACGCAGGAATTGCGGCTGGAAGGGGTCAGCTTTCGCTATCGCACCGCCGCGAAACCCAGCCTGAACAATGTCTCGCTGTCGATCCGGGCGGGCGAGCGGATCGGGATTGTCGGACTGACCGGCGCGGGCAAGACCACCCTTGTCGATCTGGTGCTTGGGCTGTTGCAGCCCCAGACGGGGCGGATCACCGTGGATGGTGTGGGGCTTGATGCGGCGAACCGGCGCAGCTGGCAGCGCAGCCTTGGCTATGTGCCGCAGGAGATTTTCCTGAAAGAAGGCACGATCCTTGAAAACATCGCCTTTGGCGTGCCGACCGACCGGATCGACCGCGACCGCGCCATGGATTGTGGCCGCATGGCCCGGCTGGAGGATTTCGTGAACAGCCTTCCCGCGCAATGGGAAAGCGAGGTCGGGGAACGTGGCACGCGGCTGTCGGGCGGGCAAAAGCAACGCATCGGCATTGCACGCGCGCTTTATGCCAAGGCATCGCTGCTGGTCTTTGACGAAGCGACAAGCGCGCTTGACGGCGTGACCGAGGCCGAGGTGATGCACGCGGTCAACAGCCTTGATGCCGGTTACACCGTGCTGTTCATCGCCCACCGGCTGAGCACGCTGCGCGATTGCGACCGCATCCTGCTGATGGAAAAGGGCGCGGTTGCGGGCTTTGAAGCCTGGGATACGCTTTATGCCCAGTCGGACCGGTTCCGCCGCATGGTAGAGGCGGCGGGCCTGTCGCAAGGCGATGGGTCGGGCGCGGACAAAGGCGCCCCGCCCGACCCCGCGCTGGCGCCCGACCCGATTCCGCTGATGAAACGGGGCTGATACCACCGGCAGCCCACCAAACGAGTGCCTTTCATGTTTCCCGTTGCCGACCGCTTTTTCCTGCATCTTTTCAACGCGGCGATCTTTCTGCGCCATCCGGTCGAGGTGCTGCGCGTTGCGCGCGACCGGGGCGGATACCCCGATATCGCCTGTCCGTCGCATCAGTCGGAACGGCTGCTGTGGCGCAAGCTGTTTGACCATAACCCGCTGTTCCCCGTGCTGGCCGACAAAGTGCGCGCGCGCGATTATGTGGCGGCCCGTTGCCCCGACATCGCCGCGCCCGAACTGCTGTGGAGCCATTCCGACGCGGCGGCAGCCGCCGCCGAGGGCACATCTGCCGATGTGGTGATCAAGGCCAATCACGGCTGCGACATGAACCTGTTTCCCGATGGCACCGAAACCCGCGACAGCTGCGAAAGCCTGTATCGCCGCTGGCTGGCCACCGACTATTCGGCGCGGCGCAAGGAATGGTGTTACCGTGACATTCCGCGCCGCATCTTTGCGGAACGCCGCATCCGCGCAAAACGGCTGGTCGATATCCTTGTCCATTGCTGCGATGGGAAAACCGTGGGCGTAGCGGTAATCTTCGCGCATAAGACCGACCATGACCGTTATTCCTTTTACCGGCCCGACGGGTCAGAGATTGGCCGCTTCCTGCGTGAAGGCCGCAAATGGGATTGCTTCCGCCTTGGCCCGCTGGACGAGATACTGGACGACCCGTCGATCGTGACCCGCGCGATGGCGGCGGGGGAAAAGATCAGCGCGGGGCTCGATTACGCGCGGATCGACTTCATGTCGGACGGGCAGGCGCTGTTTTCGGGCGAAATCACCTTTTACCACCGTTCGGGCTATGTGCCGCCCGCGCCGCGCAAATCGGACAATCTTTACGCCCGGATCGCCGCGAACTGGGATTTGCGGCAAAGCTGGTTCGTGCAAACGGCGCATCGCGGCTGGCGCGGGGTCTATGCCCGCGCGCTGGGGCGTGTTCTGGCCGCCCGCGCCCGTGGCCGCACAAGAACCGCGCCGGTGGTTGCGGCAAACAAAGTCTCGCCTTGACAGAAACGAATGTTAACCATTCGTCACAGCAGGGGCCGACCCAGTGTTGCAGGCAGACCCGGAACGGAATCTGATATGACGCGCCTGATGGACAATCTGATCCTGTTGACCGTCAACCTGTTGGTCTGGCTTAGATTTCCGGTTGAAACCTTTCGCACCGCACGGGCGGCGCGGGGTGTGCCGAACATCGCGCGGCCACAGCATCTGGCAGAGAAATTCCTGTGGCGGCGCCTGTTCGATCATAATCCGCGCTTTCCGCAACTGGCCGACAAGCTGCGCGTGCGCGACCATATCCGCCTTTCTTGCCCCGATCTGCCCTTGCCCGCGCTGCTGTGGTCGCACGCCGATGCGGCCAGCGCCGCCGCGGCAGGGGTTTCGGCCGGGATGGTGATCAAGGCCAATCATGGCTGCGCGATGAACTTCTTTCCCACGGGCGACGAAAGCCCCGCCACCTGCGCGGCGCTGTATCGCCGCTGGCTGGACACCGATTATTCCGCCATGCGGAAGGAATGGGCCTATCGCGACATTCCGCGCCGGGTCTTTTCCGAAAGCCGGATCAAGGCCGACGATCTGATCGAAATCTCGGTCCATTGCTGCAACGGGCAGACGGCGGGGGTTGCCATCTTTTTCGACCACAAGGCCGAGATTGAACGCTCGTCCTTCTACGGGCCGGATGGATACGAGATCGGCCGCTTCCTGCGCGAAGGCAAGAAATGGCAATGCTGCCGTCTGGGCCCCTTGGACAAGGTGCTGCCCGATGCCGGTATTGTCACCCGTGCGATGGCGGCGGCGGCGCGGATCGGCGCGGGGCTTGATTATGTGCGGGTGGATTTCCTGTGCGACGGAACCGCGCTTTATCCCGGCGAATTGACGTTTTATCACCGCGCAGGTTACGTTCCGCCCACCCCGCCCGGATCGGACAATTTGTATTCGCGCATCGCAAACCTTTGGGACTTGCGGCAAAGCTGGTTTCTGACCAGCCCGCAGACCGGGTGGCGCGCGCTTTATGCCGCTGCGCTGGCACGGGCGGTCCGCCCGGCCGACAGGCCCGGCAACGCAGCACCCGCACCCCGGATTTTGCCGCAATGACCCTGCGCTTTCCCGTTTCGACGACCGATGCCTAAGCTGAAATTGACCGGTCCACCCTGCTTGGGCCGGTCCAAAAGAGTGGTTTGTAATGACAACACTATTTCATGTGGCAGTTATCGCTGCCGTCAACCTGTGGCTTGTGCTGCGATACCCGGTCGAGGCCTATCGCACCCTGCGGTCAAAACGCGGGCTGCCCAATATCGCGCTGCCCGACCATATGGCCGAACGGTTGCTGTGGCGGCGCCTGATCGACCACAACCCGCAATTTCCGGTCTGGGCCGACAAATTGCGCGGCAAGGAATTCGTCCAAAGCCGCGTGCCCGACATTTCCGTTCCCGAAACGCTGTGGGTCGAGGCTGATCCCGACGCCGCAGCGGCCCGCGGGACCGACCCCGACACGGTGATCAAGGCCAATCATGGCTGTGACATGAACTTTTTTCCCAAGGGCGATGAGGATGCCGCGACCTGCGCGGCGATGTATCGTGACTGGCTGGCGGTCGATTATTCGGCCGTCCGCAAGGAATGGTGTTACCGCGACATCCCGCGCCGCATCTTTGCCGAGCGGCGGATCAAGGCGGGTCGGCTGATCGACGTCAATGTCAGATGCGCGGATGGCAAGGCGCTGCTGACCTCGATCATCCAGAACAACAAGACGGATGCGATGCGCTATTCCTATTACCTGCCCGATGGCCGCGAATTCGGCTTTTTTGGCAAGGACGCAACGGGCAAGCTTGCGCTGCACAAGATGGGCCCCATCGAAGATGTGCTGGGCAGGCCCGCGCTATACGCCCGCATCATCGACGCGGCAGAACGGATCAGCCGTGGCATCGATTACGGGCGCTTCGACTTCATGACCGACGGGACCGAGGTTTATGGCGGCGAGATCACGCTTTACCCGTCGGCCGGATATGTGCCCCCTATTCCGCCGGGCGTGCCGAACCATAACCTGATCACGGCTGGCGGCTGGGATCTGCGCAAAAGCTGGTTTGTCAGCACCCCCGCCCCCGGCTGGCGCGGCCTTTACGCAAGGGCCATGCGCCACCTGCTGGACCGCCGCGCGGAACGGCGGTCACGGGATCAGCGCCCGGCAAGCACCCGCCCATAAACATCGAAGGTGCGCGATGCCATCCGCGCAAAGGTGAATTCCCGTTCGAACCTTTGGCGGGCGGCCTGCCCCATCCGCGCCACTTCGGACGGGTTTTGCAGGAAATGCGCCAGCCTTGCGCGAAAGGCCGCCACATCGTCGCGCGGGACGGAAAACCCCGTCTCGCCCTCGACGATCGCTTCGGCGGTGCCGCCCACGGCATTGACGACCAGCGGCAGCCCTGCCCGCATCGCCTCGACACAGACAAGGGGGAAGCCTTCCCAATTGGTTGCCAGACAGGCAAGGTCACTTTGCGCCAAAAGGTCGGGCACATCGGCGCGTTCGCCCAGAAAATCGATGCGCGATGCGATGCCCAGTTCGGCGGCAAGCTGGCGCATGGGCCCGTCATCACCGCCCCCCGCCAGCGCCAGATGCCAGTCATGCCCCGTCAGGCCCGCAAGCGCCCGCAGCAACAGCGCGTGGTTCTTCTGGTCGGAAAACCGCGCCACCTGAATGATCTGCAAGGGGCCATGGTGCGGCGGGCGCGGGGCAAGCGGGATGTCGGGCATACCGTTATGCACAGTGGTCATCCGCGAGGGCACCACGGCGCGGGCCGCAAGGCCGATGCGGCGGTCATTTTCGCTGACGCAGATCACATGGTCGGTGATGCGGCCCACCGCCCGCTCGATCACGCGGTAAAGCGCGGCGGTGCGGGCGGGGATGCCATCGGTAAAGGCCCAGCCATGGGCGGTGAACACCGCAGGACGGCCCGACAGCCGCGCCGCGATGCGCGCCACGATGCCCGCCTTGGACGAATGGGCGCAGACCAGATCGATGTTGCGGCTGCGGAACAGCCGCGCCAGCGCAAGGGTGGACCGCAGGTCGCGCAAAGGCGCAATCTCGCGGCAGAGTTCGGGCAGATGCACCACCTCGAGCCCCGCCTGCCGCGCGGTATCGGACACAGGCCCAAGCGCGCCCGTCACCACCACGACCTGCCACCCCGCATGTTGCATGGCGGCGGCAAGATCGCGGGCATGCAGCTGCGCGCCGCCAAATTCGGCCAGACGGGTGATGACCACCGCCACGCGGCGCTTTTGGGCAAAGATCGGGTGCGACAGCGGATCGGGAAAAGGATTCATTTCAAGGACTGCATATCAGTAATCGCCGAGGGAAAGCCGAACAGCCATGTCTGGTAGGGCATATAGCAAGCATCGAAATGCCATGACAGCGACGTCCAGACCACCAGAACCACCGTCAGCATCAGGAAAGGAGACACGATCCAAAGCGCACCGCCCGACTGCAAGCGCAAGAACGGCAGGCGGGCGAACATCATCAGCTGGATCGGCACAAGGTAATAGCCCAGACGGTCCGCCACCACGGTGGCCACGGCCAGAAGCGGGATCGTGCCCAGCATGCCCCATGCCCCCAGCGTGACCAGCTTTTCATCGGCGGGGAATAGCCGCTTCCAGCGCGGTCTGAGGAAGATCAGATAGCCCAGCGCCGTCACCACAAGGATCGACACGCGAAAGGCAGCACCCGCCGCATCTTCGCGCCCCGAGATATAGCGTTCCAGCATGATATCGGTGCTGCTGCTATTGGCCATCAAGGCCGCGCCCGGCAGGGCCAGCAGGACTGACAGCATGATCCGGCTGGCCGAGAGCTTGCCCCCCACCAGCGGCACCAGAAGCAGAAAGACGATGGCGCTGGAATGGAACCCCGCCGCGACCAGAACCCAGAACACGAACCGCCATGGCCGCCGGTCAAGAAAGGCGGAAAGCGCAAGGCAGATGATGCCGATGGCCACGCCCTGCCGCATGGCCGACATGATCATGTTCATGATCAGCATCGGATAGGACAGGATCAAAAAGGTCAGCCGGTCGGGTTGCCGACGGGCAAGGCTGTTCAGGCCCAGAAAGAAGATCGCCGCCGCAATGATATTCAGCACCGGATAGGGCACATCGGCCACATACAGGCCCTTTACGACCATCGACCAGATCGCCTCGCGTTCGCCCAACAGCAGGAAGGCGGGGGCTTGGCCGAACACTTCATACTGGTTCAGATAGCCCAGCCAGTCGCAGCCCACCTTGAACCGGAACGCGACGAAGATCGCCAGAAAGACCAGCACGGCAGGATAGACCTTGTCGCGGTCGGCGCGCCGGGGCAAGGCGCCGCGCAGCAGGCACATCGCAAGAAAGATCACCAGATAGATCACCGCCGCGCCCCCTGCCCGCGTTTTGCAGCGGCATCGCGCAGCAGGCGGGCCAGTCGCGGCCCCTGTGCCTGCACGGAATATTCGGCGGCCACCTTGGCCCGTCCCGCAGCCCCCATCCGCGCCCGCAGCGCCGGATCGGCCAGCAGCCGCGCCAAGGCCTTGGCCCAGTCATCGGGGGTATCGACCAGATAGCCGTTCACGCCATCTTCGACGATGCGGCTGTTCACCCCCACGGGCGAGGCGACAACCGGCAGACCGCAGGCCATGTACTGGATCAGCTTGTAGCCGCATTTGCCCTGCGACCATGGCGAGTTGTCCAGCGGCATCAGCCCGATATCCATGCGGGCAATCTCGGATACCTCGGTCGCTTCGTGCCAATCGACCAGTTCGATTCCCGCCACATCCGCCGCCGCGCGGCCGGCCCCCACAACCCGCAACACCGCCCCATGCGCGGCGGCCACGGCGGTCAGTTGCGGCAACATGGGGCGCATGTAGGTCGTCCATGTCTCGGGCAGGCCGATCCAGCCCAGACGGGGCCTTGCCGGGTCTTGGGCCGGGGGCATGGCGCCGTAGGCCAGCGCATCCACCACCGTCGGCACGATTTCAACCCATGCGGCCCCTGCGGCGCGCGCGCGGTCGGCCAGATAGGCATTGCCGGCCACAACCAGCGTTGACGCCGCCATCACCCCGTCGATCTTGCGCCCCAGAACGGCGCGGACCAGCGGATTGGAATGGCGGTCATAGCGGTGGAACACCGCATCGTCGTAATCGGTCACAAGGGGGATGCCGCGGCGGAGCAGCAGGCGCTCGACCGGCCAGGGGCACCAGGGCAGCAATTCCTTTTCCATCCAGACCAGATCGGCCCGCACCCCGCCCAAGATCAGCGCCAGACGGCGGGCATAGGCCGACAGGGCCAGCCGCCCGCGCGGGGTTCCGTCATACAGTGCCTGAACATAGGCATCATCGAAGAACGGCGCCGTGATCACCTCAAGGCCCGATTGGGCCAGCACGGGGCCATATTGCATCATCCGCATCCGGCTCGATGCGCCAAGCCTGTCATAGCGGGTCAGGGCAAGAACCTTCATTCCGGTCGCTGGCCCGCCTTTTGGCGCCCGCCGGACAGGGCATCATAAAGCGCCAGATAGGCTGCCGTGCCGGATGCTAGGGAAAACCCGGCCTCGGCGGCGGCGCGGCACCGGCGTGGCAGATCAGGATCGGCCAGCAAGGCATCAAGCTGCGCGATTGCTGCGGCAAGGGCGGCGTCACTGTCATCGGCCAGCAAGACGCCGACATCATGGCGCCGCACCACCGCTTCGACATCGCCAACACCGGCATTGGCGACAACGGGCAGGCCCGCCGCCAGCACCTCGGCCATGCGGGTGGGAGAGCGGCCAAGTTCCGAGACATTGCCCCCGGCATAGAAGAACACCGTCAGGTCATGCCCCCACAGGGTTTCGGGCATGTCGGCCGGGTCGCGGGCGCCCACCGTCAGCCGCGCGCCCAGCACGCCGTCAGGATCGACCGCCGCGCGCACCTTTCCGGCCGGATCGCGGGTGATGATCTCGAACCGTGCCGCCGCATCTGCCGCCGCGATGGCAAGGAACCAGCGGCGCAGCATGTCGGTCCGGAACCAGCCCGTCAGCACCGACCCGACCACCCCGTGAACGCGCCCGACACGGGCCGCCTGCGCCTTGGGGCGGGGCGTGAATTTGTCCAGATCGACACAAGTGGGGATCACGGCAAGCCTGCCCCGCGCCATCTGGGCGGGCCAATGCGCGCGCAGATGCTGTTGCGACACCTCGGTCAGCGTGACCGTCGCCCCGGCATGGCCCAGCAACACCCCTTCAAGCCAGACCAGAACCCGATGCACCAGCGCCCCGCGCCGGACACGCCCGGATGTCACCAGTTCTTCGGGCCAAAGCGCCCGCATGTCAAAAAGGAAGGGGACGCCGGCAATCTTGCCCGCCAGCATGGCCGAAAACGCCGGAAGATAGGACCGCGCATGCAGCACCGGCGATTGCCCCCTGTGCCGCCACAGCGCGCCCAGCGCATCGGCGGCCAGCACCACGATATCGCCCAGCGTGCGCAGCGCCGTTGACCGCAGCGGAAACCGGCGCGGGCGCCAGTCGATGCCAAGGTCGCGGCATTCGCGCATCATCCGCTCATACCCTTCGGTTTCGGCCAGATCCGCCGCTTTCTCCCTGCTGATAAGTGTCACATCCCTTTCGCGGGCGATACCCCGCAGATAGGGCAAAATCTGGCTTTGGCCCAAAGGCTCCATCACGCCCGTCCGGCTCAGATAGACCACGGCCTTGCGCGCCATCAGACCTGCCCCGCCCGTTTCGCAGGCGCGAACAACAGCGCCAGATAGCGCGCCGTTGCCGCCTCGACCGAATAATACGCCGCGCGTGCCTTGCGCGGGGCCGGATCGCCGGGTTCGGCCAGCGCCGCCATCAGCGCCTGCGCCATGGCCGCGTCATCGCCCACCGGCACAAGGCGGCCATAGCGCCCGCCGGCCAGAATTTCGGCCGGACCAAAGGGGCAATCGGTTGCGACGACGGGCAAGCCGCAAGACAGCGCCTCGACCAGCACATTGCCGAAACCTTCGGCACAGGAACTGAGCGCGAAAACATCGGCAGACCGGTAAAAGGGTGCGGGATCGGGTTGGAACCCCGTCAGGATCAGCCGGTCCGACAGGCCCAGCCTTTCGGCCTCGGCCCGCACATGGGGTTCGGCCTCGCCGCTGCCGACGATCATCAGGCGGAAGCGGTCAGGCATCCGCGCAAAGGCCCGCAGCAACATGGGCAGGTCTTTCGCCTCGGTCAGCCGCGCGACGGACAGGATGCGCGCGCCGCGCGGTGTGCCGCGCCATGCGGCTTCGGCGCGGGCCTCGGCCGATGCCGTGGGCGGCGACAGGCGGCTGATGGGGTTGGCCACCGCATGGACCCGCCCGACCGGCAGGCGCGCCCGGCGTGCGAATTCGGCAGCCAATCCGCCACTGACCGCCACAGCCGTCACCCGCAGGCGATAGCCCAAGGCAAGCGCCGCATCAAACCGGCGCCTGTGCGGAATGCTGCCATGTTCGGCCACCACCACCCTGCCCCGATATCCGGCCAGCAAGGCCGCCACGGGGGCAATCATGCTAAGCGGCCACATCTGCACCAGCAGCGCATCGGGCGGGTCGCGCCGCAAATGGCGCACCAGCGCAAACAGCGCCTGCCGATAGCGCCGCACGGCCAGCACGGTGATGGCGAACCTGCCCTCGACCTCGGGCAGAAATTCGCCCTGCGCGGCAAGCATGATGAATTCGGGCCGGTAGCCAGCAGCCGCAAAACCCTTGGCAAGGCTGATCGACACGCGTTCAGCCCCGCCAGCGCGCAGGTCGGGCAGCAGGATACCAATACGCCGCCCCGTCACGGCGGCCGGGACAGGCAAGCCGCTGTCGGCGATACATGCCTGTGCGGTCACGCCGGCCCCCTGCCCGCCCGATCCAACATCGGTGCAAAATCGGGATGCCGCGCCAGAAATGCCGCGTTCGACGCGGCATAGCGCGCCCGGATCGTGGCGATCACGGCGGGATCGGGCTGAAAGGTCTTGACGGGCAACCGTATGCCACCGATCAGCCGGTTGATATACCGACCGATGCCAAAGCTGCGACCCGGCGACAGGCGCTGTTTGAGCCACAGCACGATGCTTGGCATTTCAATGGACAGTTCCGGCCTGCCATCCGCGCCGATCTTGCGGCGCACATTCTCGGACGGGGCCGAGGCCAGGGCTGCGGCGAAATCTTCCTTTGGAACCATCAGCGCCTCGGCCCAGGCGGCGGCGTAGCGATCGGGATCTTTTGACAGCCATTCATGCGCGATCAGGCGATAGTTATCGGGTCCGGCGACCGCCGAAAGTTCATCTTCCAGATCCTGATAGTCCAAGATACCGCTGCGCGAAATGTCGGTGCGGTTCAGGAAGGCATCGACGAACTGCGGAAAGCTGGCCGCTTCGGGCACGTTGGCATATCGGTTCAGCGCGCATTCCGCGTAGAACGACGACAGAAGATCGGCCTGTTCGCGCAAGGTTGCCACAAAACGCGGCCGCCCCAGACCCGCGCCTTCGCACATCGCGATCAGCGGTTCGAGAACCTCGCGCAGGCTGAAGGGGCGAAAGACCTTGCCGGACAGGTTGACATCATTCCATTCAGGGCGCGGACCAAAGCAGGCGACCAAAATCTCTTCCTTCGAAATCACAGTCCGCAATCCAGCCGCGCGCCCTGCCTGCAACAAAGAAGCCGCGCGTTCCTCGGAGATCAGGCCCGTATCACGCTCGATCGCAATCTGCACGGCAACATGCTTGTCAAAACCGGCAAGCCTTGGGTCGGCGGGGGGACCTTTCGGGAACTTCCCCAGGTAGAACACGCCCCGCAAATGCTGGAACACATGCGCCTGAAGGGTGGTTGTGGCGGTTTTGGGAAAACCGATATGGATGACGACGGGATGGGACATCGGGTATTACTTTCACTTGGCCGTGCCCGGATTTCGGACGCAAGACGTTGTTCACCCGATGTTTTTTCGGTTATCCCAAGACCCGGTCAAGCTGCATCTGCCCGCTCTCTGCCGGGCACGGACATATGGACGGCTGTAACCCCTCTCACGTAAGAGAGGGGCCTACTTTCGTGTAGGGACGCCGCTTAAAAAAGCGTCAGTTCGTGCCGTTGGTGCCGTTGGTGCCGTTGGCGCCCAGCAAGACCACACCCAGACCGACGACAAACACCGAAGCCGTGCCGGCGGCAAGGCCGGTGGTCGCGGTGGTCGCGGCGGTGTTGGTCAGACCGGCAAGGCAGTTCCGGCGCAGCAGCACGCGGTTGCCCAGCGAATCCAGAACCTCGCCCGCGGCGACGGCAACCCAGCCCGTGCTGTCCAGAACGTTTCCAGCCTCATCCACGAAGGTGCCTTCGGCGGTGAAGCCCGGAACACAACCGTCCGAACTGAACGGATTGATCGCCTGGGCAAGGGCCATACCGGGCACGCCCAAGGCGAATGCGGCAAGGAGTCCGGCAGAAATGACGTTACGCATCTGATTCCCTTTACGTTTACGTTTATGGTCGGTGAAGGCCTGCATCTTCGTCTTTATCACGAATTTGGCTTCGGGTTTAGGCCCAAATACCCGGCTTCGTGGCTAATCCACTGGCGAGAGGCGATGATGTCACCAGTCGCAGGGTCGGTCTGGAAGCGGTTGGTAAAGGTTCCCTGTCCCGTGCGGCACAGTTCGGTGTATTCCTGCGTGCCGGTCGGCCGCGTCAATGTACATTCGGCCGAGGTCAGCACGATCCGCCGTTCGCCATCCATGAACCGGAAATCGCGGGCATAGCTGCCCCCGCCTGCGGCCATTGCGGCCATCAAGGACGCCGCATCGGCGGCGTAAAGATCACGCCCGAGGCCGGTTGTGCCAACAAGGATGCCGCCGTCCAGCCGGATCGTGACACCATCATTTGCCATCCATTCGGTCACGGTGCCACGGCGGGCCACCAGCGCCACATCGCCCGCGATATCGCGCTGGTACAGGCTGGCCACCAGCCGGGGCGCATCGGGCGGCAGGGTGACGGGGGCGGGTGGCGTGCCTGCGAAACCGCCGAACAGTTCAACCTTGATATCGGGGTTGCGGCTTAGGCCGGCCAGCGGGTCTTTCATACATCCGGCCAGCGACAGGGCCGCGCCGATCAGCAGGGGAAGTGCGCGCGATACGGTCATTTCCAGAACATCCCCCAGCTGCGTTCAAGATCGGCGGCCTGCGCCGGGCGCACGGCCTCATACAGCCGGAAGCCCGGATCGATCCGCGCGCCCCCGTCACGCTGGATGGGCTGGATCAACACATCGGTGCGGCGGACATTCGGCTTGCCCAGCACCCATTCCAGCGGAATGGTCAGGGTGATCCCCTTGTCAAACGATCCTTCGCCGAAGGTGGCAAAGGGAACATCGGTCAGCGTGGCATAGGCGCCCACCTTCCAGCCATTGGCAAAGCGCCGTTCCAGCGTAAAGGTCGCCCCCTTGTCACCGGCCAGATAACGGCCGACATCCAGCCGCGCATCGATATCGGGCGTGATGGCATAATAGACCGAGGCATGGCCCGTCAGCGTGGTATAGTCATAATAGCCAAGGCCCAGCCCCATCCCCGGATCGCGCTGCCAGACCTTGGCCAGTTCGACCCCCAGCCCGAGGCGGCTGCTTGGCGGTTTCCACAGAACCTCGCCCACGGCGCCGGCATACATCTCTTCCAGCAGGCCAGCCGACAGACGGGTATAGACATTCGGCATGGGCGAGCCGAGATAGGTCATCGTCAGGTTGTAGATACCGGCATCGCCCTCGACCGCATAGCGCGCCGCATCCGACCGCACGGGCGGAAGCGCCGAATTGCTGAACCGGTCAGACGCGCGGCGGTTTCCGGCCAGACGCGCCCGAAGGCTGCCATCGACAAACAGGTTGGGCGTCAGCCGCAGCCGCGCATCAAGCTGCGCGCCGATATCGGCCCGCACCGGATTGATCGGATCAAACACCGACAGGGCCAGATAGGGATGCAGCGTCACCGAATAGGGCGACGGTTCCGGCAGCCAGCCATCGCGCCAAGGCTGCACCGCGCCAACCTTGGTCGCATCCCAACCCTTTTCTGCGCGTGCCGGATCGTCCTGCAAGGCGATCAGATCGGCGCGTGTCAGCATGACGCGCGATGCCGCAGGGCCGGGGCCCGACATCTCGATCGAATAGCGGGCCACTTCGGGGCCAAGTTCGCCGGTCAGGGCCCGTGCCGTGCGGCCCAGCGCCTGTGACGGCTGGCCAAAGCTGCGATTGTCAACGCGGATGACGGCTTCGTCGCCTGAAATGCGCGCACCGCGCAGAACCAGCCCGTCCTCGGCCAACCTGCGCGACAGGCGGTCAACGGGGCCGCCTGCACCGGCATCGGGCGATGCGGTGCCAAAGGCCAGCGGCTGGCGCCCCGGCACAAAGGTGGACGGCGCCACACGCGGGTTAAAGGCGAATTGCACCCCGAGGCCCAGATTGCCGCCCTGATCGGCCATGGCCGACACAACCATGCCCGGCCGCGCCTGCCACGAGGCGCCCGCCAGCACGACACCCGCCTGTGCCGGGCCATCCGGGTCTTCGCCCGACCAGCCAAGCGAAAGGCGCAGCCGGTCGGACGCCTGCCAATCCACCGTGCCGAACAGGGCAGCCGGACCACGGAACCACTGGTTATAGCCGGGTTCGCCTCCAAGGCCGGTAAAGTTGGGGCGTTCGCCCAAGGGGCTGCCCAGATCGCCCTTGGCGCCCAGCTTGCCCCAGCCAATGCCACCGCTTAGCGTGATGGTCTGGCCCAGCGATTTGGTGGCCACCACATATTCGCTGGCCAGCGTGCCCGTGCCGATGAAATCGCGCAGGCCAACCGCAACACCGGGCAGCCAATCGCCTTCGTTCAGCAGTTGGAACTGCACATCAAAGCTGCGATCATAAAGTGCATTCACCGGCCGGTCGAACCGGCCATAGCGGAAAGACCCCGTCAGGCGCGGCAGGGCCTGAAAGGTCAGGGTGCCCACCTCGCGCGTGTTTTCGCGATCAAGGCTGAAGGCCAGCGTGCCATCTTCCATCGGGCGCGCCGCCGGAAGCGTCAGGCTGCCGGGCATGCCCAACAGGTTCAGGCGGGGCGGTTCGGCCTGAACCTGCCCGCCCGATGCCAGTGCCAAGGCCATCGCCATGGCCGAAACGGCGCCTTTGGCCCGCCATCGCACCGGATATGACCACCCGCCGAAAAAGGCATGGCTCATGGACGACCCTCCTGCACTGTGGTCTTGCTCATGGCACTGACCTTTTTCTCCCATGCCGTGACGACATTCTGCAACACCATGGCAAAAAGGCCGAACAACGCCAACAGCAAAGCAACCTCGCCCGGTCCCGCCGTCTGCGGCTGCATCAGACCCACGACCATCGGAACCGAAGCGGGAAGCAGCACCAGAACCGCGGCGATCGGATTGGCAATTTCACAGCGCAGGCCGGGCCAGCGGGCGCAGAGCGCGCGGTAAAGCAGATGGTGGACATGGCCCGCATCGGGGGTAGAGACCGAAATGCGCCGCACCACACGCCGCGCCATCGAAAACAGCGTTTCCGCAATCGGCCAGAGAAAGACCAGAAACACCGCCCAAGGCGACAGATCCTGATGCCGCTGCACCAGAACGATGCCCACCCAGACCATCAGGAAACCCGTCGCATAGGCGCCCGCATCGCCCAGAAACAACCGTCCGAACGGGAAATTCCACGCCAGAAAGCCCAGGAAGGCGGGCAATGTCAGCAAGACCAGCCCCGCAAGACCAAAATCGCCCGACCGCAGCGCAAAGATGGCCAATGACAGTGCGGCAAGGCTGGCAAAGCCGACCGACAGCCCGTTCAACCCGTCGATGATGTTGAAGGCGTGGCTTGTGCCGACAACCAGCAGCAAGGTGAAGGCAATGGCCACGGGCGTGCTGGCCAAGGCCCAGTCAAGACCGGCCAGATCGGCATCGGTGATCCATACCCCCAGAACAGCCATGGCAATCGCCGTGCTAAGCGCAACACCCAGCAGCCGTTCGCGCGGGCTGGCGCCCCTGCCCATATCTTCGTCAAGGCCAAGCACCAGCATCGGCGCGGCGATCACGGCCAGATGCAGCAACCCCTGGAACCCGTAAGGGCCCGTCAGCGTTGCAACCATAAGACCGGCCAGCACAGCCAAGCCACCGATCCGTGGCACGGGAAATTTGTGCAGCGCCTGCACGGCAGAAAGATGTTCCTCGCGGGCAGACCGGCCGCGGTGCAACCGTTCGGTTGCGACGATGATAAGGCAGACAAGGAAACTCGTCATAAACACAGCGACAGAGGACAGGGAAAACACCGTTGCGGTAATGAAGCTTAGATCCATCTAGTCCTGCGCTTGTCCGGCCTTGTCAGCCTGACTGGCCTGAGAATAGGGGTTTCGCCGATAACTGTAATAATAGTTATACTGGTAACCACCTGGTCTATAGGTCGCCTTTGCCGGGTCAAACCCGTTCAGGACCGTGCCTGCCAAATGCACGTTTGCAACTTCGAGCGCCTTTGCCATGCTCATCACGGCGCCCAATTCGGTCGTCAGATGGCGCACGACACCGATCATGGCACCGACCGCCCGCCCCACGATCACGGCATCGGTCACCGCAAGAATGGGCGGCGTGTCGATGATCAGAAGATCGAATTCTTCCCCCATCTGCGCGATGGTTTCGGCAAACCTGTCGCGCATCAGCAGTTCCGAAGGATTGGGCGGCGCGGTGCCCATGTCAAGGAACTTTAACCCCGTTACCGGCCCATCGACCAGCGCATCGCGCCACTCTGCCTGACCCGACAGCACCTCGGCCAGCCCGCGCCTGCCGCGCGCGCCGCCCATATAGCGCCGCAGGGTTCCGCGCCGCATATCGGCATCGATCAGGCAGACCTTTTGCCCCGCCTGCGCGCAGACCACGGCAAGATTGGCCGAGACGAAGGATTTGCCCTGCCCCGGTGACGGGCTGCTCAGGGCGATCGACCGTGTCTTGGCATCTAGCAGCGCGAAATGCAGGCTGGTTCGCAGCCCGCGCAGGCTTTCGACAACCATATCGTCGGGGCGTTCCTTGGCCAGCAAGGGCAGCGGCCCGCGCTTGGGCGCCCGTGCCATCAGCGCCGATTGCGGCAAGGTGGCAAAGACCGACAGACCCATATCTTCCAGCTGCGTCGCATCCTCGACCCCGCGCCGCAGCGCCTTGCGGATCAGCAGCACGACGATGGCCACCATCAGCCCGATCAGCGCCGCCCCCAACAGGATGATGCGCGAGCGCGGCGCCACAGGCGACAGCCCCGCCTGTGCCCTGTCAACGATGCGGGCATTGCCGATCTCGCTGGCGCGGGCGACGCGAAGCTCTTGGATGCGGGTCTGCATCTGGACATAGGTTTCTTGCGCGATGCTCAGATCACGGGTCAGGTTCGCGATCTTTTGCTGGGTATCGGGCAGGCCGCCGATTTCTTTCTGCAACTCGGCCTGACGCTTTTCCAGCGCGTTGCGGCGGTCCATATACTGGCGCATCATCGGGTGGGCGGGGGTGTAGCGTTCGCTCAGATCCTTTCCTTCGACCTCAAGCTCGCGCAGCGTGTTCTCCAGTGCGGCGGATTCGCCCAGCAGGGTCTGCGTCTCGATCGACACATCCACCGCGCCGGACCGGTTGCGATAGTCGTTCAGCGCCTCTTCGGCCTTGCGCAGGGTCGCCTCGGCCTGCGGGATCTGGCTTTCCATGAAATCGAGGCTTTTCTGCGCCGCCGCAGCCCCCTTGCGGATTCCTTGCCCGATATAGGCATCAAGCACGGCCTGAAGCACCTGTTCGGCAAAAACCGGATCGGGCGCGTCATAGGTGATTTCCAGAATACCGGTCTGGCGGCCCACTTCCTCGGCCGACAGGCCGCCCGCGATCCGCCCGACGGCCACGCGTTCGGACACCTGCGACAGACGGAACACCCGCCCCGGATCGGCCGTGACCTGATCCACCCGCAGGGCAAAGCCCTGTTCGCGCCGTTCGATGGTGGCGCCGACCTGTCCCGTGACCGTCTGGCCATCGGGCAGCGTGACCGAAAGCGCCCCGCCTTCGCCCAGCGTTACCGAAAACGTGCGGTCAAGCCATTCGGGCGGCACCTGCAACAGGCCCAGCACCATGGCATCCCCGCGCCGCGCATAGGCGGGCCACAGGCCACGCGGCAGAATATCGTGCCGCGCCAGCACCGGCCCGACCACCGGCGCGGGAACACCGCGCACGGACCAGTCCAGATGCAACTCGGAAACAGCGGTGGCCAGCAGGCTGCGCGACGACAATATCTGCATTTCGGCGGGCGCGTTCGAACTGGCCTGACCGAAAAGATCGCCGAAATTCGACGGCAGCGCCGAAGTGTTCTGCCGTTCAAGCTGCAACAGCGCGTCGGCGCGATAGGTCGGGGGCGTCGCGGCAAGATAGATGACCGCAGCCGCAAGTGCCGAAATGACGCCCACCAGCAGCCAGCGCCATTCGCGCAGGATCATGCCGGTCAGCGCGACCAGATCAAGTTCGTCTTCCGGCAGCGCATCGGTGGCGGCCGGGATCTTTGCCTTGCCGATCATGCTGCACGCTCCGGCGACAGGCGCTGTGCCCATTGCTGCGCGGCCTGCTCCAACTGGGCCAACACGGCGCGGTGGACCGCGTCAGGCTGAAGATAGGGATCGGGCACATCGCGCGCGGGCGCGTCAAGCCATTGGCCAAACAGCATTGTCCTGCCCATCAGCGCAGGCCATTTGCGCGCGATGGTCTGGCGGTGCGGCTGTTCCATCACCAGAATAAGATCGGCCCCCCGCGCAAGGTCTTCGGTGAACTGGCGCGCCACATGCCCGTCAAGCGACAGGCCCTGCGCCAGTGCCGCGCGCGTCATCGCGGCATCGGCCGGCGCCCCGCGCACCGCCTGAAGCCCCGCTGACCCCACCTGCAAACCCGGCAGGGCACGCGCCAGCAACCGTTCGCCAACCGGGGAGCGGCAGATATTGCCAATACAGACCACCAGCACAGAAGAAACGACCATTGCCATCGAAATCAAAACCTTCCTTCAACCGCCGCGGCCGTGCCCGACGCGTTGATGGTGGGAAGAATCCGGCTGATCGTATCATTCCACTTTTGCAGCGGCGCACGGGTCACATAGATCACGTCATTGGGCCGCAACACGAACCTTGTGCCCAGAAGAACGCCTTCGGGGCGCGACATATCCAGCGCATAGACGGTGTATTTTCCATTCGTCTCGCGAAAGACGAAGACGCCGCTGGCATTGGCGCGGGTCAGGTTCAACCCGCCCATACGGGTGATGGCCTGCGTGACCGTGACCGGATCGCGCGACAGATCGACCGGCGACGGGCGCAATACCTCGCCCAGCACAAAGGCTTCGTCCTGTTTGCGGGTCGGCACGAAGATCACGTCCCCCGCCCGCAATGGCGGATTGTTCGCCGCCAGCCCGTCGGCCAGATAGCCGTCAAGATCGATGCGGTATTCCTTGCCGCCGCGCCGCAACGAGATGCGGGTCACATCGGCATTTTCCTTTAGCCCGCCGGACGAGGTTACGGCGTCGAACACCGTCAGCGGCAGCCCTTCCAGCACGCGGATCGAGGGTTGGCCGACCGCCCCGCCGATCACCACGCGCTGCGATCCGTATTTCGCCACGCGCACATCGATTTGCGGGTCGGGGAAAAAGGTCGCCAGCCGCTGCACAAGGTCTTTGCGGATGTCTTCGACCGTGCGGCCCGTCGCGACGACATCGCCGACAAAGGGATAGGTAAACGTGCCATCACGCCGCACCAGATAGCCCTGTTCCGTGCCCGCCCCCGGCACCAGCAGTTCGGGATGGTCGATCACGATCACCGAAAGCGCATCGCCCGGCCCGACCTGATAATCGCCCAGCGGCGCCGAGGCGAGGGTCGAGGGCACGCGCGCAGGCGGCGGCGCGGCCATCTGCCCGATATTGTCAGGCCCCAGACGGACAATCGCCACATCCACAGGCTTTACGGGTTCCTTGCTGGCAGCCACCATGACGGCCCCGTCAGAGCAGCCCGCAACCAGCAGGCACAGCGACAAAACGCGAAAAGAAAGTCCAAATCCCAAGATCAATCCACTTCCCGCCGGCGAGTTGCCGGAAAAGACATTAAGGCATGACGCGCGCAGACGGCAAAAACAAACAACCCGGGAACTCCTGACCGGTGGCGTTCGTTCGCAACCGCATCGAATCGTGACAACACCGTTAACAGAAATTCAGGGTCCGTCATACCTTTCGGCGGCCACCTTTTGTTTGGATGGATAACGCCTAACGCACAGAACCCCGCCACCGCCGGGGCAAGCCCCGTTCAGTTTTCAAGGCCGATTTATCGCAGCGAAATCCGCTTTTGCAACCGCCGTTTTGCCCAAGCTGCCACCATCAGCGGCAGCAGCGCCCGGTTTCCACCCTGCCAGACCCGCATGGCCGAGACGATCATATTGATAGCGATGTTGAACCGCGATCTTGGACCGGGCCGCGAATTGTCCAAGACCGAAAGCTCGATCGCCTCGGTCACCGACCAGCGCGGAGGCCGCCGCGCCGGTTCGGCAAGGCGATGTCCGGTGATATCCGACAGCGTGGCGAGGCCCCCTGCAACGCGCATCTCGACCCGCGCCCTGCGGGCCATGGCCCAAAACGCGTTCCAGTCGATCCGGTCTTCCGCCCGCCGCAGAACCATGGCGGCATCCGCGACCCAGCGCAGTGGCGACAGCGTATTGGGCCGCGTGCCATGGATGACGACATGCAGCAATAGCGGCGTCGGCAGGGGGCGCAGCGCAAAAACCCCTTCGCCCAGATCGATCGGCTCGGCCCCTTGCCAGAACCATTCGGCAAGATCGGGGTGGTTTGATTCGTAGAACGGATGCCAGTGCAGATCGGCCTCGTTGCCCTTGGCATCCTTTAGCCCAAGGCCGTGATGCTGGGCCATGAACACCGCCCGCGCAAGGCCGCCGCGCACGAAGGCCGCAGCCCCGTGGCGCCACCCGCCCCGTTCCAGGGCGGCAATCGCATCAAGCGTGCGGGGCTTTGGCACCAAAAGATCAATATCGGCCATCGGGCGCAGGGCGCGGTCGGGGTAATAGTCCTGCGCCAGCGCAAGGCCCTTGGTCACCATGGCCGGAAGCCCCGCCGCAGCCAGCAGCGCCATCGCGGCGGCGGCCGAATGGCGGCGGCGCTGGCCTTCCGCCCAAGCGTGGCGATGCACCCCTTTTAGCCGCGCCATCACCGGATCGTCGATGCCCAGCCGCGACATATTGGCATGCAGCAAGGGCAGCATGCGGAACTGCCCGCCTTCGTGATGGCCTTCGAAATCGGTCAGGCGGCGCCATTCGCCAAAGGCCGCAATCGCGGCGGGGCCATCCAGCAGCGACGCCCTGAGAAGCGCGATATCCGATGCCGAAAGACCCGTCATTGCGCCTGCCCCCCTTCGGTCGCGCCCCCTGCCTTTGCCGTGGCGCGTTGGCGGTTGCGCAAAAGCGCCGCCCGCGCCACCGCAAGATAGCCCTTGTCGCGCAGCGCATCGCGCCCCGACGACAGGCTTCCGGGAATGATGCGCCGCAGCACCAGCACCTCTTGCAGCGTGATAAGCCGCGTGCCCGCCATGCGTGCGCGGGCAAGCCATTCGATCATCTCGCCCCGCAGGCCCGGCATGTCCTGCATCGGTCCGACCGCCCGCGCCAGCGCAAGCGGCATCACCAGCGATGACCGGTTCAGCCCGTCGCGCACCTCGCCCGTGCCATCATCGGGCTGGCCGTGGCGGAACTGGCGTTGCAGGCTGACCACGCCCGCAGGCCCCCCTTCTGCGCCAAGCACCGCCAGTTGCCGCGCCATCTTGTCGGGCAGCCACAGATCATCGGCATCGACAAAGGCCAGAACCGGCGCCGTTGCGGCAGCCATGCCCCGCGTGCTGGCCGCACCCGGCCCGCTATTGGCCTGCCGCAGCACCTCGGCCCGTGCGGCGCGGGCGATTTCGGCCGTGTCATCGGTCGATCCGTCATCCACCACGATCACACGGGCAGGCGGCACGGTCTGACCGAAGACCGAGGCCAGCGTCTCAGCCAGCGTGATCGCCGCGTTATAGGCGGGAATGACGACATCATATGCCGTGGGGTCATGTTCGGGCATCAGATTGCTCCGGTCCGGCAAAGGTTTGCAGATCAAAGGTCGGCCGTTCCCGACACAGGCCGGGGTCGGCCCGCCGCCGCCGCAGCGATTTCGTCACGGCCCGCAGGAATTGCGTCCGCATTTCGGCACGGTCCGCGGTCAGGCTGTCGGGATGCACGCGGTAGTAAAGCGCAACTGTGCTGTTCTGCACGAAACGCGCCCCCCCTTCAAAGACGCGGAACAGGTAATCGGTATCTTCCGATTGCCGCAATTCCAGATCAAAGCGGCCGGTCTTTTCGATCACCCGCCGCCGCATCAGCGCCAGCGACAGTTGCGGGCCAAAGGACGGTTGCAGCACCGCGCCCTCGGGCGGGGCAAGGGTTAGGGGGTCAATCGCGGTCACCCGCTGCATCACCCCGTATGTGACATCCAGCGCCGGATCGGCGCGGAACAGCGGCAGATCGGCCGCAAAGCGCCCGCGCGGCGAGGTGTCGTCGGAATCGAGAAAGGTCACGATCTCGGTTTGCGCCAACAGATGGGTAAGGCCCGCATTGCGCGCCGCACTTACCCCCCCATTCTCTTGCCGGACCATGCGGACGGCATCGGTCTGCGCGGTGAAACTGGCAATCACCGAGGCGGTTTCATCGGTCGATCCGTCATCGACGACAAGAATATCCAGCGCCACCTCGTGCCGTTGGCGCAACAGTGATGCGATGGCCTGCGCCAGCATGGGCGCGCGGTTCCATGTCGGCACGATCACCGTGGTCAGCATCGGGGCAATTCCCCCACAAGTGCTGCGCGGATGGCGGCGGCAATCTCGGCCGGATCGGTCCCGAGGTTCAGCCGGTAGCACGGCACCATCCGCGTGATGCGGGCGCATAGCGTGAAATGCGCGGCGCGGTCGCAGGGCAGTTGCGCCACACCCGTGGGCGCCAGCGCAAGAAAGGCGTCACGCGATGGCACCGGAACGAAACAGGTGCGCTCGGCATGGGTGATGGCCGGCAGGCACAGGCCCGCGATCCGAAAGCCTGCCGCCGGATGCGCCCCCGCCAGTTCGGCAAAGGTAAACTCATGCTTGCCCTGCCAGTTTGTCGGCCCGCCCGCCAGATCGGCGCGGTCGGCAAGGCCCAGCCGCCGCAGCCCCGCCGGATCGCATTTGAGCGTGTTGAAAACGGGCATCACCTCAAGCCCCGCAGCGCCGATGCGGGCAAAGACGTAATCATCCCCGACACTGTCCATTCCCGCGCACAGGCCCGCCAGCACGGTGCCCGACTTGCCCGATCCGCCCTGCCCCACGAACAGCAGCCCCCTGCCGCCCACCGCCAGCGTTCCGGCATGCAACAGGCCGCAATCGCGGGTGGTCAAGGCCCATTTGACCAGATTACGCAGGGGTGAACCCGCCTCCCACGCGGGAAGAAGATCGGGGGCGGCTTGCAGTTGCACGCCGATCTTGCGGTCACGGTCCCACACCTGCCAGAACCCGCTTTCGGGGTGGTGATGCAGCCGGAACGGCGTGGGGTCGAGCGCCTCTTCCAGCGCCTGCACTGTGGCCAGACCCCGCCCCATCACCGGCACGGCAAGGCCCAGATCGCGGGCGCAGGCCACCAGCAGCCGCGCCGCCCCCGCAGGCGCCGCCGCAGCGGGCTCGCCAAGCCGCGTTTCGCATAGCGCCGCCTGTTCGGGGATGGTGCTGGCAATGTCGAACACTGCACCCGCCACGCGCCGCGCCAGCCGGAAGGGCGCCGCCGCATGGGCAGGGGCGGCCGCGCGGCACAGGTCCTGGCAAAAGGCCAGAACCGCGGCCACATCGTCCAGCACGGGGCCGGGCACAGAACGCTGAATGGGCAGAGCGGCCATCGTTTCAGCCATCGGCGGGGGGACGGTGCGGCCAGCCGTATTCGGCATCCACCTCGTGGATCGGGTCGGCCTGCATCAGATCGGCCAGATCGTCGAACACCCCGATCCGGGGGTCTTCATCGCCCGCCAACGCCAGCGCGGTGGCCAGTGTCTGCGTCACCGCATCCGCCACGCCAAGCGGTGCGGCATCGGGATCGGCCACGGCCAGCCCCGATTGCACCACAAGCGCCAGAAACGCCTCGGCCCGTTGCGGCGACAGGCCCGCAGCGGCAAAGACCGCCCGCGACGCACCCGCCAGCAGCGCATCCCACAACGCGGCGGCAACGGGGTTGAAGTCGAAATAGTTGCCCGACCGCAGATCGAGAACAACCTTTTCGCCATCGAAATCCTCGAACACGATGTCGGAATGGGCAATCTTGTAGCGGTGGTCGGTCATGGTGGCCCTGCAAATATTGGTCTGATGGTCACGGGTGAAACGGGTGGTCAGCCTGTCAGCGCCCGTCTGATCCGCCCAAATGCGCGGGCGATCAGCGGGCGGCGCGGTGTGGAAACGGTGCGGCAATCATCGGCCCGCGATTGCGCCCAGATCGGTTTGGCGAACAGGTCGGGGTCAAGATTATCTTGCGCCGGTGCCTCGGCCCCGCGCGCCCAGTCGCGACGGTCCACCAGCGCATGGGGAAACTTGCGCCCCATCGTGCCAAGACAATGGTGACAGCTGGACATCCGTTCATGCCTGTGAAGATGCGCCCAAAGCGCGGGGAAAAGATCATCATGCCCGTGCAGATCAAAGCCGTCATCGGCCCCGATCTTGGCCATACCGGGGATATAGATGCTTTGCGGGCATTTGTAAAAGCGCCCCTTGCGGATGGCATGGCAGGCCCAAAGCGTGCCCACCTTGCAGCCGCGAAACACCGTTTCGGCCAGCGCATCGGGGCTGCGCGGCAGGGCGAATGTGGCGCGGAACGACGCATAGGTCGCTTCGGTCACCCGCGTTCCCACCCGCGCCGCCCGCTTGCGCAGGACGGCCATCGCTTCGGGCGCAATGGGCACGGCGGGGTAGCGCGACACCTCGACCTCGTCCAGCAGCGCCAGCGCGTCATCCGGCAGCCGGTCCAGCAGCAACCCGTTCGTCACCAGCCGCAGCATGGGTGCGAAATCGGCGGCACGCGCGACCCGCAGGATATCGGGCAGCATCGGGTTCAGCATCGGCTCGCCTCCGATCAACCGCAATTCGCGCGGGCGATAGACGGGTCCCAGCCGCGCCAGATCGCGCGCCGCCGCATCGGGGGTCAGGTTCCACTTGCCAGCCGTGGGCGAGGCGTGGTTGCAGGATTGGCAACTGATGTTGCAATGGTCGGTGACGATCAGCTCGCAATGGGTGGGGGGAACGATCTTGCCTTCGCTCAGCACGAAAACCGGCGCCGATGGCGACATGCTCTTATCCATCCTACCTGTCCTGCGGCTGCGGGCTGTCCTGATCCGGCCGGACATGGTGGCGGGCAATATCGGCAAAAAGGCGGGCAACGGCAACACCAATGATAGAACCTTACACCGTGCCGACCGCCCAGCCCCCGCGCGGGCGCGGGCTGTTGCGGGCGGGGCGATGACTTGTGTTGAAAAACTAGGCATCCGACACGGGCTTGACGCCTGCCTTCCAGCGCCGTCTGGTTTCAGAAAGCCGATCCAGACCGCCATCCGCCACGGCACCCCACCCTGCCTGTTGCCCGAAGGTCCGGCGGAACAAGGACAGGAATCGCCGGTAATAGGCCTCTTCATAATGGATTGGATGCAGGCCCCAGCGGTGCCAGAGTTCGGCAACGGGCAGATCCTGCCCAAGATCGAACGGCTCGGCCTTTGGCACCGCTTTCAGGAACAGGGCTTCGATGCCTTCTGCCAATGCGTTGTAGCGGCGGCTTGTGGCCTGCCGCTGTTCGGGAAAGGGCAAGATCTGCCCGAACCTTGCCCGGTAATGCAGCGCAAAGCGCGCCCGATGCAGAAGGATGCGCGTTTTCGGCAGGCGTTCGGCCATAAAGGCGGCAAAGCCCGCATAGGCCGGGGCGACAAGCGCGGCAAAACCGTCAGGGTCGTCGATCGGGCGCAGGGCGCGGGGCAGGGTCGCAACCATCCGGGGCGACTGCCGGATCGAGACAGAGCGCGTGATCCAGCCACCGTTCCAGAACACAAGGCCATCGACAGCCTCATAGCTCAGGTCCACGAGCACGGCATCGGGCCGCAGGGCTTCCATCTCGGACGGCCATGTCCGCAAAAGGTCGCGCCGGACCACGGCTTGGTCCCCGGCACGCAGGGCGGGGTCTATTTCGAACGGGCCAGAAACGGGCGGCAGGAACTGCGCGGCCAGCGCGCTGGAATGGAAATGCGGCCGGGTGGCAAGACTGCGCCCTGCCCCGCGCCGCTGTGAAAAGACCCAGTCGCGCGACGCGCAACACCCGATAATCGCCAAATTGACCGACACTCAGCACCCGAACAACCAACACACCGGCAAGCCACATCACACAAACGCCCTGCCCCGTTAACCCAGATTGCTCAATTTCGGCGCCTTGGGCAAGACGGGGGGCACCAGCCGCAAAACCCGCATGAGGCGGCGCTTGTCACGCTGAAGCCGCTGGCCAAGACGGCGCAGGATCAGCGGCAAAAGCCGACTGTGGCGCAGCATCCGGCGTTCGGCATCGATCGTGCTTCCCGGCCCCATGCCGCCGAAGACCGGCAGATAAAGCGGCGGCGCGGGGTCTTGGGCAAAGACATCGCGCCAGTCATCGGCGCGGCGCAACCGCTTGCGCTGAAAGGCGACCAGTCGCGCGGCAAAGCCCGGCGAGACAAGATAGGCCGCCGCACCCGAAAAATCCCAATCGCAATCGGCCAGATACAGCCCGTCGGGGCGTGGCCATCCCCGCATCGGAAGCCGCGTTTCGCCCTGCATATTGACGAATTCGACATCGGGCTGCCGGTCCAGCACAGCGCGCACCTGTGCCAGTTGCGCCGTGGTCACGGGCATGTCGGCTTCAAGGATCAACCCGTGCCGTCCCGACGCCGCGATGCGTTCAAGCACCGCGATATGGGCCAGCGCGCAGCCCACTTCGGCAGGGGTCATGGGCCGGTCACCCAGCGTCCAAGTTTCGTGGATCAGTTCGAAATAGCGCGGCGCGGTGATGTCGCGCGCCCAGACCGGATCGCAGCGAAGGATGCCCAAGGCTGCATCCGCCGCGCTGGGGTGATCGGTGATCCGGTAGCAAAACATCTGGACTTGTCCCTGTCAGCGGCGGGCATAGGTGGTATCATCCGCCGCAACGTTGCACTTTCGGGTCAAGATCGGGCAAGGTCAAGGCAGGCCAAGCTGTCGGGCGGCTGCGGGCCAGCCGAATGGACAGGGCATTTTGCCTTTCGCCCCTTGGCAAGGCAGGGGGGGGTCGGGTTCTATCGGCAATGCAGCCGAACGCCCATTCGAAAGACCGCGATGTCCGCCCCCAGATGCCCAAGAATATTGATCATCGGGGTTGAAAAGCCCAGCCTGCCCTTGGTCGGCTGGGCGCTGCGCAGTGAGGCGCTGGCACAATTATGCGGCGCTTTTGCCGAGGTTGCAGTGGAAACCATCGTCGATGGACAAAGCGCGCCGCTGCTAAGGCCCGATTGCCCCGTCGTGCTGTCGCTGGGGGCGGATATGATCGCACGCGGGCTTGCGGCGGTGGCCCGCCATGCGCCCGATCTGGTGATCTTTGACCGCAGTATCTGCCTTCTCGATCTGGCCGAGGCGGTCAGGGCACGCCATCCCGCGCTTCCCCTCGCCTTCGATTACCAGAATGTGGAAAGCGCGCTCTGGATCGCATCGCAGCCCGCAACGGTCGCCCCCGAAACCCGGCGCGCGGTGATCGAGGCCGACCGCCGCGCCGCCCGCATGGCTGCGCTGGTGCTGACCTGTTCGCAAAACGACTCGGACCTGTTAGGCGCGATCTGGCCGGATGCCCGCACCGCTGTTGTGCCCAACCCCGCGCCCGCCGTGACGCCGCAGCCCCTTCCACAGGGCCCGGTGCGCCGGTTGCTGTTTGTCGGGCTGTTTCCCTATCCGCCCAATCGCAGGGCGGTGCATTTCCTGCTGTTTCGCCTGTGGCCGCTGCTGGCCCTGACGGCAAGCCGCTGCAAGATTGTGCTGGCGGGGCGCTATGCGGGCCGCAAACTGGCGCTTCTGTCGCGTCTGACCGGATCGGAACTGCACGATTCCCCCGCCGACCTTGCCCCGATCTATGCCAGCGCGCATGCCTGCCTTGTGCCCTTGGCGCAAGGCGGGGGCACGCGGCTGAAGATACTTGAGGCCTTCGCCCATGCGCGGCCGGTCATCGCCTCGGCCAAGGCGGTCGAAGGGCTGGACCTGCGGGAAGGGCACGATTACCTGCGCGCCGAAACCGCTGGCGATTTTCTGCGCGCCATCCGCAGGTTGCGCCGCGATCCGGCCCTGTCGCGCAAACTGGCCGAGGCGGGCCCCGCCCTGGCCGACCGGCTGGGCGGGCAAAAGACGCGCCTTGCCGCCCTGCGCGCGGGGCTTGCCCTTGCAGGCCTGCCGCTTCCCCCCGCCTAGAACCCGTCTAGAACCGGACGTGCCGGATTTCGACATTGGGCAGCCCGACGGGCCGCACCCCGGCATCCCATGCCATACGGCCGAAGCCTTCGGTTTCGACCAGTTCTCGATAGGGCAGCTCGGGAAAGCGCAACCCCGCCCGATGCACCTGTGCCGCCACCAGCAGCATGGTGCCCCCCACGGCATGCAGACCCACCCGGTCATAAAGGCGAAGGTCCGACAGATGCACCCGCGACCATGCCCCCGCCGGCGGGCAACAGATGCCGTTGACCAAAAACCGCACCCGATGCGGGGACCGTTCGTCCAGTTCTATGAAATTGTTCATGTCATAGCTGCCGCCGCCCGGATCGAGCACGCAATTGGGCGTCACGATCGCCGCCCGTTCGGCCAGCAAGCGGCGCAGCACATCGGGCGCATAGTCGCAGACATCCACATCGATCCACAGCGCCCAGTCATCGCCATGGGCCAGAATCTCGTCCACCAACCGGTTCCGCACCCGCGCCAGACCTGACCGCCGCGCGCGCTGCACGGCCACGGCCCAGCGCCGGTTGCGCGGCAGATGCGGCGTCTGCGGGGCGTCGATCAGCGAAATCGCGGGCAATCCCGGTGGCGGATGGGCGATCAGCGCCTCGATCCGCGCCCGCGTGTCATCTTGGCTGCCGCCTTCGCAGAACACGACGCGCAGCCTGTCTTTGGGATAATCCAACTGCCCGATCAGTTCGAGGCACCGCCCAAGGAACGGCGCCGCATCGCGGACGGGAATGGCGATGGTCACCCGCGGTTCGGCCGCCACGGGCAAGGGGCGCGCCAGCATCGCGCCATCCAGCCGCGCCACCTCGGCCGCGGGGTTCAGGATCGGGCCGCGCGTCAGGCGGTTACGGATACGGTGGCGCAGCAGCGAAAGCCGCCCGCGCAGGCCCAGCGGCCCCGGCGGCTTGAACCAGCTTCCCTGCCAGTTGTGGCGCGACAGCCGCAGATGGCCGTATTCACCGAAAACGGGGCCTGCGCTTTCCTCGCCCGTGCGGAAGGTGCCATTGAACAGCCCGCAGGAACTGACCGAAAGCCCGTTTTCCGGCCCGCGCCGCAGCACTGCCGCCGTCACGACCAGCGGGCCGGTGGTTTCCAGCACCTCGCGCGCCGACCGGAACTCCATCCGGCGGCACAGGTCGATCACTTCGGTCCAGAACGGATGCCCCGCCGGGCTGGCCATGGTGCCGTTGAAAATCAGGAAGGGCAGATCGCGCAGATCAACCGGCTCATTATGTTCGACCGGCTCGTGGCACAGCACCACCCGATCCTCGTGCACCAGCGGGTCAAGCGGGGCCAGACAGTCGGTATCGATATCGGCATAGACCCCGCCAAACTTGGCCAGAATGCAATAGCGCCCCAGATCGGCCCGCTGAACCGGATTGCGATAGGCGTGATACATGCCCGCCAGATGGGGGAAATGGTCGCGCATCAGGTCCGACAGGTCCTGATCGGTCCAAAGCTTATAGGTCCATCCGGGATTATGCCGCTTCCAGCTTTCGGGATCGCCACGATCGGTGGGCGGAAAGGCATCGCGCCAAGTCTGGTGGATCAGTTTAGGGATAGGCATGAAACCCCCGGCACGGACGACGACAAACCGCGTCCGAACAACACCATGAATAGCCCCACCCCGCTACCGTATTCTGTTAGTGGCCCCCTGCGCCAAGCGGCGCTTTGGTATATGGTCGGGGGCAGAAAGCGGCCTTTGATACGCGTCCGACACGGAAGCGCCAGACCGTCGGACGCCAACTTTCGCCAATGTCCCGAAAAACCACCGATTTCAGGGGTTTGGTGGTACAGCTTCCCCGGCTCGAACGGGGGACCCCCAGATCCACAATCTGGTGCTCTAACCAACTGAGCTAAAGCTGCACTGGGGGCGATTTAGCGCCGCCTCTGGCCGAATGCAAGAGGCAGATGCAGCGTGATCGCCTTGCGCGGCGCGCAATCCCGCGTTAGGGCAAAAGCACGCGCAGCACCGGGGAAAAGACCATGGGCATCGACAAGCAAAGCGACATCGCCGCCAATATCCAGATCGGCCCCACCGACCTTGGCATGGTGCGGATCTATATCGAGGCCGAAGGCGGAATCGAGCTGCCGCTCGACTTCGACCCGGAAGAGGCCGAAGAGATCGCCGAAGAATTGCGCGCCGCCGCCGAAGCCGCCCGCCAGATCGCCGAAGACGGCGGGCGCGGCAAGCCAAAGCGCCGCTAGACCCAGACACCCCCCGCAGGGTCGCGCAGGGCTTGCAGCCGCGTCGCGGCGTGGCGGGCGAATTTCTGCACCATCACCTTGCGCCGCGCGGGCGCCAGCGGATGCGCCGGACCCATGCGCAAAATCTCGGCATCATAGGCATCGGCAAGGATCAAACCGGTTTCGACCGGCAAAAGCGTGGTCGGAAAATCGGCATCGACCGCCCAGAAGAACCGGTCACACCATTCCAGATAATACTGCCACTTGCGGTCGGTGGCAAAATCGGCGCGGCCCGATTTGCATTCCACCACCCAGATCTCGCCCCGAGGGCCCAGCGCCATCACATCGACCCGCAGGCCCGACGCGGGCACCAGTTCCTCGACGGTAACGAAATCGAGCCCGCGCAGGGCACGGCATACCCCGCGCGCAAGGCGCTGGCCCGGCAGGGCGGGCAAAAGATCGGGTTGGGGCGCGACAGGCAGGTCCACGCCATAAACATGAACGAAAGATGAACATCGCGCAAGCCCCGCTTGCAACCCCCACCCCCGCGTCCTATGTCTGGGTCAGGCGGGTGCTGCTCTTCGCGTGCGAGGCTTTTTTCCAGTGGCCGATAAGCAAACGAATGGATGCTGGCTCTGACAGGATCCTGGTCCTGTTACCTGGTGCCCACCTGAGACCTCTGGCTCTCGGGAAAATCACGCCATCCACGGCCGCTGCGGGCCCGCCACCTGTCCCCGCTAAAGCGGGGGCCGCGCGACAGCCTTGCGCGACTGTCCTCTCCACACAACAGGCGACGGCTTGATAGGCCTTTGCCCCGGTGTCATCCCCGCGAAAGCGGGGATCTCTACGCCCCCGAAAACAAAAGATCCCCGCTTTCGCGGGGATGACAGACAGCACACCATCCTGAAACTGCCGCTTAGCGCCGCCGCGTGGCCCCCGGCCGCGTGCGGGCCACAGCTTCCACCCGGATCGGAATCATCCGGCCGCCGCGCGGGCCTTCATCGTCATCTTCCGCCATCAGGAAGATCGCCACGGCGAATTGCAGGCCTGAAAACACCACGCCGTTGAACAGGATCATCATCAGCGCAGCCAGCCAGCCCTGTTCCGACCCAAGGATAAGCCCCTGCAAACCGGCGACATCCATCACCACCAGCGCAATCACAAAGCCCACGGCCAGCGCAAAGCCGATCACGCAGCTTTTGATGTAAAGACGGACGAGCTTTGGCATCGGCATATCCTTCCCTGTTGACAGGAAGCCTAGCCTCATTTTTGCCGCGATCCAGCCCAAATTTCGACGCGGGGGCAAGGATCGGGCAAAGATTGGCCCAAATGCCTGCGACAAGATGCGCCAACCGGCGCCGTCAGGCGGGAAAAGCCGCAGGCCGCGCCTCGCGGGCCATATGGTCCAGCACGGCGTTGACGAATTTCGATTCCTTTCCTTCCGGAAAGAAGGCCTTGGCCACATCGACATATTCGTTGATCGTCACCTTGGGCGGCGTGTCCATGTCCACCAATTCCGCCCCCGCCGCGCGGAACACCGCCCGCAACACGGGGTCGATCCGGTCGATCGGCCATTTCGCCACCAGCGCGCGGTCGGTCATCTGGTCGATGCGGGCCTGATAGTTCACCGCCCCGTCCACCACGGCGCGGAAATGGCGCGAATCCCCTTCGGCCATCTCGACATCGTCGAACACCTCGCCGAAGCGGTGGGTTTCAAACTCGCGCTGGATTGTCTCGACCGTCTGGCCCGACACTTCCATCTGGAACAGCGCCTGCACGGCATAAAGCCGCGCGGCAGACCGCATCTGTTTCTTGTCCGTCTGGGTGGTCATGCCCGGAATCCGATTCCCTTGGTCTGGGTCGCCCACTTGCGGGAAAGTGCGATCAGATGCAAGGCGGCAGCGGCAGCCCCGCCGCCCTTGTTCTGCCCCGCAGGATCGGCCCGCACCTCGGCCTGCGCGCGGTTCTCGACTGTCAGAATACCATTGCCGATGCAGGCCCCCTGAAGGCCAAGCAGGCTGATCGCACGGCTGCTGTCATTGCAGACCGTGTCGTAATGCGTCGTCTCGCCCCGGATCACGCAGCCCAGCGCAACATAGCCGTCGAACTTCGCCTGCCGCTCGGCCATGGCAATCGCGGTCGGCACTTCCAGCGCACCCGGCACCTCGACCAGCTCGACCTCGGCCCCGCAGGCCGCCGCCGTGGCCCGTGCGCCTGCCACAAGATTGTCGGCGATGTCCTTGTAATAGGGCGCCACCACGACCAGCAGCTTCACGGGCCTGTCAAAGACCGGCAGCGGCAGGGTGTAATGTGTCTCGTGTCCGGCCATGGTTTTACTCCGCAATCGGGCGCGTGCCGGTGATCGACAGGCCATAAGCCTCGAGTCCCACCACTTTCGGCGCCTTGGAATTGGTGACAAGCGTGATCTTCGACAGGCCCAGCGCCGACAGGATCTGCGCCCCCAGCCCGTATTGCCGCAGGGTTTGTGGCGAATGTTCGCCCCCCTCGACCATCTTCATCGCGGTATCGCGCAGCAGCACCACGACCCCGCGCCCCTCGGCCGCGATCAGGCGCATCGCGGCGGGCAACTCGCCCGCGCCGCCCACGCCCAGCACATCTTCCAGCGGGTTCAGCGCATGCACCCGCACCAGCACCGGCGCATCGCCCGTCAGGTCGCCCTTGGTCAGCACCACGTGTTCGGCGCCCTGCGTCTCGTCCGCGAAAACCCGCATCAGCCAGTCGCCGCCATGGGCCGAGGTGACGGGCTTCACCGCCTTTTCGTTGACCAGATTGTCATGGCGGCGGCGATAGGCGATCAGGTCCGAAATCGTGCCGATCTTCAGCCCGTGCTTCTGCGCGAATGTCACCAGATCAGGCAACCGCGCCATGGTGCCGTCATCATTCATGATCTCGCAGATCACGCCCGACGGGTTCAGCCCCGCCAGACGGCTTACATCCACCGCCGCCTCGGTATGGCCCGCCCGCACCAGCACGCCCCCGTCCCGCGCCCGCAGCGGGAAGATATGCCCCGGCGTGGCAATGTCCTGCGGCCCCTTGGTCGGGTCGATGGCCACCGAAACGGTCAGCGCACGGTCAGCCGCCGAAATGCCGGTCGTGACGCCCTCGCGCGCCTCGATCGACAGGGTAAAGGCGGTTTCGTGGCGGCTCGAGTTTTTCGGGCTCATCAAGGGCAGGCCAAGCGCATCCACCCGCGCGGCGGGCATCGCCAGACAGATCAGCCCCCGCCCGTAGGTCGCCATGAAATTGATCGCCGAAGGCGTGCACATCTGCGCGGGGATCACCAGATCGCCCTCGTTCTCGCGGTCCTCGTGATCGACAAGGATGAACATCCGCCCGTTGCGGGCATCCTCGATGATCTCCTCGACCGAGGAAATGGCATCCGAATAATCGGTCTTGATCTCGCTCATGGCAGGCTCCTGCAACTCTCGCCCTGCCCTTATCGAAAAGCCCTGCCGATTGCCAGCGCAAGCACGCCGCACAAGGGCTGTGCATCAACGCGCCTCAACCGAGATGAACCGATGCTCCACCCAAACACCCAAGGCCGTTGCCGCAGCCAAAACCTGCCATCGCCACAGGCCCCCTTGCCCTTCACCTTGTCCAAATACTCTCGGGGGGGTGAGACGCGCCCTGGCGCGTCGAGGGGGGGCAGACGGCCCCCCTTGGCCCTGTCCGCAGCGGGGCGGGATGCGCCTATTGCCCCCAGTCGCGCAGCCGCGCCACGTAGCGGGCCATGGTGTCCACCTCAAGGTTGACACGGTCGCCCAGGGCCACCTCGCCCCAGGTCGTGGCCTTTTGTGTGTGGGGAATGAAGTTGATGCCGAAATCGGTGCCTTCCACCTCGTTCACGGTCAGCGAGGTGCCGTTCAGCGCGACCGATCCCTTCGGCGCGATGAACCCCGCCAGATGATGCGGCGCGCGAAAGGTCACGCGCAGGCTGTCGCCTTCGGGGCGCAGGGCCACCACTTCGGCCAGCCCGTCCACATGGCCCGAAACGATATGCCCGCCCAATTCGTCGCCCACCTTGAGCGCCCGTTCAAGGTTCAGCCGCTTGCCCTTTCCCCAACCCGACAGGTTGGTTTTCGACACGGTTTCCGCGCTGATCTGCACGTCGAACCAGTTTTGCGGCGCGCTGCCCAGCGCGATCACCGTCAGGCACACCCCGTCGCAGGCGATACTGGCCCCGATGTCGATGCCCGCGATGTCATAGCCCGTGCCGATCCGCGCCCGCAGGTCGCCCTGCTGTTCGGTTTCCAGAACGCGGCCGATATCGGTGACAATGCCTGTGAACATGGGCCTCTCCCTCGTGCTTCGGGCCAAGACCTAGCCCCGCCCGGCCCCCGCCGCAAGGTGGGCGCTGCAAATGGAAAGGCGCGGCCCCATTGCAGGGCCGCGCCTTCCTTGACGGTTGACGGAACCTTAGCCGAAAACGCGCGTCAGCGCGCCGTCCATCGCGTCGATGATATGGTCGATATCATCCTTGGTCGCAATCAGCGCGGGGCTCAGGCACAGCGTGTTGTTCAGCCCCGGAAGCGACCGGTTGGTCGCCCCGATGATCACGCCCTGCGCCATGCAGTCGGCCACCACGGCCTGCACCTTTTTCTCGTCGGCCGCTTCCTTGGTGGCACGGTCCGCCACCAGTTCGGCGCCAAGGAACAGCCCCTTGCCGCGCACGTCACCGATGATGGCGTGCTTGTCCATCAGCTCGTGCAACCGCCCGAGGCAATAGTCGCCCATCTTGATGGTGTTTTCCAGCAGGCCTTCGCGTTCGATGATGTTCATGTTTTCCAGCGCCGCCGCCGGGCCTGCGGTGCAGCCGCCAAAGGTGCTGATGTCGCGGAAATAGCTCATCGTGTCGGTCGGGTCGTCCTTGAACAGGTTGAACACCGCTTCCGTCGTCACCGTGCAGGAAATCGCCGCGTAGCCACTGGCGACACCTTTGGCCATGGTCACGAAATCGGGCTTGATGCCGTAATGCTGATAGCCGAACCAAGTGCCGGTGCGGCCCACGCCGCAGACCACTTCGTCGATATGCAGCAGGATGTTATACTTGGTGCAAATCTCTTGCACCTTTTCCCAATAGCCCTTGGGCGGAACGATCACGCCGCCGCCAGCGGTCACGGGTTCCAGCACGATGGCGCCCACGGTATCGGGGCCTTCGCGCAGGATCACCTCTTCGATGGCTTCCGCCGCCCGCTCGCCATAGTTTTCCACATCCCACTGCTTGCGGTATTCAAGGCAATGCGGCACCCGCACGAAGCCGTCGGGATAGGGGCCATATTGCATCGCCCGCTGGTCCTGCCCGCTGGTCGCCAGCGTGCCGATCGTGGTGCCGTGATAGTCGCGGTCGCGATACAGGATCTTCCACTTCTTGCCGCCATGATGCTTGTGCGCGATCTGGCGCACCATCTTGTAAACCTTCTCGTTCGCTTCCGAACCCGAGTTGGAATAATAGACGCGGCTCATGCCCGGCATCTTTTCGATCAGCCGCTGCGCGAAGATCGACCCCGGAACCGACCCTGCGGCCCCGGCAAAATAGTTCATCTTGATCAGCTGGTCGCGCACCGCATTGGCGATGCTTTCGCGGCCATAGCCCACATTCACCGTCCAGACGCCACCGGACACGGCATCGATATGCTCTTTGCCTTTGGCATCCCAGACCTTCATCCCCTTGCCTTCGACAATAACGCGGGGGTCGATGCCGGTTTCATACTGCTTGTGCTGGCTAAGGTGATGCCAGACATGGGCGCGGTCGGCCTCGACCACCTGGCTGATATCGTTGAAGCGGTCCAACCCGTCCATGGTCGCATCCTTTCGGTGAAATGAAGATCGCCCCGCCAGCGGCAGGGCCCTACCTACCATCATCGCGCAGGCCAAGGCCTGTCGATAGGGCCAGCAGCGCCCTGCCCATAGGGCCAGATTGCGGGGCGCGGCACCTCCGCACCCCGCCCGTGCCGCATTACAGAACCGTCAGGTCCAGCGTCACATCGGCCTTGAACAGCTTCGAGATCGGGCAGCCCGCCTTGGCCTTGTCGGCCAGTTCGCGCACCTTGGCCGCATCGGTCGGGGCCTTCACCTTGACCACCAGATGCGCCGATTTGACAGTCGGCCCCCCCTCGGTCGTGGGGTCAAGCCCGATGGTCGAGGTGGCTTCGATGCTGTCGGGTGCAATCCCCTCGCCCGACATCAGCGCCGACAGGAACATGGCATAGCACCCGGCATGGGCGGCCCCGATCAGTTCTTCGGGATTGGTGCCCTTGGCGCCTTCGAAACGGGTGGCATAGCTGTAGCCCAGGTTGGACAGGGCGCCGCTCTGGCTCGTCAGCGTGCCCGCCCCATCCTTGAGCGTGCCCTTCCAGATCGCGGTTGCGTGTTTCTCGATCATCGCCATTCTCCGGTTGCAGATGTGTCAGGGCAGATAGCGCCAAAACCCGCGCGGGAAAGCAAGGGCCCGCCACCGCGGTTCAACGCGTTTTCCGGCAATCCTTGACCTTGCGGCGGTTTTGCGCTAAGCGCCCCACAGGCCTTTTGGCCGCCGACGCCGGGACGCCCGGAACATTGCGTCCCTCCCTTTCCAGTGCGGTCCGATACCGCATGCCATAGGACGCTTATGACCAAATTCTCCGATCTCGCGATCGATCCGCGCGTACTTCAGGCCGTTTCCGAAGCCGGCTACGAAACCCCCACCCCCATTCAGGAACAGGCCATCCCGCACGCGCTGCAAGGCCGCGATGTGCTGGGCATCGCCCAGACCGGCACGGGCAAGACCGCCAGCTTCACGCTGCCGATGATCACCCTGCTGGGTCAGGGCCGCGCCCGCGCCCGCATGCCGCGCAGCCTCGTGCTGGCGCCCACCCGCGAACTGGCGGCACAGGTGGCCGAAAACTTCGACACCTATGCCAAACACACCAAACTGACCAAGGCCCTGCTGATCGGCGGCGTTTCTTTCGGCGAACAGGACAAGCTGATCGACCGTGGCGTCGATGTGCTGATCGCTACCCCCGGTCGCCTGCTCGACCATTTCGAACGCGGCAAGCTTCTGCTGACCGGCGTGCAGATCATGGTGGTCGATGAAGCTGACCGCATGCTCGACATGGGTTTCATCCCCGATATCGAACGCATCTTCCAGCTGACCCCCTTCACCCGCCAGACGCTGTTCTTCAGCGCCACCATGGCGCCGGAAATCGAACGCATCACCAAGACCTTCCTGACCAATCCGGCCAAGGTGGAAGTGGCGCGCCAGAACTCGACATCCGCCACGATCGAACAAAAGCTGATCCAGTTCACCCCCTCGCGCAAGGATCGCAGCTTTACCGAAAAGCGCGCCGTCCTGCGCAAGCTGATCGCGGATGAAGGCGAGGCCTGCACCAACGCCATCATCTTCTGCAACCGCAAGATGGATGTGGATGTGGTGGCCAAATCGTTGAAATCGCACGGTTTCAACGCGGCCCCCATCCATGGCGACCTTGAACAAAGCCAGCGCATGAAAACGCTCGACGGCTTCCGCGATGGCAGCTTGCACCTTCTCGTGGCCTCGGATGTGGCCGCGCGCGGGCTTGATATTCCCGCCGTGTCACATGTCTTCAACTTCGACGTGCCCAGCCATCCCGAAGATTACGTCCACCGCATCGGCCGCACGGGGCGCGCAGGGCGTCAGGGCAAGGCTGTTACGATCGCGGTGCCCAATGATGACAAATACATCGCCGCCATCGAAAGCCTGGTGAAACAGCCGATCCCGCGCGGCGCATTGCCCGAAGGGCTGGAAGACCTTGCCACCGCCGGCACCGACCGCCCGCGCGAAGATCGCGGCGGACGGGGCGAGCGGGGCGAAGGCCGCAGCGAAAGCCGCGAACGGGGTGGCCGCAGCCGTGGCGGTGATCGCAACCGCGACCGCGCCCCCCGCCCCGTGGCCGATCACGGGCAAGAGGCGTCGATGACACCCATCGCCCCGACCGAAGCGCCCGAACAGGTGGCAGAGGCAGCCCCCCAACCCCGCCGCGACGACCGCCCCCGCGACGACCGTCCCCGTGACGACCGTCCCCGTGACGACCGCCCGCGCGAGGATCGCCCGCGCGATGACCGCCGCGAACGCGATGACCGCGGCCGCAACGACCGCCGCCGCGACGATTACCGCCGCGATGACCGGCGCGACCCGCCGGTTGTGGGCATGGGCGACCATGTGCCCGATTTCATCCTGCGCAGCTTCAAGATCGCCGAAAGCGCGGTGGACGAGACCGAGGAAGAACACGCCCCGGCCGAAGGCTGATCCGGCAAAGCCGGGGGGCCGTCTGCCCCCCGGACCCCCCGAGGATATTTCCACGAGTATGAAATAGGGGCGCAGGGTCATCGCACAGACCCGCGCCCCTATTTCATGCTCGCTCAAATATCCTCAGGGGGTGAGCCGCCAAAGGCGGCGAGGGGGCGCGAGCGCCCCCTTTTTCATTCCGCCATCAGACGCGACACCACGATGGTGACTTCGGGCTTCTTGCCGATCTCTTCCATCGCCACCTGCCGCACGACGCGCCGAAGCGCCTCGTCCAGCTTGTCGTCGTCGCGCAACAGCTTTGGCGCCGCGCCGTTCAGGAAACTGTTCAACTCGCCTTCCAGCACATCGACCAGCACCGATCCGCCGCGCCCGCGTTCCGGCAGGCCGCGCAATTCGACCCAGGCATCGCCCAGCGTCTCGTTGTCGTCATCCAGAATGACCGTGACCATGGCATGGCCGTTCAGCGCCATGCGGATACGGTCGCGCACCACCCCGTCCAGCGCCCCGATCAGGACCGACCCGTCCAGATACATCCGCCCCGTCTCGACATAATCGACAACCTTGGGCGCATCGCCCGTCAGGTCAACCATCATCCCGTTGGTGACGATATCCGAAACGATGCCGCCTTCGGTCGCAATCCGCGCATGTTCGCGCAGATGCCGGTGCTCGCCATGCATCGGAATCAGCATGTCGGGCAGCAGCAGGCGATGCACATGTTCCAGATCGGGGCGGTTGGCATGGCCCGACACGTGGTATTTGCCCCCGTTGTCATCCATCACATCGACGCCCATTTCCGAAAAGTTGTTGACGATCTTCAACACTTCCCGCTCGTTGCCCGGAATGGTCTTGGACGAGAACAGGAACAGGTCGCCCTTTTTCAGCTCCATCCCCAGATATTTGCCGCGGCTCAGCTGCGCCGTGGCTGCCCGCCGTTCGCCCTGGCTTCCGGTCACGATCAGCATCAGGTTGCCACGCGGCACATCCACCGCATCCTCGGGGCTGACGGTGCGCGGGAAATCGGTCAGCACGCCGGTTTCCTGCGCCACCGACACCATGCGCTTCATCGCCCGACCCATCAGGCAGACGGTGCGGTCTGCCGCCCGCGCCGCTTCGGCCAGCGTTTTCAGCCGCGCCACGTTGCTGGCAAAGGTCGTGGCCACCACCAGCCCGCCATGCCCCTTGATCAGGTCGCGGATCGGTTCGCGGATCGTGCTTTCCGACCGTCCGGCATGCAAGGAGAACACGTTGGTGCTGTCGCACATCAGCGCCTTCACGGGGCGTTCGGCGGCAATCTCGGTAAAGCGGGCATCGTCCCAGCCCTCGCCCACCACGGGGCTCGGGTCCAGTTTGAAATCGCCCGAATGCACCACCCGCCCCGCCGGCGTATCGATCACCAGCGCTGCACTTTCGGGGATCGAATGGCTGACTGGCACGAATTGCACGCGGAACGGCCCCGCTTCCACCGTTTCGGGCCGTGCGCCAACGATATGGATCGCGGCGGGCGAATGCCCGTGCTCTTCCAGCTTCAGCTTGCCCAGCGTCGCGGTAAAGCGCCGCGCATAGACCGGCACGTTCAGCTTGGGCCACAGATGGCCCAGGGCGCCGATATGGTCCTCATGCGCGTGGGTGATGAAGATCGCCTCAAGCCGGTCGCGCCGCGCCTCCAGCCACGAGATATCGGGCAGGATCAGGTCAACCCCGGGCGAGCTGTCCATATCGGGGAAGGTAACGCCCAGATCGACAAGGATGAAGCGTTCCTTCCCTGCCGGTCCATAGCCGTAAACATAACAATTCATGCCGATCTCCCCGGCGCCGCCGAGGGGGAGATAGATCAGCCGGTTCGCACTCATGCCGTTTCCAGTTCCTTGTTGTAGCGGTCGATCAACACCAGACCATGCATGGTCAGGTCGTCCTCGACGCTGTCAAATAGCGCAGTATCCTGCGCGAACAGAGAGGCAAGGCCCCCTGTCGCGATAACTTTCATGGGACGGTCGCGTTCGCGCCGCACTTCGCGCACGATGCCTTCGACCAGCCCGATATAGCCCCAATATACGCCCGATTGCATACAGGCCACCGTATTCGTGCCGATGGCGCGGGCGGGCTTTGACACATCGACATGCGGCAGGGCGGCGGCGGCCATATGCAGCGCCTCAAGGCTCAGGTTCACCCCCGGCGCGATGACGCCGCCGATATAGGCCCCGTCGGTATCGACCACGTCAAAGGTCGTCGCCGTGCCGAAATCGACCACGATCAGGTCGCCGCCGTGCCGGTCGTGTGCTGCCACCGTATTGACCAGCCGGTCAGGCCCCACGGTCGTGCCCTGATCCACCCGTGGCGGCACGGGCAGGCGGCATTCGGGCTTGCCCACCACCAAGGGGCGGCAATCGAAATAGCGGTTGCACAGGACGCGCAGGTTGAACACCACCCGCGGCACGGTGGACGAGATGATCGCCGCCGTCACCTTCGCCTCGGTCCGGGTCAGCATCATCAGCGATGACAACCAGACATGGTATTCATCCGCCGTGCGCGTATGGTCGGTGGCGATGCGCCATGTCGCGATGAACCGCGTCCCGTTCCAGATGGAAAAGACGGTGTTGGTATTGCCGCAGTCAATGGCCAGAAGCATCCGCCGCCCCTTTCAGAAAAACACATCCGCCGCCGGAATGGCCACCCTGTCCTGCCCCTGCCGCAGGATCAAGGCGCCGGTCGCGTCGATGGTTTCGAACACGCCATGGCGTTCCGTGCTGCCGGTGCGGGCGCGGATCACCTCGCCCAGCCGCGCGGCATGGCGCAGCCATTCGGCCCGCAGCGGTGCAAAGCCCTGTTCGGCCAGAACCATTTCCCACCGCGCAAAGGCCGGTGCCAGCGCGTCCAGAAACGCCTCGGGCGCCACCCGCAGGTCGGTTTCCGACAAAAGCGAAACCGGCGTCACCGCGCCTGCCTCGACCGCTGCCACAGTGGGGGCCGCGATCAGGTTGACCCCGATCCCGATGGCCAAATGGCCAACCCCCTGCCCCGCGCTTAAGCCTTCCAGCAGGATCCCCGCCACCTTGCCGCCATTCAGCAGCACATCATTGGGCCATTTCAGCGCAAAGGCCTCGGGCATTGCCGTCACCGCCACGAACGCCTCGCGCAGGGCCAGCGCGGCGGCAAAGGACCGCAGCGCCACCTCGGCAGGCCCGCCCCTGGGCTGCATCAGCAGCGTGCCGTAGAAATTCCCCTTCGGGCTTGACCACGGCCTTGCCCGCCGCCCGCGCCCCGCCGTCTGCTCGCCCGCCAGAATCCAGACCGGCCCCGCCATATGGGGGGCCAGCCGTTGCGCTTCCGCATTGGTGCTGTCGATGCTGGGCAGGATCACCCTGCCCACACCCGCCGGCCAATCGGCCCTAGCGGACAAGGGCTTCTGCCGCGATGGCCGCCATCGGCTGGATGCCGAACAGGTTGACGATCCCCGCCACCATGATCACCGCCACCGCCACCATCACCGCCCATTGCGCGGGCGCCATGCGGCTTTGCAAGGCATCGCCTTCCTTGCCGAAATACATGAAGAACACGATCCGCAAGTAATAGAAGGCCCCGATCACCGAAGCCACCGCCCCCGACAGCGCAAGCCATGCCATATCGGCATCGACCGCCGCTTTCAGCACATAGAACTTGCCGAAAAAGCCCACCATCGGCGGCACACCGGCAAGGCTGAACATCAGCACCAGCAGGGCCAGCGCCTTCAAGGGCTCGGTCTTGGAAAACAGGTTCAGGCTGGCAATATCCGTCACCGGCTGGCCATCCCGCTCCATCGACAGGATGAAGGCAAAGGTGCCCACGTTCATGGTGACATAGATCGCCATATAGACCAGCATCGCCGTCACACCCTCGGCCGTGCCCGCAGCCAGACCCATCAGCGCGAAGCCCATATGGGCAATCGACGAATAGGCCATCAGCCGCTTGATATCGCGCTGGCCAATCGCCGCCACCGCGCCAAGGAACATCGACGCGATCGACAGCGCCGCCAGCACCTGCGTCCAGTCGGCCGGAATACCGCCAAAGGCATCATGCACCAGACGCGCCAGCAGGCAGATCGCCGCCACCTTGGGCGCGGTCGCGAAAAACGCCGTCACCGGCGTGGGCGAGCCTTCGTACACATCCGGCGTCCACATGTGGAAGGGTGCTGCCGAAACCTTGAAGGCCAGACCCGCCAGCATGAACACCAACCCGAACAGCAGCCCCAGCGGTGCCCCGTTGTTCAGCGTTGACAGGATACCCGCGAAATCGGTCGTGCCCGCAAAGCCGTAAACCAGCGAAGCGCCATACAGCAGCAGGCCCGAAGACAGCGCGCCCAGCACGAAATACTTCAACCCCGCTTCCGTCGATTTCACGCTGTCACGCCGCACCGAGGCCAGCACATAAAGCGCCAGCGATTGCAGTTCGAGCCCCATGTAAAGGCTCATCAAATCGCCCGCCGACACCATCACCATCATGCCGATGACCGAAAGCACCATCAGCACCGGATATTCGAACCGCAGCATATCACGGCGGATCATGTAATCATGCCCGATGATCAGCACAGCCGAGGCTGATACCAGCATCGTCACCTTGGCAAAGCGCGCGAACGGATCATCCACGAACAGCCCGTCAAAGGCCGTGCGCGCGCCCTCGCCCCCTAGTCCGATCCACAGCGCCAGCGCAAGGAACACCCCCGCCGTGGCCCAGTTGATCAGCGGCGCCACGCGGTCCTTGCCGGTGTAAACGCCGAACATCAGCGCCCCCAGCGCAAAGATCGCCAGCACCAGTTCCGGCAGGACGGTCGAAAAATCTGCGGAAGTCATCTCTCGCCCTCAGTTCTGTGCCAGTTGCGTATCGCCCGAAGGCGGCAGCGCGGCTTGATGTTCGGAAACCAGCGCCCCGACACTCGGCCCGATGATATCGGTGACAAGGCTCGGATAGACGCCCAACAGCAGGGTCATGGCGATCAGCGGCGCAAAGATCGCCTTTTCGCGGCGGGTCATGTCGGTGATCGACCGCAACCCTTCTTTCACCAGCTCGCCCATCACCACGCGGCGATACAGCCACAGCGCATAGGCCGCCGACAGGATCACCCCCGTGGTCGCAAAAGCCGCAACCCATGTGTTGACCTGGAAAATCCCCATCAGCGTCAGGAATTCCCCGATAAACCCGCTTGTCCCCGGCAGGCCCACATTGGCCATGGTAAAGAACATAAAGACCAGCGCATAGGCGGGCATCCGGTTCACCAAGCCGCCATAGGCATCGATCTCGCGCGTGTGCATGCGGTCATAGATCACCCCCACGCACAGGAACAGCGCGCCTGAAATGAAGCCGTGGCTCAGCATCTGGAAGATCGCGCCGTCGATCCCCTGCTGGTTGGCCGCGAAAATCCCCATTGTCACGTAACCCATATGGGCCACCGACGAATAGGCGATCAGCTTCTTCATGTCCGACTGCGCGAGTGCGACAAGCGACGTGTAAACAATGGCAATGGCCGACATCCAGAACACCAGCGGCGCCAGCAGGTCCGATGCAATCGGGAACATCGGCAGGCTGAACCGCAGGAAGCCATAGCCCCCCATCTTCAGCAGAATGGCGGCCAGCACCACCGACCCCGCCGTCGGGGCCTGCACGTGGGCATCGGGCAGCCAAGTATGCACCGGCCACATCGGCATCTTCACAGCAAACGACGCGAAGAAGGCAAGGAACAGCAGCGTCTGCAAGCCCCCTACGATATGGAAGCCCAGCAGCACCATGTCATCGGACGCGAAGTTATGCGCCAGAAGTTGCGGAATATCGGTCGTCCCCGCATCCAGATACATGGCGATCATCGCAACCAGCATCAGGACCGAGCCAAGGAAGGTATAAAGGAAGAACTTGAACGCCGCATAGATGCGTTCCTTGCCACCCCAGATGCCGATGATCAGGAACATCGGGATCAGCCCTGCCTCGAAGAACAGGTAGAACAGCACCATATCCAGCGCACAGAACACGCCCAGCATCAGCGTTTCCAGCATCAGGAAGGCGATCATGTATTCCTTCACCCGCGTCTCGACGCCCCAGCAGGCGGCAATCGTGATCGGCATCAGGAAGGTGGTCAGCATCACGAACAGCACCGAAATGCCATCGACGCCCATCTTGTATTTCAGCCCCAGAATCCAGTCATGCTCTTCCACGAACTGAAAGCCGGTATTGGCCGGGTCAAACCCCGTCAGCACAAAGATCGACACAAGGAAGGTCGCGCTTGTGGCCAGCAGCGCCAGCCATTTGGCATTGCGCTGCGCCGCCGCATCATCCCCGCGCAGGAACAGCGCAAGGATGGCCGCAGCCACGGCCGGAATGAAAGTGATGATCGACAGGAGGTTATCCATATCAGTTCGCGCCCCCCCAGAGCGTCATCCAGGTAATCAAGGCGGCAATGCCCAGAACCATGGCAAAGGCATAGTGGAACAGATAGCCCGACTGGGCCCGACCCGCGAGACGGGTAAAGAACGGCACGATCCCCAGCGCGACCCCGTTGATCGACCCGTCGATCACATCGCCATCGCCGCGCTTCCACAGGAACCGCCCCAGCGCCTTGGCCGACCGCACGAACAGGAAGTCGTAGATCTCGTCGAAATACCACTTGTTCAGCAGGAACAGGTACAGCGGCCGCTGGTTCGCCGCCAGTTTCGCGGGCAGGTCGGGGCGGCGGATATACATCTGGAAGGCCAGCGCAAAGCCCAGCACCATGGCGATGAAGGGCGACACTTTCACAAGTGTCGGCGCCTCGTGGGCATGGTGGATCACCTCGTTTTCGGGGCCCATGAAGATGGCGCCCTGCGTCCAGCCCGCACCGGCGGCGGCATGGTCGCCCTCGGGCGCCGCCGTTTCGGTGGTGGCTTCGGTCGTCGCAGCCTCGACCTGATGTTCGGCCGCGGGAAGCATCCCGAACCACGCGCGCATCTTGGCCTCGTCCCCGAAGAAGCTGTTATACCACACCATCCCCGCGAACACCGCGCCAACCGCCAGCACCCCCAGCGGCACCAGCATCACCAACGGGCTTTCATGCGGCTCGTGATGCCCATGCCCGTGGTCATGCCCGTGAGCGTCATGCCCGTGGTCGTGGTCATGCCCATGCCCGCCCGCACGGCTTTCCCCGTAAAAGGTCAGGAACATCAGCCGCCACGAATAGAAACTCGTCATCGCCGCCGCCGCCACCAGCAGCACATAGGCATAAGACGACCCCACCCACGCGCTTTCGATCACCGCGTCCTTCGACAGGAAGCCCGCGAAACCGATATGCGTGAGCGGAATCCCCACGCCGGTAATCGCCAGCGTGCCGATCATCATCGCGGCAAAGGTCAGCGGAATCTTCTTCCGCAGGCCACCGTAATTCCGCATGTCCTGTTCGTGATGCGTGGCATGGATCACCGACCCCGCCCCAAGAAACAGCATCGCCTTAAAGAAGGCATGGGTGAACAGGTGGAACATGGCGACCGAATAGACACCAACCCCCGCCGCCACGAACATGTAGCCAAGCTGCGAACAGGTCGAATAGGCGATCACCCGCTTGATGTCATTCTGCACAAGACCGACGGTCGCCGCAAAGAACGCCGTCGTCGCCCCCAGCACCACGATCATGGTCTTGGCATCGGGCGCAAATTCGTAAAGCGGCGACATGCGGCAGACAAGGAACACCCCCGCCGTCACCATGGTGGCCGCATGGATCAGCGCCGAAACAGGCGTCGGCCCCTCCATCGCGTCAGGCAGCCATGTGTGCAGGATCAGCTGCGCCGATTTGCCCATCGCCCCGATGAACAGCAAGACCCCGATCAGGTTCGCGGCATTCCACTCGCCCCACAGAAAGGTCAGGTTCGTTTGCGCCAGTTCGGGCGCCTTGGCGAAGATCACATCGAAATTCACCGAATCCGTCAGGAAGAACAGCCCGAAGATGCCAAGCGCAAAGCCGAAATCGCCCACGCGGTTGACCACGAACGCCTTGATCGCGGCGGCATTGGCACTCGGCTTTTTGTAGTAGAACCCGATCAGCAGGTAGGACGCGACCCCCACCCCTTCCCAGCCAAAGAACATCTGCACAAGGTTGTCGGATGTCACCAGCATCAGCATGGCAAAGGTAAAGAACGACAGATAGGCAAAGAACCGCGCGCGATAGGGCTCGTTCTCTGACCAGTTGTCGTCATGCGCCATGTAGCCAAAGGAATACAGGTGCACCAAAGCCGAAACCGAATTGACCACCACCAGCATGATCGCGGTCATCCGGTCCACCCGGATCGCCCATTCGGTCGCCAGCGACCCGCTTTCGATCCAGCGCATCAGCGAAATATGTTCGGTCACACCGTCATGGCCCAGAAACACGATCCACGACAAGACCGCCGCCAGCATCACCAGCCCCGTGGTCAGCACCTGCCCCGTGCGTTCCCCGATGATGCGCCAGCCAAAGCCGCAGACCAGCGCGCCGATCAGGGGCGCGAAAAGGATGATCTTTTCCATCGCGGTCAGCCTTTCATCACGTTGACATCTTCCACGTCGATCGTTCCGCGGTTGCGGAAGAACACGACAAGGATGGCAAGGCCGATGGCGGCCTCGGCGGCGGCGACCGTCAGGATGAACAGGGTGAACACCTGCCCGACCAGATCGCCCAGATAGCTGGAAAAGGCGACGAAGTTGATATTCACCGCCAGCAGGATCAGTTCGATCGACATCAGGATGACGATCACGTTCTTGCGGTTCAGGAATATCCCGAAGATCCCGATCACGAACAGGGCCGCCGCCACTGTCAGGTAATGTTCAAGTCCAACCATCATCCGTTCCCTCAGGGCCTTTGCGGCCCGCATCAGTTGGCCGCAGTCGCGGCAAGTTTCGCACATTGCGCCGCACCCTCACCGGGCAGCGCCTTGACGGTAATCCCGGCGGCCTGCAAATCGGCCGTCACCGTCGATACATCGGTCAGACCGACCTTGAGCCGCAGCTTTTCGCGCGTCACGGCGTCGATCACATCGAAATCGGGGCCACGCTTGGCCGGATCGCCGCTTTGGCGCAGCATCCCGATGGCGTATTGCGTGCCGGTCTGGCAGTCTGACAGCAGCAGGGTCTGCTCGGTATAGGCATCGCGCTTAGGTCCGCGGCACAGTTCGCGCCGCGCTTCGGTGACAAAGCGGCTTTCGGGGTCGCCCAACTGTTCGACCGTGCCGCTGGCATCGCATTTGGTGGCCAGCCCCAGATCGACCGCCTGTTCGTCCGACACACAGCCCGAAAGCGAAAGCAGCGCGGCAAAGGCGATGAACGCCGCAACCAGCGCCGTCCTTTCCCCCGTGATTAGCCACTGCCCTGTCATCGCCATTCCCTCGTCATGCCATCGGGCGGGGCTTACAGCCCCTGCCCCGGTTTGACATCCTTCAACTCCATCGCAACGGCCGGATCGCGCCACATCTGGTGCAGCACGTTCTGGCGCTTCACATCCTTGCGGTGCCGCAGCGTCAGCAGGATCGCCCCGATCATCGCCACCAGCAGGATCAGCCCCGAAAGCTGGAACAGGAACCCGTAGCGGTCATAGACCAGCATCCCCAGCGCCTTGGTGTTCTCCACCTGCGCCATGTCGGGCGCCACCGCCGCGCGCAGACCCATCGCCCCGTCGGCCTGCACCCAGGCCCCGATCCCCAGCGCGATCTGCATCAGGATCACCACCCCGATCAGCAGGCCAAGCGGCATGTATTTCGCCATCTCGCCCTTCAACTCGGCAAAGTCGATATCGAGCATCATGACGACGAACAGGAACAGAACGGCGACCGCGCCGACATAGACGATGATCAAGAGCATCGCCACGAACTCGGCCCCCAGCAGCACGAACAGCCCCGATGCCGACAGGAAGGCCAAGATCAGCCACAGCACCGAATGCACGGGGTTGCGGCTGACCGTGACCAAAAGCCCCGCCGTCACCGTCACCGCGGCGAATGCGTAAAAGGCGTAATCTGCAACGCTCATGCGTCTTTCTCCTTCACTTCGGCAAAGACGGCTTGCGCGGTCTCAAGCGCCTTCTGCATGGCGGGAAGCCCGCCGAACATGCTCATCTGCCAGATCACTTCGGCAATCTCGCGTTCGGTGGCGCCCGCCTCAAGCGCATGGCGCACCGTCATCTTCAGTTGCGGCTCGGCCTGCGCGCCCAGCACCGTCAGCGCGGCGATGGTCACCAGAAGCCGCGTCTTGGCATCCAGCCCTTCGCGGTTGAAGGTCTTGCCGAACCACATTTCCATCATGTCCTTCGACATGGTGGGAAACATCTTGTCGAAGCCCTTCACCTGCATCGTCTCGAGCGCAGGGTTGAAGGCGCGGACCATTTCTTGGCCCTGCTCCATCATCTGGCTCATCATCTTGGTGAAGGCATCGGTCATGCGCGTATCACCGATAAGGCGCATCGAGTTCAAGATTGCGCGCAATCTCGGCTTCCCAGCGGGCGCCGTTTTCCAGCAGCTTGTCCTTGTTGTAGTAAAGCTCTTCGCGCGTCTCGGTCGAAAACTCGAAATTGGGGCCTTCCACGATGGCATCCACCGGGCAGGCTTCCTGACAGAAGCCGCAATAGATGCACTTCGTCATGTCGATGTCATAGCGCGTGGTCCGGCGGCTGCCATCATCCCGCGGTTCGGCATCGATGGTGATCGCCTGCGCGGGGCAGACGGCCTCGCACAGCTTGCAGGCGATGCAACGCTCTTCCCCGTTCGGGTAACGCCGCAACGCATGTTCACCCCGGAAGCGGGGCGAAAGCGGCCCCTTTTCATGCGGATAGTTCAGCGTGGTCTTGGGCGCGAAGAAATACTTCATCCCCAGCGCGAACCCTTTGAAAAAGTCCTGCAAGAAGAAATACTTCGTGGCGCGGTTCCAGTCGATGTTTGCCAAGGTCACGCTCCGATCTTCTGTTCCAAATGCCCGACACGCTTGTCGATCTGCCCGATCACGGTCGCCAGTCCGAACAGCATGGTCTGCTGCCCCAGAAGGTCGCTCCGCACATCTGCGATCCCGCTCCGCGCATCGGCAAGGTCCGCTTTCAGGCCGCCCAGATCCTCGCGGATCAGGCGCAACTGTTCGGGGACAAGGTTGTCGATATTCTCGGCCATCCTCAGCCCCCCATCGCCCAGCGGGCCCAGAAGCCGCCAAGCACTTCGAATTTCGCAAGGAACGCCACAACCACGACCCAGCCCAGCGACAGCGGCAGGAACACCTTCCAGCCGATCCGCATCAACTGGTCATAGCGGTAGCGCGGCACGATAGCCTTCACCATCGCGAACAGGAAGAAGAAGAAGCCCATCTTGATGATCATCCACCACCAGCCATCGGGCAGGAAGGGGAAGGGCGACAGCCAGCCGCCAAAGAACAACAGGCTCATCAGCGCGCACATCAGGTAGATGGCGATATATTCCCCCGCCATGAACAGCAGGAACGGCGTGGACGAATACTCCACCATGAACCCCGCCACCAGTTCCGATTCCGCTTCCGGCAGGTCGAACGGCGGGCGGTTGGTTTCGGCAAGCGCCGAGATGAAGAACAGCGCCACCATCGGCAGGTGCGGCAGCCAGTACCAGTTGAACAGGCCCCAGTCGCCCTTCTGCGCCTCGACAATCGCGCCGAAATTCATCGAACCGGTCGAGATGATGATACCGATGATGATCAGGCCCAGCGACACCTCATAGGAAATCATCTGCGCCGCAGACCGCAGCGATCCGAGGAACGGGTATTTCGAGTTTGACGCCCAGCCCCCCATGATCACGCCGTAAACTTCCAAGCTGGACATGGCAAATACGAACAGGATCGCCACGTTGATATTGGCCAGCACCCAGCCATGATCGAACGGGATCACCGCCCAGGCCATCATCGCCAGCACGAAAGAAAGCATGGGCGCCAGGAAATAGACCGGACGGTCTGCCCCCGCCGGAATGACAATCTCTTTCAGAACATATTTCAGCGCGTCCGCCACCGTCTGCAACAGGCCCCAAGGCCCCACCACGTTCGGTCCGCGCCGCATCTGCACCGCAGCCCAGATCTTGCGGTCGCCATAGACAAGGAACAGCATCGAGATCATCACGAAGCCGACGACAAGCAGGCACTGTGCCGCCACCAGCACCGCCATCCCCAAGGTAGTCGAAAAGAAGTCCATCTGCCTGTTCCCTAAACCGTCGGTATTCCCTGCGCGCCGCAATCGCGCACCGTCACTTCGGCGTCGATCGTTTTCAGCCCGCGGGGCAAGGCGGCGGATATGGTGTAAACCGCATCCCCGCGCCACATCTCGCCCGTCTGGGCCACGGTCGTCCGCACATGGCGGGCAAAACCGAAGCCCCGGATCAGGGCATATTGCGCCGCCGCACAACGGGCATAGGCGTCAACATCCCCTTCCGCCCGCGCGCCCGTCATGGCCACGCGGAAATTCACCAGATCGCCGTCCAGCAGGATCGTCTCGATCCCTTTGTAGGTCGGCGCAAAGGCCGCGTCCTCGGCCACGGGCGCGGGCGCGCAGGCCGACAGGCCCGCTGTCGCGGCCATCCACCCTGCTGCCAAAGCCGTTGCCATCCGCATCGCCCCTTATTCCGCCGCCACGGCCAGCTTGGCCCGACCCGCCGCCATGGACGACAATTCCCCCATCAGCACGGATGCCCGCGCAATCGGGTTCGTCAGATAAAAGTCGCGCACCGCATTGCGGAAATCGGCCTTGGCGGGGGCCTTCACCGCCAAGGGCTGCCACACATTTTCGGCCACCGTGTCGATGCGCCCCAGATGCGGATGTGCCGCGACCAGCGCCTGACGCAAGGCCGCCAGCGAATCCCACGGCAAGGTCGCGCCCAGTTCCGCAGACAGCGCCCGCAGGATCGCCCAGTTCTCTTTCGCCTCGCCCGGAGCAAACCCGGCCCGCAGCGCCAGTTGCGGGCGCCCTTCGGTGTTCACGAACAGCCCGTTTTCTTCCGTATAAGCCGCCCCCGGCAGGATGATATCCGCCCGATGCGCGCCACGGTCGCCATGGCTGCCCTGATAGATCACAAAGGCACCGGCGGCGATGTCCACCTCGTCCGCGCCAAGGTTGTAAACCACCTCGGCCCCGTCGAGTGCTGCAGAAAGCCCGCCCGTCGTCACAGCACCCACATCCAGCGCACCCACACGCGCTGCCGCGGTGTGCAGCACCAGCAGCTTGGCACCCAGCTTTTCGGCCAGCGCCATGGCTTGGCCCAGAACCGCCTCGCCATCCGCCTCGTTCAGCGCGCCCTGCCCCACAATCACCACGGCGGGCTTGGCGAAAGCCTCGGCCCCGTCCACCGCCTTGACCAGCGCCGCACGGTCCGTGCCCAGATGCTTGTAATCATAGGTCAGGTCAGCACCCACGCCGATCACCGAAACCTGCGCGCCCAACTGCCACGCCTTGCGGATACGCGCATTCAGCACGGGCGCTTCCAGACGCGGGTTCGAACCGACGATCCAGATGCCCTTTGCCCCGTCGATATCCTCGATCGCCGCCGTCCCGACATAGGCCGACCGGTTCCCCGCAGGCAGCTTGGCGCCATCCACACGGGATTCCACCTTGCCGCCCAGCCCTTCAACCAGCACCTTCAAGCTGTAGGCCGCCTCCACGGGCACGAGATCGCCCACCAGCCCCGCAACCTTCTTCCCCTTCATCGCGGCGGCCACGGCGACCAGCGCCTCGCCCCAGCCCGCTTTCCGCAACCGCCCGTTTTCACGGATATAGGGCGTGTCCAGCCGCTGGCGGCGCAGACCGTCCCAGACGAAGCGGGTCTTGTCGGAAATCCATTCCTCGTTCACGCCGTCATGGTTGCGCGGCAAAATCCGCATCACCTCGCGCCCCTTGGCGTCGATGCGGATGTTCGATCCCAGCGCATCCATCACGTCGATGCTTTCGGTCTTGGTCAGTTCCCAAGGCCGCGCGGTAAAGGCATAGGGTTTCGACGTCAGCGCCCCAACCGGGCACAGGTCGATGATGTTGCCCTGCAAATTGCTGTCCAGCGTCATGCCCAGATAGGACGTGATCTCGCTATCCTCGCCCCGGCCCGTCTGGCCCATCTGGGTAATGCCCGCCACTTCCGTGGTAAAGCGCACACAGCGCGTGCAGGAAATGCAGCGCGTCATCTTGGTCGCAACCAGCGGCCCAAGGTCCAGATCGTCAGACGCCCGCTTCGGCTCGCGGTAGCGGCTGAAATCGACGCCATAAGCCATGGCCTGATCCTGCAAGTCGCACTCGCCACCCTGATCGCAGATCGGGCAATCCAAGGGATGGTTGATCAGCAGGAATTCCATCACGCCCTCGCGGGCCTTTTTGACCATGGGCGACTTGGTCTTGACCACCGGCGCCTCGCCATTCGGGCCGGGGCGCAGGTCGCGCACCTGCATCGCGCAGCTTGCCGCAGGCTTCGGCGGGCCACCCACCACCTCGACCAGACACATCCGGCAATTGCCCGCAATCGTCAGCCGCTCATGATAGCAAAAGCGCGGAATCTCGATCCCCGCAACCTCGGCCGCCTGGATGATGGTCATCGCGCCATCCACCTCGACCTCGACGCCGTCGATGTTGATCTTTTTCAGGTTAGACATGAGCCCGGTCCTTCCGCAGCCACCCCGTCACCGCATCGCGCAGGCGGGCCACCAGCCCCCCGAACGCCGCAGGAGCGGCCAGTTTCGTCTCGTCCTGTGCAAAGGACAGGTGTTTCACGCGCGCTTCGATATCGCGCATCGCATGTTTCGGGTCTTGGCTCGCGTAGCACATAGCGCCCCCTACCACGACCACAAAAGGCTGCCCGCAAGGGTGCCCTTGGCGATTTCGTCCTTGCCCACACGGCAATAGCTATCCTCGTCGCCCGGCACGGCACCGGCCTTCGCCAGATAATCCGCCGCCATCGCCTTCATGGCGTCCTTCTGGGCCTTGCTTTTCAGAAAGGCCTTCACCTCGGCCTCGGTATAGCCTTGGGCCACGGCGTAATCCTTCAGGTCATCCAGCTTGGACAGCACCAGAAGCATCCGCGCATGCAAGCTGCCGCATTCGTTACGCAGCACATCGGCCACCCGCCCCGCCACCAGCGACTCGCGGATATGCGGATCGTCCTGCAAGGGCGGCTTGTCCGCCGCCTGCACCGGCGCGGCAAGTGCCGCCGCCAGAACCATGGCCGCCCCCCGCATCATTCCGCCGCCACCGCCGAAATGCGGCCTGTTTTCTTGGCCTTGATGCGGTCCTCGATCTCGTCCCTGAACTGGCGGATCAACCCTTGGATCGGCCATGCCGCCGCATCGCCCAGCGCGCAGATCGTGTGGCCTTCCACCTGCTTTGTGACGCTCAGCAGCATGTCGATTTCCTCGACCTCCGCCTCGCCCCGCACCAGACGGTCCATCACCCGCATCATCCAGCCCGTGCCTTCACGGCAGGGCGTGCACTGGCCGCAGCTTTCATGCTTGTAGAACTTCGACAGCCGCCAGATCGCCTTGATCACATCGGTGGACTGGTCCATCACGATCACCGCCGCCGTGCCCAGACCCGACCGCTGCTCGCGCAGCCAGTCGAAATCCATGATCGCATCCTCGCACTGGCTTGCGTTCAGCATCGGCACCGAAGACCCGCCCGG